>SVGC01000002.1 GCA_015056495.1 Butyrivibrio sp.
ATCAA
Source organism: Butyrivibrio sp. (assembly GCA_015056495.1). Taxonomy (GTDB): domain Bacteria; phylum Bacillota; class Clostridia; order Lachnospirales; family Lachnospiraceae; genus Butyrivibrio. Next base: position 6 of record SVGC01000002.1, read on the forward strand.
ACTGAGCTCACTATACCCTGTCCTGTGACAGGGGTGAGTTTTGATTAATCGTCAACGAGACACTACACTAGTACATGAGTGGATTTGGCTAAATAATTCATTTATCGTACTGGAATTTTTTTAAGGATAAATGTTATGTTGAGACTTGTTTGGGTTATTTTGGTATCTATGCCCTTTATTATGTATTATGCATTACGTGTAACTTATGTTGAAAAACACAGGGACAGTTACGATGAAGCAACCCGCTATAAGATAGCTAGACATATGGTTGCCATTATGAAACATAATGGAGGTATAAGGACTAAGGCATATGGTGTTGAGAATCTGCCAAAGGATTGCGGATACGTGATGTATGCCAATCATCAGGGAAAATATGATACCTTGGGCATCATCGGTGCTCATGCACAGCCATGTACCATATTGATCGATGAGAAAAGGTCACATCTGATATTTGCAAATGAGTTTATTACTTTACTTAAGGGATGCAGGATAGACAAATCGGATATAAGAGCACAGGTCAAGGCTATATATCAGATCATTGAGGAAGTGAAAAAAGGAAGACGATATATTGTTTTCCCTGAGGGCGGATATAAGAATAATCATAACAGCTTGCAGGAATTTCTTCCCGGAGCTTTTAAATGTGCCATCAAGGCCAAAAGTCCGATTGTTCCAGTCGCGCTTATCAATTCATATAAAGTATTTGATCTAAGTTCATTTTCACTTATTCCTGTTACTACACAGGTTCATTTTCTTGAGCCTATTTATTATGAGGAGTATAAGGGACTGTCCTCTGTACAGATTTCCAATATTGTAAAGGACAGGATCAACGAGACTATTAAAAAATATGCCTGAATTATTGGTGCTTGAAGGAAAAAATGTCTAAACAAACTAAGTTTTTATCAATTGCAATCGGCCTTTTACAGGGTATGGATGAATATAAGCATGATGCTGTGGTAAATTCAATGACAGCAGAACGCTTGTATGAAGCTCTTAAAAGACATGGACTAGAGGATGGACCTTGTGAGCCTATAGAAAACAAGGCTCTTGGCCGAATACTTATAACTGTTTTAGATGAAAATAAAAAAGGTACACCTTGCCAGGTAAAGTTTTTTAAACTGCTGGAGGGTGAGGGCTTTGATGATTTTGACAGGGTAAATGGCAAGATCACAATGAGCAGATACACAACCTACTATAATGGCAGACTCACGGCAGATCTTGAGATTGGCAGATATGTTGTTGAGATATCCAAGGGCAGTGAATATGAGATCATCACTGATCACGTTGATGTTACTGCCAGTGCTGTTATCTGCAGGGATTATGAGCTTAAGCGTTTTATAGATCTTGGAGCTTTGGGATGGCATGCCGGAGATCTGCATCATCACAGCGTTTACAGTTCTCCTGTCTGGAAAGGTGATGACCTGGTAGTGGAGTCTGCCAGTGATGTGGCACTGTCGATGATGGCTATGGGACTGACTTATGGATGCCTTAGCGACCATCATAATGTTTTTAACCATGATGCCTGGAGAAAAACACAGGCAAAGGATTTTTGCCCCATAGTATCCAAGGAAATATCTACTTCTAACGGACATGTTATGTCCATGGGAGTTGAGAAAGACGTTATATATGCTATTCCTGATGATGAGCATAGAACAGATGAGTATCTTAGAGGCGAGTTTAGAAGGATAGTACAAGAGATCAAAAGCGAAAAAGGTCTTGCACAGCTAAATCACCCTAGGGATCTGCAGAGATCCATTTCATGGAATCCTGATTTCTACAATATGATAGATATTTTTGAGACTCTGGAGATATGGAATGGTTCTAATCCTATGGAAAAGGGTACGACCAATGATAAGGCTTTAAAGCTCTGGGAGAGTCTTCTTGGCCAGGGACGGTTCATTCCGGCTACTGCAGGAAGTGATTGTCACAATACTAAAGCAGATGATTACAATGTGCTTTTTGATGAGATGGTATGTTTGTATCAAAGTCTCAAAGACGCTGATTATAAAGAAGTTGAAGATGGCGAGGAGCTATATTGTTTCAGACTGATAATGGAGAAGGTCATAAATATTCTTGAAAAATGGGCTGAGACTGACCTGACTAGTGGTGGAGTAAGGACCTATGTACATCTGGATAATGATTTAGATCCTGAAATTGTTATGGATGCGCTCCGGCATGGATGTTCTTTTTTGACTGACGGGCCGATCCTTTTCTTTAAGATCCTTGGAGCCTTTCCGGGTAGTAGGATCAAGATCCATAGTAATGATGTGGAGCTTGAGATAACTCTTTTGTCTAACAGACCTGTAAAGACATTAGAGATACATTCTGATAAGGGGGCACCTGTTGTATATGATCTTCAGGAAGAGACTCTTACTATGAGCGATGGACGTTTTTATGATCACAGCTGCCGTCTGAATATGGATGTTTCAGATATCAATTGGATATATCTGATTGCCAGAGATGATTGTACTAATATGGCGATCACTAATCCGATATTTTTGGATAAATAAGCTTGCTGGGGTATTTTGGGGTTATTATGAAGGAACATTATACTTATATTTTGAAGGGTACTGAGAAAAGAGTAGTAAATTCTTTTCCTTTTCAGATTTTAGATGAGAGTAAGCCTGATTTTGGAGCATTCGTAGATAAATCGGGCATTGTACAAGCTAAATATACTATTTACAGGGCTTGTTCCATGATCGCTCTTTATCTGTGCAGGGACAGCAAGTTTTATCATGATGATAGACTTTATAACAGGATAATGCCTGCTATTGCATATGTGGAGAAGGTGCAGCATGAAAACGGCCTTTTTGACTATGTTACCTGTAATTTTTATTCTGCACCTGACACTGCATTTATTTTAAAAAAGATGCTGAATTTCTATCTGTATCTTAAGGATATAGATAGAGATGACAAGGAAAATGAGATTTATGGCAGATTTGAAAATATAATCAAAAAGGGAGCTTACGGCATCATGGAAGGCGGCTTTCATACGCCTAACCACAGATGGGTAATAGCTTCTATATTGATGATGTGCTCAAGGCTCTTTAATGAAGAGAAAATGAAAGATGTTGCTGACAGGTATCTGGCTGAGGGCATTGATTGTAACGAAGATGGTGAATTTGCTGAAAAGTCAGCAGGCAATTACAATCGCGTCAACAATGACGCCATGATCCTTTTGACTGAGGCTACTGGAGATGAGACCTACGAAGAGTGTGCTGTCAGAAATCTTAAGATGATGCTTCAGTATTGGGAGATGGATGGGTCAGTTTTTTCAGCTAATTCTACGAGATTTGACAAGGATCTTGTTACATATCCCAAGTATTACTATACCGAATATATGCTCATGGCTCATAAGCATAATATTCCTGAATTTTACCAGATGGCCAATACCATAATCGATATAAATAAGGAAAAGGGGCTGCTTGAGCCGGATGTTCTTATATTTTTTATGAGGTATCCACAGTGGAAGGATACTGAATATGAAGAGAGATTTTCTTACCCTGACTATGAAGTAATGTACAGGGAATCAGGGATCGTACGTGCAAGAAGTGGTAATTACACCTTTACCATTATGAATGGTAAGTCTGATTTTCTATATTTTAACCTGGGTACAATGGAACTCATTATGAAGGTGACGGGAAGCTTTTGTGAGCATAGAGCCTTTAGATCAGAGACATTAGACCATAACGCAGGCGCCTATCATCTTCATCAGACTATGAGGGGCTGGTATTATCTTCCATGGAAAGATGAAAATCGTCCTGCTACCAGTAACTGGTGGGAAATGGACAATGACAGCCGCGATAAAAAGCTGGGGCCTGATCTGGATATTGATGTATATATATCAGAAAGACCTCAAAAGGATGGACTGGATGTTAGAGTAGTAACGGAAGGAGTTGAAAACGATCCTTTTAGAGTAGAGGTGGCTGTTTGCGGCGCTACTTTTATGGAAAATGATTATATGGCTTCCTATCTTGATGGCTCCGAGGCTATAACTGTCAAGGCTGGAAGTACTTTGTTTACTAATAATGTAGATACTTTGACTGTGGGTCCTGGTTTTGGTAATCATCATTTTATGGAAGGAAAAGAGGATTCTGAAGGAAAGATAAAGGGTGCTACTACCTTGTATTTTACTGATTATACAGGTTTTGATCATACGATTAGTATTATGAGGAGGAATTAACGTATGAAAAGAAAGAGTATTGCCAGAACATTGGCACTTGCTTTAGCAATGGTAATTATGACTGGTTGTTCAAAATCTGAAAATGAAGAAATGCATGCCGTGGATGGTTATTTACCTGCGCAGTCATCTACAGAAGAAGAAAATCTCTATGGCGAAGAAGTTACTATAAGAGTAATGGTGTGGGATCGTGGAGATGCTGCTATTGGAACAAATGCTGAAAATAATGCGTTGACTGACTGGATAAAACAGCAGGTTAGCGATCTTTATAATATCAATGTTGAATATGTTTCAATACCGAGAGTAGAGTCTGATGAAAAGCTCAATATCATGATGTCTGCTGGAACTGCTCCGGATATAGTATTTACCTACGATCAAGCGCTTTTTTATAATTATGCTTCTAATGGTCAGCTTAATGAATTATCTGAGGTATATGAACAATATGGGCAGAATATCCAGAACTACTGCGCTGAGGCTCAGGATGGAGTCGGAGATCTTGCAGATGGCAAATATGCTGTCATGAAGCAGCGCGGAACTGAAAGTGCAAGACATGTTTCATATATCCGTAAGGACTGGCTTGATGAGCTTGGCATGGAAGTTCCGACTACCAAAGAAGAGCTTGGAGAGTACCTGTACGCTGTAAAGGATGCTGGGCTTGGTACACCTTGGGCTATGAGTGGCAGACAGGATACTGAAAAAATGTATCTTAATTTTGTGGGTTCTTATGTTGATCTGGAATCTGACAGGGACGCCTACATATATAGTGAGCAATATATGACAATTGCTCCAGGATCCAAAGAAGGATTAAAACAGCTGAATGCCTGGTATAATGACGGTCTTATTACACAGGATTTTACTGAAGATACATCAGAAGATAATTTCAAGAGAGCTGTTTCTGAGGGAAAAGCTGGATTTGTGCTTGATGATGCTACTAATATATGGAGCTGCATTGCAACCCTTAATACAACTATAAATGTGCAACCTACATGGATCCCGATAAACTGTTTTGAAACCTCAGATGGAACATACAGAAATCCCTTTGAATATCGACATGCCATGTTTGTTATGATCCCGTCAACTGCTGATGAGGCCAAGACAATAGCTTGTATGAAATATTTGAACTGGCTTGCTGATCCTGAGGTTGCAGTTCAGGTCAGATATACACCTGATCTTATATATGATTCAAATGGTGTGGCAGTGGAGCCTTCAAGTGCGATCAAGGAAGAAATTGGTTATCCCGGAACCTGTGATGATCTTTGTATCATGAATCTTAATTTTGAGTGGGTTAATTCTTTTGATATCCTTGCTCAGAGTAATTATGATAATCAGGAAAAAGACTGGGCTACAGTTGACTGGTATCAGGATTATTACGAGACCACTTCCATTGGTAAATTCAGATTCCCTACTTATGGCGTTGTTTCTGATGCAGAATCTACTTATGGAACTGACTTAACGATCAGAATGACCGAATTTGCATATGATTGCATAACAGCTCCGGCTGATGAATTTGATACAGTATACGAATCAGGCTATGACGAACTTGTAAACGCTGGCCTTCAAAAGATACTGGACGCCAGAGCAGAATATTTTGATAGCGTGAATTGAGTCACCGGGGACGTATCAAAATGACTCATTGCGTACAATGAGTCACTGGGGACGTATCAGATTGACTCATTGTCATATATATATTTTTGAAAAAAACTACTTGGAGGTAAGGCATGAATAAATCTAAATTACAGAAAATCGAGTTAGAGGATATTACTAAATATAAAATCCCTTCACATCCTCTTTTTAGCCCTGATGGTAAAAATGTTGCTTTTCAGGTTACAAGAAGTGATGTCGATAAGAATGAATATCATACTGACATATGGCTATATACAATAGGTGATGATAAGGCAAGACAGGTTACATGGACTCTGGATGCCGGTATTGTTATCTGGGCTGATAATGAAAATATTATTTTATCCAGACATACTAAAGATGATAAGGCAGGAACAACAAAACTCTATAAATTAAATATATCAGGCGGTGAGGCTAGACCATGGCTCACACTTCCTTTTCCTGTCAATACATTTAAAAAGGTAAACGACAAGCTCTTTGCAGCTCTTGGCAATATCAAGGCCAGCGACCCTGATGCATACAAGGACAGTGAGGAGACCAGAAAGAAGAAGGAAGAGCAGGAAAAAGAAGATAAGGATTATCAGATAGTTGATGAGATTCCTTATTGGTTCAATGGGGCCGGATTTACTAATGGCAGTAGGACAGCTCTTTTTACTGTGGAAATAATTGAAGATGATGGCGCATCTGAAGCTAAAGCTGCTTGCAAGAGAGTGACACAGCCATATTTTAATGCAAATGATCTGTATGTTAAGGATGAAAAGATCTATTATTGCGGAAATATTGAAAAGTCAAAGCAGTCAAAGTATCAGAATGTATACGCTTATGATATTAAGACAAAAAAGACAGAAGGTATCTATAAAAAGAATGATCTGTCACTTGGCGGATTGTTTAGCCTGGATGGCAAATTGTATGTGTATGCTTCTGATATGAAGAAATATGGTACTAACCAGACCAGTGATATATGCCTTGTTGAAAAGGATAAGATATCTGCAGCCTATGTTCCGGAAGTTTCCCTGTATTCTTCAGTTCTGGGAGATACTGCTGAAGGCTTTGGCGGTATCTATGAAGGAGAAAAAGAGTATCTGTCAGTTGCTACTGTAAGAGATCATAATGCTATTTTCAAGTTTACAGCTGATAAATCCGGTAAAAAGCTTAGTAAGAAGACTATTTGGGAAGAAGACGGTCTTGTGTGCTCAATGGATGCTTCCAAAGATGATATAGCTATCATTTACCAGGGATGGGATCATGTGGCAGAGTTTTTTGTAATGGATAAAAAGACAATGAACAAAAAGCGCGTCACTTTCCTTAATGATGAAGTAACTGAAGGCAGATATATTGCAAAGCCAAACAGAATAGACTATACCTCTGAAGGACTTGACCTTCGCGGATGGGTACTGCTCCCTGATGGATTTGATCCTAAGAAGAAATATCCTGCAGTTCTTGACGTTCACGGCGGTCCAAGATGCGTATATGGTGAGACTTTCTTCCATGAGATGCAGCTATGGGTAGCAAAGGGATACGTAGTATTTTTTACCAATATCAAAGGTTCTGATGGAAGAGGCGATGAGTTTGCTGATATAAGAAATGACTATGGTAAAACAGATTTTAAGAACCTTATGGATTTTACAGATGCTGTTCTTGAGGCTTATCCAAATATTGACAAGACTAAGCTATGTGAAACCGGCGGAAGCTATGGCGGATTTATGACAAACTGGATAATCGGTCATACAGACAGGTTCTGCTGCGCAGCCAGCCAGAGATCAATTTCAAACTGGATCTCATTTTCATTTATTTCTGATATTGGAGAGATATTTGGACCTGATCAGTGCGGAGCTGCTAATGCTTTTGGCGATGATAATACCAGGATTTTATGGGATCAGTCTCCTCTGAAATATGCAGATAAGGTTAAGACGCCTACATTATTCCTTCATAGTGATGAAGATTACAGATGTCCTCTTCCTGAGGGTATGCAGATGATGCAGGCAATTGCAGCAAGAGGTGTTGAGACCAGAATGTGCATCTTCCGTGGCGAAAACCATGAGCTTTCAAGAGCAGGTAAGCCTAAACACAGAATGAAGAGACTTACTGAGATAACCAACTGGTTCGATAAACATACTAAATAATTGATATATACTTTCAGGGTCAGGGGCTTTTAAGATTGAGTCCCTGACTCTGTTATGAATGGAGCAGGATTGCATGGATAGATTGGAACTTTTGAATAAGACCAAGCTTTTTGTACTTGATATGGACGGAACATTTTACCTTGGAAACAGGATTCTTGAGGGATCTTTAGATTTTCTCAGGGCTGTAGAAAAGGCTGGCAAACGCTATGTGTTTTTTACCAATAATTCTTCTCAGTCACCTGAAAAATATATTGATAAGCTGGCTAAGATGAATTGCCACATTACTAGAGATCAGATCATGACTTCCGGAGATGTGATGATATCTTATCTGGATACTTATTATAAGGGAAAGAGCGTATATCTGCTGGGAACAGAGCCTTTGATCAAGAGCTTTAAGGATGCGGGTATAAATTTGATCAATGATCAGGTAAAAAATTATAAAGACCAGAAGGCTTCAGAAATTGGTGATCCGGATGATGATGATTATCTCTGGTGTGAGAGAAATGCATATGACTATATGGAAGAAGGAATTGTGACTCCGGATATTGTAGTTGTGGGATTTGATAAGACTCTCACCTATGAATCCTTAACGAGAGCCTGCAATTATATTAGAAATGGAGCCTTGTTCCTTGCAACTCATCTTGATATTAATTGTCCTGTGGAGGGCGGATTTATTCCTGATTGCGGAGCTATGTGTGCTGCTATTACTTTAAGCACCGGCGTTAAGCCTACTTATGTGGGCAAGCCTTTTGCACAGACAGCTGACATGGTAGAGAGACTTACTGGAGTAGATAAGTCCGGGATCACCTTTGTGGGAGACCGCTTATATACTGATGTTGCAACCGGAGTAAATAACGGAGCCATGGGAGTTCTTGTTTTATCTGGAGAGGCTACAATGGAAGACGTTGATAAATCTGACGTCAAGCCGGATGCTATTTTTGATTCCATCGGCGAGATGGGAAAACTTATCAGACAATAATTTAATCTATTTTTATTATTTTTTATATATGGTAAAATAGATTCTTGTGTAGTTATTTTATAAAAGAAACAACGAGGGATTTTAGTATGGAAGAAGCTAAGAAGAGAATGTTATCTGGAATTCAGCCAAGTGGTGATCTTCATCTTGGTAATTATCTTGGAGCCATCAAGAACTGGGCTGATAGAGTTAACGATTATGAATGCTATTATTTTATGGCAGATTTGCATACAATTACAGTCAGACAGGATCCTGCAGAACTTCGTCGCAGATCTTTAAATCAGCTGGCTCAGTACATTGCCTGTGGACTTGATCCTGAGAAAAATACACTTTTCCTTCAGTCTCATGTTCCGGCTCATACTCAGCTTTCATGGGTGCTTAATTGCTACACTATGTTTGGTGAGCTTTCAAGAATGACACAGTTTAAAGATAAATCTGAGAAGCATAAGGATAATATCAATGCAGGCCTGTTTACATATCCTGTTCTTATGGCAGCTGATATTTTGCTGTATCAGCCTGACTATGTACCAGTAGGAGAAGATCAGAAGCAGCATGTTGAGATCTGCCGTGATATTGCACAGCGTTTCAATGGTATTTACGGAGATGTATTCAAGATCCCTGAACCACTTATTGCAAAGCAGGGTGCTCGTATATATGGTCTTTCAACTCCTGGAGATAAGATGTCTAAATCTATTCCTGAAGGATGCGTATTTATCATGGATGAGCCTGATGTTATCGCAAGAAAGTTTAAGAGAGCCATTACTGACAGTGATACAGAAAACTGCGTTCGTTATGATAAAGAGAATAAGCCGGGCGTTGCCAACCTGATGAATATCTATTCAACTATAACAGGTAAGTCTTTCGAAGAGATTGAAAAAGAGTTCGAAGGACAGGGCTATGGTAAGTTCAAACCTGTTGTTGGTGAAGCTGTAATTGAGCATCTTAGACCAATCCGTGAAGAGGCAGAGCGTCTCATTAAGGATAAGGCTTATCTTGAGGATGTTTACAGACAGGGTGCTGAAAAGGCTTCCTATGTTGCAAATAAGACTCTTAGAAAAGTTTATAAGAAGGTTGGTTTCTACCAGCTGTAATCGTACAGATCCAATAAAAAGATATATGTAGAGCATTTTATTTACCATAACTTTGGTAGATAAAATGCTCTTTTGCTTTTGTTATCTAAAATCTTGCAAAATTTACACAAAGTCGCGGTATGCATAGACAATCAGATTATCTAAAAATTATAATAAAGATGTTCTATGTAAAAGATATTTTTGGAGGTGGCAATATGAGAATTGCTTTAATAAATGAGAACAGCCAGGCGGCTAAAAATGGTGTTATTTATAACGCACTTAAAAAGGTTGCTGATGCACATGGCTTTGAAGTAGTTAATTATGGAATGTATACAGCAGAGGATGAAGCTCAGCTTACTTATGTTCAGAATGGTATTCTTGCAGCAGTTTTATTAAATTCCGGTGCTGTTGATTATGTAGTAACAGGATGTGGTACAGGTGAAGGCGCTATGCTTGCACTTAATTCATTCCCAGGTGTTATCTGCGGACATGTAGAAGATGCTCTTGATGCTTACACATTTGCACAGATCAACGATGGTAATGCCATTGCTATTCCTTTTGCAAAAGGATTTGGATGGGGTGGAGACCTTAATCTTGAGTATATTTTTGAAAAGCTCTTCTGTGAGCCAAGTGGTCAGGGATATCCTAGAGAAAGAGCAGTTCCTGAGCAGAGAAATAAGAAGATCCTTGATCAGGTAAAGACTGTTACTTACAGAAAACTTACAGATATCTTAAGAGAGCTTGACAGAGACCTTGTTAAAGGTGCTCTTTCAGGAGAACACTTCAAGGAATATTTTGATGCAAGCTGCAAAGATGCTGAGATCAAAGCAGTTGTTGATGAGATCCTTGCATGATCATCTGATTTATCATAATTTTATAGTAAAAAAGTGCTGCCAGGGCTGTCTGTAAGTCAGATCAGATACCCTGGCTTTTTCAGTTTTTATATATGCTGAGCCAAGAATTATACACAAAGCAGCTCCTTTATGATATTATAAATTTGTTGTGCTTTGAATATTTTAGAGGGTTCTAGAGGTTTATTAAGTATGGATAAGATGTCTGATCTTTTGGAGATATCGCCTATTGTTGCTGCGGTAAAAGATGACGAGGGATTGAGCCATGCATGCAGGTCGGACTGTAACGTGGTATTTATCCTATATGGAACTATCGTTGATATTGGACAGATTGTCTCCAAAGTAATTGATAGTGGTAAGGTTGCTATAGTTCATACCGATCTTGTTTCAGGACTTTCAGGAAAAGAGATAGCTATTGATTTTATATCACAGAATACGAAGGCTCAGGGAATCATATCAACTAAACCGGCCCTTATAAAAAGAGCTAAAGAACTTGGACTTATTGGCATCCAGAGGTCATTTATCATAGATTCTATTGCATTGACTAATCTAAAAAAACAGATCAGGCAGTATGAACCGGATGCTATTGAGATATTGCCCGGTATCATGCCGAGGATCATTACTGAGATCAAGAATGATACAAGTATTCCACTTATTGCCGGTGGACTTTTGAGAGATAAAAAAGATATCATGGCTGCCCTGGAAGCGGGAGCAGATGCGATATCTACAACAAGTCTTTCCCTATGGGAGGCTTAAAGCTGTTTTACAGACAGTAACAAAATTTTGTTATAGGTTGGGGATGGCTTCTTTTGGAAGGAAGCCTTTTGGAAATATATAGAAAGAGAAGGTTTTTAAGGTGGCATCAAGAAATAGGGAACTTAGCAGAGCAGAGCTGCGAGCAAAAAAGAGAAGAACAAAAACTTTTGTTGCAAGACTTGAATTTGGAATGATCATTTTTACACTGACACTGGTAATTGGCGGAGGAGTTGTTGCTTATAATCAGATTCCCGGAGTTAAGGCTAACAGAGCTATTGCTGCAGGTAATGAATATGTTTATTCAGAAGAATATGAACAGGCTATTGATTCTTATGCCGACGCTATTGAACTGGATTCCAGCAAGGTAGAAGCATATTCCAATATGGCTGGTGCTTATCTGAGTATGGATGATACAGAATCAGCCAAAAATATTTTATATAATGGCTGGGAAAACACTCATAATGAATCACTCTTGAGTAATTATTATGCAGTTATATTGAATGAGGCAGTAAGCAAGATCAATGCCGGAGAGGGCGATATCGATACTATTTCCTCAATGGTTTCTGTTTTGGCTGAGAATCCAACCAATGCAGATGCTCTAGAGCTGGTTTCTTCTGCATATTCACATGCATGGGGAGAGTATGACGAAAATGGTAATGATGTTACTCTCTGGAGCGGTGATGCATTTACTACTTATGATCAGGTTATGATTTCTCTTATGGATACATATGAAGCTACTCCTAGTCAGGAGCTTGGGGAGATAATCACAAAATATGCCACTCCTGCCAGTGCGACTGTATATATCAAGTATTCTGATGTTGCAGAATATTCTCTTTTACTGGAGAGACTTACTTCTCTTGGATTATCCAATTCTGAGACTGAGTCTTTACAGTCATGCTTTACAGATGCGGAGAGCGTACTTGGTGTCTTTTCGGATATATTTACTAAAGTGGATGCTGGAGATATTGAGGCTTTAAGAGATTTTGTGGTTTCTGATGAATATGTTGCTCTTAGAGATGTCTTTTTGAATAATGAAGAAACTGTACTCCAGAATACAACTTATGTTCCGGTCAGCCGCGAAGGACTTGTGCTTGAACAGGATGCTGATACTTGGACTTATAGATTTATGGATTATGAAGAAAATCCTTCTACTGCAGGAGTTTTGACTTTATGGGCTAACTTCCTTGAAGATGATGGAATTCAGAGAAATGCTATTTCTTATGAACCTAGTTCTGAAGGTGACAGCTATTATCCACATACAACATATACTGTTACTTATTTGTACAGCAATGTTACTATAAATGGTAAATTGACACCAAAGATGAATTATCGCCTGTCTACAGTAGTTGAAAGCTCTGCTGAGGAATCTGAAGAGACTATTGTTGTCGATTGGGGCGGAGATAATGAATCAACAATGGATACAGAGACTATAGGAAAGAAGATGACTCCTTGATAATGGATGGAAAATGCATAATAGTTTCCGCTGGAAGCTTTACACCAATGGATCTTAATTATAAGGAAGGAGACTTCCTGATTGCATGTGACGCCGGATTTGTTCATTTACAGAATATGGGAATCCTGCCTGATTATATTTTGGGGGATTTTGATTCCCTTTCGCGAAAGTCACCAATTTATTTGGAACAGTTAAAAGAAATAGAAGAGGCAGATCCTGCCAGGGTTATGCATCTTAATGTCATGAAGGATGATACAGATACAATGCAAGCAGTAAAACTGGGTCTTTCAAAAGGCTATAAAAAGTTTTATCTGTACGGCTCTCTTGGCGGTAGCAGGTTTGATCATTCTATTTCAAATATTCAGACACTTTTATTTATCAAGCATTCCGGGGCTAAAGGCTATATCATGGCAGCTGATGGAATGATGCTGATTGCAGAGAATGAGACTATTTCTTTTAATAGAGGCATGACTGGAATGTTTTCAGTTTTTTCCATATCGGATATCTCTGTTGGCGTAACTATTAAAGGCGCCATGTATGGACTTGAAAACGGGATCATGAAAAATGATACTCCAATTGGAGTTAGTAATGAATTTATAATAGATGAGCAGGCTACTGTTACTGTTGAAAAGGGCACATTGCTTATCTGTGTTCAATGGGATAATTATTTATAAGAATGACATTCTTCATCGTTATATTACGGTGGAGAATGTTTTTCTTTAGTTTTTTTATAAGTTTTTAATTTGTTAAGTTGTTGTCAATATAGCTTTGATAGGCTATAATTCTATGTTGGAAAGAATATAAAATATTATTTTAGCTGAATTTACGGAGGATAAATAAATGAAGGGTTCTAAACCTACAGTTTTAATGATTCTTGACGGCTTTGGTCTTAATGACAATCCAGAGGCTAATGCTGTTGCTATTGCAAAGACTCCTGTTATTGATGGACTTATGAGAGATTACCCTTGGGTAAAGGGAAATGCCAGCGGCCTTGCAGTTGGACTTCCTGATGGACAGATGGGTAACTCAGAAGTTGGACATATGAATATGGGTGCGGGTCGTATTGTATATCAGGAACTGACTCGTATTACAAAATCTATTGAAGATGGTGATTTCTTTACAAATGAAGCTCTTATGGGCGCTGTAGAGAATTGCAAGAAGAATGGTAGCAGCCTTCACATGTTTGGACTGCTTTCTGATGGTGGTGTACACAGTCACATCACACACCTTTATGGAATCCTTGAACTGGCTAAGAGAAATGGCCTTTCAAAGGTATATGTTCATGGATTTATGGACGGAAGAGATACACCTCCTAAGAGTGGTATTGATTACGTTAAGCAGCTTGAAGACAAGATGGCTGAGCTTGGTGTTGGTGAGATTGCATCTATTTCTGGAAGATATTATGCAATGGATAGAGATAACAACTATGACCGTGTTGTAAAGGCTTATGATGCTCTTACAAAGGGTGTTGGTGTTACAGCAGGTTCTGCTCATGAAGCTATGCAGCAGAGCTATGATAAAGGCGAGACAGATGAGTTTGTTCAGCCTACAGTTATTATGAAGGATGGAGCTCCTGTAGCTACTATCAAGGACGGAGATTCAGTTATTTTCTTCAACTTCAGACCTGATAGAGCAAGAGAGATCTGCCACTGCTTCTGCGATAATGATTTTGATAAGTTTGACAGAGAAAAGAGACTTGACCTTTCTTTCGTTACTTTTGTAGATTATGATCCTAACATTCCTAACAAGGAAGTTGCATTTAAAAAGGTTCTTCTTAATAACACATTTGGCGAATGGCTTGCTTCAAAGGGACTTAAACAGGCTCGTATTGCTGAGACAGAGAAGTATGCTCATGTTACATTCTTCTTTAATGGTGGTGTAGAGCAGCCAAATGAAGGTGAGGACAGGATCCTTGTTAACTCTCCTAAGGATGTTCCAACATATGACCTTAAGCCTCAGATGAGTGCACCTGAAGTATGCGACAGACTTGTAGAAGCAATCAATTCTGATAAGTATGATGTTATTGTTATCAACTTTGCTAACCCTGATATGGTAGGTCATACAGGTGTTATCGATGCTGCTGTTAAGGCTGTAGAAGCTGTTGATGCATGCGTTGGTAGAGCAGTTGAAGCTATAAAGGTTAAGAATGGCACTTTGTTCATCTGTGCTGATCATGGTAACTGTGAGCAGATGATTGATTATGAGACAGGTCAGCCTCATACTGCACATACTACAAATCCAGTTCCATTTATTCTCGTTAACTATGACGAGGGTTACGGTCTTAAGGAAGGCGGATGCCTTGCTGATATTATCCCAACTCTTATAGAGTGCATGGGTGAGGAAGTACCTGCTGAGATGACAGGAAAATCTCTTCTGATCAAAAAATAAAGAATAACAATATATTGATTGACTTTGATATATGGTTTAAGGGAGCTTTTTGAAAGCTCCCTCTTTTCATATAAAGACATTTTCATAAAAAGCTAGGATTTGCGCACCTTTTACGATATTAATAACAATAAAATGCACTAAAACCCTAAAAAGCATTGATTTAATATCGATATAACGATATTATATATTTATCTGGTAAATTTTAAGGGGGCTTTCATGGATATCTCCAATATAAATGTGATCAATGCTTTGGCTTCTAACTATATTCTTATTTATCACGTTGACCTTGTTAATGATTTTTTGAAGGTCATTTATGACACGCCTGAACAGGGGACTTTTGATATGGACAGGCAGGGTGTATATTCTGTTTTTAATTCCAAATATTCACAGGGTAGGATCGATCCGGAATTTATTGAAGAAAGAGAAAGACTGGGCTCGATTGAACATATTATTGAAGAATTGACTCATAAAGAGTCTTTTGAAATATCTTATACAGTTAACTATGGCAAATGGAGAGTTGTAGAATTCAGAGTTGTAGCAAGGGATGCCAGCGGCAAACCTACTGATGCTCTTATGTGCTTTAGAAAACTTGATGATGACAGGGCAGAAGCATTCAGGGTAAAAAAAGAAAATGAGAAAAACAGAGAACTTCTTGAAATAGCCCTTCAGGAAGCCAGGCAGGCAAGCAAAGCTAAGACTGATTTTCTTTCAAACATGTCCCATGATATCAGAACACCTATGAATGCGATCATAGGTTATGCTACTTTGGCAAAAGCCAATATCAATAACCCTGATAAAGCCAGTGAATATATAGATAAGACTTTAACTGCCAGTAAGAACCTGATGGAGCTTATTGGAAATATACTGGATATTACCAAGATAGAGAGTGGAAGATTCCAGCTGGAGCATGAACCGGATAATATTATTTCTTTAATAGATGAACTTGTAAATGAAGTAAAGCCTTTGGCAGATAAAAAACATCATTCACTTAGCCACAATGTGCGTGTGAAAAATCCTGTTGTACTTATTGATAAAAATAAGGTATTTAGGATTTTACAAAATATACTTCTTAATGCTATTAACTATACTGATGAGAATGGACAGATTGATATTAAAGTGCTGGAGTATGAGAGCCAGACAAAGGGATATAGCACTTATCAATTTGAGATTTCTGACAATGGTATAGGGATCAGCGACGACTTCAAAGATAAGATATATGAACCTTTTTCCAGAGAGGATGATGAAAGGGTTGCTTTTGTCAATGGAAGCGGACTTGGTCTGTCCATAGTCAAGCAGATGATAGAACAGTTTGGTGGCACTATAGCTTTTTCCAGTGAAAAAGAAAAAGGAACCAAATTTATAGTAAGAATCGACCTAAAGCAACCGTCTCAGGATATTCTCAATAAGATCAATACTTTGACGGAAGCTAAAAATTCAGCTAATAATCATGAAGCTGTTTCGGATGCTATCAGTAATGGCATACTCAGAGACAAGCGCTTTCTTGTTGTTGATGACAATCTTATAAACGTTGATATTCTGTGTGATATTTTAAAGTCTCTTGGAGGTATCACTGAAACTGCTTCAAATGGCCTTATGGCTCTTGAGATGATCAAAAAACATGATTCTCTGTATTATAATGCAGTGCTCATGGATATGAAGATGCCAATCATGGATGGTGCCAAAGCTGTCAAAGAGATCAGAAAACTTGGAGATAGCTTTAAATCTGGAATTCCAGTTATAGGGATCAGCGCAAATGCATTTGCAGAAGAAAAAAGAAGAGCATTGCAATCTGGTTGTGATGCCTTTTTGGCAAAGCCTATTAACACAAATGAGTTGATATTTATACTAAAAGAGGTAAGTTTGTAATTTTCAGTAAAACAATCAAAAAAAATTAAAATTAATATTTATAAATATTTTTGATTAAAAATGCTACTAAAAATGAATAAATTTGCCCCAAGATATTGCAATGAAATTTTGCTATGATAGAATATTACGGTAGCAAAGCATCAAAAATACTTGACATGAGCATATGTATTATTGTATACATTTATTAGAACACATTGCATAAAGATGCAAAAACGTGTACGCCACAGACGGACACATGTTTGCTACTGCTTGACACCAACACTTTAAAAGGCTAAAATCATTTTTGTCTTACTTAATAAATAAAGTGTTTTGGTGATTTGAGTGCAATGGAGCGCTTTCATTCACTCTTTTTTTATATCATCAAATTGTCTTTTACTTGAAGACAGTGGGTTTTAAAAATGTTTTGTTGGTATGTACATATTTTGATATGTCTACATATAAAAAATAAAAACGGGAGGTAAAATATGAAAAAGAGAACACTCGCGTCTCTCCTTGCTCTTACAATGGTTGCCAGCTTAGTTACTGGTTGCGGTAAGACAACAACAGAAGAGACAACAACTCAGACTCAGGAAACTGAGCAGACTTCTACAGACACAGCTGAAACAGCTGCAAGTGAAGAAGTAGCAGCAGAAGAAGAAACTTCAACTGCTGATCAGCCATCATCAATCCAGTTATTGAATGGCAAAGAATACGGAGAGAATGCTGATTACATTTCCCTCTATGATAAGTTTGGTAAGCAGATCACTATTGCTGACGTTACAGAAGATGAGACAACAGGTCTTGCATATCTTAATGTAGATGGTGAGACATATGAACTTGGTCTTGATTTCTTGACAATGGCTATGGTTTACAATACTTCATATGAAGGAACAGATTTTGCTTCTGAAGATGAAGTATATGCAGAATGGTGGAAATACTACATTACACGTTGGAACTACCTGCTTCCAGAAATTCCACTGTATTCTAATGAATACTATGATATTTACAATGCTCAGATTAAGGGTGTAGAAGAGTATCCTACAAACCCATATTGGGATCCGGCTGATGCTCTTATTGATTGGACATCTGAAAAGGAAGATAACTCAATCATCCTTGGAAGTTCAACAGACCTTTCTGGTAAGTTCAGATATGCTATATTTGGTGCATCAAGTCCTGGATCAGCAGATCTTGATATCCAGAATCTTACAAATGGTCTTGAAATTGTATCTCGTACAAAAGATGGTGGATATGAAGTAAATGACACTGTTGTTAAGGAATTTGATGAGACAGACAATGAAGATGGTTCTAAGACATACACAGTAACAATCAACGATGATCTTCAGTTCTCTGATGGATCAGCTATTACAGCTAAGAACTATCTTTACAGAATCTTAGCATTCTCAACCCCGGTTGCTGCAGAAGCTGCTGCAAAAGATCACAAGGCTACAATGAATTTTGTTGGCTATGATTCATTTGCTGCTTATGATGGAACAAATGATGGTGTTGACGGAGCTACTAAATATATCAGCGGTATAAGACTTATTGATGATTATACTTTCTCATTAACAGTTGATCCTCAGTATCTTCCATATTTCTATTCAATAACATACGCTGCACTTTTCCCATCATATAAGGATCTGTGGCTTGGCGATTATGATATTGCTGATGATGGCGAAGGCGTTTATATCGAAGATGGTTTCTATGAAAAAAATGGTGACAGCTATGTAATGGCTTCACATATTTCTGATTCTGCTAATAATACAGATACAACATATCCATATTCTGGTCCTTATGTTGTTGAATCTTATGATGCTAGTGATAAATCAGCTGTTCTTGTTAAGAACGAATACTTCAAGGGTAACTACGAAGGCACTACACCTTCTATTGAAAAGGTTATCTACAAGAAGGTTATTGCTGAAACACAGCTTGAAGACTTTAAGGCTGGCGGTGTAGATGTTCTTGCTGCTATCACAGGCGGTTCTGCAACAGATGAAGCTATTGCACTTGCAGATAGCTCAAACGGAGCATATGTATATACACACTATTCAAGAGCTGGTTATGGTAAGCTTGGTTTCCGTGCAGACTATGGTCCGGTTCAGTATACAGCAGTTCGTCAGGCAATTGCTTACTGTATGGATAGAGCTACATTTGCTAAGGACTTCACAGGTGGTTACGGCGGTGTTGTTGATGGACCATACTATTCAGGTTCATGGATGTACAAAGCAGCTGTAGATCAGGGTATGCTTCTTGATGCTTATGATACATCTGTAGATTCAGCTATTGCAGTTCTTGAAGCTGATGGCTGGGTATATGATGCTGAAGGTAATGAATACACAGAAGGTGTTCGTTATAAGAAGATTTCTGGTGAGTATGCTACAGAGAACGACAAGAACTATCAGTCAATCGATGGTGCATATAAGACTGTAGAAATCGATGGCGACTACTACATGCCACTTGTACTTAACTGGTATGGTACAGCTGATAATGAGTTCTCAGATCTCCTTGTAACAGGTTTCGAGCAGAACGATAATATCGCTGCAGCTGGATTTGTTGTTCAGAAGACAACTGGTGACTTTGCTCCTATGCTTGATGAACTTGCACAGCAGCAGATTTATGGTTACTACAGCGGAACACCTATGTACACATGCTTTAACTTTGCTACAGGTTTCAATTCAGCAGTATATGATTACTCATTCAATATGACAATTGACCCAAGCATGTATGATGATTATTCTTCATACTACATCAAGGATATGGCAGATATTTATTGGAACTAATTTCTACTAGTATATATTGTAGAATTGTGGTATTATAGGTAACTGACTAATAATCCACGGTTATGTTTTCAAATATTCATAACCGTGGATTGTTGTCGGTTTAAAGTTAAATTTTCGTTATATAGATATTTTCAGGTTTTAAATTCGAATATTTCTATCTGTATTAATTTCAGGTAGTTTATTATATAAAGTTTTATTTTTTAGGAGGTTTTGGCAATGGGAAAGTATATCCTTAAAAGATTGGGCTATATGCTTGCGGTGCTTATAGTTCTTTCATTTATACTATTCCTTATATACAATCTTGTGCCTAATAACAGAGCATACACAGATGCTAAGGCTGAGCTTACGACTCAGAAGACTCGTCTGCGTAACGCTACAGAGGCAGAGAAAGATGCTATATTTGAGGACTTGTATGTTGAGTATCAGCGTAGGTATGGAACTGATACAAATAACATGGTGGTAAGGTATTTGAGATGGGTAGGTCTTATGCCTAATTACTATGGTGAATATTCAGGATTACTTCAGGGTGATTTCGGCTATTCTTATGAGCTGAAGGACGATGTTATAAATGTAGTTCAAGATCCGATGAAGAATACGGTATTCATAAATATTTTTGCAACTATTCTTGCACTTGGAATCACAATACCTCTTGGTATCGTGTGTGCTGTTAAAAAAGGAAGCAAGGGAGATCAGGCAATGCAGATCATAACGATCATAGGTTATTCGCTTCCTACTTTCGTAACATCAATCGTATTTGTTTGGATATTCTGCTCAATTCTTGGCTGGTTCCCACCAAGTGGTATGAAGACACCTGGTAGTAATTATACTGGCTGGAAGTGGTTTACAGATAGAATGTATTATATGGCTCTGCCACTTATTACAATGACATTCTGTTCTCTTGGTTCAATGACAAGATATGTCAGAGCTTCTATGATCGATGCACTTTCACTTGATTGCATCAGAACAGCTAGAGCTAAGGGTGTTACAGAAAAAGCAGTTATTTATTCTCATGCATGGAGAAATGCTCTTATTCCTATCGTTACACTTGTAGTAGGATGGTTCCTTGGTATCTTTGGTGGATCACTTATTTTCGAGAACATCTTTGGTATCAATGGTATGGGTAAGCTGATGATCACATCACTTCGTTCACAGGATTTTGATGTTGTTGTGCTGTTACAGCTTTTCTATGTTGCTATTTCTCTTATAGGCAACCTGATAATCGATATAGTATACGGACTCGTTGACCCTAGAGTCAGAGTTAGCGCCTAAGGAGCATGGAGACTGATATGAAGAAAAAGAATTTTTTTGGCCGTTTGTGCGGCTGGGCTAGAAGAGCGTTTTTTGGCGGAAGCAGAGAACTTGCTGATTCCGTTGATGTCGAAGAAGTAGTTAGCCCAATTCAGCAGATCATTAGAAACTTCTTCGAAAGAAAACTTGCTGTTGTTGCACTGTGTGTTGTTATTGGTATGTTCTTACTGGTATTTATCGGACCTTTGTTCATGCCTAATTACTATGACTCATATACTGAAGTTACACAGAAAAATGTAGCTCCAACAATGAGTATGCTTAGTGTTCCATCAGAACTTAAAAATGATATTAAGATGATCGATAGTTATGGTAGTTTTTCTGTTGGTCTTTCTAATTCAGGTAAAGTATATGTCTGGGGTGCTACTAAGCTTGGTACAACAGGAATTGATATAAGTGAGATTCCTGAGTCAGTTCAGAATGATACAATAGCTTATGTTGCAGCTGGTATTGACCATATTATTGCTATCAGTGAATCTGGTAAGGTATACGGTTGGGGATCCAATAAGCACGGCCAGTATATAACAACAGATGCTGAAGTACTTGAGATGCTTGAAGAAGCAGAAGAGTCAGTTAGTGAAGAAGAGGAAGCTATCCTTGAAGAATCAGGTGCTGAAGCTTCTACAGATGAGTCTGCAACAGAGGAAACAGCTACAGAAGAAAATATTGCTGAAGATAGCGCTGCAGCTGAGATCATAGCTGAAAATGCTGATGCTACAGAAGAGACAACTACAAGCACAACATCATCTTCAGGTGAAAACATCATCGAAATGCCTGCTGAACTTGTTAATGGTACTATTGATGTAGCTAATATCAAAAAGCTGGTTTGTGGTTATCAGTGTACTGCAATCCTTATGAATGATGGAAAGCTCTATATCTGGGGAAATGCTAATGCATACCAGAATATCAGTAGCTTTGTTGATAAGGATGATCTTACTGATATTGATTTTACTCTTAACTATGTTGTTGGACTTACAGATGCCGGAACTGGTATCTATACTGGTAAGAGAGGCTTATATGACCAATATCGTAGTAATATCAATGAGTCAGCAGTTGCTGCCAAGACATTCTTAAATGGCAGAACAATTGAAGCTATATATGCTACAAATAATCATATATGCGGACTTCTAAGTGATGGAAGCGTATTCTTTACTGGTAACTTTTCATCTGATAGTGTAGCAATGCCTACTCTTCACGATGGAGAAACCATTTTACAGTTAACATCCGGAACATATCATTATACAGCTCTTACTTCTGAGGGAAGAGTATTGTCATGGGGCGGATCAACACTTAACCAGACAGATGTTCCTTCAAATGTAGACGGTAAGACAGCAGCTGTTTACGCTGGTGCTTTCCAGAGTTATGCAGTTGATGAAAATGGTTCTCTTGTAAACAAGTGGGGACTTAAAGGATATATATTTGGTACTGATGGTTATGGTGCTGATATATTCCAGCGTATTATCCAGGGTGGTAAGATGACAATGACTATCGGTGCTGTTGCCGTTATCATTTCTACTATCATTGGTATTGTTGTTGGATGTATTTCAGGATACTTTGGTGGTGCAGTAGATATCATACTGATGCGTGTAGCTGAGATTTTTGCAGCTATTCCTTTCCTTCCATTTGCACTTATCCTTTCAGCTATCATGGCTCAGATGGATATATCTGAAAATGAAAAGATATTTATCCTTATGGGTATTCTTGGTATCCTGACTTGGACAGGCCTTGCAAGAATGGTTCGTGGACAGGTTCTTGTTGCTCGTGAAAATGAGTACGTTACTGCTGCTAAGGCTATGGGTGTTAAGGAATCACGTATTGCATTCAGACACATCCTTCCAAATATTGTTTCAATCATATTTGTTACACTGACACTTGATTTTGCAACATGTATGCTTACAGAATCATCCCTTAGTTACCTTGGTTTTGGTGTTACATATCCAAGACCTACATGGGGCAACATGCTTAATGGTGCTAACAATTCAACAATTATTAAAAACTACTGGTGGCAATGGGTATTTACATCTATTTTCCTTGCAGTTACATGTATTTGCATAAATATTGTAGGTGATACACTTAGAGATGTAATGGATCCAAAATCTGACCGTGATAAATAAGGGAGTATAACGATGGCTTTATTAGAATTAAAAGATTTACATACCTTTTTTAGAACTAAAAAAGGAATAGTTAGAGCTGTCAATGGTGTATCTTATTCGGTAGATGAAGGAAAGACCATTGGCGTAGTAGGAGAATCCGGTTCCGGAAAGAGCGTATCTGCGATGAGTATTCTGCAGCTCCTTGATGGAAATGGATATATTGATAGCGGTGAGATCCTTTTCGATGGAAGAGATCTTACTAAGCTTTCAGAAAAGGAAATGTACAAGGTTCGTGGTAACGATATATCAGTTATCTTCCAGGAACCTATGACAAGCCTTAACCCTGTCTTCACTATTGAAAGACAGGTTAGTGAGCCTTTCATTATTCACCAGGGTATGAATAAGAAAGAAGCTGCTCAAAAAGTTATTGAGATGCTTTCTGATGTTAAGATTCCTAATCCTCAGATCGTAGCTAAACAGTATCCTCATCAGCTTTCTGGTGGTATGCGTCAGAGAGTTATGATCGCTATGGCTCTTGCTTGTAAGCCAAAGCTTCTTATCGCTGATGAGCCTACAACTGCTCTTGATGTTACTATTCAGGCGCAGATCCTTAAGCTTATGAATGACCTTAAGAGAGAATACAATACATCAATCATCTTCATTACACATGACCTTGGTGTTATCAGACAGATAGCAGATACTGTTGCTGTTATGTACTGTGGTCAGGTTGTTGAGCTTACAGATGCAGAGACAGTATTCCATGTTTCTGAGTATTCTCATCCATATACAGAAGGACTTATGGTATCAATTCCTAGACTTGATACTCCTTCTAACCAGAGACTTGATGCGATACCTGGTGCGGTTCCTCATCCTCTTAAACTTCCTAAGGGATGTAAGTTTGCACCTCGTTGTAAATATGCAACAGAGAAGTGCTTAAATGAAGAGCCACCTCTTGTTCAGGTAAGCCCAAATCAGTCAGTAAGATGTTTCTATGCTAGAAAGGAGGATCGTCATGTCACAAAATGATAAAGTCCTTCTGAAGATTACAAACTTAAAACAGTACTTCCCTGTAGGTAAGAAGGGAATGTATGTTAAGGCCAATGATGGTATCTCTCTTGATATCTATGAAGGTGAGACACTTGGTCTTGTAGGTGAGTCTGGATGTGGTAAGTCTACATTCGGACGTACACTACTTCAGCTTTATCGTCAGACAGACGGTAGAACAATGTATTATGGAGCTTCTCTTGATGAACTTGCTCCTAAGTACGTTAAGAAGACAGTTTCACATCTGTCTAAACTTAAGAATAAGATGAATGAGTATCAGGCTGAGTATGAAAAGGCTCAGAAAGAATATGATGAGGCTTCTGATGATAAAAAGCTTCACCTTCACTCAGATCTTATGGCTAAAAAGAAAACAGCAGAAGATGCTTATCTCAATATTGTAAACCTTGTTGGAGGTTTTATTGTTGCTGATAATCTTGCTCCTGTTGAAAAGATTTATACTGAGAGATACAATGCTTGTGCTAAGCTTAGCAAAGATATCGAGAAGTATAAGGCTGCAAAGCTTGATTTTGATGAACTTGATTTTGAAGTAAACAAAAAGGCTGATAATGCTTCAGATAAGTTGAAGACAAAACGTTCATCATGCAGAGCTAAGGCTGATACTCTTGCAAAGACTGTTGAGCAGGATAAGGCTGAAATTGCAAAGATTGATTCAAGAATTGAAGAGCTTCGTAACGATTACAAGGGTAATGCCGAGTTTGAAAAACATGAAGCTAACAGAGATGAGGGTATCGATCTTGCAAGACTTTCATATAATGAAGTTCGTCTTATCAGAGATCAGCTTCAGTATATCTTCCAGGATCCATATTCATCACTGAATCCTAGAATGACTGTTGGTACATTGATCGGTGAAGGCCTTATGGCTCACAAGTACTGCAAAAAGAACAATGAGAGAATGCAGGACATGGTTATCAAGACTATGGAAGAGTGCGGACTTGCAGGATACTTTGTTCACAGATTTGCTCACCAGTTCTCTGGTGGTCAGAGACAGCGTATTGGTATCGCACGAAGCCTTGCTGTTAATCCAAAATTTGTAGTATGTGATGAGGCTGTATCTGCTCTGGACGTTTCTATCCAGTCACAGATATTGAACCTTCTTCAGGATCTTAAAGAGCAGAAGAACCTTACATACCTGTTCATTACACATGATCTTTCAGTAGTTAAGTATATCTCTGATAGAATTGGTGTTATGTATCTTGGTAACCTGGTTGAACTTGCAACAGCTGATGATATATTTGCTGCACCAGCTCATCCTTATACTAAGGCTCTTTTGGAATCAATTCCTACAACAGACGACAAGAAGGATCTTGTTGTTCTTGAAGGAGATATACCTAGCCCGGTTAATCCTCCTAAGGGATGTAAGTTCCATACAAGATGTAAGTATTGCACAGAGATCTGTGAACATGTTGTTCCAGATTGGGAAGAGGTTTCTCCTAACCACTTTGTTGCTTGCCACCACAAGCTTGTTAAAGAGGGATGATACTTTTCCTGAAATGGTGCTTTAATAATCGTTAGTATATTTATGAAATGCGCACATTGCTGCGCATTTCATTGTATATTAATAACTATGATTCAAAGTCGTGAAGAGTCATCAGCAAATAGTAATGTTGATTGACTGATTTATGCACGTTGGTGAATATATGGGTTGGAATAGAAAAGTAGATAGAATATTTAAGTTGAGAAAAGAACAAAAAGATAAGGATATAACTGAAGCTTCATCAGAAGATATTTATGTTGATGAATATTACAATCCTGATGAGGACAGAGAGCCTATAAATGCTGGCGATAACCTGGAAAAAGGCGATCTTTTTGCAATGATACTTTCTGCCTGGATCACCATTATTCCTATCAGTTTAGGAATATTACTTTTGATTGTTGGTCTTGCATGGTTACTGCTGGGCTTGTAATTCTTGATTAGAAATCTTAAATATATTGATTTTACTTAATAAATATGCTAATCTGTTCTAGTGTTTAAATATTTGAGGAGGTCATAGTAATGACTGTTTTAGAGATTGTATTAGGAGTTATTTTTATAATAGTATGTTGTGTACTTACTGTAATCGTACTTGCTCAGGAAGGTAAGACACAGGGACTTGGTGCTATCCAGGGATTTGCTACTGATAATACTTATTGGAGCAAAGCTAAAGGA
The DNA here is from genome assembly GCA_015056495.1 of Butyrivibrio sp. Taxonomy (GTDB): domain Bacteria; phylum Bacillota; class Clostridia; order Lachnospirales; family Lachnospiraceae; genus Butyrivibrio. The sequence continues at coordinate 26,651 of SVGC01000002.1, forward strand.
CGTTCTAAAGAAGGCGTTTTAAAGAAGGTTACAGTTGTTATGGCAGTATTATTTATTGCTTTAGGAATTGTCCTTAATCTTAGCATGATCTAATTATTAGATTACTGAAGGCACTCTTATTGAGTGCCTTTTTTATATCATAGCTTTCCTATGATTTTAAAAATTTTAAATGAGAAGGTAAATGGGGATGAAAAAACTTATTGATGAAGCAATATTGAGGGCTATTGAGACTAAAGAAGTTGCCGGAGTTAACTTTTTAGTATATAAAGATGGTAAAGAACTTATCTATGCTGAAGGCGGTGTTCAGAACATAGATGATAATAAACCTTTTAAGAGAGACACTATATTTAGATTATTTTCACAGACTAAGCCTATTACTGCGGCTGCAGCAATGATCCTTGTTGAAAGAGGAATGCTTGATCTTACTGATGAAGTGTCAAAGTTTTTGCCAGCATACAAGAATATTAAGACAATAAAAGATGGTCAGGTAGTTAACTGCAATAGACCAATGCTGGTTAAAGATCTTTTAGATATGACTTCAGGACTTGTGTATCCTGATATTAATTGTGAAGCTGGAAGACAGACTACAAAAGTCTTTTTAGATCTTGAACATAGGATTGATTCTGATAATCCTATGACTACAAGAGAAGTGGCAGATCAGCTGGCAGAATGTGTGCTGGATTTTGAACCTGGTTCAAGCTTTAGATATGGTACATCTGCGGATGTGCTTGGAGCTGTTATTGAGGTTGTTGCAGGTACAAAATTTGGAGATTTTTTACGTGAAGAAATATTTGAACCTCTTGAAATGAAAGATACTGCTTTTTATGTTCCTGAGGACAAGATGGGCAGGCTTGCTACTGCCTACAGAACATCTACTAATAAAGATGGTGAGACAAGGCTTAAAGAGTATGATTGGAACAATCTTGGCGTACGCAGAGATGCTATCAAACCTCCAGCATTTGAATCAGGCGGAGCAGGCCTTCTTTCAACAGTTGATGACTATATGAAATTTGGTCAGATGCTTTTAAATGGTGGTAGTTTTAAGGATGCACACATTTTAAAGCCTGCTACAGTTAGATTTATGACAAGTGGAGAATTATCTGCTCGTCAGCAGGTGGCGCTCGAAGACTGGACTGGACTTTGGGGTTATTCATACAATAATCTCCTTAGAGTCTGCAAAAACAGCTCAAGATCAAGTTATATCAGCTGTAATGGAGAATATGGCTGGGATGGCTGGCTTGGAGCATATTTTTCCAATTTCCCTAATGAGAATATGACTATAGTAATGGGTACGCAAAAGGTTGATGGTGGTACTTTTGCTCTTACAAGAAAACTCAGGAATATAGTTCTTTCTCATGTATTGTAATTGTTAAGACATATAAGTGTTGATTACATCAAAAATTAAGATTGAGGTTTTATGAGTAAGAATTTTAGACCAAAGGGTATTAAAAAGAATAATAAAAATAGTAGTAAAAAGAATAAGCTGAATGAGCATAAAAAGGCCATTGATCGCAGCTTTAAGAAATATAGTAAAGAAGATGTTAAGGATAGGCTTATTTTTGAACATGATGAAGAAAATGAAGGCTTAAGCATTGAAAGCATTACTTCTGAATATGACAATGAAAGACTTATACTTGGCAAGCAGAAGATAATGGAGCTCGTATCTCTTCCGGATTATGAGCCTATGAAGGAAAAAGAACTTGCTATTTTGATGCAGGTTGGCCGTGATGACAGAAATCTTTTTAAGAAGGCTTTGGAAGAGCTTGTGGCTGAGTGCCGGCTGGAAAGGACTCCCAGAGGACGTTTTGCCAAGTCAGAAGGTGGGCTGATCGGTACATTTGTAAGTAATCAGCGAGGATTCGGTTTTGTTGAAATAGAAGGTCGTGAGGAAGATATTTTTATTCCGGAAGAATATGTTCATGGGGCTTTTCACGGAGATACAGTTCAGGTTGAACTTCTTGGTACAACAGGCGGTAAAAGAGAAGAAGGTCGTATCAGAAATATTGTTACCAGAAATGTTACGGATGTTGTTGGTACCTTTCAGGGTTCAAAAAATTATGGCTTTGTAGTTCCTGATAACAATAAGTTTCAAAATGACTTTTTTATACCAATAGAACATAGTAAAGGTGCTGTAACAGGTGATAAAGTAGTAGTTAAGATCACTGATTATGGTGATCCTATTCATGGACGTAAGCCGGAAGGCAAGGTGTCAGAGATAATCGGCAATATCAATGATCCTGGAGTTGATATCTTATCAATTGTAAAAGGATATGATATCCCTTCTGAATTTCCTGAGAGAGTTATGAATCAGGCAATGCGTACTGCTGATTATGTCAGTGCTGCTGATATGGAAGGCAGAAGAGACCTTAGAGATGTCATGATGGTGACTATTGATGGTGAGGATGCCAAGGATCTGGATGATGCAGTCAGTCTGACCAAAAAGGATGGACTGTACTATCTTGGCGTTCATATTGCTGATGTTTCAAATTATGTTCAGGAAAATTCAGCTCTCGACAGGGAAGCAAAAAAGAGAGGTACAAGTGTGTACCTTGTAGATAGAGTTATCCCTATGCTTCCACATAAACTTTCTAATGGTATCTGCTCTTTAAATCATGGCGAAGACAGGCTTGCAATGAGTTGTCTCATGACTATTGATAATAATGGCGCAGTGATCGATCATGAGATCTGTGAGTCTGTTATCAATGTTAATGAGCGTATGACATATACAAGTGTTGCCAAGATACTGGAACAGAATGATGAGGAAGAATGCAAGAGATATGAAGAGCTGGTTCCAATGTTTAAGGATATGGCTGAACTGGCAGCTATTCTTCGTGCAAGAAGAGTTGAGCGTGGATCAATTGACTTTGATTTCCCTGAGACTAAGATCATTTTGGATAAAGAAGGCAATCCTATTGATATCAAACCGTATGAGAGAAATACAGCAACTAATCTCATTGAAGATTTTATGCTTATTGCTAATGAGACTGTTGCCCAGCATTTCTCCTGGCTTGAATCACCTTTTGTATACAGAATACATGAACAGCCCTCTCCAGAGAAAATTGCCAACCTGACAACCTTTATAAGGAATTTTGGATATAATATTCATACCAAGACAGAGGATGTTCATCCAAAGGAAATACAAAAGCTTCTTGCCAAGATCGAAGGAAGTAACGAAGAGGCTGTAATTACAAGACTTGCACTTCGCAGTATGATGCAGGCTAAATATTCTACAGAATGTACAGGACATTTTGGTCTTGCATGTGAATATTATTGCCATTTTACATCACCGATCAGAAGATATCCTGATCTGCAGATACACAGGATCATTAAAGATCATCTCCGTGGCAGAATGAATGATTCAAAGATTGCTCATTACAATGAGATCCTGCCTGAAGTTGCAAAGCATTCATCTGAAACAGAGAGAAGAGCTGAGGAAGCAGAGAGAGAAACAGATAAGCTTAAAAAGGCTCAGTATATGGAATCCAGAGTTGGTGAAGTGTACGATGGTGTCGTTTCCGGTGTTACAAGCTGGGGAATGTTTGTAGAGCTTTCTAATACTTGTGAAGGACTTATAAGAGCTGCAGATATCGAAGACGATTTCTATGTATTTGATGAATCTGAATATGCCCTTATAGGTGAGAGCACTGGCAAGAGCTACAGACTTGGTCAGAAGGTCAAGGTCAAAGTAAAAGGTGCTGACAGAATGGCCAGAACAATAGATTTTAGACTTGTTAAAGAAGATAACGGAGATAAGTGATGGCAGAAGAAAAAAGTGGAAATAAGCTGATAGCCAATAACAAAAAGGCTTATCATGATTATTTCATTGAAGAAAAATATGAAGCAGGTATATCACTTGCCGGAACAGAAGTTAAGTCAATGAGACTTGGCAAATGTAGTATCAAAGAGGCATGGATATCTATAGATAAGGGTGAAGCCTATATATGCGGTATGAACGTAAGCCCTTATGAAAAAGGCAATATTTTTAATAAAGATCCTCTTCGTGTACGCAAGCTTTTATTGCATAAAGAGCAGATCCGAAAGCTTGATCAGGCCTCACAGGTTCAGGGATATACCATAGTTCCTTTGGAAGTGTATTTTAACAGAGGTAAGGTTAAAGTTGAAATTGGCCTTGCAAAAGGTAAAAAACTCTATGACAAGCGAGAAACAGCTGCTAAGAAGGATCAGCAGAGAGAAGCTCAGAAAGAATTTAAGATGAGCTTTAAATGATAATATAAGGGATCACACAGTACGGTGGATCCCTTACAATTATTAAACTAAAGGTTTATTGTATTGAAAAATCTGATAGTTTATACTAATATAATAAGAGTCACGCAGATATATGCGTGTTTTGACAATTGAATATGGGTCAGTAAAGGTTTCGACAGGGATTTTGAAGCTGGAGAAGCTATCCGCAGGATGGTGCGTTAAACCTCAAATTAAAAATAAACGCTGAAGATAATTTAGCATTAGCTGCCTAAGGGCAGCTCGTCAGCCCTTGTGCACCTACACATAAGGTAACTGGCGTCGACTTTGTAGGAAACGACTTAGCCAAAGCTTTGAGGCTATGGGCGTATCATGAAGCTACTGATATGATCCGGGCGTAAACTTCCGTATCATTGAGGGAACAGGGATGCAGAATCCCGAAATAGTTTACTATGATAGTAGAAGGACAGGGGATGGATTTTTGGACACGGGTTCGACTCCCGTCTGATCCACTTGACGAGACATTGGGCGAACCCGTCGGTTCGACTCCCACCGGATTGTCTCCACTTAAAAGAAGTACAGGATTGATCATTTCTGTACTTCTTTTTCTTTTAATATGATTATTGGCACTTTACTTGATTAAAGTGAAATAATTGTATATAATTAGTAACTGTTTGAGAAGCGTTTAAGCTAGAAAAAATATAGTTCTGAAATTCGTTGTAGCGGCGGGTTTCGTAAGAAAGAGAGTTTATATGGAACTTAGTAAGAAGCGTATAGTAGTTAAAGTGGGAACTTCTACTATTACAAACGAAAATGGCGGTATAGACATTAAAAATATCGATCATTTATGTAGAGCAATTGCTGGTGTAGAAAATATGGGCTATGATGTAGTGCTTGTTTCATCAGGTGCTATTGCAGTTGGCGCCAATAAAATGAGACTTGCTCAAAAGCCTAAGGAACTTAGACTGAAACAGGCTGCAGCTGCTGTTGGACAGTGCGAGCTGATGCATCTGTATGACAAGCTGTTTAGTGAATATGGCAGAATGGTTGGCCAGATACTTTTAAATAGTGATGATGTTGAGATCCCTGAGAGAAAAGAAAACTTAAAAAATACCTTTGATGCATTGCTTGAGAATCATATTATTCCAATAGTTAACGAAAATGACTCTGTAAGCCACGTAGAGATTGAATCTGACAAGAAGCTGTTTTCTGATAATGATATGCTCTCTGCAATTGTTGCTATTTTTTGCGGAGCTTCAAAACTCATTATTCTATCTGATATTGATGGTCTCTATGATGCAAATCCTACTACAAATCCTGATGCCAAGCTTATAAGCAGAGTAGAGAATATCGATGATGACCTTAGAAAGCTTGCTGAAGGCTCTGGCTCTAACAGAGGCACAGGCGGAATGATCACTAAACTTGATGCAGCTGAGCTTGCTACTTCAAGAGGAATAGACGTACTTATCACTCAGGGCCATAGACCAGAGAATCTGTATGATATTATAGACAAAAAGAAAATTGGTACTTTATTTGTTGGCAAGTGATAAGTTGTTATATTATTGAGAAAGTTTCGTAGAAACGAAGTGGTAAGTATCACAAGTCAGGGTCTAAATTTACCTTTGGACCTGACATCAAATAATTAGGAGGAAAAAATGGGAGTTAATTCTATTGATGCAGAGGACGATCAGTTTGCATATCGTTATGACACACAGCTTCTTATAGATCGTAGAGATAAAGATCTTGATGAAGATGAGATTGCTGATTATATTACTGAGAATTTTGAGGGCAACAGTCTGATTGCTGCCGGAGATGAGGATCTGGTCAAGATCCACTTTCATACAAATGAGCCATGGAAGGTGCTTGAATATTGCAATTCCATTGGTGAGATCTATGATATCGTAGTAGAAGATATGATCAGACAGTCAGCTGGCCTTCAAGGCTAAAAAAATATAACTATATTTGTTAAAAAAGCATCATGAATTTTAGTAAGAGCCTAAAATTCATGATGCTTTTTATGATACAAATAAATATCACTGATTTAATAAGCAATAAAATCATCAATTTACTGCCAGATATCAGTCATTGAATTCGTTACTGCTATACTTATCATATATCTCAGAAAGGTAAGTTTTTACCATCTCGATATTTGCCATTTTGCGAAGATCATCATTGCCCATCTGGATTGCAATTTCATCTGCAAGGAGCAGCATATCATATACTGCCAGCTTAAATGCGTTACGATCAGAAGCACCTACATCGATTGACATAAGAGGTGCACCAAGCTTCATTGTAACATATTCATCTGCAATACCTGTTTCCATGATCTTAGTTTCAGGATCATAGTTAACATAGAGGATGAGCTTTTCTTTTTCGTGCTTCTTAAGAGTAAGAGCTGTCTGGTGGCTGTTCTCCATCCATTCATAGAGATCAGCAGTATCAGGATTTAATAGATACTGAGTAAGCTCTTCTCTGTGCTTTTCAATATATTGAAGGTATTTGCTGGCGTTAGGACCTGTATAGTTACATTCGAGCTTAACACCGTTTTCTGTTTTGGCAAGTTTGCATTTTGAAGCAACATCCTTGATCTTTAATGTTGTATCGATATTGCCAATCTGCTTAAATAAGCCTGTTTCAGCTTCCTGTTTAAATTCCATATCAAACTCCTGTTTCTTATCTATAATTAGCTTCTTGTTTAACAAAATCAGACATAGTATAGCATAAAGGTGCTAAAAATGATATACTTTTAAGAAGTGAAAAAATATAATTTTGTTGGGATGAAACAGGTATAAAATGGCATCAAATAGGGGAAGATCTAAAACAAATAATTCAAACAGAAGAAAATCATCAACTCGTAAAAAGCAGACCAAAAGAGAAGAATCTTTAGACTTTGCAGTCAGAAGTGAGATATCCTTGATCTGTTTTTTGGTGTTGGCGATTTTTTTGTTTATATGTAATTTCAGAGTATGTGGCGCATTTGGTAATGCTATAAGTGATGTGATGTTCGGACTTTTCGGCATCACTGCTTTTGCAATGCCTGTAGCCAGCTTTATTGCTATAGGACTGATCATATCTAATGGCGGATCAAAAGCTGCCATCAGAAAAGTAGTGTCCGGAATGCTTCTGATCCTGGTTGTTGGAATGGTGACTGAGATCATTTCCACAAGACCTTTTATGATGCCTTCCTATGACATTGTGACTATATATAATTCCTGCAGCAGTGAAAGAAGCGGTGGCGGTGCAATCGGTGGATCCCTTGCATATGCGTCTATCAAATATCTATCAACTGTTGGTACAGTACTCTTGTTATTAGCACTTTCCATCATCTGCATCGTTGTTCTTACTGAGAAATCTTTTGTTAATGGTGTTAAAAGAGGTGGCCTTAAGATAGCTCAAAGAACAAGAGAAGATGCTGAATTTTACAGAGAAAAGGCAAGAGAACGTCAGCTTCGTAATCAGGAAAAGAGAGAACGCTTGGAAGAAGAAAAGCGCCTTGCTCTTGAGCAGAAAGAAGATGAAAAAATCCTTAGAATGGATAAAAAGGTATCAGGGGTAATGCTTGATACAGCTTTGTCTGATGAAGATGAAGAAGAGCCATATTATCCATCATTGGACGAGGATAAAGAAGATAGTAATTTATTTATTCCTGATGAAAGTCAGATACATGATGATATACATGAGATCACTATTGCTCATTCCATGCAGACAGACGTAGAACCTGATGGACAGAGAGTTATCAGGACTGAGCCTGTGATCCATGCATATAATGATCATGATGAGTATGAAGATACTTACGAAGAAGATATTGCTGATGATCAGCCTATTATCTTAGGCACACAGCAAGAGCCTGAAGCTTATGAAGAACCTGAAGATGATTATGCTTTTCCTCATCCAGAGCCACGTAAAGAGTTTTCTGAAGAGGATTATGCAGGAATCAGCATCCATAAGGAAGGCGAAGATTATGATGGAGACTATGTAGTACATACTCAGGATTATATAGCTCCTACAAGAAAGAACGATGATGGTGTGCAGACTGCATCTGTAAAGAAGCAACCGGCAAACACTGATGCATCCTCTGGCACTGATATTGCTGCAGATATCCAGAAGCAGGAAAAGAAAAAGCCTAAGAAATATGTATTTCCACCTATTTCTCTTTTGCAAAAGGGTGTTAAAGGGAAAAATGATTCTACCAAGGCACTTAAAGAGACTGCATTAAAACTGCAGGAAACACTTAGTACATTTGGTGTAAATGTTACTATTACAGATATCAGCCAGGGACCTGCGGTTACAAGATATGAACTTCAGCCTGAAGCAGGAGTGAAGGTAAGTAAGATTGTAAGCCTTACAGATGATATCAAGATGAATCTGGCAGCTACAGATATAAGAATAGAAGCTCCTATTCCCGGAAAGGCTGCTGTTGGTATTGAGGTTCCAAATAAAGAAAATTCTACTGTTGCATTTAGAGACCTTTTGGAAAGTCAGGAATACAAGAACTTCGACGCAAGACTTGCTTTTGCAGTGGGTAAGGATATTGGTGGTAAGGTTGTTGTTACTGATATTGCCAAGATGCCGCACCTTCTTATTGCCGGTGCTACAGGATCAGGTAAATCAGTATGTATCAATACAATCATTATGAGTATCTTGTACAAGTCTTCTCCGGAAGATGTTAAACTGATAATGATCGACCCTAAGATTGTAGAACTTAGTGTATATAATGGTATTCCGCATCTGCTCATTCCTGTTGTCACAGATCCTAAAAAGGCAGCTGCAGCACTTAACTGGGCAGTGGTTGAGATGACAAACAGATATAAGAAATTTGCTGAGACCGGAGTTCGTGATCTTAAAGGATATAATCAATATGTCAAGGCTCATCCTGAAGATGAAAATCTGTCTGTAATGCCACAGATACTTGTTATTGTAGATGAGCTTGCAGACCTGATGATGGTATCTGCCAACGAAGTTGAGGATTCTATATGCAGACTTACTCAGCTGGCAAGAGCAGCAGGTATCCATCTTATAATCGCTACTCAGAGACCTTCTGTAGATGTCATTACAGGACTTATCAAGGCCAATATGCCTAGTAGGATAGCATTTGCAGTGTCCAGTGGTGTCGATTCAAGAACTATTCTCGATATAAATGGAGCAGAAAAGCTTCTTGGTAAAGGTGATATGCTGTTTTATCCTCAGGGTTATCCAAAACCTGCAAGAATACAGGGTGCCTTTATTTCAGATAAAGAAGTTCAGGATGTTACAGACTTCCTGAAAAAACAATCAGATGAATCTGATTATAACGAAGAGATTACAAGTCATATCAATTCCTTTGAAAGTTCATCATCATCTGGTGGCACAAGTTCTGGTGACGGTGATAATGATGAGTATTTTACTGATGCAGGAAGACTTATAATCGAAAAAGACAAAGCGTCTATTGGAATGCTCCAACGAGCATTTAAAATAGGATTTAACAGGGCGGCCAGGATCATGGATCAGCTCTGCGAGGCGGGAGTTGTAGGTGCTGAAGAAGGTACCAAACCACGAAAGATTTTGATGACCATGGAAGAATTTGAAAGGTTATCTGCAAGCTAAATTTAAAGAGGAGAATGGCTATGAAAACAGATATTGAGATCGCACAGGAAACTGTAATGCAACCAATCAAAGAAGTTGCAATGTCACTGGGAATTACTGAGGACGACATTGAATTATATGGTAAATATAAGGCAAAACTGTCCGAAGAATATCTGAAAAAGATCCAGGGAAACAAAGAAGGAAAACTTATACTTGTTACTGCAATCAATCCAACACCCGCTGGTGAAGGCAAAACAACAATAAGCGTAGGTCTTGGCGATGCACTTTCACGTCTTGGCAAGAAGACAGTTATCGCACTTAGAGAACCTTCACTTGGACCATGTTTTGGTGTAAAGGGTGGAGCTGCAGGCGGCGGTTACGCTCAGGTAGTTCCTATGGAAGATATCAATCTTCACTTTACAGGAGATTTTCATGCTATTACATCAGCTAATAACCTTTTAGCTGCTATCCTGGATAATCATATCCAGCAGGGTAATGAACTGGGTATTGATACCAGACAGATTGTATGGAAGCGCTGCGTGGATATGAATGACCGTGTTCTTAGAAACATTGTTGTGGGTCTTGGAAACAAGATCGATGGTGTTGTAAGAGAAGATCATTTTGTTATTACTGTTGCTTCTGAGACAATGGCTATTCTGTGTCTTGCTACAGATATGCAGGATTTAAAGAATAGACTGTCTAAGATCATCGTAGCCTACACTTATGAAGGCAAACCTGTTACAGCAGCTGATCTTAATGCTGTAGGTGCTATGGCTGCACTTCTTAAAGATGCTATCAAACCAAACCTTGTTCAGACACTTGAACATACACCGGTTATCATTCATGGTGGTCCATTTGCTAATATTGCTCATGGATGTAACTCTGTAAGAGCTACCAAAGCCGCTCTTCATCTCGCAGATTATGTTGTAACAGAGGCAGGCTTCGGAGCTGACCTTGGAGCAGAGAAATTCCTTGATATCAAGTCAAGAGTAGCTGATCTTCATCCTGATGCTGTCGTTCTTGTTGCTACTATTAAAGCTCTTAAATATAACGGCGGAATTGCTAAGGATGAACTTGGTAAGGAAAACCTTGATGCACTTAAAAAAGGTATCGTGAACCTTGAAAAACACATTGAAAACATCCAGAAATTTGGCGTTCCTGTAGTTGTAACACTTAACTCTTTTGTTACAGATACAGAAAAAGAAATCGAATTTGTAGAAGAATTCTGCAAGGCTAAGGGCTGTGAATTCTCACTTGCCAATGTATGGGCTAAAGGCTCAGAGGGCGGAGTAGATCTGGCAGAGAAGGTTCTTTACAGTATTGAAAATAAAGAAAGCAAGTATGCACCTATCTATTCACTTGATCTGTCTATCAAGGATAAGATCAAAACTATTGCTACAGAGATCTATGGTGCAAGTGATGTTTCTTATACTGCAGCAGCTTCAAAGCAGATTGCAAAGCTGGAGGAACTTGGCTTTGGCAACATTCCTGTATGTATGGCTAAAACACAGTATTCACTTTCAGATGATGCTTCTAAGCTGGGCAGACCTGAGAACTTCACACTTGGGGTAAGAGAAGTTTATGTATCTGCCGGAGCTGGATTTGTTGTTGTATTAACTGGTAACATTGCGACTATGCCTGGACTTCCTAAGAAACCAGCTGCATACAATATCGATGTAGATGAAAACGGCAAGATCACAGGATTGTTCTAATGAAATATAATGAACACGCATTATTTGCGTGTTCATTTAATGCAAAATATTAAAGTATGGGAGAAATATAATGAGCGCACAGCTTATAGATGGAAAACTGATTTCAGCTCAGATTAAAGATGAACTTAAGGCAAAGACAGAGGAGCTTTTTGCAAGTGGTAAGAGAGTACCAACTCTTGCAGTTATTCTGGTTGGTTCTGATCCTGCTTCACAGGTTTATGTAAGAAATAAAAAGAAGGCATGTGAGTACATTGGATATAAGTCTTTATCCTATGAACTTGATGAAAAGACTACTCAGGAAGAATTATTAGAATTGATCGATAAGTTAAATAAAGACCCTGAAGTAGATGGTATTCTTGTTCAGATGCCTGTTCCAAAGCATATTGATGAAAATGCAGTAATAGAAGCAATCAGCCCTGATAAGGATGTAGATGGCTTCCATCCTGTTAATGTTGGCAAATTATGTACAGGTGAAAAGGGGTTTGTATCCTGCACACCTGCTGGCATAATCCAGCTTCTTAAGCGTTCAAACATTGATATTACCGGAAAAGAATGCGTTATTGTAGGCAGAAGCAATATTGTAGGCAAACCTATGATGATGCTGATGCTTAGAGAAAATGCTACAGTTACAGTTACACATTCAAAGACAAAGGATATTGCAGAGGTATGTAAGAGGGCTGATATACTTATTGTTGCAATAGGTAAAGCTAAATTTGTTACCAAAGATTTTGTAAAAGATGGTGCAGTTGTAATTGATGTAGGCATCAATAGAAATGCAGAAACAGGAAAACTGTGTGGAGATGTGGATTTTGAAGAGGTTTCACAGATCGCATCCTATATAACACCTGTTCCTGGAGGCGTAGGACCAATGACTATTGCCATGCTGATGTATAATTGTTTTGAAGCTTATGAAATGCATTGTTGATCTTGATCGCAGGCTTTTATCTGATTGAAGTAATATAGGTTTTAGGAGTAGTTATGATTTGTCCAAAATGCGGGGCTGAAATTCCTGATGACTACATGTATTGCGGCAAATGTGGCCACGAGATACATATTGTCCCTGAATTTGAACCTGAAGTTGAAAACAAAATAAATGAAACCCTTTTTGGAATTGCCAATGAGTTCTTTAAAGGCGAAGAATTTGAGAACAAACATGGCAAAAAGCCTAAGACTGGTTTGTTTAACCATAATTCAAGTAATGTATATGGTTTAGTGCTGGCTTTGGTCTTGACCGTAGCTTTGATCATTGCATTAATTGTTGTGTTTGTCAGAGGAGGCTTTGATACTGATTCTGATACTTATGCGGATTCTACAATATCGGTAGAATATGTAGAAGAAGATGAGCCTGAGACTATGGGAATTGAAACTCCTGTTTTTTCACTGGACAGTGGAGTGTACGAGGAAGCTGTAGAAATTGCTATCACATCAAATTCAGGTCTTGATATTTACTATACCGTTAATGGTGAAGATGCTGACAGTCAGAGTATTTTGTACGAAGCTCCTATAGTCCTTGAAGAAGATGGTGAATACGAGATCAGTGCCATAGCTATCGATGATTCTGGAAATAAAAGTGAAGTTGCCTCTGCGGTTTATACTATTGAGATCGCAGGTCCTAGTGCGCCTGATGTAGTAGAACAAAGCGGCGATTATACACAGAGCACCATGATCGTAGTTGTTCCTGAAGAAGGCTGCACAATTTATTACACAACAGATGGGACTGATCCAACTCCTTCATCCAATATTTACACATCTCCAATAGCGATGCCTATTGGTACAAGCCATTTTGCATTTATAGCAGTCGATCAGGAAAACAATTATAGTGAAATAACATATAGAGATTACCATCTGATCTATACAAGGCTTATTTCGACTGAACAGGCAGTAAATAGTGTCATAGATACTCTTGTAAGACTTAAATATCTGATAAATGCTGAAGGCAAGGCTATCGGATACAACGGAAATCATTATTATGAGTATCAGGAGGTTATTGAGATCAATGGCTCCGGAGAATACTATGTTATTGTTGAAAATCATAGAAATAATGATGGTTCCACTTATGCAACAGGACTGTTATATGCTGTTAATACTCATGATGGTACAGTTTGCAGGCTTGGTTATGATTCGAGCGGAAAATATACACTTATCACATTATCAAACAGATGATAGATGAGTATAAAGGCGCTGTGAAGCTTGTAAATAGCTACATAGCGCCTTTATTAATTACTGTTGCAATTTAACACTTTAATAAACTAAAGAAAAAGTCATTGAAATTATATTGTTTTCAAGTTATTATAAGTTTTAAAAGTAAATAATATGGTGAAAAACATATTAAAGCATATCAGGAGGAGCAATATGTTTAATATTTTAGAGGCTAATGAGCTGACAACCAACATTATCCAGATGGTGGTTGAAGCACCTAGAGTGGCGCATTCATGTTTACCTGGACAGTTCCTTATCGTCAGAGTTGATCCGGATGGAGAGAGAATACCTCTTACTATTTGCGATTATGACAGAGAAAAGGGTACTGTTGAAATCGTAGTACAGGCTGTTGGTGCAGAATCCTATAAGTTATCAACACTTAAGGCTGGTGACTCATTTACTGATGTAGTCGGACCATTAGGTAAACCATCAGAGCTTTGTGATGAACCGATCGAAGAACTTAAAAAGAAGAAAATTGTCTTCATTGCTGGTGGAGTTGGTACTGCTCCTGTATATCCTCAGGCTAAGTGGCTTAAAGAAAGAGGTGTAGACTGCGACGTTATCATCGGTGCAAGAACAAAAGAGCTTGTAATCCTTGAAGATAGATTTAAGCAGGTAAGTAATCTTTACGTTACTACTGATGATGGTTCATATGGTAGAACAGGTAATGTTACTAAGTGCCTTCAGGATCTCTGGGATGAAGGAAATAAATATGATCTGTGTATCGCTATCGGACCTATGATCATGATGAAATTCGTTTGTAAGCTTACAAAAGAGCTTGGAATCAAGACTGTTGTAAGTATGAACCCTATCATGGTTGATGGTACAGGTATGTGTGGTGCCTGCAGACTTACAGTTGGCGGCGAAGTTAAGTTTGCATGCGTTGATGGACCTGAATTTGACGGACATCTTGTAGACTTTGATCAGGCTATGAACCGTATGAAACTCTACAAGACTGAAGAAGGCAGATTGTTCCTTAAGGCAAAAGAAGGAAACACACATCATGGCGGTTGTGGCAACTGCAACGATTAATAGAGATTTTGGTGTAACCTAAATTCTATTTTACACAGATGGGAGAACAATAATGGTAACAGATATGTTTAAAAGAGTACCTGTTCGCGAACAGGAACCAAAGGTACGAGCTACAAACTTTGAAGAAGTTTGTCTCGGATATAATAAAGAAGAGGCTATGGATGAAGCTAGCAGATGCCTCAATTGTAAGAATCCACAGTGCGTAAAGGGATGTCCTGTATCTATCAATATTCCTGGCTTCATTGAAGCAGTTAAAAATGATGATGTTGAAACAGCATACAAGATCATCGGACAGTCTTCAGCACTTCCGGCTGTATGTGGACGTGTATGCCCACAGGAGAGCCAGTGTGAAGGTAAGTGTGTAAGAGGCTTCAAGGGTGATGCCGTTTCAATCGGTAAGCTTGAAAGATATGTTGCTGATTCTGCCAAGGCTATGGGTCTTAAGCCTGAAACAGCAAAGGAAAAGAAAGGCAAGAAAGTAGCTGTTATCGGTTCTGGCCCTTCAGGACTTACATGCGCAGGAGACCTTGCAAAGCTTGGTTATGATGTAACAATATTCGAGGCACTTCATGAGGCAGGTGGCGTTCTTGTATATGGTATTCCGGAATTCCGTCTTCCTAAGGAAGCTGTTGTTAAAAAAGAAATCGAAAATGTAAAGGCTCTTGGCGTTAAGATTGAAACTGACGTTGTTATCGGTAAGTCAACAACTATTGATGAACTTCTTAGTGAAGAAGGCTTTGATGCAGTATTTGTTGGTTCAGGTGCCGGACTTCCTAAGTTTATGAATATCCCTGGTGAGCAGGCTCTTGGCGTATTCTCTGCTAATGAGTTCCTTACAAGAAGTAACCTTATGAAGTCTTTCAAAGAAGATTCAACAACACCTATCATGAGACCTAAGAAGTGCGTAGTTGTAGGTGGTGGTAACGTTGCTATGGATGCTGCCAGAACAGCTCTCAGACTTGGAGCAGAGGTTCATGTAGTATATAGAAGAAGTGAAGAAGAGCTTCCTGCACGTAAAGAAGAAGTAGGACATGCAAAAGAAGAAGGTATCATTTTTGATCTTCTTACAAATCCTGTTGAGATCCTTGAAAATGAGGAAGGATGGGTTAGAGGAATCAGATGTATCCGCATGGAACTTGGTGAGCCTGATGAATCTGGAAGAAGAAGTCCTGTTGCAATTGAAGGTTCTGAGTTTGAAATCGAATGTGATGCAGTTATCATGTCACTTGGTACATCTCCAAACCCACTTATTTCTTCTACAACAAAGGGTCTTGAGATCAACAGAAGAAAATGTATCGTTGCTCAGGAAGAAAACGGACAGACATCTAAAGATGGCGTATTTGCCGGTGGTGATGCTGTTACCGGTGCAGCTACAGTAATCCTTGCTATGGGTGCTGGTAAGGCTGCAGCTAAGGGTATTGATGAATACCTGTCAAATAAATAAGATTAATCGTTTAAATTAATAAAAGATTAAAAGACAGTCCTTGCATGTTGCTTGTAATGACTGTCTTTTTTTTAGTATAATATTCTGTATGTGAGGAGTAAAAAATTAAAAATTCACAAAGAAAAAATTATAAATGAGGCGATCATGAAATCATCTGAAAAATTAAAAATGGCACTTACTGTTGCTGCAGCCGCTTTATTACTGCTTGTGATAGTTATTTATGTAGTGAGAGATACAGGTAAAAATAGTTCTACTGATAATATCTCTGTAGAATATATGTCTGGAGATTCTGAAAATGTTGCAGAAGCTGGAACTAATTCGGATTCTGGCCAGGCAGATACATCAACTGCAGCTACAACTGACAGTGTTACAAGGACAAGCTCTGAAAGTGCTTCTACTTTAGTTTCATCCAATGGAACTATTTATAAGGATTCTATTTCTGGCAACTCTTTTTATCCTGATGAGACAGCAGTATTAAAAAATATATATAAAAATGTAAGCTATGATGTAGAAAGACAGCTTTCTGAACTGGCAAGTTACTTTGAACAGGGCAATGACGCAGCTGTTGTAGATCTTGTTTCTCTTGACAGATATGAGGCTATGTCTTATTCCCTTACAGGCACCTCTAATTATTATTACTATGGTGAGACTAATAGTGATGGTCTTCCAAATGGTAAAGGACTTGCAGTATACGGAGAAAACCAGTATTACTATGGCGAATGGGTTGACGGTGTCAGAAGCGGTGCAGGTGGATGGTATCAGTTTTATCCTGACTATGATACCTATGTGGTTTCAAGACATCAGTATGTAGGACAGTGGGCTAATGATCTTCCAAACGGACAGGGTCAGGAGCACTATGACTATAATGTAAATTATATGGATGAGAGTTCTTTCTACATTCAGAATGTAATAGGCAATTTCGTTGATGGCTATTATGATGGCGAGATTTACCTTATCAGTATTGGGGCAGATGAAAATACCAAAGAGTGGTATGGCAATCTTGTAAAAGGTAAATTCGTTGTATATGGAGATCCTGACGTAGAAGGAAGATATCCAGTGCTTCAGGCAAGACTTAATGAGTCTGATTATTTTTGGATGGTACAGGCCAAACTTGAGAATAATAGAATAAATAATATTATATACAATGGTTCTATGGTAGTAGTAAAATAATATTATGACTGATCGGGGGTTGATCTAATGGCATATCAGAGTAATGCAGAATTAGCAAAAGATAATCATTCATCAGGAGCTATGCTTATAATTGTTGGTATTATAGGCATAGTGATCGATTTGATCGTTTTTTCCACGAATCCATTTAATGTACCAGAGTTTAACAGATTCATATCCTGCGGTGTTATGCTGGCATTATTTATCCTGTTCATTGTTATGGGAATATTGTCACTTAAAACATATAAGATCCTTATTGTCAAAGCTGCAGAAGAGGATAATCTTAAAAAAGAGCTTACTAAATGGTGCGACGATAATCTTACGAAGGAAAAGATCGCTGTAGAGATCTATGAATTGGAGCATTCTGAGGATGAAGAAGCTGCCGAGTCTGCAGTATCAGAGAACATGGCTGAGACTATCGTAAAAGAAGCTGATGAAGAAGTGGAGATCATTGCTGATGATGAAGCTGAGCCGGAAGACGACAATCTTCAGGAAGAAGCATTTGACAGGATTGATGAAGCACTGTTTTTTGCAAGAACAGAAGCAATGAAGAAGATCATCAGTCAAAACTTTATAAATCTTGATTCTGATCTGCTTGATTCATTTGTAGATGAGTATTATGTCAAGGTTTATGATGATCAGGAGAGTAATGATTGAGTAATATTTCCATATTGTGTGTAGGTAAGATAAAAGAGAAATACTGGAACGATGCTATAGCTGAGTATTCCAAGCGCCTTTCCAGATATTGCAAGCTCCAGATAATAGAAGTTGCAGATGAGAAAACGCCTGATAATGCGCCACCTGCAATTGAGGAGCAGATAAAACAAAAGGAAGCCGACAGGATCCTGAAGCATATTGATGATCATGCTTATGTATGTGCCCTGGCTATTGATGGTAAAAAATACGATTCAGTGGCCTTTTCGGATTTCATACAGGATAAGGGATTAAAAGGTTATAGCCATATACAGTTTGTAATTGGCGGATCTCTTGGATTACACGAGAGTATTTTAAAACGCGCTGATAGTCATATTAGTTTTTCTGATATGACATTTCCACATCAGATGATGCGTGTGATACTTTTGGAACAGATTTACAGGGGATATAAAATAAGTAGCGGGGAACCATATCATAAATGAGTGACATAACAGAAATTACTTTAACGCTTCCTATGGAGGCAATGCAAAATATTTTTGGCGGAAATGATAGCTATATCAAAAAAATAGAAAATAATTTTCATGTAGACATAATCGACAGGGGAGGTGTTCTTCACATCATCGGCGAAGAAGAAAGTGCAGGTAAAGCCTCTGACATCATAAGAGAGCTTGCGACCCTTTCATCAAGAGGCAGTCAGATTGAAGAACAAAGCGTTGATTATGCAATTTCCCTTAAGGAAGATAAAAAACAAAAGAAGAGTAGTTCAAAGGAAAAAGATGATAATATTCTGGTGACGATAGATCAGGATATTATTTGTCATACCATAAATGGTAAGCCTATAAAGCCAAAGACATTGGGACAGAAGAAATATGTTGATGCTATCAGAAACAACATGATCGTTTTTGGACTTGGACCTGCTGGTACCGGAAAGACATATCTTGCCATGGCTATGGCTATAACAGCTTTCCAAAAAGAAGAAGTCAGCAGGATAATCCTTACCAGACCGGCAATCGAGGCAGGCGAGAAGCTGGGCTTTTTGCCTGGAGATCTTCAGAGTAAGGTAGATCCATATCTTAGACCTTTATATGATGCTCTTTACCAGATCATGGGAACAGATAATTTCCTTAAGAACATGGAAAAAGGACTTATCGAAGTAGCACCACTTGCTTATATGAGAGGTAGAACTCTTGATAATGCATACATTATCCTGGACGAGGCTCAAAATACGACACCTGCCCAGATGAAGATGTTCCTTACCAGAATAGGCTTTGGATCAAAAGTTATTGTTACCGGTGATGCAACACAAAAGGACCTTGCTCCGGATGTAAGATCAGGTCTTGATGTTGCTTCGTCTGTACTAAAAAATATTGATGATATAGCTTTTTGTAATCTTACCAGCCAGGACGTTGTCAGACATCCTCTTGTTCAGAAGATCGTCAAGGCTTATGAGGATTACGAAACTAAAGAAGCTAATAAGAAAAAGAGAAAAAATATTGGTAAGATGGAGCGCAGATCAGGGAGATGACAGAAAAACTATCAAAAATAAAGAATAGTACTTTATACATAGTTTTATTTGTAGTTACTACGCTTATAGTTTTGGGGGCTACCTTTTTTTACGGTAAAGAATTAGAAGATATTGAAAAGATCGTGGTTGTAATGATCCTGTGTTCAGGAATAAACATTTTCCTGCTTGCGGATACAACAGGTTCAAATGGTTTCAAATATCAGAACTTAAAGAAACAGTGGAGATTCGTATTCTGCTATATTGCAATCTTGATCGTGGCTGTGGCACTTCCGCTTATATCTAATGGAGCATGGCCATTCATGGCTTTCTTTGTTTTGCTGAGCCTTTTTTCAAACAGCCTTATAGGAATTGTTTCTTCTTCAACACTGCTGGTTTTATCAGTAATGCTTGAGCAAAATGGCGGATACAGTGAGTTTTTTATTTACTTTTTGTCAGGTTGTCTTGCAGTTGTACTTTTGGACGACCTCCAAAAAACACAGGATGTTGGTTGGCCAATTTTTATTTCACTTCTTATGCAGTTTGTTTTATTTGTAGCCTTCAATATTCTGTTTGAAAACAAGACATTTACATGGGTTTCGCTGATCGTGCCTATTGTATGTACCATCATAGATGCCATTATCCTGTTGGTGACACTGGGAGCCTTTAGCCAGTATATCATCAGAGGAACTACTGATATGTATATGGATATCAATGATCCTGAATATGCACTTCTTGTCCAGATCAAGGAAAAGGATAAGGATGAATATTATAAAGCTATACATACAGCGTACTTGGCTGAGAGAGCTTCTATGAAGCTTGAACTTAACAGTAGAGCAGTCAAGACCTGTTCCTATTATCACAGGATATCAGTCCTTAGTGAAGGCAAAAGCTGGGATGATGTGTTACATTATTTTAAAGACAATGAATTTCCGGATGAAGTAATTCCTTTTTTGAATGAATTCTATGATCCAAGATCAAAGAGTGGATTTGTAAGCAGGGAAGCTACTGTTGTTAATATCTGTGAAACTGTTGTCAGCTCTATCATGTACCTTATCCGTAAGGATAAAGATACCAAGATAGATTATGATGAACTGATCGATAAGATAATTCAGCACAAGCTGGATAAAAAAGAGTTCAATCGTAGCAAGCTCTCATTTAGTGATCTTGAGAATTTGCGCAAGTTGTTAAAGAAAGAGAAGTTATATTATGATTTTTTACGTTGAGAATGAAGTGGATGCCAAGTTTGATTTTGATATTGAAGAGATTGCCAAGACAGTTAGTGCTGCGGTTTTGGAAGAAGAAAAATGTCCCTTTGATGTTGAGATCAATCTGACCATTACTGATGATGATGGTATTCATGAGATGAACAGGCAGTTCAGGGATATAGACAGGCCTACTGATGTTCTTTCTTTTCCTAATATCGCCTATGAAGAGCCTGGAGTATTTCCAAGTGAAGATGATGAACAGTGGAATGATTGTATAGATCTGGATACCGGTGTTATCATGCTTGGGGATATAGTTATAAATGAGAAAAGAGTCAGAGAGCAGGCCTTGGAATATGGTCATTCTGAAAAAAGAGAATTTGCTTTTTTAGTTGCTCACAGCATGTTGCATCTATGCGGCTATGATCATATGGAAGCAGATGAAGCTAAGGTTATGGAAGATAAGCAGAATCTAATTCTTAACGGACTGGGGATCACAAGAGACTAGTTTTTGAGTGGGGAAATGTGATGAAAAAAGTTAAAGAAAAAGAAAAATTCAGGTTAAGGCCTGACATGCTTTCTAAAGGGGAAATGATAGCTGCATCGATCCTTGTAGGTATCTTATTTCCAATCACCAGAGTATCGGGGACTATGTGCGCGTCATATTTGGCTATTCCTTTTATCGTATTCTTTTTTGCCTGCGGTGTTTTTCTTGTATGTTTTGAACGGACAGTTTATAAGATGGTGATCTTTAGGACCAAGAGAGATCAGTATCACAATGCTGAGAGCTTATTTAAGACAGCTCTTTTGGCCTCTTTTTTAAGCGCAGTTTTCCTTTGCATAGTTTTAGGCTTTTTTGCTTATGACATTATGGAAGGAATGTTTTTCCTTGAAAGAGGATATATTGTTCTGTGGCTCATTTTGCCAGGAGTCCTTCTGATCAGCGTTCAGGGATGCATAAGAGGGTATCTCCATGGACTTGGATATACGATACAGAATTTTATAAGTATGCTTATTTTGAGCATTACATCCTTTGCATGTACTTTGATCTTATCTGTTTTTGCTAATTCCTACGGCGAAAAAGTAAATGCGCTGCTTCATGTAGACTATATTTCAAGGTTTTATACAGCCTGCGTGACTTCAATTGCATTTTCAGTAGGGTCACTCTTCAGCTTGCTATATATTACTTCTTTTTATGGCACAAAGAAAAAAGAAATATCAGTATACATCAAGACTGGAGCTAATAAATATCTGGATTCCAAGGCAGAGGTTTTTGATAATCTGAAATATACTTTGCCGGTAATGTTTGCGACACTTTTTGTATTTCTTTTAGATATCAGGCTTTTTATGTCTTTATCAGCTAAAAGCGATGATATAACTGGCGGAATAGTTGATCTTGGCCTGTTTATCGGCAAGATCATACCAATACTGCTTGTTTCAGTTTTTATCTTATCCCTTTCTACTGTAAAAAAGTGGTATCAGATGGAAGCTGCTTTTAAGAAGGATAAAAAAGATATTGCATCAATATTATTTGGTCAGATCATTCATACCTTTATCAGGACTTTTATTCCTGTAGCGTTCTTTATTATTTTTATGTCTGATCTCATATTGGAACTTATATATGGTAGCAGTGAAAAAGCAGAAGCTTCTCTGCTGGGCTTTTTTGCACTTTTTGTTTTTATTTTTAGCGTATTTGTATTTTTTATGTGGTTTGTTGTAAGGCTGGAGCACATGATGCTTAATATTATAGGCGTTTTATCATTTGCTGTTTTACATACGCTTAGTAGCCTACTTCTTATTTCGGTAATGGGTAAAGGATTGCATGGTATTGCCTTATCTTTTATGCTGTCCATGCTGGTCTATGATATTGTATTTTTCAAGATCATCAGCTCTATGCTGGATTTTGCCTTTGAAGATATTTATAAACCTTTGATAGTTTTGGTGGGCAGTATTGTTGCATGTCTGTTTGCTTTGATATTAAAGAATGCGCTCAGGTATGTTATAGGCGAGATACTTACTATGGCAGTATGCGTGATAGTTTCATATGTGGTCTATGTTGGTGTACTGGCTTATATGAGAGGAATAGAGAGATATAGTCTTAGTAAACTACCACTTGGTAATTTTTTTATCAAACTCACTAATATGAGTTCAAGGAGACTAAGTGAATAAGAAGATTGTTATTATTGGCGGCGGTGCTGCAGGAATGAGCGCCGCCATATTTGCATTTAGAAATGGTGCAAGAGATATCTGTATAATTGAAAAGGGAGATAGTCTTGGTAAAAAGCTGTCTATGACAGGCAATGGAAGATGTAATCTCTCCAATTTGAACATGGATGGAGATATGTTCAATGCTGCAGCAAGAGATAGAGTTAATGCTGCTCTTGCTGCTTTTGATGTAAAAGACACTTTGACTTTTTTCAGGTCTTTAGGCGTCGTGATTAAAAGTGAAGATGGATATCTTTATCCGGTATCAGGCCAGGCCAGGACTATTGTTGATGCTCTTAGTGATGAGATATTCAGAAACAAAGAATATATTAAGGTCAGGTTTCATGAACAGTTAAAGGAAATTACACCCAAGGATAATGGATTTGTTGTCCGCACTGACAAAGGTGAAATGTCCTGCGACAGCGTGATACTAGCCACAGGAGGCCTTGCCGGTCCAAAATCCACTCTTTCTACAGGAGATGCTTATTATATCTGCAAAAAGCTTGGCATGAATGTAAAAGAGACCTTTCCGGCTCTTGTGTATATTACCTCTGACCTTCCGGAACTGCCTAAAGATAACGGAGTCAGAATAGATGCCAAGATTGATTTCCTTATTGGAAGTGAAGTGATCGCATCTGAAACAGGGGAAGTGCAGTTTACCAAAAAAGGCATATCCGGAATCCCTGTTATGCAGGCAAGTAGTGAGATTGCCAGACATCTGGCTGCAGGCAGAGTAGTGGATGCAGTGTTTGACTTTTTCCCTCAAATGGACGATGAAAGCTATGATAAAATGGTTGCAGATATGCTTTCGCTTGAGAAAAACAGGACTGTAGGTGATTTCGTAAAGGGATTATCTAATATGTCCATAAATGATATGATCTTGAGCAGGATGAAATTTAATCCTGAGATGAAGGTCAAAAATATCTCTGATAGTATGTTAAAAAGTATCATAGATAATTACCGACACTTCAAGATTGGTATTGCAGCTGTTGGTGATTATCAGGCAGCGCAGGTGACAGCTGGTGGCATTAGCCTTGGGGACCTTGATGAGAATATGCAGTACAAAAAGATAAAGGGCATATATGTCATAGGCGAGCTGTGCGATGTTAACGGCAGATGTGGTGGTTATAACCTTCAGTGGGCGTGGTCAAGCGCTTATCTTGCAGGTATGGACGCTGCAAAGTAGGATTTATAAAGGAATAATAGAATTGATCAGAATAAATCAGATAAAAATAGCAAATAGTAAAAAAACATTTATACAAAATAAAGCCGATATGGATAACCTTATTGGTATCTTGAAGAATAAGGTTGCCAAAGAGCTTAAGATTGATGCATCAGATATTGGAAATCTGGAGCTTGTAAGACATTCCATTGATGCCAGGAAGAAGCCTGAAATCTACGATATCTATATGGTTGATGTGACTCTTTTAAAGGGTAATGAAGAAAAGGTTTTGAAAAAGGCCAGATGCAAAAATGCTGATATTATCAAAAAGGAAATCTTTAAGTTTCCTTCAGAAGGCAGTCTTGAGCTTAAGAACAGACCGGTTGTGGTAGGTGCCGGCCCTGCAGGGCTATTTTGTGCCTATGAGCTGGCTCTTCATGGATATAAGCCTATTTTGCTTGAACGAGGCGCAGATGTGGATTCCAGACAGGAGGCTGTTAACAGATTCTGGAAGACAGGTGTTTTGGACACCACAAGTAACGTACAGTTTGGAGAAGGCGGTGCCGGTACTTTTTCCGATGGTAAATTAAATACTATGGTCAAAGATAAAGACGGCAGAGGAAAAGAAGCACTGAAGATATTTGTTGAGCACGGTGCTTCAGAAGATATCCTCTATGAAAGTAAGCCACATATTGGTACTGATGTTTTGGCCAAGGTTGTAAAAAATATCAGAGAAGATATCAAAAAGCTTGGTGGTGAAGTTTATTTTAATACTCAGGTAACAGGTCTCGAACTTGAAAAGTGTGACAGACCTGACACTATTGAAGAAGCTGCTGCCAGTGACCTTCCTTTTTACAAGATCACCGGTGTGAAAACTCCGGATAGATCATATAAATCAGAAACAGTAGTTCTTGCAATCGGGCACAGTGCAAGAGATACCTTCTATACTCTAAATGATCAGGGCGTATTTATGGAGCCAAAAGCTTTTGCTGTGGGCTTTAGAGTAGAGCATCCTCAGACTTTGATCAATAAATCACAGTATGGAATTGAAAATCCTGAGACTCTTCCTCCATCACCTTATAAGGTTGTTTCAAGGGCTTCAAATGGAAGAGGTGTCTATTCATTTTGTATGTGTCCTGGAGGCTATGTTGTCAATGCTTCTTCGGAAGAGGGTATGCTTGCGGTTAATGGTATGAGCTATCATGACAGGGCTGGACATAATGCAAACAGTGCTATTATTGTTTCTGTAACGCCAGAAGATTTTGGGCAGCCGGGACCTCTTGCGGGTGTAGAATTTCAGAGGAGGTTGGAAAAGAAGGCTTTTGAAATAGGCTCAGGAGACGTTCCTGTAGAATACTTCGATGATTTTAAGAAGGGCCTTGAGCATCTGAAAAATGGTGAAAAAGATTACAGTCTTGGAGATATGCGTCATACCGATAAGGAAGATCGTAATAAGCCTCAGATCAGGGGCAAGTATCGCTTTGCCGATGTTCACAATATCCTTCCTTTAGAATTGACTGCTTCCTTTGCAGAGGGAATGGACAATTTTGGACACATGATCAAAGGTTACGATAATGATGAGGCTATTATTGATGGTATTGAGAGCCGTACCTCATCACCGGTTCGCATTACCCGATCAAAAGATTATCAGTCTCTTAATGTACATGGATTATATCCATGTGGTGAAGGCGCAGGATATGCAGGCGGTATAACGTCAGCAGCTATGGATGGAATAAAAGTAGCTGAAATCATTGCTATGAACTTTAAAGCACTTAAGTAGAATAATTAATGCCTCCTGGTATTTAGCATTTGTCTTTACTATTGCTAAATATCCGGAGGCATTTTTTATGATTTAGCAAATTTCTCCGATATGGATATTATCTTTGGATTATTTTGCTTTCAGTTATTATCATTTTTGGCTTGATATCTGAATCCTCTGTTGGAAGGACTTCATCAAACATTTGACAGTCATAGGATAGGGCGATTGTCTGTATCTGAGGTCTATTCTGGAGATATCTGTCGTAGAAGCCGCCGCCATAGCCGATTCGGTTTAAGGTTTTGTCAAAAGCAGTTCCCGGCATCAGCATAAGGGTTGATTTATCAGTATTAGAAGCTGAAATAAAATTGTCATCAATAGGTTCAGGAATTGACATAGCATTTTCTTCCAGATCATCTATACTGTCTATTTTGGCAAATTCCATTTTGCCATTTTTAGCATCTGTTATCTTAGGACAATAGACTTCTTTGCCATCCTGCAAGGCTTTATCTATAATGCCATAGGTTTCAACTTCTGTTTTGTAACTGCAATAAACAAGAATGTTAGAAGCTTTCCTGTAAGATTCCATGCTAAAAAGTTTTTCAGCAATAGCCTTGCTTTTAATGGTTATTTCAATATGAGATAAACTGTTTCTTTTCGCAATTGCATTTTTTCTATACTCTTTTTTATTCATAACAATTGGATTATATAAAAAAATATCGTTTTAGAAAAGACCAATTTAGTTGAATTTTGAGCCTCATTATGGTTATATAAATAAGTACGCAAACCCTTGATGTATATATGATTGAATTGTTTTATTTTTTTATATAAATGCGCATAGAAGAAGGAGGGTAGTTAATGGTAGATCTTAATCAATTAGGGGAAAAGGCATTTAAAGCTAAGTATGAATTACAGGGTTTATCTACAGACATAAAAAACAAGGCACTTGCTGTTGTTGCAGACAGCCTGGTTCAAAATGCTCCAAAAATTCTTGAAGCAAACAGTATAGACCTTGAAAATGCTGTTAAAAATGGAATGTCACAGGGAATGCAGGATAGACTAAGGCTTGATGTTAAGAGAATAGAAGCTATGGCTGAAGGAATCCGTCAGGTGGCAGCTCTTCCAGATCCTGTTGGAGAAGTCATTGAAGAGTTTGAAAGACCAAATGGTCTTAAGATATCCAAAGTCAGAGTTCCAATGGGTGTTATAGGTATCATCTACGAATCACGTCCTAATGTAACAGCTGATGCCTTCAGCCTTACATTTAAAAGCGGCAACTCCACTATTTTAAAGGGTGGAAGTGATGCTATCAATTCCAATTCAGCAATCACAGATGTTATAAGAGATGCTTTGGCATCTTGCAGTATCACTCCGGATGCTATCTTGCTCATAAGAGATACTGACAGAGAAGTTACAAGACAGTTTATGAAGCTGAATGAGTATGTTGATGTGCTTATTCCAAGAGGCAGTGCAGGTCTTATAAGAAGCGTTGTTGAAAATAGTACCATTCCTGTAATTGAAACTGGTACAGGCAACTGCCATATTTACATTGATAAGGACGCTGATCTTGATAAGGCTTTGCCTATCATAATAAATGCCAAGACCCAGAGGATCGGTGTCTGCAATGCTGCAGAATCATTAGTTGTTCACAGGGATATTAAAGACAGATTTTTACCTCTTTTAGATAAGGCATTTAAAGAAAATCATGTAGAGATACATGGGGATGAGGAAACTGTAAAACTTATTCCTGATGCAATTGTTGCAACTGATGAGGATTATGGAAAAGAGTATCTTGATTACAAGATCTCTGTAAAGACTGTTGATAGTGTAGAAGAAGCTATCGCTCATATCAACAAATATAATACAGGTCATTCTGAAGCCATCATCACAGAAAATGATGAAGCTGCTTCTAAGTTTTTGGCAGGGGTTGATGCAGCCTGTGTATATGTTAATGCATCAACAAGATTTACTGACGGATTTGAGTTTGGCTTTGGAGCTGAGATCGGTATCAGTACTCAGAAACTCCATGCAAGAGGACCTATGGGTCTTAAGGAACTCACATCCTATAAGTACAGAATAATAGGAAACGGACAGATTAGAAAATAATGGGAAACACAGAGAAGGATTTACTTGAAATCAAGAAAGAAATTATTGACGCAGGTCTTGAATTACTTGAAAAAGGACTGATCGTCAGAACATGGGGTAATATCAGCTGCAGAGTTGATAAGAAACATTTTTTGATAACACCTAGCGGTATCAAGTACGAGGATCTTACACCTGAAAAAATAGTACTTGTAAATATGGCAGATCTAAGCTATGAGGGTGATGTTAAGCCTTCAAGTGAATTTAAAGTACATGCTGCCTGCTATAAAGCAAGAAAGGATGTTAAATTCATAGTCCATACTCATCAGGTATATGCTACAGTTGCCGGTGCTCTTGGCAAAAGAGAACTAAGAACTGAATATAATGATGAAAGATATATAGTACCTTGTGCTGCTTACGGTTATCCGGGTTCAGATGCTCTTGCAGATAATGTTGGAAGAGCAGCCAAAAAGTATGGGGAAGCAGATACTATAATCATGGCCAATCACGGAGCTGTCTGCTTTGGGGAAGACAGTAAGAGTGCCATAGCTGCTGCTGAAAAGCTTGAAGTTGCCTGCAACAATTATCTTATTGATGTATGCAAGATCGATATGGGACATGGTCTTTCTGAAGGTTATTCAAGTCATCTTGAAAATGGCAAAATCGTATTTGACGTTACTGATGTTCCAGATAGGATCAAAAAGATACACAGTCATATATATGCCAAGAGAAAAGACGTAAAATACATAGTCCACAATAAATCTGAGGCTGTTATGACTATTTCCAGGAGAGTAAATCAGATGAGACCTCTTTTGGATGATTTTGCACAGCTCATTGGTGTTAAGGTCAAGATACCTATCAATGATCATGGAAGAGATGGCAATAATATTATTGTAAAAAAGAATGTTAATGCGGTTTTTGTTCTGAATGATGGAGCCTATTGCCTTGGATCTACACTGGATGATGCTCAGGCTGTTTCAATAGTACTTGATAAGGGATGTCTTGCACATCTGGCTGTTTTAAGATATGGAGAAGGGCATTTCCTTTCCACTCTTGATTGCATCAGAATGAACAGATTTTACAGGAAATCATATTCAAAGCTTGCCAATACTAAGTGATCCAAACTTTTGGAAAGTAATTTTGAAAAAATTCAAAAATTTATAAATTGTCTGATAACTGTATTTAAACATTGTTAAATTTATGATAAACTTTAATTTGAGATTGGCTACCGATAAAGGTAGTAAGGAGGCAAGTTATGGCAGGCAAGGATAAATACGTTGCTTATATTGCAAGTTATACAACAGGTACAGGCGCTAAATTTGGTATTCGTATCTATGATGTAGATATGAAGGGTGGTCGCCTTAAAGAAAAGGAGAAGGTTGAAATAACCAACTCTTCATATATTGGTATTTCACATAATGGCAAGACTCTTTATTCTATTACAGACCTTGGAGTAGAGTCTTATCATATTGAAGAAAACGGTTCACTTACATTTTTGAATGAAGCATCCATAAATGGTATGCGTGGATGTTACCTTAACATGGATCAGGAAGATAAGTTCCTGGTTACAGCAGGTTATCATGATGGTAAGATAACAGTTCTTCGACTGAATGAGGATGGCAGTATCGGTGAGATCACTGATGAGAAGTTCCATAAGGGACTTGGTATTGCAGGTGGTCGTAACCATATTCCTCATGTTCAGTGCTTGAAGGTTTCTAAGGATAATAAGTATTTGTGCGCAGCAGATCTTGGTATGGACAGAGTAGTTATCTATTCCTTTGACCATGAAAATGGAACTATCAAGGAAGTTGATGTAATACACTGCGATCAGGAATCAGCTCCAAGACACATGCAGTTTTCTAGAGACGGTAAATTTTTATACATCGTTCATGAACAGAAATGTTCAATAGAAGTATATTCATACAAGGATAATAATGGAACACCTGATTTTGAGAGAATTCAGACTGTATACAATACTCAGGAAAAAGATACAACAGGTATTGCCTGCAGTGCACTTTCATTCTCTGAGGATGATAAGTATCTTGTAAGCTCTACAGCTGGCGAGAATAATGTCATCATCTATTCTGTAGATAAACAATACGGTGGTCTTAATCAGATACTGGCTCTGCCTATTGCCGGAGAATATCCAAAGGATGCAGCGCTGTTCCCTGATAACAAGCATCTTGTTTCGCTTAACCATGAGTCAAACACACTTACATTCTTTAATGTAAATATGGAAGCTGGAACACTTGTAATGAATGGACCTGAACTTCCTGTTGATCAGCCTAACTGCATTGTCTTCCATAAATTATGATTAAAGGGGACAAGGTATGTCAGGGTCTAGTTTTGGGAATGTATTAAAAATCACTACATGGGGAGAGTCTCATGGCGCAGCTGTTGGAGTAGTAATTGATGGTTTTCCTGCAGGGATGGAGATATGTGAAGAGGATATTCAGAAATATCTTGATCTCAGGAAACCTGGACAGTCTGCAATTTCAACACCTAGAAAAGAAGCTGATAAAGTGGAGATACTTTCAGGAGTTTTTGATGGTAAAACAACAGGAACTCCTATATCTTTGCTTGTAAGAAATACATCTCAGCATTCTGCGGATTATAATGATATAGCAACTTATTACAGACCGGGACATGCTGATTATACATTTGATTCAAAATATGGTTTTAGAGACTACAGAGGTGGCGGAAGATCTTCCGGTCGAGAGACTATCGGAAGGGTGGCTGCAGGTGCTCTGTGTCTAAAACTTCTTGAGCAGATGGGTATTGAGGTCTATGCCTATACCCGTTCTATAGGTAATGTAGTCATCGATGAAGATAATATGGATCTGAATAAGGTATATCAGACTGTGACCAGAATGCCTGATGAAGAAGCTGATAAGAAGGCTATTGCTCTTATTGAAGAGTGCAAGAAGAACCTTGATTCTGTTGGCGGCTCCATTGGCGTTATAGTGACCGGAACTCCTGCAGGAATCGGTGATACAGTATTCAATAAGCTTGACGCTCTTTTGGCTGATGCTCTTATGGGAATCGGCGCTGTAAAAGCTGTTGAGGTAGGCGATGGCATTAAAGTATCTCAGAGCTATGGAAGCGACAATAATGATGCTTTTTGCATTTTAGATGGTAAGGTTAGTAAAAAGACTAATCATTCCGGTGGTATCCTTGGCGGTATGAGTGATGGATCTGATATAATCCTTCGAGCTTATTTCAAACCAACACCTAGTATTGCCAGAGATCAGGAGACTGTTAATAAAAACGGTGAAGATATTAATATAAATATCAAAGGCCGTCACGATCCTGTGATCATGCCAAGAGCTGTTGTAGTTGTTCAGTCTATGGTTGCTATCACGCTTCTTGATGCAATGCTTCTTAATATGTCAGCCAAAGCTGATAATGTGATCCGTTTTTATAAGTCAATTGACTGATCTATATATCAGGAGCTGATTTTGATGTATTTTAATCAATGTTACTACGTATTATTTTAAACGAATATTTGTACTAGAATATTAGCAACATGTCAAAACTCTTTTGCCGTAAGGCCTACAGAGGAGGGCATGTTGCTTTTGTTTTAGTTGGTGCTTTTTTATAAAAAAAGTCTTTAAAAACAATGAAAAAATGGTAATATAGTATATATGTGTTTATAGTCGTGATATGAGGGGAAGACGATAATGAACATTGCGGATTTGTCCATGAAGACATCCTTTAAAGAAAGGGTGCTTTCTGGTTTTAAGAAATTTACAAGAAAACATAAATATTTAGCTGTTCCAGCGCTTGGGATTACTGTGGTGATACTGACTTTTTATAATATATTGCTTTATTTTTACAGTAATTTTAAGCGTTATATGTGTTTAGCCAGTGTGCTTTTTTTCTTTATAGCCAGCAGTAGTTTTTCGTATCCATCACTTTCTTTAAATGTCAGTTTTGTTTCCAACTCAAGCATTGATGAAAGAGAATATGATACAGTATCATCTGATGAGCTCTTACCGGCAGATGCTGTTAATGATACAGTAGTTCTTGCTGAAGTAGAGGAGATCGATCCGGCTCTTTCAGCTGCTCCGGAGAAGACACATATCGATGATATTGATCTTGAAGGAGAGGATGGTGTGATCGAGACTATTTCTCTGGAAGATTTTGTCGTAACTGAGAGTGATAGTGATGAGAACACTATAGAGGAACAGAGTACTTCTGAAGATGCTGATGGAGCACAGTCCTGCACCTTTAGTAAGGATGATTGGAAGCTTATTCTGGTAAACAAGCAGCATCCGATCCCTGAGGATTATGAATTCCCACTTGGTGATCTTAATTCTAATATGCATTGTGATCAGCGTATCATTTCAAGCCTTTATGATATGTTCAAAGCTGCCAGTGCAGATGGAGTCAATCTCATAATCTGTTCTCCTTATCGTAACAGATCAAGACAGGAGATGCTGTTTTCAAATAAGATCGATTATTATATGGAAGCCGGTTTTTCTTATATGGATTCATATAACCTTTCATCTCAGGCAGTTACAATTCCTGGCGCCAGTGAACATCAGATAGGTCTGGCAATTGATATTGTCAGTGATTCCTATTCCGCACTGGATGAGAGATTTGGAGAGACTTTGGCCGGTAAATGGCTTGCTCAGAACAGTTATAAGTATGGTTTTATTGTAAGATATCCTGCTGGTAAGGAAGATATTACCAGTATAGAATATGAGCCATGGCATTTCCGTTATGTCGGAGTAGACGCAGCTACAGTTATTCATGAGGAAAATATATGCCTTGAAGAATTCTGGAGCGAATATTTATATGACTGATGGAGAGCATATGTACAAAGTATTGAAAACATCCGGTAGAGCCAAGAGAGCTGTACTGGAAACAGTTCACGGAACTATTCAGACACCTGTTTTTATGAATGTTGCAACTGTTGCAGCTATTAAAGGCGGTGTATCTACTGAGGATCTGGAAGAGATAGGAACTCAGGTGGTTTTATCCAATACCTATCATCTTCATTTAAGACCCGGCGATGACGTAATATATAAAATGGGCGGATTGCATAAGTTCATGTCATGCAATAAGCCCATTCTTACTGACTCAGGCGGATTTCAGGTATTTTCACTTGCGCAGAATCGAAAGATCAAAGAAGAAGGCGTATATTTCAGATCTCATATTGATGGCCACAAGCTGTTCATGGGACCTGAAGAGAGTATGCGTATACAGTCCCATATTGGTTCTACAATAGCTATGGCTTTTGATGAATGTCCATCTGCCAGGGCTGAGCATGAATATGTTCAGATGTCTGTAGACAGGACTACAAGATGGCTTGAGCGTTGCAAAAAGGAAATGGACAGACTTAATTCCCTTCCGGGAACAGTCAATCCACATCAGATGCTTTTTGGAATCAATCAGGGAGCAATTTTTGATGATATCAGGATCGAGCATGCCAAGACTATTTCACAGATGAATCTTGACGGATATGCTGTAGGCGGCCTTGCAGTAGGTGAGACACATGAGCAGATGTATCATGTGCTTGATACTGTTGTTCCATACCTTCCTCAGGATAAACCTACATACCTTATGGGTGTTGGAACTCCTGCCAATATTTTGGAAGCGGTAGAACGCGGTATAGACTTTTTTGATTGCGTATATCCTAGTCGTAATGGTCGTCACGGACATTTATATACAAAGCGTGGACATATCAATCTTTTAAATGCCAGATATGAGCTTGATAATACACCTATCGAAGAAGGATGTAATTGTCCGGCATGTCGCAGATATTCCAAGAGCTATATAAGACATCTGCTTAAGTCAGGGGAGATGCTTGGAATGAGACTATGCGTTCTTCATAATCTGTATTTTTATAACCATATGATGGAAGATATCCGTACAGCACTTGATGAAGACAGATTTGATACTTTCAAGAAGGATATGCTTGAAAGTATGATGGAATTTGATAAAGACGATAATGTTGGAAAATATGATATTGCTAAAGGATGGAAGAAAGGTTGATTCTTGATTAAATTTAATCAAGATAATGTGATTTCATTTAATTAAATATTGTCTCTTGTAATCAAATCTTATTTTGTGTATGATTTATAAGTGATTATTTAAGATACTTGGAGGCTTACGAAATGAGTAATTTTGGTGTTTTATTAGCAGCTGATACTGCTACTGCAGCTACATCAGGATCAACTTTGATGATCGTTGTTATTTATATTCTGATTTTTGCTGCATTTTATTTCTTTATGATCCGTCCTCAGAGAAAGAGCGACAGACAGAAGGCTCAGACAATTGCAGCCCTTGAAGTTGGCGATAGTGTTCGTACAACAGGTGGCTTTATTGGAACTGTTATTGATATTAGTGACGAGGCTGTTATAGTTGAATTTGGTAATAACAAGAATTGCCGTATTCCTATGGTCAAGGAAGCTATTGTAGAGGTTGAAAAGCCTCAGGATGCAGTTATTAAAGAAGAGCCTGCAAATGAAAAGAAGAAAAAGTAATTATATTTTTTCCGAGTAAATTGATTTTTTAAGACGCTGCGTTAGGCTTTCGAGCTCTGATGCAGCGCTTTTTACAAGAATAATAAATATGGGAGAAAATGGTATGAAGATGAATATTACGTGTATTCCAGGTGATGGAATAGGTCCGGAGATCGTGACCGAAGCAAAAAAGGTTCTTGATAAAGTAGGGGATAAATTTGGTCATGAACTTGTTTACACAGATGTTTTGATGGGAGGCTGCTCTATAGATAAATATGGAGTTCCTCTTACAGATGAGACTATTGAAATAGCCAAGTCTGCTGATGCTGTCCTTATGGGCTCAATTGGCGGTAACACTTCTACATCGCCATGGTACAAGCTTGAGCCTTCACTCAGACCAGAAGCTGGTCTTCTTAAAATTCGTAAAGCTTTAAATCTGTTTGCCAATTTAAGACCTGCATTCCTGTATCAGGAGTTAAAAGATTCCTGTCCTTTAAAAGAAGCTACAGGTGAAAAGGGATTTGATCTTTTGATCATGAGAGAACTTACAGGTGGTCTGTATTTTGGAGATAGAAAGACAGAGGAAATCGATGGCGAAAAGATTGCAACCGATACACTTGTTTATAAGGAAAGTGAGATCAGAAGAATCGCTATCAGAGCCTTTGATGTTGCTATGAAGCGCAGAAAGAAAGTTACAAGTGTTGATAAAGCCAATGTTCTTGATTCATCAAGACTCTGGAGAAGTGTTGTCAATGAAGTTGCCAAGGATTATCCTGAAGTTGAGCTTGAGCATATGCTTGTTGATAACTGCGCTATGCAGCTTGTAAAAGATCCTTCACAGTTTGATGTTGTTTTAACTGAGAACATGTTTGGAGATATTTTATCTGACGAAGCCAGTATGATCACAGGATCTATCGGCATGCTTCCAAGTGCCTCTCTTAATGAGACAAGTTTTGGTTTATATGAGCCTAGCCACGGAAGTGCGCCTGATATTGCTGGTATGGATATTGCCAATCCTATTGCTACAATCCTTTCAGCGGCTATGATGCTCAGATATTCATTTAATTTAAGTAAAGAGGCTGATGCCATTGAAAATGCAGTTACCTCGGTACTGAAAGAAGGCTATCGTACCAAGGATCTTATGCCTATCCAGGATAGAGATAAGTTTACTGAGTGCGGATGCCGAAAGATGGGAGATTTGATTGCAGAAAGAATCTAAAAACCAACAGGATTATTTTTTGAATATATTGAGTAAACTACCTGGTAAGCCGGAATCAATTGCGGTAACATTGTTTATTCTTGCAATGGCAGCATATTATTTTTGGAGATTGATATATCTGACTCCCTGGTATGATGAATTGTATACTTACTATACTTTCATCAGTAGAGGACCGGTCTATGCAGCTATACACTGGCCTGTTCCTAACAATCATGTAGGCTATTCAGTATTATCAGCTATCCTTGATCTGTTTGGCAATTCCTACATAGGTCTTAGAGGCGTCAGCTTTATCTGTGCTGTAGCCAATCTTATATTGATATATAAGATTGCCGGAAAGTATATGTCATACTGGATGCCATTTGCAACGGTATTGATCTATTCGGGATTTAGAATAGTCAATGATCTGTCTGTTCAGGGAAGAGGTTATTCTCTTTCTACGACATGTTTTCTTGTGGCTATTCTCTGCATGTCAGATATATGTATGTTGGGTAATGTTAAAAAGTCCACTTTTGTGATCTTTGTAATATCCCTTTCATACGGATTATACACGGTTCCTACCAGTGTATATTGGGTTATACCTCTATGTATTGCAGGCGGAATTTACCTTTTGATCAATGGTTTCAGGATCGGTAAACTCAGTGATAAGAGCTTTTGGGTAAGTTCTTATATTATCAGATTAAAGAGTCTGATCATTTCCGGTGTTGTAGCTGCAGTTATTACTGTCATGCTTTATTCAATAATATGGCTGGCAATTGGCTGTAATTATTTAACAGATGATCCTACAAGTACTTATTATGGAAATGGCCATTTTTACACACTTTTACATGCTCCATTTTTGTCCTATGCTACAGGTATTCATTTAATGACTTCCACTTCATACATACAGGGCAGTGGCAGAGATGGCATACTTCTTAATATGCCAGAATATTTTGTATATCTGTTTAATTACTTTTTGAATGGTTTTGGGGTAGTTTTGTTTGTGGCTGTTCTGATCGCACTTATCATTTTACTGGTGCAGTGCATCAGACATTTTCAGTATAGTAAGACCTTACTTAATCTGATCTATATATGTTGTATTTTATTTGTTCCAATAATGCTTTTTTTACAGGGCAATCTGCCATATCTGTATTTGAGGATATTTTCTTATATGGCGTTCCTTGTGGCATTTGGAATTACTAATATTTTCGAATTTATTATCAATCATAGTAATAAGTTATATAACCGAAAAAGAGGCTATGATAAAGAACCTGAGGGAACAGATATCATATACACAGATATAGTTGATATCAAGCTTTCGGATGATAATAAATGGTATGAAACTGCTGGCGTTTATATTCCGTTTGCATTTGTAGCGATTTGTTTTTGCCTTCTGTTTTTATTTGGGGATTATCATGGACAGCTTGGCGAAAGAGAGCATTATCTGTATGAAGCGTTATCTATGGCAGATGTAGATTTACGACAGAATATCTGTGTGACAGATTTTGAAGAACAGTATCTTCTTAAGTTTGCATATGATATCGATTGTGAAAATACTGTAATTGAAGGCTCCGATATGGTCATCATTGATAAATGCATGATCAAGGAGAATTATGATGGAGCTGATGCTTATTTGTATTTCACTAATCATGATTCCATTCCATGGGATTATATAAACAATGCGCTTATAAAAAAATATGAAAATGAAGAATTTGTTTTATATGTAAAATAAAAAGGTAGAAGGAGATTTAGGTTATGAATAGTGATCGTGTACTTAGAGGTTTGCAGCAGGCACCTCACAGAAGTCTTTTTGGGGCACTTGGTTTTACAGAAGAAGAGAGAAGAAGACCTCTCATTGGTATTGTAAATTCTCAGAGCGAGATTGTTCCGGGCCATATGGAACTGGACCGTATCGCTGAGGCTGTTAAGCTTGGAGTTGCTGAGGCAGGTGGAACTCCGGTTGTTGTTCCTGCAATTGCTGTCTGCGATGGTATTGCAATGGGACATATTGGAATGAAGTATTCTCTTGTAACACGTGATCTAATCTGCGATAGTACAGAGTGTCTGGCTATGGCCCATGGTTTTGATGGTCTTGTTATGATCCCTAATTGCGACAAGACTGTACCTGGAATGCTCATGGCAGCTGCACGTATTAATATTCCTACTATATTCTGCTCTGGTGGTCCTATGCTTGCAGGTAGAGTAGATGGCAGAAAGCGTTCTCTTTCATCAATGTTTGAAGCTGTTGGTTCTGTATCAGCAGGTACTATGACAGAGGAAAAGCTTGCTGAATATGAAACAAAGGCTTGTCCTACATGCGGATCATGCTCAGGTATGTATACTGCTAACTCCATGAACTGTCTTACAGAAGCAATTGGTATGGGCCTTAGAGGCAATGGTACAATTCCTGAAGTATATTCTGACAGAATAAGACTTGCCAAGACTGCAGGTTATCAGATCATGGAACTTGTTAAGAATAATATCAGACCTAGAGATATCATGACTGATAAGGCATTCCACAATGCTATGACAGTTGATATGGCTCTTGGATGCTCTACAAATACTATGCTTCACCTTCCTGCAATTGCACATGAGGCTGGAGTTAAGCTGGATATGGAGATTGCCAATGAAGTATCTGCTGTAACACCTAACCTGTGCCACCTTGCTCCTGCAGGTCCAACTTATATCGAAGACCTCAATGAAGCTGGCGGTGTATATGCTGTTATGGCTGAGCTGTGCAAAAAAGATCTTCTTGATACGACAGCTCTTACTGTTACAGGCAAGACAGTTGGCGAGAACCTTGAAGGTGTTGTAAATCTTGATCCTGAGGTTATCAGACCTATTGATAATCCATATATGGCTACAGGCGGAATTGCTGTCCTTAAAGGAAATATTGCACCTGATACAGGTATTGTAAAAAAGAGTGCTGTTGCACCTGAAATGATGGTTCATGAAGGACCTGCAAGAGTATTTGATTGTGAAGAAGATGCTATCGCTGCAATCCTTGGTGGTAAGATAGTTGCTGGTGATGTAGTTGTTATCAGATATGAAGGACCTAAGGGAGGCCCGGGTATGAGAGAGATGCTCAATCCTACATCAGCTATTGCCGGTATGGGACTTGGCTCTTCAGTAGCGCTCATTACAGATGGACGTTTCTCAGGAGCAAGCCGTGGAGCTTCTATCGGACATGTTTCTCCTGAAGCTGCAGTTGGTGGACCTATTGCACTTATAGAAGAAGGCGATATCATCTCCATCGATATTCCTAATAATTCTCTTAATGTAAAGGTTTCTGATGAAGAACTTGCAAAGAGAAAAGAAAAATGGCAGCCTAGAGAGCCAAAGGTTACAACAGGATACCTTTCAAGATATAGAGAAATGGTTACAAGTGGTAACAGAGGAGCTATTCTTGAAGTTCCAAAGCATTGATCAAAAGAAATAAATAATGGGAGTAAAGTAATGCAATTAACAGGAGCACAGATTGTACTTGAATGTCTTAAAGAACAGGGTGTTGATACTGTTTTTGGATATCCGGGTGGAACAATTTTAAATGTATATGATGAATTATATAAGCAGAAGGATATATTTTTTCATGTCCTGACGTCTCATGAGCAGGGTGCTGC
Organism: Butyrivibrio sp.; assembly: GCA_015056495.1. GTDB lineage: Bacteria > Bacillota > Clostridia > Lachnospirales > Lachnospiraceae > Butyrivibrio. The sequence goes on from SVGC01000002.1 coordinate 65,820, forward strand.
TCATGCGGCTGATGGTTATGCAAGATCTACAGGTAAAGTAGGTGTGTGCATGGCTACCAGCGGACCTGGTTCTACTAACCTGGTCACAGGTATTGCTACTGCTTACATGGATTCTGTACCTATGGTAGCAATAACATGTAACGTTAATCTGCCTCTTTTAGGTAAGGACTCATTCCAGGAGGTAGATATTGCAGGTATTACAATGCCTATCACCAAGCACGGTTTTATTGTTAAAGATGTAAACAAGCTTGCTGATACTATAAGAAGGGCCTTTGACATCGCAATAACAGGAAGACCTGGCCCTGTACTTATTGATATAACTAAGGATGTTACTGCCAAGACTTCAGAATATGAACCTGCCAAGATCGTTCACAGTGCTCCGGAAAAGAAATATACTGCAGAAGAAATTGCAAAGGCAGTAGAAATGATCAACAATGCCAAGAAGCCATACATCTATGTTGGTGGCGGTGCTGTTATTTCTGGAGCAGATAAAGAGTTAAAAGAATTTGCTCATAAGATTGATGCTCCTGTATGTGACACACTTATGGGTAAAGGTGCTTTTGATGGCAGAGATGAGCTCTATACAGGCATGATCGGTATGCATGGAACTAAGACTTCTAATTTTGGTGTTAGTGAATGTGATCTTCTTATTGCTCTTGGTGCAAGATTTTCAGACAGAGTAATTGGTAATGCCAGCACTTTTGCAAGACAGGCCAAGATATTACATATTGATATTGATGCTGCTGAGATCAACAAAAATATCAGAGCAGATATGTCTGTTGTGGGAGATCTTAAGGCTGTTCTTGGAGATATTAATGCTCAGGTAAAAGAGGTTTCCAGACCGGAATGGATATCTCATATTAAAGAATTTGAGAAAGAGTTCCCAATGAATTATGATAGTAGTGTACTCACTTGTCCATATATCATTGAGGAGCTTGACAGGATCACCGGTGGTGATGCGATCATCTCAACAGATGTTGGTCAGCACCAGATGTGGACTGCTCAGTACTATAAATTTAACAAACCTAGAACTTTCCTTACTTCAGGTGGTCTTGGCACAATGGGTTATGGTCTCGGCGCTATCATTGGCGCTCAGGTTGGTAATCCTGATAAGATCTGCGTTAATATTGCCGGAGACGGTTGCTTTAGAATGAATATGAATGAACTGGCAACTGCTTCCAGATACAATATTCCAGTAATTGAGATCGTCATCAATAACCATGTTCTTGGAATGGTTAGACAGTGGCAGACTCTGTTCTATGGAAAGAGATATTCCAATACTGTCCTTGAGGATAAGGTGGATTATTGCAAAGTGGCTGAAGCTCTTGGCTGCACTGCAATAAAGGTTACTAAAAAAGAAGAGGTAGGTCCGGCTATTGAAAAAGCTATTGCTCTTAAGGCACCTGTACTCATTGATTGTCTGATACAAGAGGATGACAAGGTATTTCCTATGGTTCCTGCAGGAGCTCCGATCAGTGAAGCTTTTGATGCCAAAGATCTGGCTCGGAAAGAAAAAGAGAAGAACTAATGAATCGTTTTGCGAGGGGTGTTCGAGTTACTTTAGTTATTTCATTAATAGCTCTAGCAGCAGTTTATCTGCTGCTAGGGTATTATTATTCTGACGGTTTTGCCTATGGTACATGGATCAATGGAATTTATTGTACAGGTAAGAGCGTAGAAGAGGTAAACGAATTACTTAAAGAGGGAGTTGAGCTTCAGACTCTGACTATTGAAGATGAATCTGGTGCCACACTGGATATAACTCCCGAAGACATTGGACTTACATACGACTTTACAGAATCACTTGAAGTACGTATGAAAAATCAAAATCCTCTTACATGGGGAATAGGTCTGTTTAACGCATATCGCGGCACAATCATTCCAACTATTGAATTTGATATTGATAGCCTGTATTTAAAACTCTCTGATTGGGAGATATTTAAGGATGAGAGTGATCTTAAAGTGTATATGGATTTTGGCGAAGATGGATATTATCTTGTGAATGAAAAAGATAGTGTACCGGATCTTGATAATATTTTTTCTACAGCCTGCGATACCATCTACAATGAAGAATCATCTCTGGTTTTGGCAGAATATGATAACTGCTATAAGCAGGTGGAGCTTAATTCTGAACAGGAAAAAGAAGTTTCTTTTTACGAAGCTATTGATCTGATACAGAATCCAGATCTTTCGCTTCAGGTTCTTGATGATGTTGAAACAATAGACAGTAGCATTGCATGGAAATTTCTGTGCACTGAGAACAATATAGAGGAATTATCAGCAGCAAAGAGCACTAAAGCCAAACCGTGGCTTGGCATGTTTATCTGCAATGGGGTTGAAGTTACTCTTCCTGAGGACTATGTGATCTATGAAGGTTTTGTCACTGATGCTGAAGGTTACGTATATATCAGCGAGGAAAAGATCCATGACTATGCAGAAAGCTTGCTTGATAAGTATGATACCGGTTATACGATTTCTAAATATCTTGAAGATCCAGCTTCTCAGATTCTGGTAACAAGCGAAAGCAAGGGAAATAAAGGCATTATTGATGGAACAGAGATATATGGATTTATTATTGACCATTATCTTGGAACAGGAGCTTATGATTCCAATGTTCTGAATGTCCCTCTTAGAAGTGATATTACAGTCCATGAAGGAAGCGAGATCGGTGACACCTTTATTGTTGTGGATATGGGAGCCCAGCAGCTTACTTATTATGTCGACGGACAGATAAATATGCAGTTCCCCGTTGTTACGGGAAATACCAATAGGGGAAGAGGAACACCTTCTGGTGTATATAATATCTACAATAAAAGACATGACACTATTCTTAGAGGAGAAAATTATGCTTCCTTTGTTCATTTTTGGCTTGGCGTTCATAAAGGAGTTGGCATACATGATGCCAATTGGAGAGATGAATTTGGAGGAGAAATATATAAAAATGACGGTTCTCATGGGTGTATAAATTGTCCTTCTGATGAGGCTGAAACCCTTTGGAATATTGCAGAAGTGGGAACTCCAACAATTTTGTTTTATTAAAAAATGAAATAAAAATCTAAAAATAAAAAATTAAATAACAAACATTATGGAATAACATTATTGACAAAAATCGAAATCAGATTAGAATGATATTAATATAAAACTTCAACGTTTTAAAATGTTAAAGTTCACAGAGATAAAGTGCTGAATTAAAAATTAATGTTATTCGGAGGAAAAGGTAGTGTCTAGAGTTTACAATTTTTCAGCAGGTCCGGCAGTCCTTCCTGAAGAAGTTCTAAAACAGGCTGCAGCAGAAATGCTCGATTTTAACGGTACAGGTATGTCAATCAATGAGATGTCTCACCGTTCCAAAGCTTTTGATAATGTTATTGAAACAGCAGAGAAAGACATTAGGGATCTGATGGGAATTCCGGACAATTACAAAGTGTTATTCCTTCAGGGCGGTGCTTCTATGCAGTTTTCTGCAGTACCTCTTAATCTTATGCAGAATAAGAAGGCTGCTTATATAGTTACAGGTCAGTGGGCTAAGAAGGCTCAGCAGGAAGCATCTAAGTATCTTGATGCTCAGATCGTTGCTTCATCTGCAGACCAGACTTTCAGTTATATTCCGGATTGTTCTGATCTGGATATTCCAGAAGATGCAGATTATGTATATATCTGTGAAAACAACACAATTTATGGAACAAAATATAAGACTCTTCCAAATACTAAGGGTCACATTCTTGTATCTGATGTTTCATCATGCTTTTTATCAGAGCCTGTTGATGTATCTAAATACGGTGTTATCTATGGTGGTGTTCAGAAGAATGTAGGTCCTGCAGGACTTGTAATTTCTATCATCAGAGAAGACCTTATCAGAGATGATGTTCCTGATTTCACTCCAACAATGCTCAAGTGGAAGACTCAGGCAGATAACGGATCTCTTTATAATACTCCAAACTGCTGGGCTATTTATATGTGCGGACTTGTATTTAAATGGCTCAAAGCTCAGGGCGGTCTCGAAGAGATGAAGAAGAGAAACGAAGCTAAGGCTAAGATCTTATATGATTATCTTGATAGCAGCAAGCTGTTCAAGGGTACTGTAAGAAAAGAAGACAGATCACTTATGAATGTTCCTTTTGTTACAGGTGATGATGAACTCAATGCTAAGTTCATTGCAGAAGCTACAGCTGCTGGTCTCGTAAGTCTTAAGGGACACAGAACAGTTGGTGGTATGCGTGCAAGTATCTACAATGCTATGCCTATTGAAGGTGTTCAGAAGCTTGTTGACTTCATGGATACTTTTGAAAAGGCTAATCTTAAGTGATCAGGAGGGTTCTATGTTTAAGTATAAGTGTTTAAATCCAATTGCTAAAATTGGTCTTAATAATTTCAATGAGAATTTTGAAGTGACTGATAATGTTGATGATGCAGATGGCATTCTTGTAAGAAGTGCCAACATGCTTGAGATGGATTTTTCAGAAAACCTTCTTGCTATTGCAAGAGCTGGTGCTGGTGTTAATAATATTCCTCTTCAGAAATGCGCTGATAAGGGAATTGTAGTATTCAATACTCCTGGAGCTAACGCTAACGGCGTTAAAGAGATGGTGCTTGCTGCTATGCTCCTTGCCAGCCGTGATATCATCGGCGGTGTTGAATGGGTAAAGGCTAATGCTGGGGATCCTGAAATCGCAGCTCTTACAGAGAAGAGCAAAAAGAAATTTGCCGGTTCTGAAATTGCTGGTAAAAAGCTTGGTATCATTGGTCTTGGTGCTATTGGTGTAAGAGTTGCCAATGCAGCTCGTATGCTTGGTATGGAAGTATTAGGATATGATCCTTATCTTTCAGTAGATGCAGCTTGGAGCCTTTCAAGTGACGTAAAGCACGTTACTAACGTAGATGATATTTTCTCAAAATGCGATATCATTACAATCCATGTTCCTGCTCTTGATTCTACAAAGGGTATGATCAACGCAGAAGCTATTGCCAAGATGAAGAAGGGTGTCATCATCTTAAACCTTGCAAGAGATATTCTTTGCAACGAAGCTGATATTCTTGCTGGTATCAATTCAGGCAAGATCAGAAAATATGTAACTGATTTCCCAAATTCTGTTATTGCAGGTCATGATGGATGTATCGTTATCCCTCACCTTGGAGCTTCTACAGAAGAGTCAGAAGATAACTGTGCAGTCAAGGCAGTTGTAGAATTACAGGATTACCTTGAAAATGGTAATATCAATAATTCTGTTAACTTCCCTAAGTGCGATATGGGTATCTGCACTAAGCCTCGTATCGGTATCTTCCATAAAAATGTGGCAAATATGATCAGCCAGTTTACACAGCTGATCGGTGGCGCCGGATATAATATTTCTGATATGACTAATAAGTCTAAAGGCGATTATGCTTACACACTTATTGATCTTGAAGATGATGTTACTGATGAGTTAGTTGGAAAGATCTCTGAAGTTGAAGGCGTTGTTCGAGTAAGAGTTGTAAGAAAAGAAATGTAATTTATTTAATCTTTGTTGTTGCATTTGAGAAAGTGAGTCACTGGGGACGTATCAGATTGACTCATTTTGAAAAAAATGAGTCAATCTGATACGTCCCTAGTGACTCATTATCTTAAACGCAACAACATTTTTTTATAAGGATAGGGAAATAAAAAATGGCGAAAGTAAAACCGTTCAAAGCATATAGACCAACGAAAGAGCTTATCTCTAAAGTGGCAGCTCTTCCATATGATGTATATAGCAGTGCAGAAGCAAGAGAAATTGTAAAAGATAATCCGTTGTCTTTTTTGAATATCGATAGGGCTGAAACACAGTTCCCGGAAGGATATGATATGTATTCAAAAGAGGTCTATGAAAAAGCAAGAGACCTCCTATGGAATGAAATTGAGGATGGAGTTTTTATTCAGGATACTGATGAATATTACTATATTTATGAGCAGACCATGAATGGCAGGACTCAGACTGGAATAGTAGGCCTTAGCTCCATTGACGATTATCTGTCAGGGGTGATCAAAAAACACGAAAATACCAGGGAAGATAAGGAAATTGACAGGATAAATCATGTTGATACCTGTAATGCACAGACAGGACCTATTTTCCTGTGCTATAGAAATGATGATAGGATTACTCAGATCCTCAATAAAACTAAAGAAAGCGTCCCTGTTTATGATTTTGTATCAGAAGGTAATGTACTAAGCAGAGTATGGATCATTGATCAAAAAGATGATATAGATGCTGTTTCTAAGGCTTTTTCTGAAATGGAGCATACTTACATAGCTGATGGTCATCACAGATGTGCTTCTGCTGTTAAGGTAGGACTTAAGAGACGTGAGAGCAGTGCCGCGCAGGATCATGATCAGGAGTATGATTTCTTTTTATCAGTACTTTTTCCTGATAAGGAGCTTCAGATCATGGATTACAACAGAGTAGTAAAAGACCTTAACGGTCTTAGACCTGATCTTTTTTTGGCCAGACTTAAGGAAAAGTTTGTGGTTACTGAGTCAGATGTACCTGTAAGACCTGATAAAAAAGGTAATTTTGGCATGTATCTTGATGAAAAATGGTATATTCTTGAAGCTACAAGTGATATTATAGATATAGATGTTGTTGAGGGACTTGATGTTTCAATACTGCAGAATGAGGTTTTGTATCCAATACTTGGTATTAAGGATCCAAGAACTGATAAACGTATTGATTTTATTGGCGGCATAAGGGGACTGGATGAGCTTGAGAAGAGATGTCATGAGGATATGCGCGTAGCGTTTTCCATGCATCCAACTTCTATTGATGAGCTTTTTGCTGTCGCAGATCAGGGAAGGCTCATGCCACCTAAATCTACCTGGTTTGAACCAAAACTTTTGAGCGGTATGTTCATACATGCTCTTTCATGACATTTGATAAAGTTCTGAAATTTTTTTATTGAAGGGGAAACGGTGTGAATACAAAATTATATAAGTTGATGAATTGGCCGGAAATCGAAGAAATAATTTATTCTGACGGATCTGATCCTCACAGGATACTTGGGGCTCATAAGGTTGGAAATAATCTTCTTGTGCAGATGTTTTATCCGGATGCAAAAGAAGTAACTCTGTGTGTAGATAAAGATGATGAAGACACATTTAAGATGGAAATGGCAGATGAAGCTGGCTTTTTTGCTGTGCTTATCCCTTACCTTGAGGGCATCGATTATCATTATGAAGTTGTAACTAAGGACGATAAGAAGATCAATCTTCATGATGCTTATAATTTTGAGCCGTTTCTTGACAGAGAAGATTTTATCAAATTTAACAGCGGCATTCATATGGATATATATGAAAAGCTTGGTTCAAGACCAATGGAGCGCAATGGCTATGTAGGTGTCAATTTTGCTGTGTGGGCTCCTGAAGCTGCCAGAGTATCTGTTGTAGGAGACTTCAATGGATTTGAAGGCAGGATCCATCAGATGAGAAAGCTTGATCCTAACGGCATATTTGAGATTTTTATACCTGATGTGGCTGAGGGAGACAGATATCAGTTCGAGATCAAAAACAAGTCTGGCATAACATTCAGACGCAATGATCCATATGCATTATCAGTTGTACATACTGAGGAAGGCTGCTTTTCAGTTGTAAAGGCTCTTAGTAAATATGACTGGGAGGATGCTGATTTTATCAGATCAAAGAAGAACTTTAATAAGGATCAGGATCCATTTTCAATCTGCGAGATCTCTATTGATAAGTTTGTAAACAGACATAGAAGCGATAAGACTCTTAAAGAGTTGACAGAAGAGATCCTTGAATATGTTGATGGATATGGCTTTGACGCAATTTCTTTATCTCCTGTAATGGAGCATGCATCAGACCATAATTACCATATTCTTAATTACTTTGCTGTTCATGAAAAATATGGTGACTGCGCTGAACTTAAATATTTTGTCAATGAAGCACATAAAAAAGACATTGCTGTGATCTTTGAATGGGTTCCTACTTATTTTGATGGCGATGAAGGCGGCCTTGCTGATTTCAATGGCAAGGGGCTTTATGAGTATCAGGATCCTCGAAAGGGTTATAGAAAAAATACTCCTGACAGAGTATTTGATTATGGAAGAAAAGAAGTGTGCAATTTCCTTATTTCCAATGCTATGTACTGGATAAAGGAATATCATGCAGATGGCTTCAGACTTTCTGATATTTCCAAGATATTGTACCTTGATTATGATAGAAATCCTGGTGAATGGAGTCCTAATATCTACGGAGGCAATGAAAACCTTGAAGCAGCTGCTTTTCTGCGCAACTTTACAGAGGCTGTTCACAAGTATGATAAGTCTGCCATCATCATGACTAAGGAGACAGCTTGCTATCCTGGTGTTACATCTTCTGTTGATAGTAATGGACTTGGTTTTGATTATAAATGGAATAACGGCTGGACTAAGGATATCCTGACATATGTACAGAATGACCCGATCTTTAGGGGCGGCCATCACAATGATCTTACAAATAGCGTTCTTTATTGCTATTCTGAGAGATTTGTACTCTCTATCAATCATGAAGATCTCTATAAGGGCCTTGAATCCTTATATGACATGATGCCTGGAGATTCTACTCAGAAGCTTGGCAATACAAGATTTGTACTTAGTTATATGTATACATATCCTGGCAAAAAGATGCTGGCAATGGATCCGGATGCGCTTACTATGGATCAGTCAATAGCTCTCCAGAATATGATCAGTGATCTTAATACTATTTACTATGAGTATCCTGCTTTATCAGTAAATGATACTGTAGATACCGGTTTTGAGTGGATCAATAATATGGATGCCCAGAATTGCCGTATGAGTTTTGTTCGTCACGGCAAGAAAAAGGATGAGTTCTTACTTGTAGTCTGCAATATGTCCGGTGTCATGCAGGAATTGGAGGTGGGTGTACCTCAGGATGGTAAGTATTCTGAGATATTTACTTCTGATAAGCTTGAATATGGCGGAAGCGGCATTACCAATCCTCAGCTTCAGCTTGCCAATAGAGCTGCATGCGATGGCAGACAGTATAGTATAAGTGTTAAGCTTGCTCCATGCTCAGTAGTTATCCTGTCATTTACTCCTTATACAGATGAGGAAAACAAGATCAGGAAGATCAAAGAGGACGAGGAGATCCGCAAGGAAAAAGAAATAGAGAAGAGCCTTGCAGAGCTTAGAGCAAAGCAGGATAAGGAAGAAGAAAAACTTCTTAATGAACTGCGAAAGAGATACGAAAAAGAACTTGCTCAGCAGCGCAAAGCTATTGAAGAAAAATATGAAAAGATCCAGGAAGAAAAGATCAATGCTGTTGTAGCATCCAGCGGAATTGAAAAAGCCAAGAAGGTTGCTGCTTCCAAGGCAGGCAAGAAAACTGTGAAAAAGACAACTACAAAGAAGAAATAAAAAATACCCCTATAGGATGTAATTCCTATAGGGGTAAAATAAAAGCTGGAAATCGGACTTGAACCGACGACCTACTGATTACGAATCAGTTGCGCTACCAACTGCGCCATTCCAGCATGGGCCTGCGTTTGTGGCACAAAGACAATTATAAATGCAAAAATGTCTTTTGACAAGATATTAGAGAAATATTGGTATTGAAAAAAAGTAAAGAATAATGTATTGTAGATTTTAGCGATTTAAAGCGCTAACGAAACTGTACATAAAGGAGATAATACATGGCTCAACTATGGGGTGGCAGGTTCGAAGGAAGTATCAGCGAACTTGCATGGAAATTCAACGCTTCCATAAATTTTGATAAGAGATTATTACCTCAGGATATCAAGGGCAGTCTTGCCCATTCTGAGATGCTTGCCAAGGTTGGGGTAATAACACAAGAAGAAAAAGACGCTATTCATAAGGGATTAAAGAGCATTTTGTCTGACGTTGAGGAAGGCAAGCTTGAAATTACGGATAAATATGAAGATGTTCACAGTTTCGTAGAGGCTAATCTTATTGACAGAATAGGTGATGCCGGTAAAAAGTTACATACCGGACGAAGCAGAAATGATCAGGTAGCTCTTGATATGAGACTTTATACAAGAGATGAAGTCATAAATGTTGCCAAGCTATTGAAAAATATGCTTATAACTCTTGATAAGATCATGGGCGAAAATGTAGAAACCTACATGCCTGGTTTTACACATCTTCAAAAGGCTCAGCCTGTTACATTGGCTCATCACCTTGGAGCTTATTTTGAAATGTTTAAGAGAGATTCTCTAAGGCTTCATGATATTTATGAACGCATGAACTATTGTCCACTTGGATCAGGAGCACTTGCAGGTACAACATATCCGCTGGATAGAGAATTTACTGCAAAGCTTTTAGGCTTCTATGGTCCTACTTTTAACAGTATGGATTCTGTTTCAGACAGAGATTATCTTATAGAATTTTTATCAGCTCTTGCTACTATGATGATGCATCTTTCAAGATTTAGTGAAGAAGTGATCATATGGAATAGTAATGAATACAGATTTGTGGAGATTGATGATGCCTATTCAACAGGTAGTAGCATTATGCCACAGAAGAAAAATCCTGATATTGCAGAACTTGTAAGAGGTAAGACTGGTAGAGTATATGGTGCGCTGATGTCACTTCTTACTACTATGAAGGGTATTCCACTTGCTTATGACAAGGATATGCAGGAGGATAAGGAAGTCAGTTTTGATGCAATAGATAATGCAAGAAATTGTCTTATCCTGTTTACAGATATGCTCTCTACCATGAAATTCAATAATGATAACATGGAAAAGAGTGCAACAAAGGGCTTTACCAATGCAACAGATGCAGCAGATTATCTTGTTGTAAAGGGTGTTCCATTTAGAGATGCCCACAGTATTATTGGCAGGATCGTCCTTTATTGCATTGACAAGGATCAGGCAATTGATGACATGACTATCGATGAATTAAAGAGCTTTTGCGATAAATTTGACGCAGATGTTTATGATGCTATAAGTCTTAAGACCTGCGTTGAGAAAAGACTTACTTTAGGTGCACCGGGACCGGAGGTCATGAAAAAGGTACTTGATGAAAATCACAAATTCCTTGATGATTTTTGGGCTAAGGACTTATAATGTTTCATAATTAAGAGAAGAATCAATATATTATATAAAACCAGTAAGAAGAGGAGTAGAAAAAATGAGTGAAAAGTTAAGGGTAGCAGTTCTTGGAGCAACAGGAATGGTAGGACAGAGATTTATTTCTATCCTAAACAACCATCCTTGGTTTGAGGTGGCAGTTGTTGCAGCTAGTCCACGTTCAGCAGGAAAGACATATGAAGAAGCTGTAGGCAGCAAGTGGAAGATGGATGAGCCTATTCCTGAAAGCGTAAAGAACCTTGTTGTTAAAGACGTTTCTAATGTAAACGAAGTAGTAGCTGATGTTGATTTTGTTCTTTCAGCAGTTGATATGTCTAAAGACGAGATCAAGAGAATCGAAGAAGAATATGCTAAGACTGAGACTCCTGTAGTTTCAAATAACAGTGCCCACAGATGGACACCAGATGTTCCTATGATCATTCCTGAGATCAATCCGGAGCATACTGATGTTATTGAATTCCAGAAGAAGAGACTTGGAACAACAAGAGGCTTTATAGCTGTTAAGCCTAACTGCTCAATCCAGAGCTATACTCCAGCTCTTACAGCATGGAAGGAATATGAGCCATATGAAGTAGTTGCTACTACATATCAGGCTATTTCAGGTGCAGGTAAAAACTTTAATGAATGGCCAGAGATGGTTGGTAATGTTATTCCATTTATATCAGGTGAAGAAGAAAAGAGTGAGAAAGAGCCTCTTAGAATCTGGGGTCACATTGAAAATGGTGTTATCGTTCCAGCTCAGAGCCCTGTTATCACTTGCCAGTGCATAAGAATCCCGGTTCTTTATGGACATACAGCAGCTGCTTTTGTTAAGTTCAGAAAGAAAGCAAATAAAGAAGATCTTATAAACAAGCTTGTTAATTTCAGTGGCAAACCTCAGGAACTTGGACTTCCAAGTGCTCCAAAGCAGTTCATCCAGTATTGCGAAGAAGATAACAGACCACAGATTACTATGGATGTTAATTACGAAGGCGGTATGGGTGTAAGCATCGGCAGACTTCGTGAAGATACAGTTTATGATTGGAAGTTTGTCGGACTTTCACATAACACACTGAGAGGTGCTGCAGGTGGTGCTGTTGAGTGTGCAGAACTCCTGAAAGCTCTTGGTTATATCACAAAGAAATAATTTAATTACGAATTAATATTAGATAAAAGTACTGTATTTTGAATGTATTCAAAGTATGGTACTTTTTCTTTTTCCGTATTATAATCATAAGGTACGATATTTTTTTCGGCCAAAAATATCGTAACATGTTTATTGGGGTGGGGAATGGACGAGACTAGGAAGGCAGATCTGTATATACTAAATCGCTGGTATAGAACTGGCAGTAGCAACATTATTGTTGTTTACAGCAATGTAAATGTCGATAAAAGAGAACTTTTTTCTGAATTTACTAATGACAGGTCTTGCAATTATTATTGCGCAAGATCTTCTTCTGAGAGAGGCCAGCAGTATCAATGGGCTAGAGAGCTTAGAGCCAAGGGTAGCAGTATAAGAGAATATCCAACCTATGGTGATATTTTAAGATATATTGCTAAAAGTACTAAAAAGAGAGCCTCTATTCTATGGATTGATAATGCTGAGTATATTCTAAGGGTTTCAAAAAATTTCATTGGAATATTAAAAGAGTATATTGATCTTGTTTCTGAAAATGGCAAGGTTCTTGTTGTCCTTTCCAGCTCTAATGTTGCGTGGATCGAGAACAGTCTTGTAAGTACGCTTGGGTCTGATTCTGACCTTATTGATACTTTTGTAAAGATCAGAGATCTGCCATTTAAAGAACTAAGAAGGTCTTTTCCTTACATGTCCTATGAGGATGCCCTGATGACTTTCTCTGTGGTTGGCGGCAAGAGTAAGCTATGGAACTATTTTGATAAAGAACTTTCCTTTAAAGGAAATATATGTAAAAACTTTCTTGATAGATATGGTTGCCTTCATAATGAGGCAACAAGACTTATAGAGGACAATCTGAGGGAGACTTCAGTTTATTATTCTATTTTAAGTCAGCTCGCTGCAGGAAAGATAAAATTGAATGACCTTTATAAAGCGACGTCTTTTCCAAGGTCAAAAATAGCTGTATATATCAAAAATCTTATACAGCTGGAGATTGTTGAAAAGGTATTTTCTTATGATCATGCAGGTCATGAAAATATGATGAAGGGTGTTTATCGTATTTGTGACCCTATGGTTGATTTTTATTTTACCTTCATTTATCCCAATATAAGTGCGCTGGAGCAGCTTGAACCTGATAAATTCTATGATATGTTCATTTCTGCTTCATTGCCTGTATATGTTTCAAAGTATTTCAAGAAGATATGCATGGAATATATTGATGATCAAAATGAAAAGGGAAATCTTCCTTTTGAGATAGAGGAACAGGGAGAATGGATAGGTAAACTGGGCAATATTGATATTATTGCTGAAAATGAATTTGGCTATAAGCTCCTTGGTAACTGCTATTGGCAGCATATAGTCACTTATGAGGATTATGAATGGCTTTTGGCCATGTCGGATAAAGCTAAATTAAAGGGGGATTACTTCTATCTGTTCTCTTCACTGGGCTTTGACCTTAAGCTGCAAAATAAGGCGGCCAGTGACAGAAGTATAAGGCTGATAGAATTAAATGCGTTGATACATGGGTAAGAAATTAATTATAACTGAGAAACCTTCTGTTGCCAGAGATTTTGCAAGGGTGCTAAATGTTTCTGGCAATGGGAACGGGTACATTGAAAATAATGAATATGTCATTTCCTGGTGCTTTGGTCATCTTGTAGAGATGGTTTATCCGGAAGAATATGATATTAAGTACAAAAAATGGAATCTTGAAGATCTGCCTTTTTTACCAAAGGATTATAAATATGGCGTTATTGATAAGTCTAAAGATCAGTATGATCTCATAAACAAGCTCCTTCACAGAGAAGATATTGATACTGTTTATTGGGCAGGAGACTCAGGAAAAGAAGGACAGACCATTGAGGAAAATATCAGGAATTATGGTGGCGTCAGAGAGGGAATGAAGGAGCTGAGAGTATGGATCGATTCTCAGACTGATGATGAAATAAAAAGAGGTATTGCTGAGGCTAAGGCTATGTCAGAGTATGACAAGCTTGGTAAGTCAGGAATCATGCGTACTATAGAAGATTATGCACTTGGTATCAATTTTTCCAGAGTTTTGTCTGTAAAATATGGAAAGCTCATAAATGATGCTGCTGCCACCAAGTCGTATACAGCTATTGCAATCGGTCGTGTAATGACCTGCGTTTTGGGTATGGTTGTTAATAGGGAGCGAGAGATAAGAGATTTTATCGAAACTCCTTTTTACAGGGTATCAGGATCTTTTACAGAATCAGGAATAAATGCCGAGTGGAAGGTAAATGAAAAGTCCAGATATTTCCAGACACCGGCACTTTATAAGGAAAACGGCTTTAAAGAGGAAAAGACTGCTAATGAACTTATCAGTCTTTTGCAGGGCAAACAGGCAACTGTATTAAATGTTGAGAGGGGAACCTCAAGAAAAAAGGCTCCATTTCTGTTTAACCTTGCTGAGCTTCAGTCGGAGTGCTCAAAGATATTTAAAATAAGCCCGGCAGAGACTCTTCAGGTGGCTCAGGAGTTGTATGAAAAGAAATTTACAACATATCCAAGAACTGACGCCAGAGTCCTTACCACAGCTGTTGCCAAGGAAATTGGTAAGAATCTCTATAAACTAAAAGGTTATGACAAAACTTCAAAATATGTAAATCATATTTTGGATAATAATCTGCATAAGGGTATTGAAAAGACACAGTATACAGATGATTCCAAGGTTACTGATCACTATGCCATCATACCTACAGGTCAGTTCTCAGGTATAGAAAAGCTGACCGATCTGCAGAGAAGTGTATATGAGCTTATAGTAAAAAGATTCCTTGCAATTTTTTATCCTGCTGCCGAGTATGAGACTGCAAAAGCAGTATTTGAAATTGATAATGAAACCTTTAATATGTCGGCCAAACTGTTAAAAAAGCCTGGATTTATGGAGGTATCAGGAATTCCTAAGTCATCCGGTCAGGATAATGGCGATGACAATGAAGAAAGTAATTCAAAACAGGACATCATAGATGCTATAGCAAGGCTTAAAAATGGTGATGTGGTAAATGCTTTAGGCTTTGAGATCAAGGAAAGTAAAACATCTCCGCCAAAGAGATATACTTCCGGAAGCCTTATTCTTGCTATGGAAAACGCGGGAAACCTCATTGAAGACGAGGAACTGAGAGCTCAGATCAAGAATTCCGGCATCGGAACCTCTGCAACCAGAGGTGAGATCCTTGATAAGCTTGTCAGGATCGGATATCTTAATCAGAATAATAAGAGTCAGATCATTACTCCTGAGAACCTTGGTGAGATGATCTATGAAGTGGTAAGTCTTAATGTTCCTAATCTTTTAAATCCTCAGATGACTGCTTCCTGGGAAAAAGGTCTTGAGGGTATTGTAAATGGTAGTGTGGAATTTGATGATTACAGGTCCAAGCTGGAACAGTATATCAATAAAGAAACTGTTTTTATGATCGGTTCTGATATGACCCATCAGATTGCAGATAGGATCAACCGTTTTACAGGTAAGGATTCTAAAGGACTTGCCACACGTAAAAAGCTGGGCCTTAAGTGCCCTGTATGCGGCGGAGAACTTACAACGACTTCCTTTGGCTATGGCTGCAGTAATTACTGGAATGAAGAAAATCAGTGCAAATTCAACGTGGGTGCCATAGCAGGTAAGACGCTGGAAGAGGAAGACTTTAGAGAACTCATAACAAATGGCAGGACTAAAGTTCTGGACGGATTTGTATCAAAGAACAAAAATAAATTTAAGGCAGCACTTGTTCTTTCCAAAGATGAAGAAGGAAAAGTGCAGATTGGATTTGATTTTAACGGAGTAACTCAGGATCCTCTTGAAGGTATGAAATGCCCTGATTGCGGCGGCGGTATCATGAGAAAGTCCTTTGGTTTTGGATGCGCTAATTATAAGGCTGACGATCCAAACAGCTGTAAGTTTGCAATTGGTAAGATTGCCGGTAAGGAACTTACTGAAAGTAACGTAAGAGAACTGCTTACTAATGGCGAGACCAAGACTATCAGAGGCTTTAAAGGAAAAAGCGGTAAGAAATTTGATGCCTGCCTGGTGCTTAAGAAAAATGAGCAGGGCAAGTCAGAGATAACTTTTGATTTTGACAAGGTTGAAGCAAAGGTTGTAAAAAATGCTCCTTGTCCAATATGCGGCGGCGAGATCATAAAGACCAGTTTTGGCTATGGCTGTAGGAACTATGACAAGGACAACCCGGAGAGCTGCAGATTCTCAATTGGTAAGATGGCTGGAGTCAATCTGACTGAGTCACAGGTAAGAGAACTGGTACTTACTGGTGTTACTCCTAAAATAGCTGGCTTTAAATCTAAGAGTGGTAAGAAATTTGAAGCTAAGGTTGGTCTTAATAAAGATGAAGAAGGTAAGATAACCGGACTTAAATTTGTTTTTGAGGATGAACCTGATAAGCTGATCCCTGATGTAAAATGTCCTGTTTGCGGCGGAGACATCATAAAAGGTCATATGGGATACAGATGCTCTAATTATTCAAAAGAAGAAAATGAAAACGAGACTGTATGCAAATTCTTTATTGGTAAGATTGCCGGAAAAGAGCTAGATGAAGAAATGGTCAAAAAGCTCCTTACAGAAAAGACTACAGATAAGATCGATGGCTTTATAAGCAAAAAAGGCTCTGAGTTTAGTGCAAAGCTTGTTCTTAATGAAGAAAACAGGATAGTTTTCAATTTTGATTAAGTAGAATTGCTAATATTATTGGATTTTGTTCCTCAGATGTATTATGATTTATAGGTTGTCAAAATTTAAAGGAGAAGTCAACATGGAAGAATATTCAATTGAAAAAATGTATAATCTTGATGAAACTATAGCTGCACCTCTTATGAAGACAGCTAAATATGCCTGGGAAGTGCTTCCGAAGATCCATGATTTTATTCTGGAGCTTGGAAAGAGCCTTCCTGCTGATAAATTTGAAAAAAGAGGAGAAGATGTCTGGATTGCTAAGTCTGCAAAGGTTTTTGATTCAGCCTATATTGCAGGCCCTTGTATTATCGATGAGGACGCGGAAGTAAGACAGTGCGCTTTTATAAGAGGCAATGCAATTGTTGGTAAAGGCGCTGTTGTAGGCAATTCTACTGAGCTTAAAAATGTTATCCTTTTTAACAAGGTTCAGGTTCCTCACTACAACTATGTTGGAGATTCAATACTTGGTTACAGATCACATATGGGTGCAGGTTCAATCACATCCAATGTAAAATCAGATAAAAAGCTTGTTGTTATCAAAAATGGCAAGGATGATCAGGTAGAAACAGGATTAAAGAAGATTGGAGCACTTCTTGGAGATAATGTTGAAGTTGGATGCGGAAGCGTACTCAATCCAGGTACTGTGATCGGTCCGGAAAGCAATATTTATCCACTTTCCAGCGTAAGAGGATGTATTCCTGGCCGTCATATTTATAAGGACAAAGACAATATAGTCAGAAAGACAGAAGACTAAAATATTTATAAATATTGATATTTTTTTAACGTAAGCACTAGATTTTTTATAGTTATTGTGCAAAAATAATAAAGGCATGTTTTTGTCAGAAAATGTTCCGGCAGAAAATTGTTTATTGTGGCAAGGCAATAGACAAAGGATAAATTGCAGATACATTTTGTATCAGATTTATCTGTTTTAAGTTTCTGCATCTATTATTCAGGTAGTAATGTATATTACTTCATATACACGAAAGGAGATTTCACATGATTTACACAAAAAAAGTCGAAGATATGTGCAAGGTTCATCAGGATGTGCATCATGGCGCTGCACCAATCCCTGAAGAAGCAAAGTGGGTACAGGCTAAAGAAGTTAAGGACATTTCAGGTTTCACACACGGTATTGGTTGGTGTGCACCTCAGCAGGGCTGCTGTAAGCTGTCTCTTAACGTAAAGGACGGTATCATCCAGGAGGCTCTTGTTGAGACTATCGGATGTTCAGGTATGACTCAGTCAGCTGCTATGGCTGGTGAGATCCTTCCAGGACTTACAGTTCTTGAAGCTTTAAACACAGACCTTGTATGTGACGCGATCAATACAGCTATGAGAGAATTATTCCTCCAGATTGTATACGGACGTTCACAGTCTGCATTCTCAGAGGATGGTCTTGCAGTTGGTGCAGGACTTGAAGATCTTGGTAAGGGATTCCGTTCACAGGTTGGTACAATCTACTCAACTCTTGAAAAGGGACCTAGATACCTTGAGATGACAGATGGTTATATAACAGAACTTGGTCTTGATAAGGATGACAATATCATTGGTTACAAGTTTGTAAACTTTGGTAAGATGGAAGACTTCATCAAGGCTGGCGATGATGCTAACACAGCTTATGAAAAGGCTAAGGGTCAGTATGGTCGTATTGATGACGCTGTTAAATTCATTGATCCTCGTAAAGAATAATTACAATCTTATTTTTATAAATAATTAGGAGGCATAATATGGCTTTATTTGAATCATACGAAAGACGTATTGATAAAATTAACGAAGTATTAAAGAGCTATGGCATCGCTTCTATTGAAGAAGCTAAAAAGATCACAGAAGATGCTGGCTTAAATGTATATGATCTTGTTAAGGGCGTTCAGCCTATCTGTTTTGAAAATGCATGCTGGGCTTACACAGTAGGTGCAGCTATCGCTATCAAGAAGAATTGCCGCAAGGCTTCTGAAGCTGCTGCAGCAATCGGTGAAGGCCTTCAGGCTTTCTGTATCCCAGGTTCTGTTGCTGATCAGCGTAAGGTTGGTCTTGGACATGGTAACCTTGGTAAGATGCTTCTTGAAGAAGATACAGAGTGTTTCGCATTCCTTGCTGGTCACGAGTCATTCGCAGCAGCTGAGGGTGCTATCGGTATTGCTACAAAGGCTAACCGTGTTCGTCAGAAACCTCTTAGAGTTATCCTTAACGGTCTTGGAAAAGACGCTGCTAAGATCATTTCTCGTATCAACGGATTCACATTCGTAGAGACAGAGATGGATTATCACACAGATACACTTAAGATCGTATCTGAGACTGCATATTCTACTGGTGATCGTGCAAAGGTTAAGTGCTATGGCGCTAACGATGTTCGTGAAGGTGTTAAGATCATGTGGCATGAAAATGTTGATGTATCTATCACAGGTAACTCAACAAACCCAACAAGATTCCAGCACCCAGTTGCAGGAACATATAAGAAGGAGAGACTTGAAGAAGGCAAGAAGTACTTCTCAGTAGCTTCAGGTGGTGGTACAGGACGTACACTTCACCCAGATAACATGGCTGCAGGTCCTGCTTCATACGGTATGACAGATACTCTTGGACGTATGCACTCTGATGCTCAGTTTGCTGGTTCTTCATCAGTACCTGCTCACGTTGAAATGATGGGTCTTATCGGTATGGGTAACAACCCAATGGTTGGTGCTACAGTATCTCTTGCAGTATCTATCGAAGAAGCTGCAAAGGCTGGTAAGTTCTAATTATAGCGAAATAAATCATCATAACTCTCTGAATTTTTTGTTCAGAGAGTTATTTTTTTATGTTATAATCATTTTCGTTATAGAACATATTTAAATGTTTTTTTGGAGGAAAAGAAAAAGTATGAAGTGTCCAAATTGTGGGGAAAATATTGCAGATGGTTGCAAGTTTTGTACTAATTGCGGAAGTGAGATAAAAATTACTACAGCGCCTGAGAACTCAGTAAATGCACAACCATCAGGAGTGCAGATGCAGTACACTGGCTATAATCAAAATAACAACGGTCCGCAGATGCAGAACAATGGTCCATCTCAAGGTTTTGGTCAGCAGAACATGGGATATCAGAATGGTGCTCCATCAATGCAGTATCAGCCAAATAATAATATGAACCAGTTCCAGCAGCCTATGAATAAGCCAAAGAAGAAAAAACATACAGGTGTAATAGTACTGGCTTCTGTTCTTGCTGTTGTAGTAGCAGGTACTGGCGTATGTGGAGGAGTATATTATACTTCTGCAGGTGTTAAATCTGTTAATTATTTAAGAAATGCTCAGTATGCTTCAGCTACATCTGAATATAATACAAGAGCTGCAAATAATGCTCTTCAGAAGAAGATTGCAGACCCTATGATCACAGACTATGTATCTGAAGTAAAAGATGCTTATGATTCAGAGTCTATTTCAGGATTTACAGCACTTGAAAATCTTAAAGCTATTAAATCAATGGATGATTCAACATTAAGTACTCTGGCATCTGATACATATACAGCCATTGATACTAATGAACAGTCTAAGGCAGCATATCAGGCAGGCGGTATTGCTTATGCCGGCGGTAACTATGCTGAAGCTATCAGTCAGTATGTTTTAGTTGATCCTAATTTTGTAAATTATACTGATGCCCAGACTAAGATTACTGAAGCTGCTTCCAAGCTTGCAAGCAATTTTAATAGTGAGCTCGATGATGCTGATTCAGTTGATGATTATGAAAAACTTATGGCTGAAGTAACAACAGCTCTTGGTTACCTTCCTGATGGTATGAAGGATGATGCTGAGACAGTTCTTGCATCAGCAACAGACTCCTACGTATCTGGTATTGGTGATCAGTTTGATGCAGCAGTTGCTAATTATGAAGGATATCAGGCAGCATTTGATATTATTGATGCAGCAATTGAAAAACATGATGATATACAGGGACTTAAGGATCTGAGAGATGAAAAGATTACAGAGTTTGAGGATCTTGTACTTACAACTATGGATGGTTTTGTAGCTAATGGTTATTATGCTGAAGCTAAGGATCTTCTTGAAACAGCAGCTGCTATAGCTCCTGAGAGTACAAAGCTTTCTGAGTATCTTGCTTCTCACGGTGAAGACTGGATCACTGGTGTTTCAGAACTTTCAGCTACATATTGGGGAGATGAGACATACTTTGTTCCTGAAGATCATTATTGTGTTGATGTTTACGGTAACCAGTATGTTGGCGGAAACACAATAATCCTTTCTCCATCAGATTACGAGAATTCTGATGCACTGTTTGTTGTTGATCTTGAAGGCAAGTATTCTAAGATGTCATATACTATTTCAGTTTATGATGACGAAGAAGATGGTTATGATGGAGCTGTATCTTTTGGTGTAGTTGATTCAGAATATAACGGACTTGATTCTGTTACAGGAATTAAGAAAACATCAAAATCTCAGACTCGTGTTGTTGATGTTTCTGGTATTGATGAGTTGATGTTCCTTGCTATTCCTGATGTAGATACAAGTACAACTAATATTTCAGTAATTATCAGTGATATTTACTTTATAACAGAATGATTATAAAAACGCCCCAGCTCTCTGGGGCGTTTATTATTTAGATGAAGATCCTGATGGATCAATAGATTCAAGATGATATGTATCTTCGGTTATTACTGAAACGCCTTCGCCTGATGGAACTTCTCCATGGAAAATCTGGATCATATATTGTACCCTGCTGTTAGCTCTCTGGTAATACTGTATGGCCAGATCTTCGCTTGATTCATCATAAACACCATCATAAGCAAGATGGTAAGTACTTACTGCCTTGTCCATGTATTCAGCAGATTCGCTGGCAAGACTTTCTATCGAACTGAATTCTTCCGGTATCTCATAGGATGCCATTGTCTGGAATGCTGCATTCATTTCATCCAGATACTGGAGGAGAGTTGCATTGGCGTTCTCTGATGTGGCATCAATTGTATTCATTTTGGTATTTAGCTCGGAAATTGTATTAAAAAAAGATTCCATATTACTTTTATAGGCATCGAGCTCATCTGTAGATTTCCCACAACCTGCTAAAAGCAATGATAAAATAATAGATATGGCAATCACTTTAGCGATTGACATTTTTTTCATATTCAATTTTATTCCTCCCAAAGTAGCTACTTTTACATCTCCTAATATGTTTTAATAAATCACGCTACTCTTATAAATTTAACATATACCATTGTTTTATTCAATTGTAGTTTGGAGGTAATTGTGTTAGCATGGTACAAGATGATTTACTAATTTAAAGTGAGGAAGTCAAGATTATAATATGACAAAACAAGAGTTTAGGGATTTTTTGAAGGATCGAATAGTATTTCTTGATGGGGCTACCGGTTCTAACCTTTTTAAGGCAGGTATGCCAGCGGGGGTATGTCCTGAAAAATGGATATTGGAGCATAAAGAGGTGTTATTTGATTTGCAAAAGAGTTATGCAGAGGCTGGAAGTAACATAGTCTATGCACCTACTTTTACAGGAAATAGCATTAAACTTGCTGATTACGGTCTGGAAGACAGATTAGAAGAAATAAATACAGAGCTTGTAAAGTTGTCTAAGAGTGCAGTTGGAAGTAGCGTACTTGTGGCTGGAGATGTAACTATGACAGGTAAACAGCTCAAGCCTGTAGGTGATCTGGACTTTGAAGACCTGATTAATGTATATAAGCAGCAGATAGAAGTATTGGACAGGGCAGGAGCTGATCTTATTGTCATTGAGACAATGATGAGCCTTCAGGAATGCCGTGCAGCTGTTCTGGCAGCTAATGAGGTGACATCACTTCCTGTCATGGTCACACTTACTTTTGAATCTGACGGAAGAACTCTATATGGTACTGATGCAGCATCTGCAGCTATCTGCCTTGAGGCACTTGGTGTAGACGCAATTGGCGCCAATTGTTCTACAGGGCCCGATAAGATGTCTGAAATTATCAAGGCTATGGCAACTGTGACCAACATTCCGATTATAGCCAAGCCAAATGCAGGACTGCCTTCTGTTGGTGCAGATGGTAGTACTGAATATGATATGGGACCGGAAGAATTTACTACCGGAATCGGTGAGCTCATAAGATCAGGAGCAAGCATTGTTGGTGGATGTTGCGGTTCAACACCTGATTATATCAGGATGATACATGAAGCTTATGGGAATAAGTGTTTAAAAGATGTTTCTTATAATGTTTATAACGATGGTAAGAGAAAAAATGTAAATGCAAGGTATCTTTCATCTGAGAGAAGCCATCTTGTATTTGGCATGGATGATCCTTTTATGATCGTTGGAGAGCGTATCAATCCTACAGGTAAAAAAGCTCTTCAGGCACAGCTGCGTGAAGACAACCTCGATATGGTCTGCGATTTTGCTACTTCTCAGGAAAAGGATGGAGCTTCGATCCTTGATATCAACGTTGGCATGAGCGGCATTGATGAACAGGACATGATGCTCAAGGTTCTTGATGAGGTTACAGCTCTTACTCCATTGCCTTTGTGCATTGATTCCAGTAATGCAGATGTAATGGAAGCAGCTCTTAGGATATATCCGGGAAGAGCTCTTATCAATTCTATTTCTTTGGAAAAAGGTAAGGCTGAGAGATTTTTACCTTTGGCAAAAAAGTATGGCGCAATGTTTATTTTGCTGCCTCTTAATCCGGAAGGCCTTCCAAAATCTAATGAAGAGAAGATCCGCAATATTAAGCAGCTATATGAGCTTGCTAAGAGTTATGGCCTTAGCAAGACTGACATAATAGTAGACGGTCTTTTGGCAACGGTTGGCGCTCAGAAGGATGCTGCTCTTAGTACTCTTGATACTATAAAGTACTGTTATGAAAATGGTTTTGCTACAATTTGTGGCCTTTCCAATATTTCTTTTGGTCTTCCTGAAAGAAAATATATAAATACAGCATTTTTGACAATGGCTATTTCTAACGGCCTTACAATGGCTATTGCCAATCCTTCTCAGGAACTGCTTGTAAATAGTGCTTTTGCATCTGATCTTTTGAGAAACAAGGAATCTGCAGATGTCAGATATATTGAGAGGATGCAGAGATATACAGTTACTGATAAGGACAAAGCTTTCGCTGCAGCTCCTAATGATAAGGAAAAAGATGTAAAAAATGATATTTTAGATGTTATTTATGCTGATGTACTTTCAGGTAATAAGAGAAATATCGTTAAAGATACAAAAGAAGCTGTTGAGAAGGGATTTGATCCTTCTTATATTCTTGGAAATGTGCTTATGCCGGCCATTAATGATGTTGGCGATAAGTATGATAAGGGTACTTTTTTCCTGCCTCAGCTGATCTCCGGAGCAGAAGCAATGAAGCTGTCTATTGCGTATCTCGAGCCATTGATGGAATCAGGTGACGGCATTGGTAAGGATATGCCATCAATTGTAATTGCTACAGTTCATGGAGATATTCATGACATTGGTAAAAACCTTGTCGCTTTAATGTTAAAAAATTATGGATTTAATGTAATAGACCTTGGCAAAGATGTACCAAAAGAGGATATAATAAAAGCAGCGAAAGAAAATAATGCAAGCATCATTGCTTTGTCAGCTCTTATGACTACAACCATGAAAGAGATGAAAAATGTAGTTGATCTTGCACATGAAGAAAAGGTTGCCGCCAAGATAATCATTGGAGGCGCTGTTGTTACACAGGATTATGCTGATGAAATAGGGGCAGATGGTTATTCATCTGATGCAGCTGATGCCGTGAGGGTTGTCAAAAAAATACTTGATATAGAATAACTGGTAGGAGGATATGGTATGAACGGAGCAGATGCGATTGTAAAATGTCTTTTGGAAGAAAAGACAGAATATGTATATGGTTATCCGGGGGTGGCAATTTGCCCTTTCTATAATAGTCTTAATAAATCTGATATAAGTAGCATCCTGATAAGAACTGAACAAAATGCAGCCCATGCTGCAAGCGGTTATGCAAGGATCAGTGGCAAGGTGGGTGTATGTGCTGTTACATCCGGTCCTGGTGCCACTAATCTTATAACAGGTATTGCTACTGCATATGCAGATTCTATTCCACTTGTATGCATCACAGGTCAGGTCAACAGCGATATGATCGGAAGTGATGTTTTCCAGGAAGCTGATATTACAGGTGCGGTTGAGTCATTTGTAAAATACAGTTATCTCATAAGAGATGTAGAAGATATTCCAAGAGTATTCAAAGAAGCTTTTTATATTGCCTCAACAGGACGAAAAGGCCCTGTCCTTATTGATATTCCTATTGATATACAGCTTCAGGAGGTTAGTAAATTTAGTTATCCTGAGAATATCAAAATGAGGACCTATAAGCCGACAGTCAACGGCAACACAGTTCAGATCAGAAAAGTGATCAAAGAAATCGAGAAGAGTAAGAAGCCTATCATCTGTGTGGGCGGCGGTGTTCATTTAAGTGATGCTGTCAACGAGATCAGAAGCTTTGTTAAGAAATATCAGATCCCTGTAGTTTCAACAATGATGGGTATTGGTGTTATGCCTTCTGAAGATCCGCTGTATTTTGGAATGGTTGGTAATAACGGAAGACCATTTGCAAACAGGGCGTTGAATGAATCAGACCTTCTTTTGATGGTGGGAGCGCGAGTTGCTGACAGAGCGGTGAACAGACCTGATCTTATTACTGAGAACAAGGTCCTTGTACATATCGACGTAGATCCTGCTGAAATAGGCAAAAATGTCGGACCTACAATTCCACTTGTTGGCGATATCAAGCATATTTTTGATGATATTTTAAAAGAAGCTATTGAATGTGAGCATCAGGATTGGCTTTCTCTTCTTAGCAAGTATCGTTCTGAGATGGGAAGAAATTCTCAGCTTGCTGCTGAAGGCAAGGTAAGCCCTAAGGAGTTTATTGAAAGTCTTTCAAGGATTCTTGATGATGACGCTATTTACGTTGCTGATGTAGGACAGAACCAGATCTGGAGCTGCGAGTATTTCAAGGTAAGAGATGGCAGATTTTTGACTTCAGGTGGTATGGGTACTATGGGTTATTCTATTCCTGCAGCTATGGGTGCCAAGATGGCTGCCCCAGACAGACAGGTTATAGCTGTATGTGGTGACGGCTCTTTCCAGATGTCTTCTATGGAGCTTGCCACAGCAAGACAGCATGGAGTGCCTCTTAAGATCATAATCTTGAAAAATGGATACCTGGGTATGGTAAGAGAGTATCAGCATTATTCCTACAAGGATAATTACACTATGGTTGAGCTTAAAGGAGATCCTGATCTGTGTCTTTTAGCTCAGGCTTATGATATGAGTTATTATCAGATTGCTGATAACGTTGAAATGAGCAAGACTATCATTCAGTTTTTGACTGATAAAAAGTCATCTATCCTTGAAGTAGACGTTGATCCAATGTACTTAGCAAAATATTAAAGGGCAGGTAATCCTATGAAAAGAATATATTCAGTTTTAGTAGAAAACAGAGCCGGTGTTCTTTCTAAAGTGGCTGGCCTTTTTTCAAGAAGAAATTTTAATATTGATTCACTTGTTGTTGGCGAGACTGCAGATAAAGCAGTATCCTGTATGACTATTGTCAGCAGCGGTGACGAGCGGACGATTGAACAGATTGAAAAACAGCTTAACAAAAAGCTGGATGTTATAAAGGTTAAGACCTTTAAAGAAAGTACCTCTATAAATAGAGAGCTGATGCTTATCAAGGTTAAATATAACAGAGAGAACAGAAGAGATATCATGGAAAATTGCGAGATCATGCACGCTCAGATCGTTGATATGTCCAAAAATCTCATGATGATACAGATCTGTGATACTACAGAGAGAATTGAACTGTTCATTAGCATGCTTAAGAGTGTCAGCATTGTAGAGATTGCTCGTACCGGTACGGTGGCTCTTACAAAATGCAATGAAAACGTGACTTCCAGAGGATAATGGTATAAATTTTCACTTTAGTAGTATAAAAAGTTAAAGTGAAAAAGAATTTTTTATTGACTTATCAAAAATCAGTGTTTATAATGTGTTTTAAATCATTAGAAAACGTCGTTTTAACATTTAATGACAGTCATTATGATTTCACACTTTAAACAACTAAAGAATATCGAATTACAGAGGGTTTAAAGAATGCAGAAAAAAGTTTTTCAGTTATTAGTTGATAATACTGCGGGGGTATTAAGTAGGATTGCAGGTCTGTTCTCCAGACGTGGTTACAATATCGAATCCATTACAGCAGGTGTCACTGCTGATCCAAGATTTACAAGGATCACTATTGTTACAAGTGGTGATGACGAGATCCTTGATCAGATTGAGAAACAAGTTTCTAAGCTGGTTGATATCAGAGATATTCATGAGCTTGAACCTGAAGAAAGTGTATATAGAGAGCTTGCACTTGTTAAGGTCAGGGCTTCAGCTGAACAGCGTCAGAGCATCATTTCAGTTGCAGATATCTTTAGAGGCAGCATCATAGATGTGTCTCCAGAAAGTCTTATCATTGAGATCACCGGTAATCAGTCCAAGATCGATGCATTTTTGAAGCTCCTTGAAGGCTATGAGATCCTTGAACTTGCAAGAACAGGTATTGCAGGTCTTGGCCGAGGCATAGACAAGGTTCTTTATCTTGATGAGTGAGATACTAAACGAATTTATTGTTACGGCATGCCATATACATGCAGGTCTTGGTAACAAGTTATTTCGTTTTCTATAAAAAATTCAATTAATTTATACGGAGGAAAAATCAATGTCACAGGAAGCTAGAATTTTCTATCAGGAAGATTGTAATCTTTCATTATTAGAGGGAAAGACAATTGCTATTATTGGTTATGGTAGCCAGGGACACGCACATGCTCTTAACCTTAAGGAATCAGGCGCAAATGTAATTATTGGTTTGTATGAAGGTTCAAAATCTAAGGCTAAGGCTGAAGCTCAGGGTCTTACAGTTTATAATACTGCAGAAGCAGCAAAGAAGGCTGATATCATCATGATCCTTATCAACGATGAGAAGCAGGCAAAGATGTACAAAGAAGACATCGAGCCAAACCTTCAGCCAGGTAACATGCTTATGTTTGCACATGGCTTTAACATTCATTTTGGTCTTATCCAGCCACCAAAGGATGTAGATGTAACAATGATCGCACCTAAGGCTCCTGGACATACAGTTCGTTCTGAGTACCAGGCAGGAAAGGGAACACCTTGTCTTGTAGCTGTATATCAGGATGCTACAGGTAAGGCTCTTGACCTTGCACTTGCTTATGGTGCTGGTATCGGTGGTTCACGTGCTGGTATCCTTGAGACAACATTCAGAACAGAGACAGAGACAGACCTCTTTGGTGAGCAGGCTGTTCTTTGCGGTGGTGTATGTGCTCTTATGCAGGCTGGTTTTGAAACACTTGTTGAAGCTGGTTATGATCCAAGAAATGCATACTTTGAATGCGTACATGAGATGAAGCTCATTGTTGATCTTATTTACCAGTCAGGTTTCGCAGGAATGAGATATTCTATCTCTAATACAGCTGAGTATGGTGATTACATCACAGGTCCTAAGATTGTTACAGCTGAGACAAAGAAGACAATGAAGAAGATCCTTTCTGATATCCAGGATGGAACATTTGCTAAGGAATTCCTTCTTGATATGTCTGAAGCAGGTGGACAGGTACACTTCCAAGCTATGAGAAAGCTTGCAGCTGAGCATCCATCAGAGAAGGTTGGTGCTGAGATCAGAAAGCTTTACAGCTGGAACAATGAGAGTGATAAGCTCATCAACAACTAATTAAGAAGTTGTTACTGTTCGGAGGTAGCAGGAAGCGCCACGCCGCTGACTGCGTAAGAAAATGATTCAGGGGTGAGCGCATTCCTCGCCGAAGGCGATTTGGAATGAATGCGCGAATTTGTTACTGGAGCGAGCTGTTAGCGAGTGAACAGTAACAAGAAGTTTTTAAGAATCCTTAAGTTTCTTGAATTTTATTATCATAATGTTATATTATTGTAGAAGGGTGTTTTTGAAGCACCCTTCTTATTTTTTGTATCAACTAATTTATGGAGTGTTTTTTATTATGAAAAAGTTTGGAAAATATGGGCGTGCATTTGTTCTTGGATTTCTTATGTATGTCTTATCTGTTCTTCCTTATCTGATCACAAGGGGACTTCCGTTCTTTCTTTACGGAGATTATAACGTTCAGCAAATCCCGTTTTATATGCTTGCTCACAGAGCCATAAGGAATGGTGAATTACTTTGGAACTGGAATGTAGATCTTGGTGGATCTCTTCTTGGCTCTTTTGCATTTTATCTGATGGGAAGTCCGTTCTTCTGGATCACAATTCCATTTCCTGAAGAATATATCCCTTATATGATGCCATTTATCATGGCCCTTAAATATGCAACAGCAACAACAACTGCATATATATATCTTAGAAAACATGTCCAGAGAGATATAAGTGCTCTTACAGGAGCGTTTTTATATGCTTTCTCTGGCTTTAATGCCATAAATATCGTTTTCAATCATTTTACTGATGCAGTCGCATTCTTCCCATTGTTACTGCATTGCTTTGAAAACCTTATGGATGTTGATCATTACAAGGATCATTACCGCATGGTTTTATCTGGTAAAAGATATATATCATATGTACTTATGGTGGCTATCTGTTGTGTGATCAACTATTATTTCTTCTTTGGACAGGTTGTATTTCTGATCATCTATTTCCTTGTGAGATATGTTAAAGGCAATCGTCCACAGGTTGTTTTCAGAATGTTTGCCAGAGCTTTGATCGGTGGAATAAATGGTGTTCTTATTGCCGGATTTTTCATTGTTCAGGCTGTGCTGGCTCTTTCAGGTAATACAAGACTTGATAATTTCCTTAATGGTTATGACACTTTGATATATTCCAGCGAAAAGCTTATTTGGGATATTGTAAAAAATGCTATCATGATTCCTGATATCATCGGAAAGGGTACTATTTTCTATGTTTCTGATGTAAAAAATGCTTCACTTGGAATTTATATGCCTATGTTTGGTATTTCCGGTGTGGTTGCATACTTCCTTCTTAATAAGAAAAAAGCTGATTGGGAAAAGACACTTATCAAGCTGTGCATGATCTTTGCATTTATACCATTTTTAAATGCAATGTTCTCTATGTTTAATACTAACTATTATGCCAGATGGTTCTATATGCCTCTGTTATTTATGGCTATGATGACCATGCAGGTAGTTGAGAGAGGCAGAAGTGAGCAGTTAAAGCTTGGAGCCCTTGTTACAACCCTTAGCTTCCTTGCTGTACTTGCAGTAGCATTTATTCCTGCAAAGCAGGAGGATGGCACTTTTGCAGCCATATATAAATCAGCTAATCCAAAGTATTTGTGGCCTGCGATCATTTCTACAGCAGTCATGTGCATCATGCTCATCGTGGTGACATTTTTGTTCAAGAATGGTCAGCATATTGTAAAGCTTCCGTTTAGCAAAACAGGCAAGAGCTTAAAATATAGAATACACAGAGATTATGTAGTGTTTGGCTTTACTATGGTCGCTGCAATGATCACTACAACCACGGTTCTTTATAATGGAAGCCGCCTTGTAAGTGATTATGGTAAAGAAAAGTGGGAAGAGCAGATGCTCAATACTTCTCCGGATATTGACCTTAGTGATTTCTGCAGAGGAGAAACAGATTCTACTTCTACCAACTACGATATGGTATGGGGAATTCCTTCTGTACACTGTTTCTTAAGTACAGTACCTGCAGAGATATTTAATTTCCTTGAAGGTACTTCAGGTCTTACAAGAACTGTTGAGACAACTCTGCCTACAAGCAGGATAGGACTTCGTGCCCTGATTTCTACAAAATATTATTATGAAAATGCAATAATCAATAAGGAAGGCATTTTTGCTGAGGGAGACGGGCTTCCGGGATATTATCTGGTTGATAGCCAGAACGGATTCGATATCTACGAAAATTCCAACTTTATTCCTATGGGATTTACTTTTGATTATTACATTACAGAATCTGAGTTTGATACTGTTGATAAAAAGAGTGCAGATTTAAATATTGTTAAAGCTATCATTTTAAGTGATGAAGATGCTGAGAAATATGGTCATCTTATGACTGAAATTTCTGCAGCTGATATGACTTGTGAAGTAACAGAGCTTGATTTTGCAACTGAATGCTTTAAGAGAAAGGAGACTTCTTGTACTTCTTTTGTTACTTCAACTAATGGATTTACTGCTACAACAAGTGATCTTGAAAAAGAAAGCCTTGTATTTTTCTCTGTTCCAAATTCTGATGGCTTTACAGCTACAGTAGATGGAGTAGAGACTGAGATCATTACAGCTGACTATGGCCTTATGGCTATTGATGTACCAAGTGGAGTGCATGAGATAGTTGTTACATATTCTCCAGCTGGTGCAGGTCTTGGCATGGTATTATCTGTTATCGGTTTATTGTGCCTTGTTGTATATTTTTTGGTATGGCACAAAAGAAATAAGGAATACGAGATTTGAAATAAGTTCCATATGTTAAAATAAATCAAGAAAATAGTTATAATTGTTATGTGTTTTTGTTCTGTTCGTTATGTTATATTTACTTATGTTTAATTGATTAAAAATAAGGATGGAGATGTGAATATGAGCGGAATGACTATGAGTCAGAAGATTCTGGCTGCCCATGCAGGCCTTGATCATGTTGAGGCCGGACAATTAATTGAGGCTGATCTGGATCTGGTTTTGGGGAATGATATAACCAGTCCTGTAGCCATAAAAGAAATGGGTAAATTTAACAAGGACGGTGTATTTAACAAAGACAAAATTGCTCTTGTTCCTGACCACTTTGTACCTAACAAAGACATCAAGTCAGCAGAAAATTGTAAATGTGTTAGAGAATTTGCAATCAGAAACAAGATCACTAACTATTTTGAAGTAGGACAGATGGGTATTGAGCATGCTCTTTTACCTGAAAAAGGCTTAACTGTTGCTGGAGATCTGATCATTGGAGCAGATTCACATACATGTACTTATGGTGCTGTAGGTGCTTTTTCTACAGGTGTAGGCTCTACAGATATGGCTGCAGGCATGGCTACAGGTAAGGCGTGGTTTAAAGTTCCTTCTGCCATTAAATTTAATCTTATCGGCAAGCCTTCTAAATGGGTTAGTGGTAAAGATCTTATTTTACATATTATCGGTATGATAGGTGTAGATGGTGCTCTGTATAAATCAATGGAGTTTGTAGGTGAAGGCGTTCACAATTTATCTATGGATGACAGATTTACTGTTGCCAACATGGCTATCGAGGCAGGTGGCAAAAATGGTATTTTCCCTGTTGATGATATTACACTTGCCTATCTTAAGGAACACGCTCCTGGTAAGGAGATCACTGTTTATGAAGCTGATGAGGACGCTGTATATGATGAAGAATATACAATAGACCTTGGAGAGCTTAAGCCAACTGTTTCATATCCTCACTTACCGGAAAACACTCATACATTTGATGAGATAGATGATATCAAGATCGATCAGGTAGTAATTGGTTCATGTACTAATGGCCGAATTGATGATCTTAGGATTGCTGCAGAAGTTATCTGCGGAAGACATGTAGCTGAAGGAATGAGATGTATTGTAATTCCTGCTACTCAGAAGATATATCTTCAGGCTATGGAAGAAGGCCTTATTAAAGAATTTATTGAAGCAGGTGCTGTTGTATCAACTCCTACATGCGGACCTTGTCTTGGTGGCTATATGGGAATTCTTGCTTCCGGTGAAAAGTGCGTATCTACTACAAATAGAAACTTTGTAGGACGTATGGGAGCAATCGATTCTGAAATATATCTTGCTTCACCGGCAGTTGCAGCTGCAAGTGCTGTTACAGGTAAGATTTCACAACCATCTGAACTTGGGTTATAATAAGGAGGATACTTGAACAATGAAAGAAGCAAAAGGCACTGTTTTTAAATATGGAGATAACGTTGATACAGATGTTATCATCCCTGCAAGATACCTCAATACTACAGACCATGCAGAACTTGCTGCACATTGTATGGAGGATATAGATAAAGAATTTGTTAAAAATGTAAAAAAGGGAGATATTATTGTAGCCAATAAGAATTTTGGCTGTGGATCTTCCAGAGAGCATGCGCCTATAGCTATTAAGGCTGCCGGTGTTAGCTGTGTTATAGCTGAAACCTTTGCTCGTATCTTTTACAGAAATAGTATCAATATCGGACTTCCGATCGTTGAATGTCCTGAAGCAGCTGCTGCGATCAATGCAGGAGATACTGTCAGCATTAATTTTGATACTGGCGTTATTACAGATGAGACAACAGGAGAGAAGTTCCAGGGACAGGCATTCCCGCCATTCATGCAGAAGATAATTGATTCTGAAGGACTTATCAATTATATTAATTCTGCAGGCTAATTGCCAAATATAATATTGATAAGGAAATAATTACAATGAGAGAAAAAAGACTATTTTGCGTCGTACCATGCTACAACGAGGAGGAAGTTCTACCAGAAACTTCTTCAAGGTTGAAGAGAAAGGTAAATGAACTGATCCAGCAGGGATTGGTTTCACAAGACAGCAGAATAGTCTTTGTTAATGATGGATCAAAGGATGCTACCTGGTCCATAATATCCAGACTTCATGAAGAGGATGAGATTTTTCAGGGAATAAACTTAAGTCGTAACAGAGGTCATCAGAATGCTCTTCTGGCAGGCCTTATGACTGTTAAGAGCATCTGTGATATGGCAATTTCACTTGATGCAGACCTTCAGGATGATATTGATGCCATAGATGAGATGGTAAAAAAATATCATGAAGGTATCGATGTTGTTTATGGTGTCAGATCTAGCAGACAGACTGATACATTCTTCAAAAAAGCTACAGCTGAAGGCTTTTATAAACTGATGAATGCCATGGGTGCCAATACAGTCTATAATCATGCAGATTACAGACTTATGAGCAAGAGAGCACTTGAAGGTCTTGCACAGTTTGGGGAAGTCAATCTGTTTCTTAGAGGAATCGTTCCTATGATCGGATATCCTACTGATGTAGTTTATTACGAAAGAGCTGAGCGTTTTGCCGGTGAAAGTAAATATCCTCTTAAGAAGATGCTTGCTTTTGCTACAGAAGGTATCACATCACTTAGTACTCAGCCAATCAAGATGATAACAGGGCTTGGATTTTTTATATTCTTTGTCAGCATAGCTGTTCTGATCTATTGTCTTGTCAGATATTTTAATGATCAGACCATTCCCGGATGGACAACTACAGTCCTTTCTGTATGGGCAATTGGCGGTCTTATCATGATTTCATTAGGAATCATAGGTGAATATATTGGTAAGATCTATCTGGAGACTAAATCAAGACCTAGATATATCATAGAGTCATATCTTAAGGATGATAAAGATAATGTTGATCTTGTAGATCACATTAACTAAATAAACAGCAAGGAGATTTTAATAATCATGGCATTGGAAGGTTTTGAAGTTGAACTTCCTGAATTTTCAAAGGTAAAAAAAGTTATTGGAGTAGTCAGTGGTAAAGGTGGTGTTGGAAAGAGCCTTGTAACAGGCCTTTCTGCATGCGGTATTCAGAAAAAAGGATTTAATACAGCAATTCTTGATGCTGATATCACAGGACCATCTATACCAAAGATGTTCGGAATCGGTAAACATAAGGAAGCTGATCAGGACGGTATATTACCGGCAGTTACATCTAAGGGAACCAAGATCATGTCCCTGAACATGCTTATTGATAATGAAACAGATCCGGTTATATGGAGAGGACCAGTTATCGCTGGTACTGTAAAGCAGTTCTGGAGTGAAGTTAAATGGGGCGATGTGGACTATATGTTTGTAGATATGCCACCAGGAACAGGTGATGTACCTCTTACTGTTTTCCAGTCGCTGCCTCTTGATGGGATCATAATTGTTGCAACTCCGCAGGAGCTTGTTTCTATGATCGTTGAAAAGGCTATAAATATGGCTCAGAGAATGAATGTGCCTATTATTGGTATCGTTGAAAATATGAGCTATATGGAATGCCCACATTGTGGTGAGCCTATTTATATGTTTGGCAATAGCCATATTGAAAGTTATGCAGCCTCAAAAGGAATTGACCTTCTTGGCCGTATTCCTCTCAATCCTGATCTGGCAGCTAAGTGTGATGCAGGTAAGATAGAGGAATTTGATAATGATTATCTGGATAGTCTTATTTACAAATTGGAAGGCTTGATGGATTGATCATTAAAATCAGTTTTGATGCTTGGAGGCTCTTATGAAATATAAGCTTGGGAAAAAAGAAATCAGTGGGATACTTGGTATTTTTGTTCTTGTTATAGCATCTATGCTGGCATACTATGTGATTTTTAAAGGTGGCAACATTATTGCCGCCCTTAAAAGTCTGCTTGGCAGTCTTAAGAGTATTTTGTGGGGAATATTGATCGCGTATATCATGCTTCCTGTTCTTAATGGAATCGAGAAAAAGATCCTGATCCCATTAACCTTAAAAGCTGGTAAGACTTTAGATGGAGAAGAGGGCATTAAACGCAAAAAGAAGATACGTAATTTCTCAATTCTTTTAACAATGATAGTTCTGTTACTGATCATATATGGTCTTATCCGTATCATTGTACCTCAATTGATCAAGAGTATATCTGAGATCATCAATAATTTTCCTGGATATATGCAAAATATCAATAATCTTGTAAATGAGTACCTTGTAAACAATCCTCAAATGTCATCAACCATCATCAGTGTTTTAGATACTGTACAGACTTATGTAAACGGATTTGTAAACAATTCACTTATCCCTAATATTTCAGTTATCATGAGATATGTTTCTAAAAGCGCTATGATGATCGTTCAAGCTTTCTTTAATATCATTGTAGGTATTATTGTGGCTATTTATATTATGGGATCAAAAGAGGTCTTTGCAGGTCAGGGCAAAAAAATCGTTTATGCATTTATGGAAGAGCGTTTTGCCAATGAGATAGTTGGTGGCTTTAGATTTATTCACAGAACCTTTACCAATTTCTTTGTTGGCAAGATCATTGATTCTGTGATCATCGGATTTATCTGTTATTTTGGATGCCTGATACTTGAGATACCTTTCCCTGTGCTGGTATCAGTTATTGTTGGTATTACCAATGTTATTCCATTCTTTGGACCTTATATAGGTGCTATCTTTGGCGCAGTGCTTTTAATATTTATCAATCCTGTAAAGGCATTGGTTTTCCTTATTTTTGTCATTCTGCTTCAGCAGTTTGATGGAAATATTCTTGGACCAAAGATCCTTGGAAGCTCAACTGGCTTGTCCAGCTTCTGGGTAATTTTTTCTATTATGTTCTTTGGAAGTTTTTTCGGGCCAATAGGCTGGCTTATTGGAGTTCCTATTTTTGCCTGCATTTATGCCCTTGTTGCCAGAACAACTGATCATTTCCTGAATGCAAAGCAAATTAATGGTTCCACTGAGGAATATATCAATATCGCATATATTGAAAATGGTGAAAAGAAACTTCTTTCAGATCCTGAAAATAAGAAATTCAATACCGGTGAAATGGGATCATCCATCAAAAAGGCACTGAATGTAAAGCAGAAAAAAGTCCAGAAAGAGGATGAACAGGCTAAAAAATAAGCCTAATCTATTATTTTCACTGATTTTTGCTTAAAAAACTTAATAGGTATTGGAGAATATTATTCTTGACACCAATATTTTTAGTTTTATAATATATTTTAATTAACGCTTTATAGCATTAAACTTTTAAAGCGTCATAATATTTATATAATTTGAAAGGGAGTAACTTGTATGGGTAAGAAAGAACTTGACTGGTCCAATATTGGATTTAGTTACATTAAGACAGACTACAGATATGTTTCTAATTATAAGGATGGCAAATGGGATGATGGTGCTATCGTTGAGGATTCCACCATTGTTATGAGCGAGGATGCAGGAGTTCTTCATTACGCCCAGGAATGTTTTGAAGGTTTAAAAGCTTATACAACAGAGGATGGCAAGATCGTTACATTCAGACCAGATTTAAACGCTAAGCGTATGCTTGATAGTGCTGCAAGACTTGAAATGCCACAGTTCCCTGAAGACAGATTCATTGATGCTGTTGAACAGGTTGTAAAGGCTAATAAAGACTGGGTTCCTCCTTTTGGAAGTGGTGCTACACTTTACATCAGACCAGTTATGTTTGCAACTGGTAATGTTATCGGTGTTAAGCCTGCTGATGAATATCAGTTCAGAATCTTTGTAACACCAGTTGGACCATACTTCAAAGGTGGTGCAAAACCTATCGTTGTTAAGATTTCTGATTTTGATAGAGCAGCACCTCATGGAACAGGTAATATTAAGGCTGGTCTTAACTACGCCATGAGTCTTCATGCTATCGTAACTGCTCATGAAGAAGGATTTGCAGAAAATGTATATCTTGATGCAGCTACAAGAACATATATTGAAGAGACAGGTGGAGCAAACATCATATTTGTTGATGAAAATGGTACATTAGTTGTTCCTAAGTCACATTCAGATTCAATCCTTCCATCTATCACACGCCGCTCAATCGTTTATGTGGCTGAGAATATTCTTGGAATGAATGTTGAAGAGAGATATGTTAAGCTTGAAGAAGTTCCTTCATTTACTGAAATGGGTCTTTGCG
This sequence comes from Butyrivibrio sp., assembly GCA_015056495.1. Taxonomy (GTDB): domain Bacteria; phylum Bacillota; class Clostridia; order Lachnospirales; family Lachnospiraceae; genus Butyrivibrio. Next base: position 103,329 of record SVGC01000002.1, read on the forward strand.
GAACAGCTGCTGTTATCAGTCCTGTTGGAAAGATCAATGACCATGGCAAGGAAATCTGCTTTAAGTCTGGAATGGATGAAATGGGACCTACAATCAAGAAGCTTTATGATACTCTTACTGGTATCCAGATGGGTAAGATCGAAGCTCCTCAGGGTTGGATCCATGAAATAAAATAATAATAAATGTTTATCTGCCCGCAATTCTAATTTTAAATTGCGGGCATTTTTTAGTTGCAAAATACCTGCGAGCGAATGTCACAAGGGACATTCGCTCTTATTAATGTTATAATTTTCTTTAGTTTTCTGGATTTGAAGAAAAAAGTTTATTTTTAGAAAAAGGGACTATGTTTAACAAAAATGATTTTAAATTATTAATGGGATTTGTGCTGGTGGCAGTTGCATTATTTATTGTTGTCAAGGTCACCCAGACATCTGGAAGTTATGCCAAAGTTCTTGTTAATGGTCAGGAGTATGGTACCTATAGTCTTGATAAGGATACTGAGGTACTGATCGAATCGGATCTTGGAAAAAATTATATGATCATCAAGGACGGCAAATGCTATCTTGAAGATGCTGATTGTCCCGATAAGCTCTGTGTATTACAGGGTGCAATTGATAAGGACGGTCAAAGCATTATTTGCCTTCCTCATCTTGTTGTTATCACAATTTATAGCGATGAAAAGAGCGAATACGATAGTATTGCTCAATAAATCAGAAACGAGAAAAAGCTTTGAAGAATAATTATATTTCTAAAATGGGACTTCTGATAGGAGTCGCTCTTATATTATCTTATATTGAATCTTTATTTCCTTTTTTCTATGGAATTCCAGGGATCAAGCTGGGTCTGCCTAATATGGCTATAGTTCTTGCTATGTATATACTGAGCAGTAGAGATGCACTGATCATCAATTGTTTAAGGATCATTTTATCAGGATTTATGTTTGGAAACCTTGCGGGGATAATGTTTAGCATATCTGGAGCTGCCATTAGTTTTATATTCATGTATATCCTTAAGAAAACTGATAAGTTCTCTATAAAAGGTGTCAGCATAACCGGCGGCGTTATGCATAACGTGGCGCAGATAATCATTGCTGCATTTGTTGTAAAGACTTCCGGAATTGTTTATTATATGCCATTTTTAATTTTGGCAGGTGTATTTACAGGATTACTAAATGGAATTATAGCTCAGGAAGTTAAAAAACATATAGAACAATGATCTATGGTATAATACTTTTTGGAAAAAGTTTTGATAAAAGTAAAAAGGGGAACTATGATTGCATATTTAAATGGAACAGTTGAGCTTATTGAAGCTGATAATGTTGTGATAGATGTAAATGGAGTTGGATATAATGTAATGATTTCCGGCTCCACTGCAGATAAGATGCCTGGAATAGGCTCAAATGTCAAGATTTATACATATACCTGCGTTAGAGAAGACGCTTTCAATTTATTTGGATTTTTAACAAGAGATGAACTGAGCTTTTTTAAGCTTCTTATTTCTGTAAGTGGAATAGGTCCTAAAGGCGGCTTGTCCATATTATCTGTTATGTCTCCGGATGATCTGCGTTTTGCAATCCTTGCCGGTGATTCCAAAGCTTTGGCTAAAGCTCCCGGTGTTGGTAAAAAAACAGCTGAGAGACTTGTTCTTGAGCTTCATGACAAGATCTCAAGTGATGACCTCATAAGTCTTGGAGGCGGAGAGATATCTGCCTCTGATAATCTTTCAGATACTTCGTCAAGTGCCAGAGATGAAGCTGTTGCAGCTCTTGCAGCTCTTGGTTATTCATCAGGCGATGCACTCAAGGCAGTAAGAAAAGTCATATCATCAGATCCTAAGGTCTCAGATGATACTGAAACTATTTTGAAACTTGCTTTAAAGGAGCTTTTCTAATATGGAAAATCGTACAATTAAGACTTCCAGAAGTCTTGATGCCAATTTTAGCCCGGAAGACATAAAGATTGAAGGATCTCTTAGACCAAAACACCTTTCAGAATACATTGGACAGGAAAAAATCAAGGATAGCCTTAAGATATACATTCAGGCAGCAAAGCAAAGAAATGAAAGTCTCGATCATTTGCTATTCTATGGACCTCCGGGACTTGGTAAAACAACTCTTGCAGGTATCATCGCCAATGAAATGGGAGTAAATATCAAGATCACAAGTGGTCCTGCTATTGAAAAGCCCGGAGAAATGGCTGCCATACTGAATAATCTTCAGGAAGGCGACGTGTTGTTCATTGATGAAATACATAGACTCAACAGACAGGTAGAAGAAGTGCTGTATCCTGCCATGGAAGATTTTGCCATTGATATCATGATAGGTAAAGGACCAACAGCCAGATCTATAAGATTGGATCTTCCACATTTTACTCTTGTTGGAGCCACTACAAGAGCCGGAATGCTTTCAGCACCTCTCCGCGACCGTTTTGGAATGATACATCATCTTGAATTCTATGAGGTTAATGAACTCTGCAATATTATCATCCAGTCAGCCCGTGTATTGGGCGTTGAAGTTGATAAGGCCGGTGCTATTGAAATGGCAAGAAGAAGCCGTGGAACCCCAAGACTTGCCAATAGGATCCTTAAGAGAGTCAGAGATTATGCTCAGGTAAGATATGACGGTAAGATCACGGAAGAAGTTGCTATGACAGCCCTTGACCTGATGGATGTTGATAAGCTTGGCCTTGATAGAACTGACCGCAACCTTCTCTTAACTCTGATAGAGAAATTCGATGGAGGACCGACCGGTCTTGATACTCTTGCAGCTGCCATTGGCGAGGATGCAGGTACTATTGAGGATGTATATGAACCTTATCTGATCAAGAACGGATTGATCAACAGAACACCCCGAGGACGCGTCATTACTGATGAAGCATATCATCATTTTGGTCTTGAAAACCCTAAGGGCGCCGATATATAATTACTATATGTTGTGAGGGAAGAATAAATTCATTGGGGAGTATTGTTATGGCATCTAAAAATGATACAGAAGTTATCATAGGCGGTAAGGTCTTTACACTTAGCGGCTATGAAAGCGAAGAATATTTACAAAAGGTTGCATCTTACATAAATAATAAGATTGCAGAATACAACAAGCTTGAAGGCTTTAAGAGACAACCGATCGATACACAGAACGTTCTGTTACAGCTCAATATAGCTGATGATTACTTTAAGGCAAAAAAGCAGATAGAACTTCTTGAAGAACAGGTAAATGAAAAAGAAAAAGAACTCTATGATATCAAGCATGAGCTGATTGCTTGTCAGATAAAGCTTGAAAATACAGAAAAAAATGTTAAAACTCTTCAGTCTAACTTAAATGATGATTCTAAAAAGATCATTCAGATGGAGACTGAATTAAAAAGCTTAAAAAAGTGATTTTTAGGGCTGTCTTTATTGACAGCCCTATTTCATAGGAATTAGGAGATTTAATGGGCAAAGTTGAATTATTATCACCTGCAGGCGAATATGATACTATGGTTGCAGCCTTTAACGCAGGTGCAGATGCTGTTTATCTGGGTGGCAACAGATTTGGAGCCAGAGCATATGCCAATAATTTTTCTGAAGAGGAAGTTATCAGGGCTATTAAGTATGCTCATTTACATGGCAAAAAGATCTACATGACCATTAATACTCTTGTAAAAGAAAATGAACTGCCTTATCTGTATGACTATTTGTATCCTTATGATAAAGCAGGTCTTGATGGTGTTATTGTTCAGGACTTTGGTGTATTTAGATTTATCAGAAAGAACTTTCCTGATATCGAATTACATGCAAGTACACAGATGACTCTGACTGGTGCGTATGGAGCAGGATTTTTGAAATCTATGGGTGCTACAAGAATAGTTCCTGCCAGAGAACTGACTTTAGACGAGATCAAAAACATCAAAGCAACAGAAGATATTGAGATTGAGTCATTTATCCATGGCGCTATGTGCTATTGCTATTCAGGTGCCTGCCTGTTCAGTAGCATGGTTGGCTCAAGAAGCGGAAATAGAGGCAGATGTGCTCAGCCTTGCAGACTTCCATATACTGATAACAAAGGCTCTAAGGAACATTATCCATTGAGTCTTAAGGATATGTGTACTGTATATGATATTCCAGATCTTATTGAGGCTGGAATTGATTCTTTTAAGATCGAAGGCCGAATGAAGAGCCCTGAATACGCTGCAGGCGTTACAGCAATATACAGAAAATATATTGATAAATATTACCAAAATGGAAGAAATGGCTTTGCTATTGATGATAAGGATCTTAAGACGCTTAAGACTCTTTATCTCAGATCAGAGATTGGTAATGGATATTACTATAAACACAATGGCAAGGATATGATCACCCTTGATAAGCCGGGCTATAATGGCACAAATGAGGCTGTTCTTGATAGAATCAAAAACACTTATCTTAATGGTGAGAAAAAGCTGGGTATCAGCGCTTATTGTTATATTAAAAAGGGTGAACCTATAATCTTGACATTAAGTACAGCCGAAGCTTCTTTTACAGCTGTTGGACAAAATGCAGAGGCAGCACTTAAAAGGCCTACTCTATATGAAGATGTAAATAAACAGATTTCAAAATTTGGAAATACCTTTTTTGATCTGGACGAACTGACAATAGATATGGATGAAGCTGCAGGAGATGTGTTTATTCCTGTAAAAGCTCTTAATGAGCTTAGGAGAGAAGCTGTAAGCGGTCTTGAAAATGAGATTATTTCAAATAATCATTTAAGACCTTGCCTGTGGACAGAAGAATCCGTAAATACTGAGGGTTATGAGGTTAATATTGAAGAAAAATCTTTTAAGCCTTCTTATGATCACAATATTTCTGATCAGGATATAAATGTCCTTGTAACTAAGAAAAGTCAGCTTAAGAAGATAGCTGGATATATTGAAAATGCTATTGAGACCAAAGTAAGCAGAATATATATTGATAGCAGTATTGTTTTATCTGAGGATATAAGTCATGAGCTATCTGTACTCAAAGGTCGTTTGCATATATATGTTGCTCTGCCTTATATAACAAGGCAGGAGACTGGTTCTCCGGATCTTGACGATATCAGAGCAGTTTGCAAGTTTATTAGGGACAATGGTCTTGATGGAGTTCTGGTAAGAAATATTGAAGAACTGGCTTTTCTTGCGTCCATCCATGCAGATTTTGATGTTGTATGTGATTATGGATTATATGCCTGGAATGATCTTGCAGTGAGAGAATTCAAGGATGCTGCTGCCAATAATAATCTGCAGATAAGTGAAATGTCAGTACCGCTTGAACTTACAAGGCATGAGATAAAAGATCTTGTTAGCAATCTTGATGACACTGTTATGTCAACAATTGTTTATGGATATATTCCAATGATGATCACTGCTAACTGTCTTAACAAGACATTAAAGAACTGTACAGACAGAAAAGGGGATTTTTGTCTGGGAGAAAGCAGTATCGTTGACAGGCAAAATCATGTGCTTCCATATAGTTTTAACTGTAGATATTGCATGAATATTATTTGGAATGCATTGCCAATATCACTTCATAAACAATTGAAGGAAATTATAAAAGATGGATCCTGCAAGCATCTTAGAGTTGATCTTACTGTTGAAGATGCAGAGGATTGTATTAAAGTTTTGAGTTTCTATGATGAAGCATTATTAAGGGGAGTCTTTGATGGTGAGCCTGTTCACGAATATACTACAGGCCATTATAAAAGAGTTACTGAATAACTGGGGAATATAATGGAATTATATGTAACTGAATTATCTAAATACATTATTGCCTGCATTATGCTTATTTATACTGTTCAAAGTTTTCTTGTATTTAGATATAGGAGTGAAAAAAAGCGAAGCGGAATATATCTTAGGCAGTCTGTATTTATGTTTTTACTTCAAATTGCCTGTCTGGTGCAGATTGTTGCCGCAACCGGTAATATTAAATATTTATTGTTTGGTGCATTCCAGATAATAATCATATTTGCAATTCTCATAATGTATAACATTATCTATCCTGAAGGAAACAGGCTCATAATCAACAATATGTGCCTGTTACTGATGGTTGGTATGGTTATGCTTACTAGACTTAATTATGACAAGGCAGTAAAGCAGTTTATCATTGCTCTTGCTTCTATTGTCATCGGTCTTTTTATTCCGGAGCTGATATTCAGATTCGACGTACTACGTAATTTTAAATGGATTTATGCTTTGGGCGGTGTCTTTGCTCTGGGCATTGTACTTATACTCGGATCTGTGACTAATGGCTCCAAGATCACATATACCTTGATCGGTATAACTTTTCAGCCATCTGAATTTGTCAAAATACTATTTATCTTTTTCCTGGCGGCAGCCCTTTATCAGGACCAGTCTATAAAAAATCTGTTTCTTGTGTCTGTAATATCAGCAGCACATGTTATAGTACTTGTTTTGTCCAAGGATCTTGGCTCTGCGCTTATTTTCTTTGTAGTATTTACTTTTGTGATCTTTATAGCCACCAGAAATATAATGTATTTTCTTATATGTTTTGCTATAGGTGGAGTATCATCCCTATCTGCATATAAGATGTTTTCTCATGTTCAGGCGAGAGTTTCTGCTTGGCTTGATCCATGGAGTCAGATCGATTCCTCTGGCTATCAGATCACACAATCTCTTTTTGGCATTAGTAGTGGAGGCTGGTTTGGTCTTGGACTTTTTGGCGGAACACCAACTACAATTCCATTTGTAGAGGCTGATTTTATTTTTTCAGCTATAGCTGAGGAGCTGGGTATTATTTTTGCCTGCCTTATGACTCTTGTATGCGTAAGTACATTTTTTATGATCATGTCAGAAGCTTTTCATCTAAGGGATAATTTCTATCGTCTTATTGCAGTTGGAATCGGCGTAACCTATATATTTCAGGTATTTCTGACCATTGGCGGAGGTACTAAGTTTATCCCGCTTACCGGTGTAACACTTCCTCTTGTAAGCTATGGTGGAACTTCAGTACTTACAACGATCATGATGTTTTCTATTATTGAAGGTCTATGTATGATCAGACAGGATGAGCATTACGAGGCTATTGAGCGTAGAAAAAGAAGAGAATCAAGACAAGAGGAGTTAGAAAATGTCAGATACAGATAGAAAAAATAATGCCAAACCACTTTCCAGAAAAAAGAGATTATACCCGATCATTTTTACCTGCGCATTTTTTGCGTTATTATTTGTTGGAATGCTGAGTTATACCTGTTATTATGCATATTCTAACCGTATGGAGCTTATCAATAACAGCTATAATGGCAGACAGCAGATACTTCTTGCTCAGAATACAAGAGGTAATATATATTCAGCTGATGGAGATCTGCTGGCTACAACAATCACTGATTCTGAAGGAAATGAAGTAAGAAATTATCCTTATGAAAAAGAATTTGCGCATATTGTAGGTTATTCAACCAATGGAAGAGCAGGTATAGAGGCGCTTGCCAATTATTACCTCATAAATACCAGTATCGACCTTGCAGAAAAAGTAACACTTGATGCTGCAGGACAGAAATATCCTGCTGATAACGTTTATACAACCCTTGACGTAAATCTTCAGGAGACGGCTTATAAGGCTCTTGCTGCATATCAGGGTGCCATAGTTGTATCTGATCCTAAAACCGGCGAGATACTGGCAATGGTCTCCAAGCCTGATTTTGACCCTAATAATATTGAGAGTGAATGGTCATCACTTGTATCATCCTCCTCAAATACACAGCTTTTGAATCGAGCTACTCAGGGTCTTTATCCGCCAGGATCTACATTTAAGATTGTAACTGCCCTGGAATATATCAAAGAAAATCCGGACACTTATAAAAACTATTCCTTTACCTGTACTGGTAAATTTACAGTACTTGAGGATAGTATTTCATGCTATCATGGCACTAATCATGGTACGGTTGATCTTTATTCATCCTTTGCAAAATCATGTAATTCATCCTTTGCCAATATAGGTATGGGTCTTGATAAAACATCTTTTGCCAAATTATTAGATACACTGATGTTTAACAGTGAGCTGCCACTGAAACTCAACTATAGTAAGAGCTATGCTTCCTGCACAGAAGATATTTCCAATGCAGATATGATGCAGTTATCAATTGGACAGGGAACAACTTCTATAACGCCTATGCATCTGAATATGATCACCTGCGCTATAGCTAATGATGGTGTTTTGATGAAACCTTATGTTATTTCTGAGGTTAAATCTGCTGATGGAAAAACTGTGGAGAGTTTTGGCAGCTCAGAGTATAAGAGACTTATGAGTGAAGAAGAGGCAGATATTCTGACTGAGCTGATGGAAGGCGTAGTTGAGAGCGGTACTGCTACAAAACTTAAGGGTCTGAGCTATACTGCCGCCGGCAAGACCGGATCGGCCGAATTTAATTCAGATAGTGATTCTCATGCCTGGTTTACAGGATTTGCTCCTGCAGATGACCCGGAGATATGTGTCACTATCATCATTGAAAATGCCGGCAGCGGTGGTGAATATGCAGTACCTGTTGCCAAAAGGATATTTGATGCCTATTTTGGCGTTTAATAAACCTGTTCAATGGACAGCCATCTGAACTGACTCAGGTCAATAGTTGTCCTGTCTTCAAGTGTGATGATCGGATGAGCCGGATCATCTTCATTGATACCTGATATAATGCCTATTCTGTCATCTTTTAGTTTCACTGCAAGACCAAGCTGTGATGAAGCTATTTTAGCCAGGATAGGCTTTAATATTGCACCGTCAAATTTAGTATCAATGGTCTCTTCAAAATAAGTAATGATCTGGAATGCATTTAGTGGCTCTCTGTAGGCTCTTGGAGATGTCATGGCTTCGTAAGCATCAATTATAGCTATACATTTAGCAAAAGGATTGATCTGATCTCCCACAAGACCGTCAGGGTAGCCTGAGCCGTCTATACGCTCGTGATGCTGAGCAGTGGCAATTATAACATTTTCGTCAACGATAGTTCTTTTTAACATATCCTGACCAAGATAAGTGTGATGCTTTACAAGATCATATTCTTCTTTGGTCAGTTTATCCGGTTTCCATAAGATTCTGTATGGAAGGCGCAGTTTTCCTATATCATAGACAAAGCCAGCCTGAACAAGAATATTGATATTAGGTTCTGACAATTTAAGCCAGGAGCCAAATACACTGGCAATAAGTGCTGAATTTAGACAGTGAGAGTGTGTGAGCTCATCTTCAGGATGAGACATAACTTTAAGATAATCCAACAGCTCCTCACCGGTATTAACCACTGACATGATATTATTATAGATGGACATTAAAAGAGCCATATTGATAGGCTCGCCTTCATCCACGCATTTCAGCATGATTGATTTATATGCTGGAAAATATTTATTGTAGTTGGCCTCAAAAACCTTAAAAGAATCCATGAGATTCACTTTTTCATTATGAGTTCTGGCCATGTCAATTTCATCTTTTACCTTGACCACCATTATTGAATTCATTGCCAGCTTTGAAATGACAGCTTTATTTATAACAGTGTTCGCTGGACAGATCAGCTCATTTTTATAATTAAGTACATCTGCGGCAAGTACCATGCCTTCTTCAAGTTGTAATCTAGTGAGATTCTTCATGGAGCCTCCAAATAATTATATAAATACAAAATAGAGTTAATATGCTAAAATATATGTCAGTACTATATAAAAATTTTATAAAAAACAGTAGGGGATTCAATTATCCCCTTGTCACTATTATATAGTAATAAAAAATTGATATCAACGTAACAAACGATTAAACGTTTATTAAAAGTGAGCTTGATATGACTCTTAAAGGATATTGTTCTTTTTATAAAAATCTTTATATTGGCGAATCTATAAGACATGCTGAAAAAGTAAAATGGAAACTGAAGCATGGCGCAGGTCAATTATCGATATACGTTATTACAAATACTTCTATTGGCGATGATCAGTTGGAAATAATGCATTGCGCCAATTTAAAACAGCCTTATTATAAAAAAAATCCGGCTTTAGTTTATGGTATTGCAGGTAGCTATGGTGAGGCTGTGGATATCATAATCAGGATATCTGATGAAGCATCTGAGGCAGGCATGGCAGGGAAACTTTTGACATACTTGCTGCAGCCTTCTGCCTAATGCTTATAACACAAAATACATATGATATGGGGATATTATGTTATCAATTGTGCTTACTGTGCTTAAGGTGATAGGCATCATATTGCTTATCATACTTGGCATTATAATTTTATTATTACTTCTGATACTCTTTGTTCCTATCAGATACAGATTAGATGCCTCCTGTGAAGAAAAGCTCCTTGATGCTGAAAATGTTGACTTCACAAAGGGGGTTACAGCCTCTTTTTCATTTAGTTATTTGCTATCCTTGCTTAATGGAGGCTTTTCATATCCTGACAGGCCATATTTCAGGATCAGGATATTGTTTTTTGAATTATTTTCTACACAAGCTGATTCTGAAGAAAAAGGTGGCTCAGAAGAAACAAACATTGAAGAGGTGGAAGCGGACAGTAATTTAGAAGATCCTGACCTTGAGGCAAAGGAAAAAGACATCAGCTCTGAAAATACTGAAAGTGCAGCAAAAGAACAGGATATCAGCTGTGAAAGCAAAGATGTTGGAACAGAGGCAGAAATAGAAGTAGAGCAAGCTTTGGGTTCTTCTGATAATTGTCAGTCATTTGAAGAAAATAATGACGAAGAGTCAGGAAATATTCCTGGTTTTATAGGATTCATTCAGAGTATTATCGAAAAAGCAAAGATTTTTATTACAACACAACAGAATGTGTTTAACAAAATCAAGTGTACAATATCTAGGGTTTATGGTAAGATAAATATGATTAAAAGTACACTTGAAAATGATATTTTTCAAAGGGCTTTTGAAAAGTCAAAAAAGCACCTTGGAATTATCCTTAAAAGTATCCTACCAAGAAAAGTTGTTGCTGATATTTTGTACGGAACCGGGGATCCGGCTATGACAGCACAAATAATGGGTGGCCTTGGAATTGTCAGAGCATTGGGATTTAATAAGATCACATTACGCCCTGATTTTGACAGAACTGTTATCCAGGGAGATCTACATATAAAGGGCAGGATAACATTGTTTAGGATAGTCCTATCCTTGGCTATATGTTACTTTAACAAGGATATCAGAAAGACTGTTAAAAGATTTAATAAAATACTTAATAGTTGATTGTTTTACTTGAATAAGAATATTACTCGAAACGGGGGAGCTGTTATGGCTGATAAAGGAATTTCCAATATTGTCGATACACTAATGGGAGGCATGAATTCAATCCTGTCTACCAAAACTGTTGTGGGAGAGCCTGTTACTATAGGTGATACTATTATAGTTCCGTTAGTCGACGTGTCTCTTGGAGTTGCCGCTGGCGGCAATGACTCTGATAAAAAGAACGGAAGTGCTGGAGGATTCGGGGCTAAAATGTCTCCAAGTGCTGTTCTTATTATCAAAAATGGTACTACAAAATTAGTCAATGTTAAAAATCAGGATGCTATAACCAAGATCTTGGACATGGTTCCGGATGTGATGGATAAGGTCATGGCCAAGAATGAAAAAATGGTAAAAGATGACGAAGCCATTGATATAGCTTTTCCTGATGAAGATCAATAACTTAGTTTTTAGTTATGGTCTGATTTATTGACTACAGGTTTAATTGTTATGGTGGGTTTTTATGGAAAAAGGAAAAGTGGATGCAATTATCAAGAATGGAACAAAGGAAGAGCTATTTGAACTTAGGAGATGGCTCTTTAAAGAAAGCTGCAGGATTGAGAATGTATCATGCTCTTTAGTTGAGCGGGAAAAGAAGGTAGCAGAAGAAGAAAAGCGCATTGCTGAGGAGAAAAATCAGATTCAGCGAGATCTTGAGCGTATTAAGGCTAATAATGCTTTCTTCGAAAAGAAAATGGATATTTTAAAGGGCGGATTCGATCAGCTTGAAGCTGATAAGAAAGCCTTTGAAAAAAAGAAGGGTAACAGTTTTGATTCTTATGGCTATTCTGGTGCAGAGTTGTTTTTTACTGGTATAAATTCATCTCTTGCACTAAAAAAGCGATATAAAGACCTTCTGAAGATCTATCATCCGGATAATATGTGTGGGGACACTAGGATGATACAGATGATCAACGAAGGTTATTCTGTCCTTTGCTCGAGGTTCGATGTTCAGCTTAAGGCATAAGGATAGGGAGGGTATTATATTATATATAAAAGTCAGGCATTTTATGCCTGGCTTTTTGCATGCAAAAAATTCTTTAAATAACTAATTCTAAATAGGGATAGAGAATAGAAGATAAGATTTTATGATATGAAAAAAGCCTCGGTAAAACCGAGGCTAAAATTCATAAATAAGATTAAGCTCTTTCAACCTTACCTGATCTCAGGCAGCTTGAGCAAACATTCATCTTCTTGTTTGAACCATTCACTTTTACTGTAACATGCTGAATATTTGCATTCCAGACTCTGTTAGATCTTCTATGAGAATGGCTTACGTTGTTACCGAAATGAACGCCTTTGCCACAAATTTCACATTTAGCCATTTTGACACCTCCTTATAAGCCATTTTTTACAAAAACAATACAAATTATTGCAACTTACCGTCCGCAACATTTTGTATTGTAGCAGAAAGAAATAACAATTGCAAGAAAAATTTTTATCATTGATGAAAAAAAGAAAAGGTTTATTTTTTCTTAGTGTTCATCTATAATAAATAAATGTGCTATTACGTCTTTACTGTTGTATAATTATTAAATAAGGCTTATATAAGTAATAAGCGCAATAAGGAGGATACAATATGAAAGCTTCTTCAATGAACACACATATGGGCAACATCTCCATTGATAAGGAAGTTATTGCACAGTATGCAGGTGCAGTTGCAATGGAATGCTTTGGTATTGTCGGTATGGCAAATGTTAATGTTAAGGATGGACTTGTAAGCTTACTTAAGCTTGACAGTATGACAAGAGGAATCAATGTCTCTCTCGACCAGTCACAGAAGCTGACTCTTGACTTCCATGTTATTGTTTCTTATGGTGTTAGCATTTCTGCTGTTGCAGACAATCTGATCGATAGTGTAAAATATAAAGTCGAGGATTTTACAGGACTCGAGATTAGCAAGATCAATATTTATGTTGAGGGCGTTCGTGTTATCGACTAAATTACTAATTAATTGTAATCTGAGGAGGATTATGTTTTGAGCAATAACGTTGTTAGAGCCGATATGCTAAAAAAGATGTTTTTAGCCGGTGCTAAAAATCTTGAAGCAAAAAAGGAATGGATAAATGAATTAAATGTTTTTCCTGTTCCTGACGGCGATACAGGTACAAATATGACAATGACGATCATGTCTGCTGCTAATGAGGTTAATAACCTTCCTGCAGACGCAGATATGGTTACAATCTGTAAGAGCATTTCTTCTGGGTCTCTTCGCGGTGCGAGAGGTAACTCAGGTGTTATTCTTTCACAGCTTCTTAGAGGATTTACTAAATCTGTTAGAGATAATGAAGAACTTGATACACTTTTAATTGCAGATGGCTTTGAAAAGGCTGTTGAGACAGCATATAAGGCTGTTATGAAGCCAAAGGAAGGTACAATCCTTACAGTTGCCAAGGGTGCAAGTACTAAGGCTAGAGAACTTGCAGATGCTGGTGAGACAGATCTTGATAAGTTCTTTGAGGAGATCATTAAATATGCTGATGAAGTATTAGCTAAGACTCCTGATATGCTTCCTGTTTTAAAACAGGCTGGCGTTGTTGATTCAGGCGGACAAGGTCTTGTACAGGTACTTAAGGGAGCATATGATGGTTTCCTTGGAAAAGAGATCGACCTTACAATAACAGAGGATTCAGCAACTCCTGTATCAAAGAAGAGCACTACAGCACCTCAGGAAGAAGCAGATATTAAATTTGGCTATTGTACTGAGTTTATTGTTCTTTTAAATAAACCTCTTAATGTTAAGCAGGAAATAGATTTTAAGGCATTTCTTGAATCAATCGGTGACAGTATCGTATTAGTTGCTGATGATGAGATCTGCAAAGTACATGTACATTCTAATGATCCGGGTCTTGCTATCCAAAGGGCTCTTATGTATGGTCAGCTTTCAAACATGAAGATCGACAACATGAGAATGGAACATAGAGAAAAGCTTTTCCATGAAACTCAGGATGGCACATATGCTGAGATAAAGGTTGAGATCAATGGCGCAGCAGAGCAGACACCTACTTACAAGAAGGGTGATGATATTCCTCTTATGGAAGAGGCTAAGCCGGCTCCAGAGATGCCTAAGAAAGACATGGGCTTTGTTACTGTATGTGCTGGTGATGGACTTGCAGATATCTTTAGAGGACTTGGTGTAGACTACGTTATCGAGGGTGGTCAGACCATGAACCCAAGTACTGCAGATATCTTAGATGCTATTGATAAAGTAAATGCTGATACAGTATTTGTTCTTCCAAACAACAAGAACATCATACTTGCAGCTAATCAGGCTAAAGACCTTGTAGAAGATAAAAATGTCATTGTTATTCCTACAAAGACAGTTCCTCAGGGTGTTACAGCTATAATCAATTTCATTCCTGATATTGCAGCTTCTGATAACGAAGAAGCTATGAAGGATGCTATTACATCTGTTCATAGTGGTGAAGTTACATATGCTGTAAGAGATACAGTCATTGATGACGTTGAGATCAAGCAGGGTGATTACATGGGAATCGGCGATAGCGGTATTCTCGGTGTTGGTCAGGACAAAAATGAAGTTACTTTTGATATGATCAAAAAGCTGATGTCTGATGATCTGGAACTAATCAGTATCTACTATGGTAGTGATATTACTGAAGATGAAGCAACTAAGCTTCGTGATAAGGTTGCAGAAGAGTTTTCTAACTGCGATATAGAACTTCAGTATGGCGGACAGCCAATCTATTACTATATTGTATCTACAGAGTAATATTTTGAAGTATTGGATCTTTGATCCTAAAGCTAAAATACATGGTGGTCGGTATTTACCGGCCACTTTTTAGATTATTTAGTGGGGAAACTTATATGAATGAACAGGCAATCCAGGAGTCTGTCATATCTTTAAAAGGAGTTGGAGATAAAACTGCAGCTCTTTTTAGCAAATGTAATGTTCATAATGTTGGGGATCTGATCCACTATTACCCAAGAGCCTATGACGAATATGGAGAGATCAAAAGAGTAAGTGATTCCAGAGTTGGAGAAATCTGTACCGTCAGATGCGTGATAACAGGAAGTATTACGAATCGTAAGGTCAGAAATCTTTCAATTCTGAATTTTGCTGCAAGTGATATAACAGGGCAGATCAAATTCACTTATTTTAACATGCCCTATTTACGAAGCTCTCTAAGATCAGGTAAATATTATATTTTCAGAGGTATGCTTCAGCAAAAAGGCACAAGCCTTGTTATGGAACAGGCTCAGATATTTACTGATGAAGAATATATCCCATTAAGTGGAAGCATGCAGCCAAGATACCCACTGGTCAAAGGTTTGACCAATAATACTGTCATAAAGACTGTAAAACAGGGACTGATGCTTACTGCTGGCATGGATGACCCTATTCCGGAAGATATTATATCTGAGATGGGGCTTACATCAATTAATGATGCTATAAGAAATATACATTTCCCATCTTCTAAGGATAAATTGTTAAAAGCTCATAGGAGATTAGCTTTTGATGAATTTTTAACCTTTATCATCAAGGTAAGATTATTAAAGCAGCAATCTGATGAATCTGTTAACATTCATAAAATGATACCTGTATCAGACACTGAGAGGCTTCTTGAATGCCTGCCTTTTAATCTGACTGCCACACAAGGCCATATCTGGGAAGAGATACAGAAGGATCTTGGCGGTAAGCATGTAATGAACAGACTCATCCAGGGAGATGTTGGATCCGGAAAGACCATTCTGGCCTTTTTGGCACTACTTATGACTGCTTCCAACGGATATCAGGGTGCCATAATGGCTCCAACTGAAGTTCTTGCCAGACAGCATTATGAATCTTTTGTTGATATGACAGAAAAATATGGCTTGAATCTTAAACCGGTCCTTCTTGTAGGTTCTCTATCTGCAGCTCAGAAGAAAGCTGCCCAAAAGCTTATAGCCGAAGGAGATGCCAATCTTATAGTTGGAACCAATGCACTTATGCAGGAAAAGGTCTCCTACAAAAATCTGGCACTGGTTATAACAGATGAACAACATAGATTTGGAGTAAGACAGAGATCTTTACTAGCCGGTAAAGGCGAAGAATGTCATGTGCTTGCCATGAGTGCAACGCCTATCCCTAGAACTCTTGCAATTATTTTGTATGGCGATCTTCATATCTCAATATTAAATGAAATGCCTGGAGGAAGACTTCCAATTAAGAACTGCGTAGTAGGACCAAATTACAGGCCAACTGCTTATAAGTTTATCGCTGATCAGGTTGCTCAGGGACATCAGGCTTATGTCATATGTCCTATGATCGAGCAGGGTGAGATGGATGGGGTAGAAAATGTTACTGATTATACTCAGACATTAAAAGCAATGCTCCCTCCAAGCGTACGTATAGATATGCTTCATGGCAAAATGAAACCTGCTGTTAAAGACGAGCTCATGGAAGAATTTTCCAAAGGAAACATCGATGTTCTTGTTTCTACAACTGTAATAGAAGTAGGAATCAATGTACCTAACGCTACGGTCATGATGATCGAGAATGCTGAACGCTTTGGACTTGCCCAGCTTCATCAGCTAAGAGGCCGTGTTGGTAGAGGAAATGCCCAGTCATATTGCATTTTTATCAATAGTACCGGTAAAGAAGAGGCTCAGAAACGTCTGGATATCATGAATCATAGTAATGACGGCTTTAAGATAGCTGAGGAAGATCTTAAACAACGAGGTCCCGGTGACTTTTTTGGCGTAAGACAAAGTGGTGACCTTAATTTTGCCGTTGGTGATATTTATAATGACAGTGATCTGCTTCAAAAAGCTGCATTATATGCAGATAAGATATTAGAAGAGGATCCTGATCTGAAAATGGCTAAATATGAGAAGCTTAGACGCATTCTTTATCCGAATGGTTTGATTTCATTTGACTTTAGCACATTATAAAAGTATCATTATTATCGTATAAAATTTTTTTAACTATATATTTAGACTTGATTTATTTGATGAAAGTCAGTGGAGGAGAAATGTCTAAAGTAGCGATTGTAACAGATAGTAATAGTGGTATTACGCAGGCGCAGGCTAAGGAACTTGGGATCTATGTTGTTCCAATGCCTTTTATGATCAATGATAAAGAATATTTTGAAGACATCAATTTGACTCAGGAAGAGTTCTATAAATTACTTGCTGAAGATGCTAATGTTTCAACAAGTCAGCCTACTCCTGATTCTCTTATGAAGACATGGGACAATATTCTCAAGGATTATGAGCAGATTGTTTATATACCAATGAGCAGTGGCCTTTCAGGCTCTTGCCAGAGCGCATATATGATTGCTATGCAGTTTTATGATGGCAAGGTATTTGTAGTAGATAATCAGAGAATCTCAGTAACTCAGAGACAGTCTGTTTTAGATGCTTTTGAAATGGCTGAAAAAGGCATGAGTGGTGAAGAGATCAGAGATAAGCTCGTTGAGGTCAAGTTTGAGTCAAGTATATATATTATGCTGGATACTCTGTACTATCTTAAAAAGGGTGGAAGGATCACTCCTGCAGCTGCTGCACTTGGAACACTTCTCCGTTTAAAGCCTGTACTTCAGATCCAAGGTGAAAAGCTTGATGCTTTTGCCAAGGCAAGAACTTCAAATCAGGGAAAGACCATTATGATCAATGCCATGAAAAAAGATTTTGAAGAGCGTTTTGGCGGATTTGATGCAAAAGATGTATGGCTTTCAGGAGCATATACATTTGATAAAGATGGAGCTATGAATTGGAAGAAAGAAGTAGAAGAGGCATTCCCAGGTTATGAGATGCATCTTGATCCTCTTTCACTTAGTGTTGCCTGCCATATTGGACCTGGCGCACTTGCTATTGCAGCTTCCAGAAAGATACATGTTTAATTCCATGATTTATGAAATTTGAAAACAGGCTTTTAAAGGCAACTTACCTATCAGCTTGTTTTCTATATTAAAATTTTTATGAAATCCGCAACATGTGCGGATTTCTGCAATTAACTCAAAATAATACCAATTAAGTTTTTAGGGGGTTATATCTATATATGTCTGAAAATAATCAGTATGGCGCGTCCAGTATTACTGTACTAGAAGGTCTCGAGGCTGTTAGAAAAAGACCGGGAATGTATATTGGAAGCGTTTCTACTCGTGGACTTAACCATCTTGTATACGAGATAGTAGATAATGCAGTCGACGAGCACCTTGCAGGTTACTGCAGCCATATTCATGTGACTCTTGAAGAAGACGGATCTGCGACTGTAGAAGATAACGGTCGTGGTATCCCAGTTGGTATGCACGCCAAGGGAATTACTGCTGAACGAGTAGTTCTTACTATGCTGCATGCCGGTGGTAAATTTGATAATAATGCTTATAAGACCAGCGGTGGTTTACACGGCGTTGGTTCATCAGTTGTTAACGCACTTTCTACAAGATTAGATATCAGTATCAAAAGAGATGGTCATATCTATAAAGACAGCTACGAAAGAGGTATTCCAACAACAGAGCTTATTAATGGACTTCTTCCAGTAGTTGGCGACACCAAGAAAACCGGAACAACAATAAATTTCCTTCCGGATGATACTATTTTTGAAAAAACAAGATTTAAAGAAGATGAAATAAAGAACAGATTACATGAGACAGCTTATTTAAATCCTGAACTTACTATTATTTTTGATGATAAGAGGCCTGATACTATGGAACATGTTGAGTTCCATGAGCCGGACGGCATCACAGGCTTTATTCAGGATATGAATAAGTCAAAAGAAGTTGTTCATGATGTAATTGCATTTTCAGGTGAGAGCGAAGGCATATCTGTTGAGATCGCATTCCAGTATGTTAATGAGTTCCATGAAGATGTCCTTGGTTTTTGTAATAATATTTACAATGCTGAAGGCGGTACACATATTACCGGCTTTAAAACCATGTTTACAAATATCATCAACAACTATGCAAGAGAATTGAACATCCTTAAGGATAAGGATGTTAACTTTACAGGTGCTGATGTTCGAAATGGTATGACAGCTGTTATATCTATCAAACATCCTGATCCTAGATTTGAGGGTCAGACCAAGACCAAGCTTGATAATCAGGATGCTACCAAGGTTGTATCCAAGATAACAGGTGATGAGCTTACAAGATATTTTGACAGAAATCTCGAGACATTAAAATCTATTATCGGCTGTGCTGAAAAAGCTGCCAAGATCCGTAAAACAGAAGAAAAAGCAAAGACAAATATGCTGACAAAGCAGAAATACTCTTTTGATTCTAACGGAAAGCTTGCTAACTGTATCAGTAAAGAGGCTGATAAGTGTGAAATCTTCATAGTAGAGGGTGATTCTGCCGGTGGTAGTGCCAAGATGGCCAGAGATAGAATGTATCAGGCTATCCTGCCTATCAGAGGTAAGATCCTTAACGTAGAAAAAGCCAGCATTGATAAGGTACTTGCCAATGCTGAGATCAAGGCTATGATCAATGCCTTTGGATGCGGATTTTCAGAGGGCTACGGCAATGACTTTGATATTTCCAAGCTTCGCTATGACAAGATCGTTATCATGGCCGATGCCGACGTAGATGGTGAACATATTGCCACACTGCTTTTGACATTGTTCTATAGATTTATGCCGGAGCTAATTTTCCAGGGTCACGTATATATTGCAATGCCACCTCTTTATAAGGTTATGCCTTCTAAAGGTAAAGAAGAGTATCTCTATGATGATGCGGCACTTGATAAATATCGCAAGACACACAAAGGCAATTTTACTCTTCAGAGATATAAGGGTCTTGGTGAGATGGATCCTACTCAGTTATGGGAGACAACACTTGATCCTGCTCGTCGTATGATGAGAGTAGTTGAAATAGATGATGCTAAAATGGCATCTCAGATGACTGAACTTCTTATGGGTACTGACGTACCTCCTAGAAGAGACTTCATACATCAGCATGCAACAGACGCAGAGCTTGATATTTGATTTTTATGATATAGGAAATTTCTCCGAAATTCCTATATCATAAAAAACGCTCCGCTATGGATGCGCACTCGCGCGATAGGAATATGTTGCATAAATGCAACCGCGCTCGGCGCGAGAATGTCGCAAGCGACATTCTTATTTATTATGAAGATAGGGGAAACTATTAGTGGAAGATAATATAGTACGCTCAGAATATTCTGAGATAATGCAAAAATCATTTATAGACTACGCAATGAGTGTCATCGTTGCCAGAGCTCTTCCTGATATAAGAGATGGACTTAAACCTGTTCAGAGAAGAACTCTGTATGATATGTATGAACTTGGTATCAGATATGACAGACCTTACAGGAAGAGTGCCCGTATCGTCGGTGATACCATGGGTAAATATCATCCTCATGGTGACAGTTCTATCTATGAATGTCTTGTAGTAATGGCTCAGGACTTCAAGAAGAGCATTCCTTTAGTAGACGGTCATGGTAACTTTGGTACTATCGAAGGCGATGGCGCCGCTGCCATGCGTTATACAGAGGCAAGACTTGCAAGAGTCACACAGGAAACCTTCCTTGAGGATCTTGATAAAGATGTAGTTGATTTTCAGCCAAACTTTGATGAGACAGAAAAGGAACCATCAGTACTTCCTGTTAAAATACCTAATTTCCTGATAAACGGATCAGAAGGTATTGCAGTAGGTATGGCTACCAGCACTCCGCCTCACAATGCATCTGAAGTCATTGATGCTGAGATAGCATTTATGAAAAATGATCAGCTTACAAGTGCTCAGCTGATGAAATATATCAAAGGACCTGATTTTCCAACAGGTGGAATCGTTATAAACAAGGATGACCTGAAGGAAATTTATGAGACAGGTACCGGTAAGATAAGATTAAGAGGTAAAGTAACAACAGAGAAGGGTAAGAGCGGTCACATAAACCTTGTGATCACTGAGATCCCTTATACAATGATCGGTGCAGGTATCGGTAAGTTCATGTCTGATGTTGCTGCTTTAGCTGAAAATAAAGTAAGTAATGACATAATCGATATCTCTAACCAGTCTTCAAAAGAAGGTATCCGAATTGTTATCGAATTAAAGAAGGATACTAATGTAGAGAACTTTACCAACCTTCTTTACAAGAAGACCAAGCTGGAGGATACATTTGGTGTAAATATGCTGGCAATCGATCATGGCAGACCAGAGACCATGGGACTTCGTCAGATCCTTAAAGCCAATGTAGACTTCTTGTATGAGATAACAACTAGAAAATATAACACTCTTTTAAAGAAAGAGCAGGATAAACGTGAGGTTCAGGAAGGCCTTATCAAGGCTTGCAACGTTATAGACCTTGTTATTGAGATAATCCGAGGCTCAAAAGACAGAGCAATGGCAAAAGACTGTCTTGTAAATGGTAATACAGAAGGCATCAAGTTTAAATCAAGAGAATCAGCTGTAATGGCTGCCAACCTTCTTTTTACTGAAAGACAGGCAGATGCTATACTTGATATGAGACTTTATAGATTAAGTGGTCTTGAACTTGATGCTCTTGTAAAAGAACATGAGCAGACAGTTGCTAATATCTATCGTTACGAAGATATTCTTGAGGACCGTGAATCAATGTCTATGGTACTTCAGGATGAGCTTACACAGATCAAAAAGCAGCTTGGAGCCAAGAGAAGAACTGAAATAGACAATAAAGAAGAAGCAGTATATGAAGAAAAGCCAATCGAAGAGATGGATGTGGCATTTATCATGGATAGATTTGGTTATGCCAAGACTATTGATGCTTCAACTTATGAAAGAAATATTGAGACGATCCAGAATGAGTTCAAGTACTCATTTATTATGAAAAATACCGGCAAGGTATGCATTTTTACCAATAACGGACAACTCCATACTATCAAAGCCATGGATCTGCCTCAGGGTAAAATGAGAGATAAAGGCGTTCCAATCGATAATATCAGTAATTTTGATACTTCAAACGAGCAGATCATACTTGTTACAAGCCAGTCAGAGCTCAATCTTTACAGACTTATGTTTGTAACAAAATATGCAAGTATGAAGGTTGTAGATGGCGGAGAGTTTGATGTTGCCAAGAGAACAGTTGCAGCAACCAAGTTAAATGATGATGACGAAGTTGTAAATGTAACAGTTTTGAAAGAACAGAAAACTGTCGTGCTTGTTTCAGAAAATGGATATTTCCTCAGGTTCAATGTTTCTGATATACCTGAGAAAAAGAAAGCTGCTGTCGGTGTAAGAGGTATGCGTCTGGATGGTAAAGATTCTATAAGAGATGTTTATTATCTTGGCGAGTTTGAAGAAAAGACTATAGAACACAATAGTAAAAAGCTTGAACTTAGTCACTTAAAGATAACCAGTAGAGATACGAAGGGAACAAAGGTAAGATTATGAGAGTAATTGCAGGTGAAGCAAGAAGTATACCGCTTATGACTCCTGAAGGCAAAGATACAAGACCTACACAGGACAGGATAAAAGAGACATTATTTAACATTATCCAAATGTCTGTACCTGGAAGCATCTTTATTGATGTTTTTGCAGGAAGCGGCGGTATAGGTATTGAAGCCCTTTCAAGAGGAGCTAAAAGAGCTTATTTTGTAGAAAATGCAGCAGAAGCTGTTAAATGTATCACAGCCAATCTTCATAAAACACATTATGATGAAAAAGGTGTGATATTGAAACAGGACGCTTTGGTTGGTCTTAGAAATATCAACGAAAAAGAGG
Source organism: Butyrivibrio sp. (assembly GCA_015056495.1). Classification (GTDB taxonomy): domain Bacteria; phylum Bacillota; class Clostridia; order Lachnospirales; family Lachnospiraceae; genus Butyrivibrio. The sequence continues at coordinate 126,190 of SVGC01000002.1, forward strand.
TTGATGTTATTTTTATTGATCCTCCTTATCAGGGCGGCTTTTATGAAAAGACAATCGCGCTTTTGTCTCAGCTTCAGTATGTGACACCCGATACTCAGATCATACTTGAAGCTCAGCTGGATGAGGATTTTTCCTTTGTAGAGAGCTACGGTTTTAAGATTGACCGTGAGAAGCTATATAAGACTAATAAACACGTGTTTATTAGCAGAGAGGTTTGATTTAATATTATGAAAATTGGTGTTTACCCAGGTTCATTTGATCCTGTAACATTTGGACATATTGATGTCATAAAAAGAGCATCTAAGATGTTTGACAAGATCATTGTACTTGTTATGTACAACTCTGCCAAAGCAAGTCCATTGTTTTCAAAAGATGAACGTGTTAATATGATTAGAGAGGCTACAAAAGACTTAGATAACGTGGTTGTCGAAAGTTATGATGGTCTGACAATTGATTATTGTAAGGCTAATGATATTCACATTATCGTTAGAGGTCTTAGAGCTATCACAGATTTTGAGTATGAGCTTCAGATAGCCCAGACCAATAAAGAATTATCTCATGGATTAGTTGATACTGTATTTTTAACAACCAGTATCAGGTATTCATATCTTAGTAGTTCAACAGTAAGAGAAATTGCCAGCTACAATGGCGATATTTATCCATGCGTACCTGGCTTTGTTGCAAAAGCTGTGTATGAAAAATTTGGTTTTGATCATATTGAACAGGGGGATATGTGATGAGCAGTAGAATAGAACAATTAATTGACGAAATCGAAACTTATATCGATAACTGCAAGTCTTCACCATTATCTAAAACTAATATTATTGTAAATAAAGAGGAAATTGATGAGCTTTTAAGAGAGCTTCGTTCAAAGACTCCGGATGAGATCAAAAGATACCAGAAGATCATCAGTAACAAAGAGGCTATCTTGAATGATGCCAGGTCAAAAGCTCAGGCTCTTATTGATGAAGCTACTATTCATACTAACGAACTTATCAATGAACATGAGATCATGCAGCAGGCTTATGCTCAGGCCAATGAGGTCGTTTCTCAGGCAGCCAAGCAGGCTCAGGGCATTCTTGACAAGGCTACAGAAGAAGCTAACGAGATGCGTTCAGCAGCTATAGCTTATACAGACCAGCTTCTGGCAAGTGTTGAAGATGTTCTTACTAAGGCCATTGATACTACTAATTCTCATAACGAGAGCATTTTAAATGCACTTACAAGTTATAATGAGACTATACGATCAAACAGAGCAGATCTTACACATTCTAATGAACCTAAAAAGGATACTAAATCAGATGATTCAAAATCTGAAGTGAAGATTGAATCTGTTAAGCTTGATGATGTTAGATCCAATGAAAAGTCAGATGATTCATTAAATCTTGATATGCTTAACTAAGTACTTATTTCTTAGTCGAATACTGCGACTGATATTATTTCAGTCGCATTTTCTTTTTTAGGGGGATAAAAATGTTTTGTTATAAGACCATGAAAAAACTCACAGCTATAATTTTACTATTTATGATTTCCTTGTGCGCATATTTTAATTTTTCTGTTTTTAATACAGAAACAGCATATGCAGCTGATCCTGTTGTAATAGTCATCGATCCGGGACATGGCGGCGTTGGTGGCAGGAATCTGGGCTGTCAGTACAATAACCTGTCAGAAAAAGTGATCACAATGGAAACCGCCCTTGCTATGAAAGCAGAGCTGGAAAAATACGAAAATGTTGTAGTTTATCTTACAAGAACAACAGATGTTGAAATGAGCCTTCAGGCAAGAGCTGATTTTGCCAAGTCTGTAAATGCTGATTTTATGTTCAGTATTCACTATAATGCTTCTTCAGAGCATAAATTCTATGGCTCTGAGATATGGGTTCCATCAGCCAAGAATTATTATAATAAATGTGCTACCTTTGGAAATATTGAATCACAGGAGCTTGCTGGTCTCGGTGTTTATCAAAAGGGAGTAAAGACCAAGCTCAATAGCAGAGGAACTGATTACTATGGCGTTATCAGATGCAGTGTAGAAAATGCTATTCCTTGTGTCATCATCGAGCACTGTTATATTGATCACGGTAGTGATAGGCCATTTTTCAGCCAGACTGATTCATTTAGTAAATTCGGCGTTGCAGATGCAACAGCTGTAGCAAAGTATTTTCATTTAAAATCCAGCACACTGGGAGTAGATTACACAGATTATAAATACAATACAGTATCTACAAGTAAAAGCAGGGTTGCAGATGATACAACTGCACCAAATGTATGTCAGATCAGTGCTTCGGCCCCTGATGCTGCTGGAAATGTTACAGTGACTCTCACTGCTAAAGATGATCAGAGCCTTGTAATCTATTATGCTTATAGCCTCGATGGCGGAGCAACATACTCATATCTGCAGCCATTTGATGCCAATCAGCAGACCATTAACTTTACAGTAAAGGTTCCATCAGGCAAAAGCAGTAACATTGTTGTTCAGGCATACAATCAGTATGAACTGTTTACTACAAGTAATGTGGTCAACATAAATTATTAAATAACGGAAATTGAAGTTCTTTCGGCCAAGGTGCCGTATTATCAGGAGATATTTTTGAGATTAGATAAATTTTTAAGTGAAAAGGGTATTGGAACCCGCAAACAGATAAAAGAATATGTAAAAAACGGACGAGCAACTATAAATTGCGTCGTTGCTAAAAACAGCGACCAGCATATAGATGAAAATAATGATGAAATTGCTTTTGATGGAAATATCCTGACCTATAAGGAATTTTATTATTTTATGCTAAACAAGCCTCAGGGCGTTGTCTCATCTACAAGAGAAGGCAGGTCTAAGACTGTTGTAGATCTTTTAAAGGATGAAGGTGTAAAAGACCTTTTTCCCGTAGGAAGACTTGATAAAGATACGGTTGGTCTGTTGCTCTTGACTAACGATGGCGTTTTAGCACATAATTTATTATCACCAAAAAAGCATGTCGAAAAAGAGTACGAAGTATATCTTGAGCATGATATTACTGATGAAGATATGCACAGGCTTGAAGAGGGTGTTGATATTGGTGATGATGAAAAAACACTTCCTGCAAAAGCTTTTAGAGCTGAGGATAAGGAAGGACATCAGATCATTCATCTGATAATTCATGAGGGGAGATTTCATCAGGTAAAGCGAATGCTTAATGCCGTGGGTAATGAGGTGGTATTTTTACGCAGATTATCTATGGGAAGCCTTAAACTGGACGGGGATCTTGCAGAAGGCGAGTATAGAGCTCTTACTGAGGATGAAATCGATTGTTTGATAAATAGCAACAAGAATTAAGCAATAACTCCTCAGAATATTATTAAATATGAATTAAAAGGTATATTTAATCGGACTTTTAACCGATATTTTTATTGAAAATAAAAAACTTTTATTCATAATATTTTTTCGGATTATTGCTGATATGGAGGTCATGGATATGAGAAAAAATACTGGATATAAGGTGATTGTCAATAAAGATAATATACCGGAATTTAATTTAGAATCTAACGAGTTTACTTTTGATAATGTAAACGATGCTATTGGATTTTTGGCTCAGAACAACATGGTTACTAACATTTGGAGCAATATTATCAAATCCAGAGATAACATTATCGTAACAGGTCAGCTTGATAAGTCTAATTGGTATGAACTCAGAAAATACGCCGGTTAATGATGATAAACATTGCGGTGGCAAAGTGATCAGATCATTTTGCCACCTTTTTCTATTTTACAAACAAAAGCATTTTGATAAAATAAATTGGTGAGAGCGTTTTAGAAACAATAAATAAAGGTAAGGCAAGTTAATGATTTTTAATTTTGATTTTAATGACTATGATGCTGTGATCTTTGATCTGGATGGATCACTTGTTGATTCCATGTGGATGTGGGGCGCCATAGACAGAGAATACCTTGGAGAACTTGGGTATGAAGTACCTTCAGATCTATCTGGAGCCATTGCAGGACTTAGTTTTTATGATACTGCTGAGTATTTCAAAAACAGATTCCATATCGAGGATACTTTGGAAGAAATTGGCAACAGATGGAATGAAATGGCCTGGGATAAATATACAAATGAAGTTACCTTGAAAAAAGGAGTTAAGGAGTTTATCCAGGCTTGCTATAATAAAGGAATGAAATTCGGCATAGCAAGCAGCAATTCCAAGGAATTGATCCAGCAGGTATTAAAATGCAGAGGTCTCTTGGACTTTTTTGATACCATAAAATCCGGCTCAGAGGGATATGCAAGTAAGCCTTCACCGGAGCTATATCTGGCTGCTGCCCAGGATCTTGGGGTTGACCCAAAGAGATGTCTTGTATTTGAGGATATAACACAGGGTATCATGGCAGGCAAGAATGCCGGAATGACAGTTATAGCCGTAGATGACCAGTATTCTGCTTTTCAGGAAGATGAAAAAAGAGAACTGGCAGACCATTACATTTATGACTACGGCGAATTAATATCTTGAACAGGGGAATAAATCAATGAAAAGAGTTTCTAAGGGAAGTTTTGGTTATATCAAAGCATCCAGACAATTTACAATCTTAAGGACCATAATTATTTTTGCTTTCTGCATCGGCATTTTTGTTCTTGGTCTTGTTCTTAACCACACTAACAAAAACGTATTCAGTATCATTGCAGCACTAGGATGCCTTCCTACAGGCTGGAGTGCTGTTAATATGATCATGTTTTTAAGAGCTAAGACCTGTAGTGAAGAGACCTATAAAAAGGTTGAAGAACACAAGGGTAATCTGCTTATTCAGTATGAACTTGAAATGACTTCATATGATACCAATTATCCAATTGCTGCAGCTACAGTACTGGATAAAAATGTATGTTGCTATACTGAACAAAAGGATATGGATATAAATGATTGCGAAAAGCATATCCATACTCAGATCATGCAGAGCGGATATTCTTCATATACCATCAAGGTATTTACTGATCTGGATAAATTTGTAAACAGACTTGATCAGTTGGAAGAGCTTAGAAGAGAAAAGAAGATAGATCCTCAGGCTATTGAGGATGCATGGCAGCCTGGCACTGTACAGACCTGTGCCTCTGTTCTTCGCTCAATATCTTTGTGATGCCAGTTTAAGGATTATAGATGAGAGAATTTGTTATTGGAAATAATGAAGCCGGCAAAAGATTTGATAAATATATTTTTATTATCTTATCAAACTCTTCATCTGGTTTTATTTATAAAATGCTAAGAAAAAAGAATATAACCCTCAATGATAAAAAGGCTGATGGAAAAGAAAAGCTAAACGTGGGAGATGTTGTTAAATTCTATCTTTCAGATGAAACTTTTGATAAATTTGCAGATCCTAAAATAGCAGCACTTTTTCAAAAAGATGAGGGTAGATTTCTGGAAAAGGCAGGGGCTGATGATGTTTTGATATATCAGAATGCCTTTAAAGCTATTCAGGATGAGTTTCATCCAGAGATTATTTATGAAGATGACAATGTGCTGTTGGTTAATAAGCCAGCCGGATTGTTGTCTCAGAAGGCAGAAAATAAAGATATCAGTATAAATGAATGGCTTATAGGATATCTTCTGGATAAAAAGGAGATAAGTGCTTCTCAGCTTCTAACTTTTAAGCCATCTATCTGCAACAGACTGGACAGGAATACAAGTGGCATTGTTATATGCTCCAAATCCCTTCCAGGAGCTCAAAAGATGAATGAGCTGTTAAAGAAACGTGGAGTTCATAAGTATTACAGAACTATCGTAAAAGGTATCATAGATAGCGAAATGACTATCGATGGCTATCTGTCCAAAGATGAGAAAAATAACAAGGTTGAGATAACCTCCAATGAAACAGAGGGTTCCAGCCACATTGTTACCAGATATATACCGATCAGGAAAAATCCTGTCATGAACCTGACATACATTGAAGTGGAGCTCATAACAGGTAAATCTCATCAGATAAGAGCCCATCTGTCCAGTATTGGGCATCCTCTTATCGGAGATAGTAAATACGGCTCTGTAAAATTTAATTCAAGATTTAAAAAGGAATATGGCTTAAAATACCAGCTGCTCCATAGTTACAGGCTGGAAATGCCAAAGCAGCTTGAAGATCTTGAAAATCTGGCTGGTCAGATTTTTACTGCAAAATTACCAGAGATTTTTGATAAAATATTATTAGATAATGATTTGATGTAAACGGGGGATTTATGGCTACTTGGAAGTCTAGAGGACTTAGGGGATCAACACTTGAAGAGCTTATCAATAGGACTAATGAAAGATATTTAGAGGATAAGCTTGCCCTTATTCAGAAGATACCAACGCCAATAACTCCTATCAACATTGATAAACAGACAAGACATATTACACTGGCGTACTTTGATCAGAAAAGTACCGTGGATTATATTGGTGCTGTACAGGGCATTCCCGTATGCTTTGATGCTAAGGAATGTGCCTTCAGTACCTTTTCATTGGAAAATATCCATCCTCATCAGGTTACATTTATGGAGAACTTTGAAGAGCAGGATGGAATCGCTTTTTTTCTTATATATTTCACTAAATTAAATGAATACTGTTATTTGCCTTTCAGGCATTTAAAAAAGTTCTGGGATAGAGCAAACTCAGGTGGCAGAAAGAGTTTTAGGCGGGATGAGCTGGATGAAAGATTCATAATCCCAGCCCGTGAGGCTGCTGTAATGGTTCCGTATCTGGAGCTCTTAAAACTGGACCTTGAAGATAGAAGTAAGGAATCATAAGTTTTCAAAATAGTTTGACAATTAAGTTAAATTTAGATATACTCATTTTAATCTAGTAGCATAGTAGCACGTTACCATACTAAAGTTATTAACTGATCTATTATGAGGTATTGAAAATGGATAGAAAACTATTACATACACCGGAAGGCGTAAGAGACATATATGATGGAGAATGCAGCGATATGCTGATGATCCAGGACAAGATCCATGCAAAATTCAGGTCTTTTGGATTTAACGATATCATAACGCCAACCTTTGAATTTTTTGACGTACTTGCTGATGATATCAGTGACACCAGCGCAAAAGAACTCTATAAATTCTTTGATAAAGAAGGTAATACACTGGCTCTTCGCCCAGATTTTACACCATCAATGGCCAGATGTGTTTCCAAATATTTCCTTGAAAGTGACGAACCTGTTCGTATCTGCTATAGAGGCAATACATTCCTTAACACTTCTTCACTGCAGGGCAAATTAAAAGAATCAACTGAAATGGGCGTAGAACTCATGAAGGATGATTCAGTCTATGCTGACGCTGAAATGATAGCCCTTATGGTGGAATCTCTTCAGAGCAGCGGTCTGTCTGAGTTCCAGATCAGTGTAGGCAATGCAGATTATTACAAAGGAATCTGTGATGAGGCAGGTATCGATTCTGAAACAGAAAAGCAGATCAGAGAGCTTATCGCAGGAAAGAACATATTTGCAGCTGAAAGCCTTATGATCGAGAAAAATGTTCCTGAAAAATACAGGGATATGCTCATAAAGGTAAGTGATTTCAGAGGTGAAGCGGAGGCACTGAAAAATGCAGCCGATATCGTCAACAACGAGAGATCACAAAAAGTAATCGAAAGACTTGGCAGACTTTATGAGGTCCTTAAGGTATATGGCGTCGAAAAGTATGTATCTTTTGACCTTGGAATGATAAGTACTAACAATTACTATACTGGCGTTATCTTCAATGCTTATACCTATGGTGTAGGCGATGCCATTGCAAGAGGCGGAAGATATGACAATCTTCTTGGCAAGTTTGGTAAGGATGCTCCTGCAATCGGATTTATGATCGTCATAGACGACCTTTTATCAGCTCTTAGAAGGCAGAATGTGGCTATAGAAAAGGCTAAAGAGCTGAAAACGATCCACTATACAGCAGATGATTATGCGCAAAAGCTATCTGAAGCTCAAAAGCTTAGAAAAGAAGGCTTCAACGTTGTTTTAACATCATGAAGCTTTAAACATTGTCATAAGCCAAATATATTTTGAAGTATTGGAGTGAACATATGAGATATCTAACATTTGCTCTTGGAAAAGGGCGTCTTGCAGGACAGACTATGGAGCTTCTTGCAAAATGCGGAATAGAATGTAAGGAAGTTACAGATAAAAATACCAGAAAGCTTCTTTTTACCAACGAGGAACTGGGACTTAGATTTTTCCTGGCTAAGGGACCGGATGTTCCAACCTATGTAGAATATGGAGCTGCTGATATTGGTATTGTTGGAGAAGATACCATTTTAGAGGAAAACAGACGAGTGTACGAGGTTCTGGATCTTGGTTTTGGTAAATGTCGTATGTGCGTATGCGGACCAAAAGAAGCCAAAGATCTTTTAGATCATCATGAACGCATCCGCGTAGCCAGCAAATATCCTAATATTGCCAAGGATTATTTTTACAATCAAAAGCATCAGACTGTAGATATTATCAAGCTAAATGGCTCTGTAGAGCTGGGACCTATTGTAAATCTGTCAGATGTGATCGTTGATATTGTTGAAACAGGCTCTACTCTAAGAGAAAACGGACTTGAAGTATTAGAAGAAATCTGCCCGTTATCTGCCAGAGTCATTGTTAATCAGGTCAGCATGCAGATGGAAACAGACAGGATCAAAGCTCTTGTCAATAAAATGAAAGAAAATCTTGGATAAGGAAGTCAGACCTATGAGAATTGTTAAACTTACTAATGAAACTAAAAACGAGCTGCTGAATAATCTGTTAAAAAGAAGTCCATCCAGCTATAATGAATATGAGAATACAGTTAACGAAATAATCAATAATGTTCGTGAAAATAAAGATAAAGCTCTTTTTGAATATACTCAGAAATTTGATAAATGCCGTATAAATGCTGATACTATCAAGGTTACGAGAGCGGAGATTGAAGAAGCCTACAACAGCCTTGAGCCTGTGTTTATTGAAGTAATGAAAAAGAGTGCTGAAAATATCAGAGTATTTCATGAGAAACAGAAAAGAAATACCTGGATCGATACAAAAGAAGATGGAAGCATTCTTGGCCAGAGAATCCTTCCTATCGAGATTTCAGGTGTCTATGTACCTGGCGGAAAGGCTGCTTATCCTAGTAGCGTTCTCATGAACGTGGTTCCTGCCAAGGTTGCAGGCGTTAAGCGCATTATCATGTGCACACCACCTGGAGCTGACGGCAAGGTCAATCCTGGAACACTGGCTGCTGCCGATATCGCAGGAGTTACAGAAGTTTACAAGGTCGGCGGTGCGCAAGCTATCGCAGCTATGGCTTTTGGAACTGAGTCTATACCTAAGGTAGATAAGATCACAGGCCCTGGAAACATCTTCGTAGCACTTGCAAAGAAAGCATGCTTTGGTTATGTATCTATTGATTCTATTGCAGGACCTAGTGAGATACTGGTTCTTGCTGATGAGACCTGCAATCCAAGATATGTTGCGGCAGACCTTCTGTCACAGGCTGAGCATGATGAGCTGGCATCTGCAATCCTCATCACCACTAGCGAAGAGGTTGCAAAAAAAGTATCTGATGAAATTAATGAATTTTTAAAGACATTATCAAGAGCTGAGATCATTAAAAAATCTCTTGATAATTATGGATATGCATTTGTTGCAGAGAATATGGATGATGCCATTGAAGCTGCCAACGCAATAGCTTCAGAGCATTTGGAAATCATTACAGCCAATCCTTTTGAGACAATGACCAAGATCAAGAATGCCGGTGCTATTTTCCTTGGACAATATTCTTCAGAGCCTTTGGGAGACTATTTTGCAGGACCTAACCACATCCTGCCAACCAATGGCACTGCCAGATTCTTCTCACCATTGTCAGTTGATGATTTTGTTAAAAAGACAAGCATCATCTCTTATTCAAAGGATGCTTTATTTAAAGTACATAATGATATTGAGCTTTTTGCCAAAAAAGAAGGACTTACAGCTCATGCCAATTCTATCGCAGTAAGATTTGATGGAAGAGACTGATAAAGGAGATCATATGGAAAGATATGCAGAAGTAGGTCGAAAGACTGGAGAAACAGATATTACTGTAGCAATTAATATTGACGGCACTGGAAAAAGTAATATTGATACAGGCATAGGATTTTTTGATCATATGCTGGACGCTTTTGCCAGACATGGACTTTTTGATCTGACTGTAAAGGTAAAGGGCGATCTGAATGTAGATGGCCACCACACTGTTGAAGATACAGGCATAGTACTTGGGCAGGCCATTGCTCAGGCTATTGGAGATAAAAAAGGCATCAAGCGCTATGGCTATATGATCCTTCCAATGGATGAAACACTGGCTCTTTCAGCAGTTGATCTCTGCGGCAGACCATATTTTGTTATGGATGCAACCTTCAATGCGCCTATGGTAGGCGATTTTGATACTCAGCTTGTAAATGAATTCTTTTATGCACTTTCTTATTCTGCTGCAATGAATCTGCATCTGCGTATCATTACAGGTATGAATGAACACCACAAGATTGAAGCCATGTTTAAAGCTTTTGCCAAGGCTCTTGATAGTGCCACAAGCTATGATGATCGAATTACAGATGTACTCAGCACAAAAGGATCTTTAGGTTGATCTTTTCGGAGGGACTATGATGGGGAATAGTTTTTATTTTGAATTTGAAAAAATTTTCATGGAGTTTTTACAGAGCTTCTTAAATCCATTTACAGAGGCTTTGGCTGTGTTTTTTACATTTTTTGGTGAAGAAACTATTCTGATCATTGTTATGGGCTATCTCTATTGGTGTTATGACAAGGAGCTGGGCAAAAAAATTGCTACAAATATAGCTTTGGGCCTTGTCCTTGGACCTATGATCAAGAACGTATTGTGCAGAAGACGCCCCTACATGGATATAGAGACTCTAAAATGTGTTAAAGCACCAAAAGCTGACAGAGATATTTATGATATAGCTGCTCAGGGCTTTTCCTGCCCAAGTGGTCATTCAATGAATTCTGTTACTGTTTTTGGAAGCCTTGCATATTACAAAAATAAAAACAGGATCCTGACAGTACTTGCCTTTGTGATACCGCTTTTAGTCGGATTGTCACGTGTTACTCTTGGCGTACATTATCCTACAGATGTTGCACTTGGTTGGTTCTGCGGCGTAGTCATAGTCTTTGGTATTCCTTTTTTACTGAGTAAGCTTCAAAAAAGATGGATCATGCATCTGATAATATTTATCATAGCAGCGCTTGGATGCTTCTATTGCAGGACAGAAGACTATTTCACCGGCCTTGGTTTTATGGCAGGACTATTTCTTGCTATGCCATTTGAAGAAAAGTTCGTTAAATTTAAAAATACCAATAACATTTTTGAAAGTGTCCTGAGAATAATCGTGGGCATTGCATGTTATTTGCTGCTTAATCCACTTCTTAAGCTGGTCCTTGTCAGCAACATAGAAATAGTGGCTTTGATTTTGCGAAGCGTAAGATATTGCATAATAATCATAGTTTTACTTGGCATTTATCCTATGCTTTTTAAACTGATCCCAGAGAAAATATTTAAGAAACAATGATTTGAAAGGATTTTACAATGATCAAAAAATTTGTTCCATGCATATACTTAAAAAATGAAAAGGCAGTAAAATCCTTTGACTGTCTGGAAGTTATAAATGATGATCCGGTTTTACTTGCTGAAAAGTATAATGATGATAACTGCGATGAGATCATCGTTTTTGACCTGTCAGAAGGTGATAATGAACACGAGAAGGCGCTGGATGTTATAAAAGATATCTGTAACAAGGTAGATGTGCCTGTGATTGGAGCAGGAAACGTTAAGCGTATGGAAGATATCAAAAAGCTTTTGTATGCCGGATGTAAGAAAGCCGCCCTTAATTTTTCCAAACAGGGAAATATCGATATCCTGGAAGAAGTATCACTTAAATTTGGGAAAGAAAAGATCGTTATCTGCTATAAAGATACTGATGATATAGCACTTCACGAGGAACCTATCAAGAAGTATGCACAGGAGCTGGTTCTCCTTGACAGGCAGGAGATCAAAGAATCTTTAAAATTGGATATGCCTACTATATATGCACTTCCAGACGTATCTCTGGATAAGATCCTGGATCTGTTCAGGATTCCTTCTGTCAGCGGTCTTACAGGGGAAGCTATAAACAAAAATACTGCTGAGATCAATAATATTAAAAAACTCTGTGCTGAGAATGCCATTGAAGTAAGCGTTCTTACACCTGCTTTTTCCTGGAATGAGTTAAAAAAGAACAATGATGGCCTTGTTCCAGTCATAATACAGGATTATCGCACTGAAGAAGTGCTTATGATGGCTTATATGAATGAACAGGCATATTATGATACACTTTCTACCGGAAAGATGCATTATTACAGCAGATCAAGAGATGAGCAGTGGCTCAAGGGCGAAACAAGCGGACATTTCCAGTTTGTTAAATCTCTTACTGCAGACTGCGATCTGGATACTATCCTTGCAAAGGTAAAACAGATTGGAGCTGCATGCCATACCGGTTCAAGATCATGCTTTTTCAATGAAATTGCCAAAAAGGAATATACAGAAAAGAATCCGCAGAAGGTTCTCGATAGCGTATATTCTGTTATTGCAGACCGCAAGGTCAATCCAAGAGAAGGTTCTTATACCAACTACCTTTTTGACAAAGGAATAGACAAGATCCTGAAAAAATGCGGTGAAGAAGCTACAGAAATAGTAATAGCCGCTAAAAATCCTAATGATAATGAAATTGTATATGAAATCTCGGATTTCCTGTATCATGTCATGGTTCTTATGGTTGAAAAAGGTGTTTCATGGGAAGATATTACAGATGAACTTTCCAGAAGATGATCCATTGCCGTTTGCGTTTGCTTTTGTAGTATGATAAATTTAAAGAGCAACTTAGGGGAGTGTTCCTTTAGTTGCTCTTTTTATGTTTCTATAAAGAATGGAGATTTTTATGAACAATAATTTGGCACTTTCAGATGAGATACTGCTTAGTATTGAAAAGCCTGAAAGATACATTGGCAATGAGGTTAACGCAGTTTATAAAGACAAAAATGATATAGATATCAGATTTGCCATGTGTTTCCCTGATGTATATGAAATAGGCATGTCACATCTGGGCATTCAAATCCTATATGGAATGTTTAATGAATACAAGGACGTATGGTGTGAAAGAGTCTATTCACCTTGGATGGATCTGGATAAGGTTCTTAGGGAAAAGAATATTCCGCTATTTGCTTTGGAATCCCAGGAGCCAATAAAGGATTTTGATTTCCTTGGTGTGACTATCCAGTATGAAATGTGCTATACGAATATATTACAGATCCTGGACCTTTCAAATATCCCTCTCAGAAGCGAAGACAGAACTTGGGATGATCCTATCGTGATCGGTGGAGGCCCTTGTACTTATAACCCTGAGCCTATAGCGCCATTTTTTGATATTTTCTATATTGGTGAAGGCGAGACAGAGTATAGAAATCTGTTCGATCTGTATAAAGAAGCCAAAAAAAATGGTACAAGCCGTGCAGACTTTTTAAGACAGGTATCACATATAAAAGGCATGTATGTTCCATCCTTATACAACGTTTCATACAAGGAGGACGGTACCATTGCTTCAATGGAGCCTGTTTATAGTGATGTACCTGCAACAGTTGATAAAGTCATGGTTTCAGATATGTCCAGCGCATATTATCCAATGAAACCTGTTGTTCCATATATCAAGGTTACTCAGGACAGAGTAGTTCTTGAAGTTATGCGTGGCTGTATCAGAGGCTGCAGATTCTGTCAGGCAGGCATGCTTTACAGACCACTTCGTCAGAGAAATGTTGAAGTACTGAAGAAATATGCTATGGAAATGCTTAAAAACACTGGACATGAAGAGATATCCTTAAGTTCTCTTTCAACCAGTGATTATACTGAGCTACCAGAGCTTATTGACTTTTTGATAAAAGAATGTGGTGACAAAAAGATCAATATCTCATTGCCATCTCTTAGAATAGATGCTTTTTCACTTGATGTTATGAATAAGGTGCAGGACGTTAAAAAGAGCAGTCTTACTTTTGCTCCTGAAGCAGGATCTCAGAGACTACGTAATGTTATAAACAAAGGCCTTACAGAAGAAGATATCCTGGGCGGCTCTCATGAAGCGTTCCTGGGCGGCTGGAACCGTGTAAAACTGTACTTTATGCTGGGTATTCCAACTGAAACCGATGAAGACATCCTGGGAATTGGCGATATTGCCAATAAAATTGCAAAAGAGTATTTTGATACTGTTCCTAAGGAAAAAAGAAACGGCAGATCTATAGAGATCGTAGCCAGCACATCCTTCTTTATTCCTAAGCCATTTACTCCTTTCCAGTGGGCTCCAATGAATACCAAGGAAGAGTTTTTGGATAAAGCCAATAAAACACGTAAAGGAATCATGGAACAGCTCAATCAGAGACATATCAAGTATAATTGGCATGAAGCTGATGCCAGCATGATGGAAGGTGTTCTTGCACGTGGCGACAGAAAACTTGCCGACGCCATTGAAGCTGCTTATAAAAAAGGCTGTATATATGACGCATGGGGCGACTACTTCCATTATGATAAATGGCTTGAAACTTTTGATGAACTTGGAATAGATATGTATTTCTATACAAGCAGAGTCAGAAAAGAAGACGAGATATTCCCTTGGGATTTCCTTGGCTGCGGCGTTTCCAAGAAGTTCTTATATAGAGAATGGCAGAATGCCCAGGCAGGAAAGGTTACTCCTAACTGCAGAATGAATTGCAGCGGCTGCGGAGCACTTAGTTACGGCGTAGGTGTTTGTAAGGAACCTAAGACAGGAGAAGCAGTACATGATTAAACTTAGACTTAAATTTACTAAAAACGGTCCTATAAGATTTATAGGTCACCTTGATCTGCAGAGATATTTTCAAAAAGCTATCAGACGTGCAGATATAGATATTAAATATTCAGAAGGATACAGCCCTCACCAGGTTATTTCTTTTGCGCAGCCTCTGTCAGTTGGTGCAACCAGTGACGGCGAATACATGGATATGCAGCTCAATTCTATGGTAAGTCCTGAGGATGTAATGAACAGGCTTAATGAAGTTATGAATGAAGGTGTTGAGATACTTGATATCACTGAGCTTCCTGAAGGCGCACCAAAAGCAATGACTGCTGTAGCAGCTGCTGAGTATGTAGTCAGATTCCGTGAAGGGAAAGAGCCTTCTTTTAACATCAAAGAAAAACTTGAGGAATATTATGCTCAGGAAACACTTCCTGCCATAAAAAAAACAAAGAGCGGCGAAAAAGAAATAGATATGAAGCCTTTTATCTATAAGCTTGAAGTAGATGAAGATAATAATATCCACATGCTTTTAGGAGCAGGTAGTGTCAATAATATTAAAGTAGCCATGGTAATTGAGAACTTCCTGAAACATTTTGATGAAGAGCTTCAGGAATTCGGCATCATAATACATAGAATTGATACATACACAGAAGGTGATGATGAAAAGGGTCATTATATTGAACCTTTCATATGTAGAGATCCTGAAAAGAGAGTATATATAGCATAAAAGTTTAGAGAACAGGCTTCAAGACAAAGGAATTTAACATGATCACAAACGAGATCCTTATAACTAAATACCTGGAACACACCATGTTACTTGCTTTAGTAGACAACAGACTTGAATATCTTGAAGTATTAGACGCTGAAAGCTATGTAGGCAGGATATTTGTTGGAAGAGTTGAAAACATTGTAAGTAATATAAACAGCGCTTTTGTCAAATTTCTTGATGATCAGAATGGCTATTTGTCTCTAAAGGACATTGTTCAGGAATGCGTCTTATCAAGAGATTTTAATGAAAATCCAAAACTCAGAATTGGTGATCTTGTATTAGTGCAGGTTTCATCAGATGCCCTTAAGACCAAGCTTCCAAAGTTAACTTGTAAACTCTCGATTAGCGGTAAGTTCTCCGCATTGACAATGGGTGAAAAAGGCGTCGGATGCTCCAGAAAGCTTCCTGAAGATAAAAGAGATCGGCTGACAAATATAATTCGAGAAGAACAAAAGAAAAGAGAAGGTATTGCCACATTTAAATATGGCACGATAATACGAACTGATTCCGGTGAAAATGGAGTTACTGCTGAAGATATAATTGCAGAGATATCTTTATTAGAAGAACAGATAAAGCAGATGATCGATAAAGCTGCCTATATGTCTCCATATCAGGAAATCCAATCTGCAACAAGTAAAAACAGGATCCTTGAGATCACAAAGCGTTTTATCCATGTTATCAGATGCTTTAACCATGACAATATACAGATAAATACTGATATTGAGCCTATATTCAATGAAGTATCACCCTATAAAAATGAATTATCTGCAGACAATGAAGATCTTGTAAGTATAAAATTTTTTGATCCTGATCTTGAAAATGCAAGACCACTATCTGTTATCTATGGCCTTAATTCCAAGCTGGATGAATGTCAAAAAAAGAAGGTCTGGTTAAAATCCGGTGGTTATCTTGTGATTGAACAGACAGAAGCACTAAACGTCATTGATGTTAATACAGGTAAGAGCATAAACGGCAAAAAGAATATCATAGAAAAGCTCAATATAGAGGCAATGGAAGAATCCATGCGACAGATAAGGCTTAGAAACCTGTCAGGCATGATACTTATTGATTTTATCAATATGAAAGATAAAGATGAAAATAATCACTTAATCGATAATATTAAAGCCATGACCAAGCTTGATCCAATTAATATTAATTTT
Organism: Butyrivibrio sp.; assembly: GCA_015056495.1. Taxonomy (GTDB): domain Bacteria; phylum Bacillota; class Clostridia; order Lachnospirales; family Lachnospiraceae; genus Butyrivibrio. The sequence goes on from SVGC01000002.1 coordinate 142,908, forward strand.
ATAGATATTACAGGGCTAGGTATAATAGAGCTTACAAGAAAGAAAACCGGAAAATCTTTAATAGAAGTGTTGACAAAATAATGATAAGTTGTTATATTTTATGAGTATGCCGCTTAACGAGGTATAAGTGCGCCCACAGGACGCCACCGAAGTTAGCGAGTTTTTTGAGAAAAGGAGGTGCCTTATGTACGCTATTATAGTAACAGGCGGTAAGCAGTATAAGGTTTCCGAGGGCGACGTAATCAAGGTTGAAAAGCTTGATGTAGAAGCTGGAAAAAAGGTAACATTTGATGTTATCGCAGTAAATGATGACACAACTTTAAAGGTTGCTGATAAAGTATCTGGAGCAAAGGTTGACGCTACAGTTATGGAACAGGGACGTGACAAGAAGGTTATCGTTTATAAGTACAAGAGAAAGACTGGCTACCACAAGAAAAATGGTCACAGACAGCCATTCACTCGCGTAAAGATCGAAAAGATCTCACTGTAATTTTTTAGAAGTTTTTACAGAAAAGTTTGTATATATGACAGATATTATTATTCGTAAAAATTCAGACGGCGATATATGTGGCTTTGAAATGGATGGTCATGCAGGTTTTGCCGAATATGGTCAGGACATTGTATGTGCAGCGTTGTCGATGTTATCGATCAATACTATCAATTCAATTGCAGAGCTTACAGATTCAGCGCTTTCTGTTAGTAGCGATGAAAACAAAGGTTATATGAGTCTTATGATCGAAGGACCTGTACAAGATGATGCAGAACTTCTTCTTAAGTCTTATAAGCTGGGAATTGACGCTATATACAGACAGTACGGAAAAAAGTATTTGAAAACAACAATTAAGGAGGTGTAAGTCATGTTAGTAATGAACCTTCAATTTTTTGCTCATAAAAAGGGTGTTGGATCAACTAAGAACGGTAGAGATTCAGAGTCCAAGAGATTAGGAGCAAAAAGAGCTGACGGACAGTTCGTAAAGGCTGGAAATATCTTATACAGACAGCGTGGAACACATATTCATCCTGGTGTTAACGTAGGTATCGGTTCTGATGATACTTTATTTGCTCTTACAGATGGAATCCTTAGATTCGAGCGTAAGGGTAGATCTAAGACACAGGCTAGTGTTCACCCAGTTGAGAACAAGTAATACGAATTATTTTTGGGGCTCCAAACTATTAGGTTTGGAGCCTTTTTCAAAATTTGTATTAATGCACTGATCACTTCTTTTTTGAAAATCCGGATTTGGATCTTTCGAATTGTTAGTTTAAGAATAAAATTAAGAGGAATCAAAATGCCTGAATTTGTAGATAGAGCTAGAATATTTGTTAGTAGCGGTAAAGGTGGCGATGGCCATATATCATTCCATAGAGAGAAATTTGTTGCCAATGGCGGTCCAGACGGTGGTGATGGAGGCAAAGGCGGCGATGTTATCTTTAAGGTAGATAAAGGTTTAAATACCCTTGCCGATTTTCATTATGGTGGAAAATACAAAGCCCAAAACGGAGAAGAAGGCGGTAAGAAACGCTGCTCCGGTAAAAAGGGCTCTGATATAATTATAAAAGTACCTGAAGGAACAGTTATCAAAGAAGCTAAAAGCGGAAAGGTCATTGCTGATATGTCTAAAGGCAATGATGAAATTGTTCTGTTAAAGGGTGGCAGAGGCGGAAATGGCAACATGCATTATGCAACTTCAACAATGCAGGCTCCAAAGTATGCTCAGCCAGGACAGCCGGCAAAAGAACTTGAGCTGTTTCTTGAGCTTAAGGTTATTGCTGACGTAGGCCTTGTTGGTTTCCCAAACGTTGGCAAATCAACATTTTTGACAAAAGTATCCAATGCTAAGCCTAAGGTTGCAAACTATCACTTTACAACGCTTACTCCTAGCCTTGGTGTTGTTGATCTTAATGATGCAAGAGGATTTGTTGTTGCTGATATTCCTGGTCTTATAGAAGGTGCTGCTGATGGTGCAGGACTTGGACATGAGTTCCTCAGGCACATTGAGAGAACAAGAGTCCTTATCCATGTAGTTGACGCAGCTTCAACTGAAGGAAGAGATCCTATAGAAGACATAAGAGCCATCAATACAGAGCTTGAAAAATATAATGCAGATATCACTAAGAAACCTCAGGTTATATGTGCAAATAAGATCGATATGCTTCCTGAAGGCGAAAATGATGAAGCAGTTCAGAAGATAAGAGATGAATTTGAGCCTCAGGGATACAAAGTATTTGCTGTTTCAACCCTTACAGGTAAGGGACTTAAAGAACTTCTTTACTATGTAAGCAGAACTCTTGACGAACTTGGAGAGGATCCGATCGTATTTGAACAGGAATATGATCCTGAAGTAGAGCTTGTTACAGTTGATGAAGCTATTACTGTTTCTTATGACAGCAAAGCTAAGGAATACGTTGTTGAAGGTCCTAAGATTGAAAAGATGCTTGGTTATACCAACCTCGATTCCGAAAGAGGTTTCGCATTCTTCCAGCAGTTCCTTGTTGATAATGGAATTCTTGATGAACTTGAAAAGCTCCATATCAATGAAGGCGATACAGTAAGACTGTATGGACATAGCTTTGAATACTATAGAAATGCTGATACTGTACCTGGTTCAGATGAAGAAGATGATGAGGATTTTGATGAAGATATGGATGATTATGAAGATCCTCAGGATGAAGAATAATATAGGCATTATTGCCGGAAAGAGAAATTATGGAATTTACTAGTAAACAGAGAGCATATTTAAAGAGCCTTGCTTCAGACCTTGATCCAATCTTTCAGATTGGTAAAGGAAGCGTTACTCCTGAGGTTGTTGAAGCAGTTTCAGAAGTTTACAATACACACGAGCTTATTAAAGTTAACATTTTAAAGAACTGCACAGAAGACGTAAATGAAGTGGCAAGGACACTTGCTGATCGTACACGTTCTAATCTTGTTCAGGTAATTGGTAGAAAAGCGGTATTATACAAACCATTTAAAGAGAATCCTGAAATTATACTTCCAAAGGCTTCCAAAAAGAAAGATGTTGAATGATCAGCATATTACGGAAAATAATAAGGACGTATAGCACATGAAAACATTAGATATTACTCAAAAGCTTAGAAAAGCTCTGGAAAAAGAGTTAAAGCCTGACCGTTTTGATCACACACTTGGAGTTGCTTATACAGCTGCTTCTATGGCAATGGTACATGGCGCCGATTTACAGAAAGCGCTTATTGCTGGAATGCTTCATGATTGTGCCAAGTGTATCGATCATGACAAGCAATATGAGATCTGCGTTGAAAATGGCATTAAGGTAAGTGATGTTGAGAAAAGAAATAAAGGACTTCTTCATGCCAAAGTAGGTAGTTTTTTAGCTAAAGAGAAATACAATATTTCTGATGAAGAAATACTGGATGCTATAAGATATCATACTACTGGCAGACCTGAGATGACTCTTTTGGACAAAATAATATTCATTGCAGATTTTATTGAGCCTAATAGAAAAGAATTGCCTGAAATGGATATTATAAGAAGAGAAGCTTTTGAAGATATTGATGTATGTCTTAAGCATATTCTGAGAAATACCTTAAGTTATCTGGAACAGTCTGATAAGGAATGTGATCAGATGACTCAAGAGACATACGATTACTATATGGAACAATAAACTAATACATACAGAATGGAGCAAACTATGGCATCAAATAATGGAATTGAAAAGTCAAAAGAAATGGCAAAGCTTGCTATTAAGGCATTAGAAGATAGAAAAGGTGTTGATATCAGAGTGATCGATATTAGCGAAGTATCAACACTTGGTGATTATTTCATTATAGCTAGCGGAACTAACAGAACTCAGATCCAAGCTATGGCTGATAATGTTGATGAGACACTCGGAAGAGCAGGTTTCCCTCAGAAAAACATTGAAGGATATGAGAGTGCTAAATGGATCCTCATGGATTTCGGCGATATAATCATTCATATTTTTGATAGTGAAAATCGTCTGTTCTATGATTTAGAGCGTATTTGGAAAGATGGAAAAGAGATTGAAGCCGACGCTTTAAAATGATATAGCGTAACACTTTAAATTGATAAAATTTATTGTTGACTTATGCTTAAATTCTTGTAAAATTTAATATAACGATAGAATTGTATACAAGTATTATGCTTTATTATTACTTATTCGATGATGAATGAATAATAGCAAAGTGTAATACTTTTTATACATTTAGGTCGTTATAATCTTAGGGAGGTCAAATTTTATGAAGAAATTAAGCAAAGTAATCAGTGTACTTTCTGCATCTGCTATGGTTATGAGCATGCTTGCAGGATGTTCAGACGCATCAGGTGATGTAACATCTACAGAATCCGGTGATGCTACAGTAACAGAGAGTGGTGCAAGCACATTTAAGATTGGTGGTATTGGACCTACAACAGGTGCTGCTGCTATCTACGGAAGTGATGTTCGTGATGCTATCCAGATCGCTGTTGATGAGATCAACGAAGCTGGCGGTATCAATGGATATCAGATTGAATATAAGTTTGAGGATGATGAGCATAACGCAGAAAAATCTGTTAATGCTTATAATACTCTTAAAGACTGGGGCATGCAGATGCTTGTAGGTTGTGTTACAAGTGCTCCAACAATTGCAGTAAGTGAGAAAACTTACGAAGATAACATGTTTATGCTGACTCCTTCAGGAACAGCAGTAAACTGTGTTCAGTATGACAACGCTTTCCGCGTATGTTTTTCAGATCCTAACCAGGGTTCTGCTTCAGCAGAATACATTGCTGGTAATTCATCATTAAAAGATTCTAATATTGCTATCATTTATGATAGTTCTACTGAGTATTCAGCAGGTATACATGATAGCTTTGTATCAAAGGCTTCAGAGCTTGGTCTTAATGTAGTTTCTGATACAGCATTTACAACAGATTCAGCTACAGACTTTACTGTACAGCTTCAGACCGCTAGGGATGCTGACGCTGATCTTATTTTCCTTCCAATTTATTACAATGAGGCTTCACTTATCCTTACACAGGCCAACACAATGGGATATGCTCCAACATTCTTTGGTTGCGACGGTATGGATGGTATCCTTGAAGTTGAGAACTTTGATACAAGTCTTGCTGAAGGACTTATGCTCCTTACACCTTTCTCAGCTACAGCTACAGATGATCTTACAGTAAGCTTTGTAAGCAAGTTTGAGGAAATGACAGGTCATGTTCCTAACCAGTTTGGTGCAGATGCTTATGATGCAGTATATGCGATCAAGGCAGTTTGTGAAGCTCAGAACATTACTCCTGATATGAGCGTTTCAGATATCTGTGAAGCTATGAAGACAGGTATGGTTGAAGTAGAGCTTGATAATGTACTTACAAGCCCAACAACACTTTCATGGGACGCTTCTGGTGAACCAAACAAGGATCCAAGAGCTGTAGTTATTACAAATGGTGTTTATGAACTTTGTGAATAATATCCATCTGATTTTAATCTAGTATTTTTGCAGGGGATGTTTGAACTCCAAGCATCCCCGCTTTCTTTAATTCTTTTTATCGGGCGGTGGTCTATATGATTAATTTTTTGACCTATTTAATTAACGGAATAAGCCTAGGAAGTATCTACGCTATCATAGCATTAGGATACACAATGGTTTATGGTATTGCCAAAATGCTTAATTTTGCTCATGGTGATGTGATCATGATCGGCGGATACCTGATTTATACATTTGCTACAACCTATGGAATGCATCCATTATTATCCATTCTCATAGCTATTGTTGGTTGTACGATTCTTGGAATTACAACAGAAAAAATTGCATATAAACCTCTGCGCAACGCATCATCTAATCTTGCTGTTCTTATCACAGCAATTGGAGTTAGCTATTTCCTTCAAAATATCGCACTTTTGATATTTGGTGCAAATACTAAATCTTTTTCTTCAGTAGTTAGCTGGAAAATCCAATTACTTGGTGGAGAGGTAATAATACAGGGTATTACTATCGTTACTATTTTGACCAGTCTTGTTATTCTTCTTTTGCTTGAGTTATTTATCAAATTCACAAAATCCGGTCAGGCAATGCTGGCCGTTTCAGAAGATAAGGGTGCTGCAACACTTATGGGTATCAATGTAAACAGAACAATTTCTCTGACTTTTGCAATTGGTTCCGGTCTGGCAGCTATAGCTGGAGCTCTTTTATGCTCTGCTTATCCAACCCTTACTCCATATACAGGTGCCATGCCTGGTATCAAGGCCTTTGTAGCAGCAGTTCTTGGCGGTATTGGTTCTATACCTGGAGCTATGATTGGTGGCCTTTTACTGGGAGTAGTAGAAATCTTAAGTAAGAGATATATTTCTACTCAGCTGGCAGACGCAATTGTTTTTGGTATTCTTATCATCATTCTCCTTGTTAAGCCGACAGGATTACTGGGCAAAAACATTCAGGAAAAGGTATAAGGGAGGATGCTTATGAAAGTTTCAAATTTTTCAAAACTCTTAAAAATATCAAAAACACAAAAAAGAAATTTGATCACTTATGCCATTGTTATTGCTTTCTATCTGATCATACAGATAATGGATAAAACAGGGCATCTTTCAAGTCATATGAAAGGTCTTCTTGTTCCTATGACTTATTATTCAATAGTTGCAGTAGCTTTGAATCTATGTGTTGGCATACTTGGAGAGCTTAGCCTTGGACATGCAGGGTTTATGTGCATTGGTGCATTTTCATCATCATTGTTTTCATTATATTTTAAAGAATCAATGCCTGCAGGGATCCGATTCTTCATTGCTTTGCTTATAGGTACAGCAATGGCAGCCTTATTAGGCTTTCTTATTGGTATTCCTGTTCTTAGATTAAAAGGAGATTACCTTGCTATCGTAACTCTTGCATTTGGTGAGATCATAAAAAATATACTTGCCGCTGTTTACTTTGGATATGACGAAACAGGTATACATTTATCATTTAAGAGCTTTCAGATCCAAGGTGAAGGCAAAATGCTCATAAATGGAGCTATGGGTATACAAGGAACACCAAACAATTCTAATTTTACTATTGCGATTGTTATATTATTACTTGCACTGTTTATAATCCAGAATCTGGTTAATTCAAGAGATGGAAGAGCAATAATGTCTATAAGAGACAACAGGATTGCTGCAGAATCAATCGGTATCAATATCACAAAATATAAGATGCTTGCTTTTACTATTTCTGCTGCAATTGCAGGAACAAGCGGTGTATTATTTGCTCATAACACATCAACATTGACAGCCTCATCAACCTATTTTGGTTATAATGTGTCAATCATGATCCTGGTTTATGTTGTACTTGGTGGTATTGGAAATATCAGAGGATCTGTAATAGCAGCATCAATACTCTACATCCTGCCAGAGATGCTCAGAGGCCTTAACTCTTATAGAATGCTGATCTATTCAATCTTACTCATAATAATAATGCTTGTTAACTGGGCACCTAAAGCTATTGAGCTTCGAAACAAATATTTCACTATTTTGAAAACAAAAGCTTTAGAACTTAGGGATAAATGTTTTTCAAAAATTAAAAGGAGGTTTGCTAAAAGATGACACTCCTTAATGTTAATAATTTAAGTATTTCTTTTGGTGGTCTTAGAGCTGTAGATGATTTTAGTCTCAAAATAGAAGAGGGAGAACTCTATGGACTTATTGGTCCTAATGGAGCCGGCAAAACAACTGTTTTTAACCTCTTAACAGGTGTCTATAAACCAAACGAAGGACTCATCAAACTTGGTGATAAGGATATTACAGGCCTAAATACTGTTGATATCAATAAAGCAGGGATTGCACGTACTTTTCAGAATATCAGACTATTTAAGGACCTATCTGTTCTAGATAATGTAAAAGTGGCACTGCATAATCAATATTCATACAGCACTATTTCATCTGTCCTTCATCTGCCTTCATACTACAAGGTAGAAAAAGAAATGGATGCTAAAGCTATTGAGTTATTAAAAGTATTTGATCTTGATGGTCAAAAAGACTTTTTGGCTTCAAATCTGCCATATGGACAGCAACGTAAGCTTGAGATTGTCCGTGCACTTGCCACAAATCCTAAGTTACTTCTTCTTGATGAACCTGCTGCAGGAATGAACCCTAATGAAACAGGTGAGCTTATGGATACCATCAGATTTGTCAGAGACAATTTCAATATGACAATCCTGCTGATCGAGCACGATATGAAGCTTGTATCTGGTATCTGTGAAGAACTTACTGTTCTTAATTTTGGTAGAGTACTTACACAGGGTAAAACTAAGGATGTACTAAGTAATCCTGAAGTAATCAAAGCATATCTTGGTGATGAGTAAAATTGGAAAGGTATTGTTATGTCAACTTTATTAGAGGTTAATGATTTAAGCGTATATTATGGAGTAATACAAGCTCTAAAAGGGATATCTTTCCATGTAGACAAGGGAGAGATCGTAGCACTCATTGGTGCCAATGGAGCCGGTAAAACCACAACACTTCATACATTATCAGGACTTCTTGAACCAAAAGAAGGATCTGTAAAATACAATGGACAGGAACTAACCAAAATAGCTCCTCACAAAATAGTAAAACTTGGAATGGCTCAGGTCCCTGAGGGAAGAAGAGTTTTTGCTGAAATGACTGTATATCAGAATCTGAAGCTGGGTGCTTATACAAGACATAATGCTACAGAATTTGCTGATACTTTAAATATGGTCTATTCAAGATTTCCAAGATTAAAAGAAAGACAATATCAGCTGGCTGGAACATTATCAGGTGGTGAACAGCAGATGCTTGCTATGGGCAGAGCTCTTATGTCACATCCTGATATTATCCTGATGGATGAACCTTCCATGGGTCTTTCTCCAATATTTGTAAACGAAATATTTGATATAATAAAGTCAGTTAATCAGGAAGGTGTTACAGTACTTCTTGTTGAGCAGAATGCAAAAAAAGCTCTGGCAATCGCTAACAGAGCCTACGTTCTTGAAACAGGAAGCATTGTTCTTGAAGGAAATGCCAATGATCTGTTGAACAATCCTTCAATCCAAAAAGCATATCTTGGTGAATAATATTTGTGAGGGAAGGCTACAAAATGAAAAAGAATATAGTTATTACTATAGCAAGACAATATGGTAGTGGAGGACGTACAGTTGGTGAAATGCTGGCCAATGACCTTGGAATCCACTATTATGATAAAGAGCTTGTAAAGCTTGCTTCTGAAGAAAGTGGTATAAATGAAAGTTTATTTGTAGAGGCAGATGAAAACCTCAGAAATATGTCTGCTATCAAAAAGGTGCGTAACTCTGTTTATAAGGGTGAACTTATCGGTCCTGAAAGCAGTGAATTTACTTCTCCTAAAAATCTTTTCAATTATCAGGCTCATGCTATTAAAAAACTAGCTGAAACTCAGAGCTGTGTAATTGTAGGAAGAGCAGCAGACTTTGTTTTAAAGGATTATGACAATGTAGTAAGTGTATTCGTACATGCGCCTCATTGGTTTTTGATGCAGGAAGCTGCTAAAGTCCAGCCTCTTAGTGGCAAGGAATTAGAAAAGTTCATTGCCAAAGAAGATAAGTTCAGAGCTGCATATTACGAGCATTTTACCGGCAATAACTGGTCAGATGCTAATAACTATGACCTATGTCTTGATAGCAGTAAGTTGGGATTTGAAAAATGCGTTGAAGAAATCAAAGCATATATTAAAGTTCGATTTGGAGATGTATTATAAAGAAAAATAAAGACATTTCACAAAAAACCTCTTATTCATAAAAGGATCATTAAAACTTATGATCCAAATGAATAAGAGGTTTTGGTTATTCTGATCATTATAAATCCCAAAATAGGGTCTACTCAAAAACTATGTTCAATATAGCCTTTCAACCAATTCTGGCATAAGCCTCAAGATCAGTTATACATTCTAAGTACACCGAAAACTGTACCCAGGATAGTGCAATTATCTACTATGATAGGATCCATTTCATCATTTTCAGGCTGAAGTCTGATATGACCGTCTTCTTTATAATATGTCTTAACTGTAGCAGAATCATCAATAAGAGCTACAACCTTATCGCCATTTTTGGCTGTCTTACAAGAATGTACAAATATCTTGTCTCCATCAAAAATGCCTGCATTGATCATGGAATTACCCTTTACATTAAGTATAAAAGATTCTCCCTTTGGACACATATCAGCAGGAATTGGAATATAGCTGTCTATATTCTGTTCAGCAAGAATAGGAAGACCTGCTGCAACCTGTCCGATAACTGGCAATGAAACCATTTCCTTACGTATCATATTAAAGCTTTCATCACAGATTTCTATTGCACGTGGCTTAGTTGGATCTTTTCTGATATAACCAGCCTTCTCAAGTGTTTCCAGATGAGCATGAACAGAAGAAGTAGATTTTAAATGTACCTTATCGCAGATTTCTCTGACTGTAGGCGGATAACCACGCTGAATAGTCATTTCTTTAATAAAGTCTAAAATCTCAGTCTGTTTAGGTGATATTGGTTTATTTATTGCCATCTTTTTTCCTCCAAAATACTGAAAATGTCTTAAAAACATTATTCTTTGCATTTATTGTAGCATAGTATCATGCTAAAAGCAAACAACTGTTCACAAATATTTGTTCGAAAAAAATCTTGACATACAGAATACGTGTTCGTATAATAAAACCAAACAAATGTTTAGAACATGTATTCGCATAGTATGAGGTGGTAAATATGAGTAATGCAATGAGAGCAGCTGTTAATCTATATCATGATCCTATGTATTTTAATAAAAGCGAGATCAGGATACGTCAGAATAAGATCCGAAGAGAAAAAGAATACAGAAAACAAATAACAATCCTTTCATTTATTGCCATTATTTTATTATCTACTTTAGTCTTTGGGTTTACAACTATCAGATCCAACGCTGAATCTGAAGAATATAAAGTCGAATACAAATATTATAAAAATGTTGTAGTAGGTTATGGTGATTCACTTTGGACGATTGCACAGGACAATATATCCTATGATCACTACGAGGAAATAGATGATTACATTACAGAAGTAATGAACATCAATCATATTGCCAATAAAAATGATGTGACCGGAGGTACGATAATAACAATCCCTTATTATTCTGAGGATTTTAAATGACACTAACATTTTTTGCAGAACCTATATAATTATATATTTGCTTTTTAATAATTTAATAAATAAATAATTAAAAAAAGTCTGAAAGTTCATTACTTTTTTCGTTAATTATGAGATAATATAATAAAGAATAGAGACGAGGAGGTGATGGGCATGATGTATAATGATTCTGTTTTAAAGAAATGCTATAAAGCAACTTTCTTTACAGAAAGAGGCACAGTTATAGCAGACTGTATTTTAGATCACAGACCTGATCAGGAAGAGGTTGTAGATCTCATGAGCAGAATCCCGGATGCCATGACTGTCGCCACTTCAGAGGCCTATGTAATAGATAAAGAAGACAACGCAGATCTATTACTTCCAAAAGAAGATTTTAAGACTTTTTGGAATTTCTCAGGCAGTGTGGTTGACGCATATATTGATATCTGTAATGCTTTTGGATATTATGCATGTCATGTTGAAAAGGAATCTCAAGTTGTTGCTGGTGTAAAAAAATTGTTTTTAGAAAAGATTTCTGAACTATATATCGATAAAGATGAAGTTGAGCTCGATAAAATTTTTGAAGCAATTGATTTACTATTAGACCAATGTGAAGAACATATAAGGGATTCGAGGACATCCAGTGAGCGCTGCACCTTTGAAGACATGCATTTCGTGATGATGATCTTGGGAGATTGCTTTTATTCCTTGCTTGACGAGGAATATGATGAAGATGAAGATGATTAAAACTTCATAAACTATTTTGAATTTTCTGTTAAATGTGTTGACGATATAATGTTCACAAACTATAATCAGAATTACAGTTCTACTTGATTTTAAGAAAGGAAATTTCTTATGAGTAAAGTACTAATAGTTGATGATGCAGTATTTATGAGAACTATGTTGAAAGGAATTTTAACACAGGGCGGACATGAAGTAGTAGGTGAAGCTGGTAATGGACTTGAAGCAGTTCAGCAGTATGCAGCTTTATCTCCAGACGTTGTGACTATGGATATCACAATGCCTGAAATGGATGGCTTGGAAGCTCTTAAGAAGATTAAAGAGACTTATCCAAATGCCAACGTTATTATGTGTAGTGCTATGGGTCAGCAGGCCATGGTAGTTGAAGCTATCAAGAATGGTGCTAAAGACTTTATTGTTAAGCCTTTTGATGCTGACAAGGTATTACAGTCAATTGCCAAAATTGCAGGCTAAATTTTTAAAATAATTGCGCGCGCAAAAAGCTGATGCAGGAGCATCAGCTTTTTTGTTTGATAGGAGCTTGCATACCGATCCATTCTTGTTGCCGATATAATAGTAATTTAATATCTTTTTAATGTTATATTTACGTAATGAAGTATATAATAAAATTTGTAGTAATATGCTTTTTTCTTCTGATAAATAAGGTGTTGTATGGTTTGGTCTTTAGATTTTAACTTAAGTGCATTAACTGTATGCATCATATTTTTATTATATTATTGTCTGGGTAAAAATCTGCCTATCCGCAGAAATCGCCTTTTTTTATACGTACTTTTAATTCAGTTTCTTTTAACTGTATCAGATATTTCTGCATCAGTTTTGTCTAGTTTCCCACAGATTTATAATCATAATATCATCATATTGTCCAATATGATCTATTATATGTTACTTGCTTTATGTCCATTTTCTTTTACTATTTTTACTTATTTTCTTATAGTAAATAATAAAGCAAATAAGGCAATCATAACACTTATCCATATTCCAGTTTTTATTGCTTGGATCATATTGGCTTTTAATCCATTTACCGGTTTTATCTTTTATTTGGATAGCGCTGGCACATTTAATTATGGCATAGGTAGACCTACTTTTTACTTTGAGACTCTATTTTACATGTTATTATCCATGTTCATGATATTATACAATCCGCTGCATCTTCTAAGAAGAAAGCATAGCTCAGTTCTGATTTTTTATATCCTGACAACTTGTATCTCTCATACACTGCAGGTCTATGTAATGCCTTATAAACAGGTTATTTCATTAGGTGCTGTTGCCGGTGTAACTGCAATTTTCCTGGCTTTTCAGCATCCGGATTATTATAGGGACAGAAAAACCGGTCTATACAATACCAGAGGATTCCAACTGCTTAAAGAAGAAGAGTTTTACAAGCATAAGCAAACTGCCTTTATTGGATTCGAAATTACTAATTATGCTTATTTCAAATTCTCTGACAGTGATGCTCTGATCACTGAGATTTTGAGACGTATATCTGCTTATTTAAGGCTACGTTTCAAAAAAGATACTATTTTTTATTATCAAAATGGAATATTTATAATCGCCCTTAAGAGACCTATAAGTCCTATGATTTACAAAGATATCTTATTAGAGCGATTTGCTAAGCCTTTTTATCATGATAAGGGATCTATAACCTTTGATCTATGCTTTTTCTATGACGATGGATCAATAGTATATTCTGATTTTAAGGATCTGCAGGATTCAATATATATTGCTCTCGATATGGCAGAAAAAGGCTCAAAGGGAAAATGCGTCAAGATAACAGATGAAATACGTGCCATGGCAAATAAACGCAGGAATATAGAAAGCGCTTTAAAGAGAGCTCTTGATAATACAGATAATATGAAAGTGTATTATCAGCCTATATATTCTGTTTCTGAGAATAAAATCTGCGCTGCTGAAGCTCTTGTCAGAATAGAGGATCCAATACTGGGCCTTATTTATCCAGATGAATTTATCTATCTGGCAGAAATGAATGGCAGCATTGTGCGACTTGGTTACATAGTATTTGCCAAAGTCTGTCAGATGCTCAATCAATATGACATTTCAAAATATGGAATAAAAAATATCAAGATAAATGTATCACCTTACCAATGCATGTATAGAAATCTGGCTTCTGATTTTATTTCTATCATGAAAAAATATGATATCGATCCTTCCTATATTGGTCTCGAAATAACAGAAACAGAGACTTCTGATAAAACTGTGATACATAATAATATCGAAATACTGTTAAAATATGGAGTGGAATTCTCTTTGGACGACTATGGAACTGGTTATTCCAACCTGATCAATATTTTAAAGATACCTTTCGATATAGTAAAGATAGACAAATCCATATGCTGGGATTATTTCAAAGGTGGAAATACATTATTAGAGGAAGTTATAACTCAGTTTAATCATAGAAATAAAGAAGTTGTAGTAGAAGGCGTAGAAGATGAAGAAATGGCTAAGACACTCAGTAAAATGAATGTTCAATTCGAACAGGGATTCTATTTTTCTGAGCCTCTGCCTCTTGAGGATTTTATTGAATATATAGAATCTGATGTGGCAATGCGATCTCAAACTGTGATAAAATAAGATACATGTAAAAGCCGCATTAAAAGTGGCTTTTACATTTCATAAAGATTTGAGGGGAGAAATCTAATATGTCATTGAGAGATCAAAGAATCCAAGTATTTGAAGACACTTTAACTTTTATTGATTACAATAAAAAATTATCAGAATCCGTTGAATATTCAATAAATCACACAAATGTATTTTATGAAGATGATTATCCTGTTTTTGACACCAAGCAGAATAGACCAATGAAGCTTAGCGTAACACATGAGCGTACTTTTGAATCTGCAATAAGATTGCATAAAGAAAACTCTGACAACAAAATTGCAGTCATGAATTTCGCTAACGCATTTCATCCTGGCGGAGGCGTTGCAAAGGGAAGTGGCGCTCAGGAAGAAAGCCTGTGCAGATGCTCAACTCTGTATCCAGTTCTTACACAGAAGTCATTAAAAGAAGATTTTTATGACTATCACAGAGATTATGATAGCAGCAAAGCAACTGATTCATTGATCTATACTGAGAAGATCCTTATCTGTAAGACAGATGAAGATATTCCTCAGAGGTTTAATGAAGCTGATTTTGTTCCAGTTGATGTCATCACAGTAGCAGCTCCGGATCTGAGAGATGAATCAGACAGATATGAAAATGACAGCATGACTGATGCAGAACTATTTGGTTACCATGTAAAAAGAGCAATCCATGTTTTAACTGTTGCAGCATCGAAAGATGTTGATATCCTGGTACTTGGAGCATTTGGATGTGGCGCTTTTGCCAACAATCCTTCTGTAGTTGCCAATGCTTATAAAACAGCCTTAAGTGTATTTCCTAAGGCATTTGATCAGGTTGTATTTGCAGTATATACTCCGGAATCCAATACTGAGAATTTTGATGTATTCAAAAAAGTAATATGTTAATAGGAATGCCTTTTAAAGTTTTATTTTCTTTAAAAGGCTTTTTTGTGACCTCTTATCTTATGCGAGGATAATTATGAATTTAGAAAAAATCAGTTTTTTACCAACAGACAATTATGTGAAGACTCTTGGAAGGACTTTTATGCTGGAAGATTGCAGATTATTAAGTCTTTCCGGCTCAGGAATTGAATTTAAATATACTGGAACAGGGCTAGCTGTGACATTCTATGGCGATTCCACAACGGAGACTCCGGATAATGATCCTGAACCTTGGCGAGATCAGGCAAGAGTGGCTGTATATGTTGATGGTATCCTTCAGTTGGATACTGTAATAAAAAAGCCTAAAGAAGTATTTGAAGTATGCGGATTTGAAGAAGGTGCCGCAGCTGCAGAACATATTGTAAGGATCATCAAGTTATCTGAGCCAAGAATGTCAACTACTGGTCTTGGAGAAATAACTATTATTGCTGATGGCCCAGCTCACCCTACTGAATACAAGAAAAAATATATTGAATTTATTGGAGATTCAATTACTTGTGGCTACGGCATTGATGTACCTAACGAGTTACATCCTTTTTCTACCAGTACAGAAAATGTATCCAAGGCATATTCCTATAAAACTGCGCAAATGCTTGATGCTGACGCAAGCATTGTTTCTTACAGTGGACATGGTCTTATCTCCGGATATACACCTGACCCTAATGTGCCTAAGCTGGAAGAACTGATACAGCCTTATTATGATATTTTTGCATATTCTTACAACACTTTCAGAGGTCTGACTATGCAAGATAGAAAATGGGATTTTAAGGCTGAGAGAAAACCGAACATGATCGTTATCAATATTGGAACTAATGATGACAGTTACGTTCAGGATGATGAGGCCAAGAGAAATGCTTTTAAAGCTGCTTATATATCATTTCTTGAAAAAGTCCATGATCTAAATCCTGAATCCAAGATCATCATTGCATTTGGGCTAATGGGCGACAGACTCTATGAAACAGAAGTTGAAGCTGCTGATATATTTAAGGTAAAAAGTGGTTTTGATGATATATATACCGTACATATTACTCCTCAGGACTTCGAAAAAAATGGCTATGGAGCCGATTATCATCCATCCGCTACATCTCACGAATTAGCAGCATGCGAGCTAAGTGAGTTTATTAAAAACAATTTTTAATCTTTATTGTTACTGGAGGTCATATGGATCAGAAAACTAAATGTATTTGGAAAAATGGGGAAAACAATGAAAACACTTGGATGTGTTTTGTAAAGAAATTTACTGTCACAGATTCTTTTGCAAAAGCTATAACACATATCGCAGTTGATTCTAAGTACTGGTTATACATAAACGGAAAGCTCGCAATATTTGAAGGCGGAATAAAAAGAGGTCCTGACAAACATTCTACTTATTATGATGAAATTGATATTGCAAGATTCTTGAAAACAGGTGAAAACACTATAGCAATTCTTGTATGCTATTATGGCAAGCATGGTTTTTCGCATTTAGATAGTGGAAGAGGAGGCCTATTATTTGAATCTCATATAGGCGGCAATGTCATCAGTTCAGATGAATCCTGGAAAGTCAAAAAACATCCGGCCTACGTAGAAGCAGACGAAAAAGATGAAAAAAGCAATTTCAGACTTTCAGAATCAAATCTATATTTTGATGCAAGTAAAGATATTACCGATTGGTATAAAGAAGATTATGATGTTTCAAAATGGGATAATGCTGATGTTATTGAAGATGTTCTTGAATATTGGGGATCTCTGCATAAAAGGATCACTCCTCAAATAAAGGATCTTGGCTATAAAAATTATTTAAATAGTGATATTTACAAGGGATATGTAACATCCAGAAAAGAAACTATTAAAGTTCAACTTCCTTACAATGCACAAATTACGCCTATCCTTAAGGTTACTGCTCCAAAGGGGAAACGAATATCAATAAAAGCTGATAATTACGTTGATTCGCTGTATGATACCAAAAGTGTTATGTCTGTCTATTATACCAAAGATGGTTATCAGGAATATGAATCTCTTGGTTGGATGAATGGTGAATATATTTATTATGAATTTGATGAAGGAATAACTATCAATGAACTCGGATATCACGAAACAGGTTATGATACTGAGTTTGTAGGTTCCTTTACTTCTGATGATCCATTCCTTGATAAATTATGGGATAAATCATTGAGAACGCTTTACATTACTATGCGTGACAACTTCATGGATTGCCCTGACCGTGAAAGAGCTCAGTGGTGGGGTGATGTAAATATTGAAATGCAGGAAATGTTATATGCACTTGATGAAAAAGCACTTCTTCTGTATAAAAAAGGTGTAGACATGATGGCAAGATGGACTAAGGAAAGTGGCTATATGCTTACTGTAGTTCCATCAGGAAAGGATCAGTTTGAGCTTCCAATGCAAAATCTAGCTGGTATATTGGGCTTCTGGTATTATTACACCTATACTGGTGACGCTTCGCTATTACCACAGGCTTACGAGGCTTCGTCCCACTATTTAAAGCTATTCGATATGGAAGATGGACTTGTAGCCCATAGGAAAGGCAGCTGGGATTGGCCTGACTGGGGTGATAATGCTGATATTGCTCCAATGGAAAATGCCTGGTATTACATGGCTCTTGAGTCCTGCATAAATATGGCTTCATATCTAGACAAGAAAGATGAGATCGATTTCTTTTTACAGCGAAAAGAAATGATCAAAAACAGCTTTGATAAAGCTTTCTGGAAAGGTTCCTACTATTATAAAAAAACAGATAACAATTGTCCTGATGACAGGGCTAACGCACTTGCCGTAATATCTGGACTTGCCAGTTCTGATAAATACAAAGATATAACAAAAATACTGGAACATACAATGAATTCAAGCCCATATATGGAAAAATATGTACTTGATGCTCTTTGTGAAATGGGGCAGATAGACAAGGCAATTGTCAGAATAAAAGATCGTTATAAAGAGATGGTAAACTTTAATTATTCTACTCTATGGGAATATTGGAATCAGGATGGCACTCTAAATCATGCCTGGTCTGGTGGCCCTCTTATTACTATGTCTAAATACATAGCAGGTATCAGACCAATCGAAACTGGGTATAAAAAGTTTGAAGTCAGACCATATCTTGCTGATTTGTCTCATGTAAAATGCACTGTTCCTTCAGCAAAAGGTCCTATAAATGTAGCTATCAAAAGAGATGAAGATAGATATCATATGGAATTGACTATCCCTGAGGGAAGCTTAGCATATATATATCTGCCATTTTCTAATCCGGAGACCTTAAATAAAATCTGCTACAAGTATGATGTAACAGAAGATAATTGCGCTTTTTTACAGCTTGAATCTGGTCACTATATAATCTAATGCATATTTCCTATGATACAAAAAATGTGGTTGCCTCATTAAAGAATAATGAAGCAACCACTTCTTTCTTTATAGTTTTAGCGCATTCTTCAGGTGTCAGATTCTTGTATTTGTCAAACATGTATTTCTCCTTTGTCATATAGATTATTGTGTAAAATAAACATTATATTTTAAATATTTACACAATTAGCAAAATAAGTCAAAGTAAATCAGCAATAATAACGTTGTAAATAGCCTTCAACAGTAATAATCTGTAATAGGTGAATCGTTAAATGTGAAAAGGGGATGAGGGGATTCTTGCGGTATGTTTAAAGCATACCACTACCATAGTTCGATCACTTAAGAGTTTAAAATATGGTCATAAAAGGGGAAAACGAGTATGAAAACCTGCTAACAAATGTCAATAGCGAAACGGCTTATTTTTTAGTGTTTTCAATTTCACCATTTTTAAGCATC
>SVGC01000034.1 GCA_015056495.1 Butyrivibrio sp.
AAAATCCACCCTGTGGAATTTACTTCTACAAGGTGGAAGTTAGTATTACAAAGTGGAATTAACTTTTACAATTAACCAAAATTTTACAGACTATTGGAAGACATAAAAATCACATGTCCTCATCCAACAAATCAGTCATGCTCCTAATGCTCAAAGCTATTGTAGAAGTGTTATGCAACAGTGAAGTTGTTGTTGGAGCAAAGATTCCTAACATACCCATTACTATGAGAAATGAATTAAATCCGATTATGGCATGATAATTATAATTTATCCTGTCCATAAGCTTTGTGCTCAATTTTTTTAAAGTAATGAGCGTCGACAGATCATCTGAAGATATGGTAATATCAGCAACCTCTTTTGCAATGGAGGCTCCGCTACTAACTGCTATGCCTGCATCTGCTTCAGAGAGAGCCGGTGAATCGTTTATACCATCTCCGACCATAATGACCTTTCTTCCGGCTTCATGTTCTGATCTGATAAATGCAGCCTTATCCTCAGGTAGTACTTCTGAGAAATATTGTGTCACGCCAGTTTTAGCAGCTACCTTCCTGGCTGTCCTGTCGCTGTCACCTGTCATCATTACAACTCTGTCAAAATGTGCTTCTTTAAGCTTTCTAACAACAGATGGAGCTTCTTCTCTGATAGGATCTTCAATCAGGATCACTGCTGCAAGTGCTCCACCAATGGCCATATACAGATGAGAGTACTCATCAGGAATCGATCTGTACTTATCTTCTTCATCAGGTGGTATCGTACAGCCTTCATCTTCAAAAATAAAATGCTGGCTTCCGATACACACCTTCTGACCATCAATGGTACTTGATATTCCATGAGCCACTATATACATGGCTTTAGTATGTTTTTCTTCATGTATAAGACCCTTATCTTCTGCGGCCTTCACAACTGCATTGGCGATAGAATGCGGATAATGCTCCTCAAGGCAGGCTGCAAGACGCAGCATCTCGTCTTTCTCACGGTTTTCAAAAGTCACAACGTCATAGACTGTAGGATTGGCGTAAGTGAGAGTACCTGTCTTATCAAAAACAATTGTCTCAGCCTCTGCTACAGCTTCAAGGAACTTGCCACCCTTTATAGACATCTTATGATTTCCGGCTTCTCTCATAGCTGATAAAACAGCTATTGGCATAGATAATTTCAATGCGCAACAATAATCCACCATCAAAATAGATGTTGCTTTTGTTACATTTCTTGTCAAAAGCCATGTCAAAAGTGTTGCCCCAAAAGTATATGGTACAAGTCTGTCTGCCAGGTGTGAAGCCTTAGCCTCAGTCTCAGATTTTAACTTTTCTGATTCCTCGATCATGGCCACTATCCGGTCATATCTGCCTGAGCCCTGGGCTTTAGTTACTCTGATAACGATCTCACCTTCATCAACAACAGTACCTGCATAGACAAGAGCATCCTCAGATTTATGAACCGGAGTAGACTCTCCTGTCATTGCTGCCTGATTAACAGACGCATCACCCTGACACACTATGCCATCTAATGGAATCATACTTCCCATTCCAACTACAATCCTGTCGCCCTCACGGACTTCAGATATATTCGTCAATATCTCCTGACCATCGGCGTTTAATGTCCATACTTTGTCAACATTAAGAGACATCGCCCTTGCAAGATCATCAACTGATTTTCTGTGAGTCCATTCCTCCATGATATCGCCCACCTTCAGCAGGAATATCACAGAGCTGGCAGTATTATAATCGCCGCGAATAAGCGAAACAGCTATGCTGGTTGCGTCAAGAACAGACACTTCCAGCTTACCTTCAAGTAATGTCTTGATTCCATTTATAATATATGGAATTGATTTAACAAGGATGATGAAATGCCTTACAGGTGCAGGGAAGAATAACTGTCTTATGATTTTTTGGGCAATATGAAAAAACATTTTTTCCTCATACTCAACCCTCAAAGCCCTGCCTGTATGATCTGGTACAACTACCTCAGTACTTGCAAGGTCAAAATCTGACAAAGCACTGACAAGTGCATCTCTTTTACCCTCATCATAATAGATTATGGCATTGGAAGTACGTTCATTGACCGATACTTTTCTGACATATTCTAAAGAATCCAGATAATACTGAAAACGATCAGCTTCAGACAGTGACATATGTGATACATGGGCATGCACTCGCATTCGTCCTCTGGATTCATGTAATATTCTACATTTCATGAAACAGCCTTTCTTTATGCGTTAGCAGCTTCAGCTTTTTCAAGAACAGCCTTGGCGTCAGCTATTTCCTCTTCTCTCTGTTTTGCGTATCTTTCTTCGTTGATTGCTTTAGCATCAGCATCAATATCCTGACAATTTTCTTTGATGTTTGTATATGTCTCCATAACTGAATCTTTGCAACGGTATGCTGCTGCAGTTACGTGTGTATAGCACTTCTTAGCATCCTTACTTGATAATAACTTTACTCCTGCAGTTCCAATTACAAATCCGCAAGCTACTTTTCCAATTGTGCTCCATTTAATCATAGTTTTATAATCCTTTCCGTACATATCTGTACTCTGTATTTATTGTTTACCTTTTATTATAAATTCAATCGAGTCACAAAGTTAATAAGTTAGCAATAGGTAATATGTGAGAAAATTTCTCAATAAGGTTTTTATATATCATAGAAAAAGCAATTTCCCATGATATAAAAAAGTGCCCCGGAGACTATTCTCCAAGACACCTTCATTTTCATTGCATTTCATAATAATTCACTCTGATATATAGAGTGCGTTAATTTATTTTGAAGCTCCTGACTCGTCAAGCTTTTTCTTTAAAAATGTTTTTACATCAGGATTTTCTATGAGTTTAATACTCTCGATGGCACATTTGTAGATCATAGCCATTTCTCTTTGAGCAGTATCCGTAATATCACATTTCTTAAACAATAACTCAAAATGCTTGATAGCCTTATCTGCTACGCTCTTACTGATGACCATACCATCACAGTACAATGTTCCTGTCTCGGCATCATATCGTGATTCTTCATAGGATTTTGGTGCAAACTGACCGGCACCCATAGAAGCTGCAAGCTGATTAATAAGATCTGTTCTATCTGCCATAGTTGGTCTCCTTTAAAAAATATAATATGGTAATAAGTTTGTTTCTTATCATTATAACATAGATATATACTTTTGTGACTTCATATAGAAATTCCCTCTTGAAGCACGATTTACAGGATTTTTTTCCTGCTAACAAAATATGATAAACAATGAGCAATTGATGACAAGAAACTTTAGTCAGAAAGGAATATCTTGATAATAGGGTAATATATGACCATTAAGGAGGATATGACAATGCAGATTTTAAATGTCACAGATAAAGAATTTACAAACTTCGGTAGAATAATCGAAGGTTATGAAGCAGAGAAAAAAGAAATCATGGAAGCTCTCAGAGATAAGACTCCTATTCCTGAAGGAACTGACTACGTAGCTGAAGAAGCTGCTCTTCAGTCTCTTGCAGCTGCTGACAAGATTACAAATACTCTTTTTGGCGGATCACCAATGCAGTTCGGATGGTGCAACGGACACAACACCAAGCTTAACTGCCTTGAATATCATCGTTCAAGCGAAATCAATATGGGCGCAACAGATTTTATACTTCTCCTTGCAAAAAGAGAAGATATCGTAGACTACAAGCTTGATTCAAGCAAAGTCAAAGCTTTCCTGGTTCCAGCAGGCGTTATGGTTGAAGTATATGCAACAGCACTTCACTATGCTCCTTGTCAGGCCCACAAAGACTCAGGTTTCCAGGTTCTTGTAGGTCTTCCAAAGGGAACAAACGTAGGAAAACCAGAATACACAGCAGCAAATCAGGAAGATAAGCTCCTGACAGCTACAAATAAGTGGCTCCTTGCACATGCTGATTCTTCTGAAGCAAAAAATGGCGCATGGGTTGGCATCACTGGCGAAAACATTGATATCGCTAATGATATCCAGTAATCAGCCTGATTCATATATACTTAAAAACCTGCTACTTCATTCCTTTTATTGAATGGTAGCAGGTTTTATTATTTAATTTTCCTACTACCATCAACGATTACTTTGATAGCAACAGGCATAATTCTTTGTTATCTTGTAAGATCTTTTACCCATTTATACTTTCTGAACCTATGCATGACCCAAGGAATCTTGCCTACTTCATCCAGACAGGTACAAGCATATACAGCCAGCGGCGACCAATGAAAAACAAAGGCTCCGGCCAGCGCAAGCGGAATTGCAATCATCCACATGCATACAATAAGACTATACATATCAAAAAGCGTATCGCCGCCACCATCAAGAACTCCATTAATCGTAACAGTGTTAACACAGCGACCAATCATGTATATGGACATAATGACCATCATGCCTATCAGGTACTGGCGAGCCTGATCTGTGAGAAGGACTCCTGCCACTACGGCCGGCGTAACAGCAAGAACAAGTGCGGTTGAGATAAAGCCAATAACATATGAGATGTTCTTTAGCTTTATGCCGTATTTTTTGCCAAGCTCCAGATTACCGGCTCCAAGCTCATTTCCTACTATGATCCCGGCTGCACTGCCGATTCCGTTACACATACAGCATATGATATCTCTAACTACTGCAGCTATTGAATTGGCTGCAGCTGCGTCTACGCCCATATGCCCCATTATTGCTGTATATGATGTAAAACCTATACCCCAGCATAGAGACCCGCCCATAAGAGGCAGGCACTGTCTTGCAAAATCTTTGATAAGAATTCCGGGAACTGCAATAAATCTCGAAAACGCTGGTCTTATATATTTATGACCTGTCGATAGGACAATGCAAAGAAACAGCTCTACTATTCTGGATATAGTTGTAGCAAGTGCTGCGCCTTCTGCTTCCATCCTTGGAGCTCCCAAAAGTCCAAATATAAAAATAGAATTGAGTATAATATTCAGCACAACTGCTGTACTACTTATAAAAGCACCTGTTTTGACATGCTCAGTAACCTTCATTATTGTGAGATAGCACTGAGAAATACCTGTGATCAGATATGACCAGCCTGCAACTCTTAAGTACTTACTGCCAATCAGGACAAGGCCTTCATCACCTGCAAATATGCGCATCAGAATATCCGGGCACATCTCGCAGGCTGCGAAGAACAGTATAGATACAATGCCGCAAAACCACAGCATCAGATTAAAAATATTTTCAAGTGCTCTTTTATCTCCCTTGCCCCAATACTGAGCTCCAAGAATAGCACCGGCAGAGGTGGCAGAGAAAATAAACATGTTCTGAACAAACTGAATCTGTGTTGCCAGAGAAACTGCAGTCATCTGCTCCTGTGCCACCCTACCAAGCATCAGTGCATCTGCAGCAGCCACCAGCGACAACATCAGGCTCTGCAGTGTGATAGGCAGTGCGATCCTGATCAGATTCCTGTAAAACAATTTATTATCAATTTTTATTTCCATATAAAAAAGTAGCTCCTTAATATACGTCAATATAAGTCCCCGCCAGCAAACGGCAATTATATTATCGTTTCAATATCAAGCAGTAATGCTTGCTCAAATATCTTTTAAACGCATCATGAATATAGAATATTCATCATTCTGAAAATCCAGATCCGGAGAGTTTTCACCACCACCATTAGTGCTTCTCTTTATTTCAGCGTAGAATTCTTCTCCCTGATTGATGATATCCATGACACTCATAGGAAGGCCATTTTCATTAGCTATTTTGCAAAAATCTGAAAGTGGGTTGGCTGAATCCTGTGTTTTAAACAATCTATCTTTTAATTGAGGATCATGACTTGCTTTATCCAATAGCATATCTAACATTTCAGTAATATCCATATTTCCGCCTCTCCTTTTTGTCACTTCAATCCAAGCAATATTACAGAATAATTCTATGTATTTTTTACACCCATGTCAAAATACATTTTCATTTATTATTTATTATATAGTCTTACCATTGGAAACCGCTTGATGTATAATAGTTTTTAGCATTAAACGAAAGGATTACTGTTCTAAAATTTGGGGTGAACAGTAATGATGGGGATTTCATTTTATGAAACAACTAAAACCTATTACAAACAAACTTCTATGGCTATTTGCGCTGGGACAGTTTGGCTGGAGCCTGTTATCGGGTGTAGTGTCCAACTGGATGGTATATTACTATACCGGAACTCCTGATGCGCAAAATCCAAACACCGGAATCTTTGCAACAATGATCACTCAGGAACCAATTTTGTTCAAACTCACTCTTATAGGCCTTGTAATGGCAGTGGGACGTGTCTTTGACGCAATCACTGACCCGCTTATAGCCGGATGGTCTGATAGAAGCGATTACAAAGGCGGCCGCAGGATCCCATTCATGCGCGCCATGGCGATTCCATTTGCTCTGTGTACATTAGGCATTTTTGCACTGCCACAGACATCAAATATCGTTATCAACGATGCAATCTTGTTCATCTTATTATTGGTATTTTATCTGTTCATGACTATGTTCTGCACACCTTACAACGCTCTGATCGCAGAGCTTGGTGATACACAGCAGCACAGGATCAATGTATCAACATATATATCACTTACATTTATTCTTGGTCAGAGCATCTCTTTCCTGCTTCCTAACCTTGCAGGAGCGCTTGAGTCAGTTGCCGGTCAGGCAGGCTCAATCCGTCTTGCGATTGCGATCATGTCAGCAATTGCCTGCTTAGCTATGCTCATACCTGCATTTAGCATCAACGAAAGAGATTACATTGATAGTAAACCAAGTGATACCAAGCCATTTAAGTCTCTTGCCAAAACCTTTTCAAATGGCCAGTTCAGGCGCTTTGTATATAGCGATGTTATCTATTTCTTTGCACTGACTTTGTTCCAGACTGGTCTTCCATTCTACGAGACCAAGTTGATGGAGATCGAAGATACATGGACATTCCTGCTTACAGCTACAATGACTGGAATCAGTGTCTTACTGTACCCACTTGTTAACTTCCTTGCCAAGAAATTTGGTAAAAAAACTTTGATCATTATCGGATTCTTTACATATAGCTGCGTTTTTGCCATCACAACTTTTTGTGGCAAAGGCTTACAGTGGGGATTTATCATTGCTGTAGCTGCCGCTATTCCTATGGCTATCCTTGGAATCCTGCCTCAAGCCTGCGTTGCTGACGTTGCCGAACTTACAAGACTTGAGACAAAAGAAGACCGCAGCGGAATGTTCTTTGCTGCCAGAACTTTTGCCTTTAAAATGGGTCAGGCTCTTGCCGCTATCATATTCACATCAATGACAATTGCCGGAACCCCAAAGAGCTACCGCATGACTGCCCTGATTGCCTTTATATGTTGCTTCATCGGAGCCTGCCTGTTCTTTGCATATAATGAAAAAAAGATTCTTGAAAAGATTGATGCTTTAAAACAAAATTAAAGTATTCTGATTTAGAAAAAGTATTTACTCCAGATAAATAGATTTGAAAAAAGAGAAGTAATTGATAAAACAGTCGATTACTTCTCTTTTTGTATAATGCAATTATAACTCCAATATACATCCTGATTATTCTTCAAAAGTTCCTGCCATGTACGTACGTCCCCAATCGCAGACGGCATCGATTACATTCTTTAATGATAAACCTCTCTCCGTTAATGAATATTCAGTCTTAGGCGGTACTACCGGATATACCTTGCGATGAATCAGATTATCGTTTTCCAACTCTCTAAGCTGCTGTGCAAGCATCTTAGCTGTTGCTTGTGGAATCTTCTTTTGCAGTTCGTTGTATCTAAGTGTTCCATCATTCAACAGATGATACAAAATAATCATTTTATATTTTCCACCAATCTGGCTAAAAGTTGCTTCCACAGGACAATGAAAAATAATTTTTGGATCTTTTTTACTCATATTTTTTCTCCATCATTCTCAAAAAAGCCCGAAAAATAAGGTATTACTATGGTTACTTTATGGGAAGTATATCACAAATTTGTAATTATTGTACAAAAAAGTGCGTACTTGTGATTTTTATACTACAAAGATACTATATGCATACAAAGTTGATCAACCAAAAAATAAAAAATGTAAAATCACAAATCAATGCATAGGAGGATTTTGTAATGTTAAATGAAATTAAATGGCCAGAAGGATATTTACCTGGCACTACCGATAATTTTGCATCCAATGAAATAATTGTAAAGGGAATTACAGCAAAAGATGTTTTTGACAACTTGATCGATACATCTATTTGGACCAGTTATTATGAAAATGCTTCAGATATTGTGTTCCACAATACAAAGGGTACTATACTGCAGGCAGATACAAAGTTTGCATTCAAAACATTTGGATTCCCGATTGAAGCAGAAGTAATTGAATTTGAAGCACCACATGACGATCAGCCAGGACGACTGGCGTGGCACGGATGGGCAGAAGGTGATGCCGATCATCGATTAGATGTAATACACGCGTGGCTTCTGGAAGACCTGTCAGAAGGTCGCGTCAGAATTTTGACACAGGAGTCACAGAAGGGAAAGCCTGCTAAGGATTTATTTAATACAAAGCCAGATACTATGAATGAAGGGCATCAAGACTGGATCAAGGGATTAGCTCAGACCGTATTGGCCTCTAAAAAAAATTAAGCAATTCTGCTATCATAAATATAATAAAAAAGTAATTACTAAAAGAAAGGATGAATTGATACCGTGGATTTTTTATCATTAGCCAAGAACCGCTTTTCAGTTAGAAACTATAGTGAAAAACAAATTGAAAAAGAAAAGTTAGATAAGATTCTCGAAGCAGCACTCATTGCACCAACAGCAAAAAATCAGCAGTCTCCAAGAATATATGTAATACAAAGTGAAGAAGGGCTGGCAAAGATCCGTTCACTTTCAAGATGTGCTTACAATGCGCCTACAGTTATGATCATAGCATACGAAGAGTCTGAACAGTACTATAATGAGATGGAAAAAAATATATCCTCAGGCCAGCAGGATGCTTCTATAGTAGCTACACATATGATGTTAGAAGCTGCGGAACTCGGTATTGGCTCCGTTTGGGTAGATGTTTTCCCAAATACAAAGACAGCAGAAGCCTTTGGTCTTCCAAAATCAGTCAAGCCAGTATGCCTCATGCCTATGGGCTATGCCGCAGAGGGAGCAAAGCCTTCCCCAATGCATGATAGTTATCGTCCATTAGAAGAAATGGTTGCATATTTATAATTCTAAAAGTCTCGAAAAGTTTCTATATCGAAATAAAGCGTCAGGATCATGACTTCTACATACCGAAGTTATGATCTGACGCTTTTTATATTGAATAGGAAAATGTTGCATAAATGCAACCGCGCTCGGCGCGAGGAATTTGCTTACAAAATCCTTTCCTGCTTGTAATGGTGGTCATTCACATAAAGTAGAATTTCTTAAAGTGCAATATGTGAAGCCATCCTCCTCATATATGTCGAAGGTACCGGATACGCATACGTAGCCGCCTTCTTCCGGATAATCATCCGGGTAAACGTAATCATCTGTAAGTTCGAATTCTATACCCTGAGCGCAGCACGCTGTTGCATCCTGTATAAAGCAGGCGTAATAGTCTTTTCCGGTTGTATCATCATGATAATGAGTATATATTCCCTCCATTTTTACCGTCTGTCCGACATAATTCTCCGGAAAATATACCATATCATAGACCTGAGAATAGACCATAGTGCTGGATAATACTGTCAGATCAACGTCTATACCTTCAGCTCCGCTGATAGCACTACTGGAAGCAGCTGTCTGGGCGTCACTGCTAGCTGCTTCCGATGCAGAAGCTGATATATCCTCTGTTGCACTAATTGTGCTGCTGGCAACTGATATATCATCTATAGCACTATTGGAGCTGCTTGCAGCTGATGTATCTTCTGTCGCGATACTATTAGTTAATCCCTGGGATGCCGCTTCCATCTCTGCTTCTGTCATGCCGTTGGCAAGGACTTCCTCAACGGTTATGCTTGAGCTTTCAAATCTTGTTGCTGAAGAATCCCCACAAGCTGTAAGGCATATGACAATGCCTAACGCTAATATACCTATTTTTCTCATCTTCTAACACCTCCACTTATAAGCCCCACAACATAACAGATTCCAAATCCAACTACATCGACTGCCACAATGGTAGATCCCACAGGAGTACCTGCAAGTATCGATATGATAAGCCCTAAAGAAGCACAAAGCACAGAAAAAACTGCTGAAAAGATCGTTACTGCTTTGAAACTTCCGAACAGGCGCATAGCAGACAAGGCCGGAAAAATGACCAGTGCGGATATCAATAATGATCCTACCAGATTCATTGCAAGTACTATGATCACAGCTATCACTATTGCGATTAGCAGATTGTACTTATCTGCTCCAGTGCCTGTTGCCTTAGCAAAACTCTCATCAAAGGTCACCGCAAATATCTTGTTATAGAACAGGATGAAAATAATAACAACCGCTATTGATAATATGATACACAGCCATACTTCTTTTTTGGTCAATGTAAGAATGGATGTAGAGCCAAATAGCGTACTACAAACATCACCTGACAGATTGGAGCTGGTAGAAAAAACATTCATTATAAGGTAGCCAAAAGCCAAAGCTCCTACAGATATCATGGCGATCGCTGCATCACCTTTTATCTTGGTATCCTGTCCGGTTCTAAGTAGCAGGATTGCACTGATCACAGTGATCGGAAGTACAAGCATCATCTGGTTTGTAAGATTCAGCACTGATGCTATTGCAATGCCTCCAAAAGCCACATGTGACAGACCATCTCCGATATAGGAAAATCTCTTTAAAACCAACGTAACACCTAGCAAAGATGAGCAAAGCGCTATGAGTATTCCTACGATCAATGCATATCTTACAAAAGGATATTGCAAATACATAACCAGTTTATCTAACATCTTTTCACACCGCCTCTCCGTTTTTTGTCTGCTGACTATTGCCTTGCTGTGCCAGGAAGAATTTACCTGTATCACTTTCTACATACTCTTCTTTTGTTCCATAAAAAACAGAAGCCCCGATATGCAGTATATGACTGGCATAGCGCACAGCGGCGTTGATATCATGAGATATCATGATGATAGTAACTCCCTCGTTATTGAGTTTCTCTATAAGATCATACATTTCAATAGTGACCTTAGGATCCAGCCCAGAAACAGGTTCATCCAGAAGCAGTATCTTTCTGGTGGCACAGAGCGCTCTTGCCAGAAGTACTCTTTGCTGCTGGCCACCTGATAATTCCCTGTAACATCTGTTAGCAAGAGCTGTTATACCCATTCGTTCCATATTTTCCCTGGCCAAAGCCTTTTCCTCTTTATTGTAAAAAGGTCTAAGTCCGCATCTGGACTGGCATCCAGACAGTACTATCTCGTAAACAGATGCAGGAAAATCTTTTTGCACAATGGTCTGCTGCGGTAAATATCCGATTTCATTTTTTCTTAAGCCATCACCAAAAAGAATCTGCCCACTGATTGGTGCCTGAAGATTTAAAAGTGTCTTCATCAGCGTGCTCTTTCCAGACCCGTTCTCACCTACGATGCATAAGTAATCCCCAGTATTTACTTGAAAATTAAGATTCCCCACTATTACCTTAGAATCATATCCCAAAAACAGATTCTCAATGGTGATCAAAGACATATATTATTCCTCCAGACTTAGACCTAAGGGGTACCACTTGCAATGGATTCCTTAGGTCTGTCAAACATTATCATATTTAGTTTGACACTTACTCAAGCGCTGCCTTTAATACAGACAGATTGCTCTCCATAACTGATAAATATGTTGTTCCGCTCGCAACATCCTTAGAAGTAGTTGACTGCATTGAATCCATAGTAAGAATCTGCTGATCCTTGGACTGTGTATTTTCAACTATTGTCTGAGCAATTTTTTGATCACTACTTTCGATAGTCAAAACTGTACCCAGTGACAACTCATCCACTTTCTGTGCAAGAAATGTAATAGTCTCAAAACTAGCCTCTGTCTCAGCTGAACAGCCTACAAATGCTGCATAATATGATAATCCATAGTCATCAACAAGATATCTGAATGGGAATCTGTCTCCAAAAAGAAGTGTATCTACTTCTGAACTATCAACAGCAGCCTGATACTGAGCATCGAGATCACTAAGCTGTGCTACATAAGCTTCAAGATTTGCTTTGTATAGATCACTATTTGCAGAATCTATTACTTCCAGACTCTCCTCAATTGCTGTGCACAGTACCTGCGCATTTTTAAGTGAAAGCCAAACATGCTCGTCATATTCTACTTCCTCTTCTTCATGTTCTTCTCCAG
The DNA here is from genome assembly GCA_015056495.1 of Butyrivibrio sp. Classification (GTDB taxonomy): domain Bacteria; phylum Bacillota; class Clostridia; order Lachnospirales; family Lachnospiraceae; genus Butyrivibrio. The sequence continues at coordinate 12,255 of SVGC01000034.1, forward strand.
AATCGGCTTCTTCGTGCTCTTCTTCGTGCTCTTCTTCAGCTTCCATGCCCTCGACTACTTCCTCTTCTTTAACATTTTCACCAAGCACTTCCAGGAGATTTATCACCTGCATATCTTTATTGGTAGCTTCAGCAAGTGCATCCTCCACCCATTCATCAGATTCTCCACCAACGTAGATAAAAAGGTCACAGGTGGCAATCTTCATAATGTCTTCAGCTGTTGGCTGATAGCTGTGAAGGTCTACTCCGTTGTCTAAAAGCATTGTCACTTCTACATTTGCAGCATTTTCTCCGAGAATCACATTAACCCAATCATATTCAGGGAAAATAGTGGTAACGATTGCGATGCTGTCTGTAGAAGCTTCTGCCTTGTCTTCTGAAACTGTTTCCTCCGCTGCTGTACCTGTTGTAGTTGTCTCTGTTTCCTGTGTTTGAGCCATGTTGCATGCTGATAAAATGCCAACCATCACCATGGCTGTCATAAAAAGGGCAATAATTTTTTTCATTTTTATCCTCCGATATTCAATTTTGATCAAGTAATATAAGTTGAAATAAGCGCCTGATGCGGCTTATGACAGAGAACCAATGAATCGTTCCCTGATCCTGAGGATATTTAATTATTTAGACGTACCTTTTGACTTACAAGAGTATTAAGCTGTACAGAAGGTACTGCCAATACAACTAAAGTCAATAACATTAAAACCGGGCTAAATGTAAGATGACAAAAACTCAGCCCACTTCCAATACTTCTGAGTGTATTTTCACACTGCTGAATGCATGAACATATTGGACAGTCCTCGCCAGTACAATCATGTCCTGATTCTATAGCAATGTAAAAAGAAGAAAAGAGCACAACAATAAGCATCATAGCTGCTATGATGCCCACGACAAATCTTTTATTTTCAGAAATACTCCTATTATCCATGTCGCCTTGTCTCTCTTCGTGTTTCCACTACTTCAAATATCGGAACTGTTCTAAATTTATCATCATGCTTTAGTCAAGTCAATTCTATTTTTATGAAAAAAGCTCTTAATGCAAACGCATTAAGAGCTTTTTAGCTTTTATTTTGCTTCATCCATTTTAACCGCATGTACAACAAATCTCTTATCATCGCTGCTTGTACATGTAGAAAATGTCAGGATTTTATCGTCTGTTGTGACATATATTCCTGTTGGATTATAGGATGCAAGACATATGTAATTGATAAATTCAGCATAATCTTCAACGCTGTCGTAGCTTACATTGTATACGATACTGTCAGCTTTTACAGTATTATATGCAAAAATCTCATATCTCTCTGTCCTATCCGGCAAGATCACCTGAATGTACTTATGATCATCATAGTAACTGTCATCTTCCTTGTAATATCTCAATTTGCCAAACATACTGAGGTTCTTCATGTTGTGACCGTATACGATATTGTGGTCATCATCAAAGCTGAAAGTATTTCTTCCATCAATGAAAATCGAGCCACTGTCTAATTCTTTTCCATCAAATGATGTATCAAGATATGTGCTGTTGTCTCCAGAATAAAGGATAGGATAACTGATATCCTCGTTTTCCCAGACAACCCATCCTACAATATCAGGATTTATAGTATCCAAAGTAGCAAAATCAACTGTATACATATCGTACCAGTTCTCTGCATCTTCGTTTACTATCAAATAGTCACTGCCTGTATCTTCCGCTGTTGTAGGAACAGATCCGTCACTGTCATCGCCGGTATTAGGCGCTGCAGAAAAAAGATATAAGCCTTCTTCATCATCTACTGTTTCTTCAGTCTGCAGACCATTGTCTGATTCTTCCGCAGAAGTATTCAAGCCTGAATCAGCTATAGTCTCATCTGAAGCCTGTTCCTCTGAAGCAGAAATACTGTCTTTGCCAGTCTCAGAACTGATGTTATTTGTATCGGAACCATCACCGGATTTATTATCAGACTCAGCATCACTTAATACATTGCTATTAGCTGACGCCTGATCCTGCTCATCCGTAGAATTAGCCTGTTTCAACAACTCTCCTGCAGATGCCTGCTGAGTATTAGTTTCGCTGACTTCTTCACTGGTGTCCTGTGCATCAGCAACAGAATAGAACGAGTTCTTAATATTTCTCTTGGCCAGAACGCTGCCAATTATGCTTAGTGCAATGATCATGGACAATAAGCTGCTTGTAAAGAAAGCAAATCCCCTATGTCCTCCCTTTGGAACTATTAACCTGTATAGCTTTGCAAATGGTTTTAAGATCAATATGAGCAATGAAACCCTCTTATTCATCTTCTTTTTTCAATCCCTTTCAGTAAATTCCCCCTCTACTGATATGCATATATGGTCACTTTTGTGATTGTTGGGAATAAAATATGAAGTTCCCCCAGAAGTGATCCTTCTATAAACCAATAGAATGATTTTACAAAATTAATGCCTAATTAACAATAGGAAATATCGTTAATTAGGCACTTATTATTTTAATGAAACTTGGTAAAAATTTATGTGAAAAACCCTTTTCAAAACAAACTATCTGCAGCCATTTATCAAGCTGTTCTTTGAAGAAACTCATAATATGCTTTTTCATTCATTTCTTCCTGCATTATCTCTCTGACACTGATACCAAGGTCAGTTCTAACTCCTGCTAAAATCCTTTCAACTTCAATATATTCTGCATTATTTAATCTCATGATAATTACCCCTCTTTTCATTCAGTATTTATGTTCTGTTATTTATTTATACGAATAATGAATTCAAAAGGTACAAAATTTCAAAATGAGTCACTGGGGACGTATCAAACTGACTCATTGCGCACAATGAGTCAGTTTGATACGTCCCCGGCGACTCACCTGATAAAAAAAGGGACCAGAGCAAAAAAACAATTTGCCCTGGTCCCTGTAAAACTATGTATTTTTGCCACTATGTGCCAAAAATATATCCCTTCTATTTACTGCACTGTACACCCAATAGAGTCTCCGATATTACCTTCCCCAATGATTCCAAACTCAACGTTTTGGCCGGCTGCGATCTGACTATTCCATTCAACCGGTGTTATTATGTAGGAATCACTTGTTTCTTCAACATTTACATTCCAGCTGGAAGAAATGTTGACTGTACTCTTATCAAGTACAAGTTTCCATGTATTAACAGCTGATACACTATTGTTAACGATCTTGAAGTTAACATTGTATCCGGAACCCCAGCTGCTGATACTGTACTCACATGTAAGAGCCTGATCCTGAGATGGCTGCTCTGATGGTTCGCTTGGAGTAGGATTCTCAGGCTGAGTTGATGGTTCCTGACTCTGGCCTCCGTTACCAGATCCTGCATTTGGATCAGGTTCGCCATTTACCTTTTCAAACTGCCACTGCTGGTTAGGATTGCCCCAGAATGACCACTGGCATACATTTGTACCATCTTTTGTCTCATGGTTATATACATCAAGAACCTTGGTTCCATTAGAAGCCTTGGTTGCAATTGTGTATACACCTGCTGTATCTGTGAGTTTTACAATAAACTGCTGAGCTTCTCCGCCATGTCCCTGGTAGATTCCGATGTTTGTTCCATCTTCGTCTTCTCCATAAGAAACATCAAGCATTGAGCTGCCAAGCTTACTTGTAAGTGTGATATATCCATCACTTGTATTTGTAACATACCATTTCTGGCCTGAAACGCCTGTACCCTGACTGATACATACATTTACCCATCCATCTGCTGTATCGCCTTCAACAGTCAGATACTTCTGAGAAAGTGTATTTTTGATATAGTACCAACCATTTTCAATCTGTGCTGTACCATGAGTATCTGTATTTCCGCCTGTTGATGGCTCAGGGTCCTTTTCCGGATTAGTTGGAATAGGACTAGGTGTATAGCCTGATGTTGGCATGCCAAATACATCTACATATGCCTGCAGTACCTTCTGATATGCAGGTTTTGTGCTGGATGGTGTGTAGAAAAGAAGTGGTGTAGCATTGCTGATCCATGTTGTCTGGTCTGAAAGTCCCCACCAGGTAACGCTCGTTATCTTTCCACCGCTCTTTTTAACTGCATTAATATTCTTGTACAGATTATAAGCGTAATTTGAAAGATCATCATCTCCCTTGTTTGTTATATCCATCTCTGTGATCTGTACTTCAAAGCCTGCATTTACAAAGGACTTAAGGGCTGTTGTGTAGTAATCAACAGATGGGAAACCTGTTCCAAGGTGTGACTGCATTCCTACGCCATCACATACTTTTCCATCGCTGTTAATGAAGTTAACAAGCTTGATGACATCATTAACTTCCATGTATGTATTGTAATCATTGTAAAAAAGCTTGACTGAATCAGTAAGACCAAAGTAATCCAGAGTCTGGTGCGCATATGTAAATGCTTTTTTTACAAATGCAGGAGAAGTATAGCCCTTGCCGTAAACCGACTCCCAGCCTGAATTCTGAGCATGGAGGTATTCATTTACAACATCCCATGCATATACAACGCCGCCGTACTGGCTAAGGCAGACATGATTCATAACAGTCTTGATGTACATCTCCATGCGGGCATCCATAACTGCAGGGCTTACAAATCCGCCGTTTGAGTTAAATCCATTTCTGAAAAACCATGTTGGAGTCTGTGAATGCCATACAAGTGTATGTGCTCTCATGTGAAGACCGTTTTCATAACAGATCTTCATTACTTCATCTACTGTGTTGAAGTTGATCTGTGGAACATAAGAATCTGCGTAGCCATCAGGAATATAATAGCCATTTGCTTTGGCTTCACTTACTGACATGAGCTTTGGTGAGCCACCCAAAAGGGCATCCGGCTTCATTTCATTCTCTAATGTAATGCTGTTGTAGTTCTTTTTTAACTGAGCCAGTGTATCTGAATTTCTAAGCTGATACAGGTTGATACATGTTCCGGAATAGCCAAATTCCTGAGCATAAGTATTTAGAAGTGTCAGGTCTGCCTGACTGACAGGCTCATCTGAACCTGATGAAGCACTTGATCCGTTTCCAGCAGTCCAGCTGTCAAAATCAAGTTTGCTCTTAAATACAAAGCAAATATTCTTGGAGCCTGAAACATTTTTCATTGTTCCTGAAAAATCTTTAAAGCTGCCATTGGTATTGCTAACATTGATAGTTCCGAGAAGTGTTCCTGAAGGAGAGTTTTCTCTTACTTCAATTGAACCATTTGATGATGTTCTTACTTTAACAGAAAGGCTGTTAAGGCCATTGCTGAACTGTACGCCCTTAACCTTGGTATAGTCGCCATTATCAATGCTAGTAACATATGCATCGCGGCCATCGCCTGATACAGTAATTCCAGCCTGAGTAAACATTGTCTCCGCCTGAACTACTTCATATGGATTAACACTACCTGATCCACTAACACCTTTTAATGAAGGTGTAAGAGAATTGATCTTACCATTAGAAACACTAATCTTATCAATCTGTGTTGTTCTGTATCCAAGGCTCTTTCCGATCACCTTAGATTCAACACTTCTTGTATGATAAGCCATGTAGTATTCGCCCTTGAATTCAAATATGCAGTGATGGTTGTTTCCTGTGGATCCTGAGAAAAATACACCAGGATTTTTCATGATCTCACCTGCATATGTGAATGGTCCCATAGGACTGCTACTGGTCATATACTCGATTGCCGCATTACTGAAGCCATTTTTGCAATTCCAGTTTGAGCAATAAGAGTAATAGTAAGTGTTTCCAATCTTGTTTATACCTGAATCTTCAAAAAGGTATGGCGCATCAATAGTTGCTGCGCTACCCTGAACACTTATCATATCGCTGCCGAGCTTGATAACTCTGGCTGTCTTTGGATGTTCATACTGGTTATTTGGTATACCTCCTCCAAGATACAGATAACCTGTTCCGTCTGAATCCACAAGTACTGCCGGGTCAAACATCCATGTAACACCGCTGCAACCAGGTGTTGAGCCTGTTACAAGTGCCTTGCCGATTGGATCTGTCCATGGTCCTGTTGGACTGTCTGCAGTTAAAACGCCTATTCCGCTTCCGTTGTTTGCAAAATATAAGAAGAACTTTTCTTTTCCATTGATCTTCTTATGTGCTGCGCAAGGTGCCCAAGAATTGTTTGCCCATTTAGCAGCGCCATTTTTGCCTGCAACTGCAATGCTTCCATGATCAGTCCAGTTGACCATGTCTGTTGAAGAATAACAATTTAAAGTATTTATCTTGCCATAAGTGTTTTCATTATTGCCGGATAATTCCTGTGTATCATTTGTAGCATAAACATAAACAGTATCGTTGTAAACCATAACTCCAGGGTCCGCACCATAGTCTTGGCTTACGATAGGATTGTTCTCTGAATCTTCTTTTACATACGATCCGTTTGTAACAGTTGCTGCCTGCGAAGTGAAGTTATTTCCCAGAAATAGTCCCCCGGCTATCACTAGAGAAAGTAAAAACGATAATTGTTTCTTCATTGTGTTCCCCTTTCACATTATTTTTTGCTCGAGCAACACTATTTTAGCAATTTTCGTTTTCGTGAACTTATCACATTTTGCAGATATATTGTTATTAATTGCGAATATAATTGTGCAATATGTCTTTTTTATAAAAAATGTCATAAATAGATTTGGAATTTATGATATACTCATTCTTTGTTCAGAGAGCATATTTGTGCATAGTGCATATAGATATTCTCTCTCCATATAATCAAGTGTTTTCTTCAGTAATTTCAAGGATTATTTTATCCTCAATATGAGTAGTACTTAGGCTATAGAGTAATCCTTGTCTAAAAATGACAGATATATAGGTATAAATGGGTACTCCAAATAAAACGTCTTATGATTACGATTTAAATGTCCCCGATGTATACCCCATCCCTATATGGCAGCTCACTCTTTGTTTGTTACTGATCCAAACACTTTGTATTACAGCACCTTTTGATGGACGCTTCCTGTAATAACTGTGCCTTGTGGGATTATGCTGCTATAAGCTTTGCGCCTCCCGTATACTTGATATCCTCAAGCACCTTTGATGCATAGTAGCTGACTCCTTTTACAAGGATTACATGGAATACTCTTATCCGCTTACAGGCTACTGCTGTTACTGACTGCAAATTGCAATTACTATCAATATTTTTTCTCAAATATCTTCATTAAGTTTAGTTGTAAATACAGATCTTCACTTTCTTTAGCTACACAGTATCTAAATTTCTCAAATGAATATGAATAACTACATACGGGAATCAATATCTCTGATCCACTTAGATCAGTAATCTTATCTTTATAAATATGAAGTGGGATATCATCAAACTTATGATAACAAGAACACAGTTTATATAATGGAACTTTTTTTATCTCGTTTTCTTTTTTTATGTAAGCCAAATCAAACGGATTTTTCTCATTATAATCTATCAACTTGTACCCTTTGATATCCTTATAAACATGCCTTATATCTGTACCATTTATTACTTCAAATCTAGATGCATTTAAAGATTGTATACTATCAACAAACAATATATATGCACGAACCAAGTCAACGAAATCCCAAAAATTTTTTTCTATAGGAAATAATAAATTTTCTCCATTTTTTCTATAGTAACGTTTTAAATAAACTAGAGCTAAATCATTTATTATATATTGCATTCCATTATTAAATAATAATTTTTTTACATTAAATCTCTCTTGAAGATATGTGTCTTTATCTTTTGGGAAGTGTTCCAACTCGCTTTGCCAGCATTGCTTAATAAAAATACCATTTCTACCTCTTTTTTGGTAATCAGCAATTTCAGCACTATATTTTTCACTAATTTCATTCAATTTATTGCTTCTATACTTGTCCCAATTACAATAAACTTCCCGACAAACAAATTCATATTTTTCTGTTATGATTTTATAATGTAATATCAAGTGTTCTAAAAGATTACAATATGTAAGATTTTCTGGGAGTTGAACATAGTATGGAACTGATTTTGCATTGTCAGCATCTGATATTCTTTCATACACATTCTCAAAATCATGATGAATATTAAGACCTTCTGATGTTCGACTATTTGCAACCATATTTTTATATAATTTTTCTTCTCCTTTACGTATTCGTATTTCAAAATAAGGCTTAGGAGGCAATCCATACTTAGATTTTAAATATTTTGTCAAATCTCTATATGTTAACGATACTTCGTATTTCAATTCTTGTTGCTCCATTGTTTACACCTCGTATTATACTTATAGGTTTATAACATCATAACAATGTGATATTTCTAATAGACATATTTTAAGTAGTAAAGAGTATCATATTTTATATAAATGATAAAGATGTTAATCTATAACTGCAAATGAAATTACTACGTTATATATAGCGTTTAATGCCCTTCATATACATATAAGAATTCACTTTTCATGATTCTGATATGTAATTCCTCTTCTCCAGAGAGGCTGTTGACCTTCACGTATACATATAAGATTTCATTTTTTCTGATTCTGATATGTATTTCACTGCTTGATGAGCGAAGGATGAGTGGCTGTTGGCCCTTCTTATACATATAAGAATTCGCTTTTCATGATTCTGATATGTATTTCCTCCTCTCCAGAGAGGCTATTGACCTTCACGTATACATATAAGATTTCATTTTTTCTGATTCTGATATGTAATCCGCTTTCTCTCGGGAAGCTTTCAGGAATAATACTTTAAAACACAATAATTTTTTCTATAATAAACAATTACCATTCAGATTTGAAAGATATAAACGCAGCGTCAGCGTTCCACATATCACGGGCTTTCAGCCTGCTGACATGCCTATAGAAAGTCCTGACGGACATATTGCAATACTCTGCCGTTTCGCGGGCAGTATGGGTCTGATTATAAAGAAATACTTCGGATACAGGACGGTCGTTGCCGACATACTTGGCTCCTGCATAACGAGAGGTTTTACGACGATATTCGTTAGAATCTATGTCAAAAGAAAGATAACTATAATTATTTGAGGAGGTTATGGCAGCGGATATACCTATTTTACCAAGATAAGCATTAAGAATCTGTAATTGCTCTTCATCCATATTAGATGGTTGAAGTCTGAATTTTAAACTCTTACTGGTATGTTCTGCCATATCCACCTCCCCAAATATTACTCAGAATTATTACTTAAAGATCACTCTTCCAAGCCAGATAAGTGCGCACGCTCCTATAACTGAGCATACAAAATTACCGATGCCGCCAACTGCCTGAATTTTTAAGAGATCAAATATAAAAGATCCTACTGAACTACCTACAACACCAAGAATGATGTTCACTATAAGACCATGCTTGGAATTCATGATCTTTCCAGCAAGCCATCCGGCTAAAGCTCCAACAATAAGTGCTACTAACCAACTCATACTACATCCTCCATTACTTAATAATTTCAAACCAATTATAACATATAAGATACTAGTACAGATGTTATAAATATCTCGAATATATTATTGCAGATATATCTAAACCTTTAATTACATTCTTGCAAAACCCGCTTTATCCATGATCTCCCACAATTCCTCATCAGTAAGATGTTTCTTTACTCTAAGGATCAGCAGGACCTTATTTCCGCCTGCGCCTGCCTGGAACATTCGCTGCCATTTATAGAAATGAGGGCCATCCCCATGAAATCGCAGATATGACATAAGTCCCAAGAGCACATAGTAGGACTGTCGGATATCAGCTTCGCAGTCGTTGGCAAAAAAGCCTTCGAAATCGCCGTTCTCAGTGCTTCTCATTTTTTCATAACCGGTTTTAAAAGCCTTTGCAGCAAGACCGGCTTCATAGAAAGCCTTAAGGAACATTCCCTGGTCATCAGATTTATCCAGAATAGCTGTTTCTATGGCATTGCAGGTATGTAGCGCTCCAAGATAACTGTAATAATGATATTCAACCTGCCATACCAAGGTGTTCACAAACAGTTTTCTTACAGAAGACGGAAGTGAAGCTGCTACTTCATGGCATTTACCCAGATACTGTTCATATCCGTCTTTTGCAGTCTCTATGATCTTCTTATAATCAGCTACCTGCTCTATCAAAGTCTGCTTATCAGAAAACCAGAGCCATTCCTTTGCTGCTTCTGTTTCTGATGGAGCTTTCTTATTAAATCCGGTTATAAAGGCTGTAGTAAGCACCCTTGCTCCGTGATTGGTAAACTGCTCACCGGCATGATCATCTTCATTTGGCCCATATTTAGGACAATACTGCGGCCAGAGTCTATACATTGCGGATATCTTGTCAGCATACTCATCTCCATAATAAGTGCAGCAATACTCATTAAGATATGAAGAAACATATTCTTCAACGTTATCTATAGCAAAATCGCTATTCCATATTTTGGCGATAAGTCCCAGGATATACGCATGTGGTTTGACGTTAGAGCAATTGATTATCCAGTAATCATTGGCTTTAGCGTCATATACAGTCTTTAACTCATTAACTACAAATTCAGGAGAATTAGGTAGCATAGTCATCTGAGCAGCTGCCTGCAAGTCGTAAAAAGAAGCATGATAATAGATGCCATGCTTTCCACCGGCTCCTGCCTCAGGAAGCGCATAGACTCTGGGATTATGTCTTCCCTGCCTTCTTGATACCATTTTGCCAAAACCATTATCAGCCCAGATAAAGATAACATCTTCCGGTATATCCAAAAATCCCTTCTTGTATAGCTCCATAGTTTCGCCGTAGAGATTGCTACAACATATGGCATCCTTGTCATAAGACTTTATCAGCTCATACTGCTTTCGAATAAGCTGGCTCATAAGCCTTCCGCGCTTTTCATCTGTATCATAAGCCGGATCGTCTGCCCAGAAAGGTCTGTCACCCTGACCTCTGAATCCCAGATTCCACAAGACTTTGTAATTCTTTTGCTTTTCAATGCCTTCTCTCCATAGCTTTTCAAAAAGCTCTGGATATTTATCATAGGAAGCCTCCAGATCAGGATACGCCCTTGAAAACATCTGGGCCCCTAGAGGTTCTGCGTGATGATGGGTGATCCACAATCCCATTTTGGATGCCATCTCACAATAAATATGCGCATTATGGTCAGTTCCCGGAATAGTCATATTGCCGCCGCAGCGAAGAAGCGCCTCAAAAGTCATCTCCCATGGCAACTCGTTATCACCATTTATCTTCCAGTCATCGATCAGAACTTCATCATTTACAAACCAGCCTCTAAACCTTACGTTATAAGGCTCTGACCTGTAATAAAAATCATCCGGTATTTTATAGCCATCTTTTTTCTCAAAAATCTGTTCATTCCAAAACCAGAATTCATTGACCTTTAGAAAATGCTTACTTATATAATAAATTCCGTAAATAAATCCCAGATCATCTGATGCACGAAGCGTCAACTTCTCATCAGAAGCCTGTAATTCAAAACACTCAGCCGGTATGTCATCTGCATTCTCCAGAACAATAGCTGTTCCTTCTTCATTTGTAGTATTACAGGTATTCTGAATATCTCTCAGCAAAGCCTTGACTGCATATTCAACCGGCTCCCAACTCTGATTTCTCACAATTCGTGTATTACAATTTAGCATAACCATTCCCTTTCCCCTGATTCTTCATCATTTTCATTATAAATCATCGAAATACAGTTACTAGGAAAATACCGCTCAAAAAATTGTCTTGATAGAAATCCTACTATCCTTTCAAAAACAATTACTCCAAGGTCATCATCGTGCTATGATTAGTACAACTATTTTTTCAGAAAAAATAAAAATCAAATGGGGAATAATCATGTTAATCAGAAAAGCAAAAGAAAAAGACTTAAGCACCGTAGCAAGGCTCCTGGAGCAGGTTCTGGAGATCCATGCCAAAATACGCCCTGATATATTCATCAGCGGCACAAGAAAATATTCAGATGAAGAACTTGTAGCTATCTTCCAAAATCCCGATACGCCTGTATTTGTTGCAGATGAGGAAGGAACTGTCCTGGGCTATTGCTTTTGCGAGATCCAGGTAAAAAAAGGTATCACCAATATGAAGGATATGAAGACTCTCTACATCGACGATCTCTGTGTCGATGAGGCTTCCAGGGGAAAAAAGATAGGCCAGCAGCTCTACAATTACGTATTAGAATACGCAAGGTCTATCGATTGCCAGAATGTAACTCTGCATGTTTGGGAAGGAAATGACAGCGCAAGGGCATTCTATGACAACATGGGCTTCAAGCCTCAGAAAACACTAATGGAGATAAAATTATAAGTAGTGTAACTTCAATATTAATAAATCTATAATAACTTCCTTAGTTTCATTTTAGGTATGACTGATATATTAAGATCAAGAAATGAAACAACATTTCTCCCCCTCATAAAACACTTTTTCATTAAAATGAGCCAGGACACTAAAATGTGCCCTGGCTTCCTCCCTTTAATCAAGTCTTTCTTTTATCAACAGGAAAAAGTTCTCATCATTTATACCTTCTGATGTTCTGATATCGTATGCAATCTTAACTCGCAATGTAACGCCATTTCCATCTATCTTTCGTATGGCCTCAACTGCATCTTTTACCTGCCTGGCTGTTTCTGCAAGCTCTGATACATCATCCACCTGCGATAATAATGCAAATTCAGAGTCTTTGATCCTGGCTATAGCATATTTACTACCTACAACAGAAACTATTGCCTCGCCCATTTCCTTGATCAGTTTCTCACTTAAGGATGCACCATAGGTATTGGTAATACGTTCATACTTATCATTCTTAAGAACTATCATTCCATAATTACGTTTATTGTAATTATAGTCGATCGCATAGTCTATCAGAGCTTCCATAAAGGCTTTGACATTCATCAGACCTGTGAGCGGGTCAAGTTTTCCTCTGCCAATGATATTGTCAAATTTTTTATGTTCATCCTGAACATCTAAAAAACTTCCCATTAACCCCACAATCTTATCATCCAGATATACAGGTGATTTATTGATAACAATATTGTGAATAATACCATTAACAATGCATTTGCCCTGCTTATTTCTTACAAATGTTCCTTTATGCAAAACGTCTAATTCGTCTTGCATACTTTTCACTTCCTCAAAATTTAAGCCCAGTTCTTCATCTGTCTTACCAATAACTACATCTTCATTTTCTATTCCGAAATAATCGAGAAAAGCCTTGCTGACACATATAAATCTTCTATTAGCATCCTTCCAGAAAAATTTCACACTGGAATAATTAATGGTACTGTCCCAAAACTCCTTAAATAATTTGTCATTTCCTTTATCAGGTTCAGAAACGTCAGGCTGAAGATTCACAACCGGAGAATCCTCAGGAATAGCCTTCATGCATAGAAGATATTCTTTTGCAAGAGTCCCGGATATCATCATGATTGCAATTATATTCCAATGATAACCGCCATCAGCGCCTTTTACCCTAAATAACTTCTCAATATAACCGAGACCTCTTTTTTCAATATCACTTTTAATGGTTGCAGGATTTACAAAAAGGCCAAATTCTTTTCTATCTGGCGGATATATAAATTGATTTTTGAAATAATCTATTTTTTCAGTAATACTTATGTCCTCGAATATAAAACCAAATTCCCGGTACCTTGCTTTTTCCAGAAGGGGCTCTAAAGTTCCCTTTTCAATATTCATCTGGAAAATATATTCAAAAAAGTGATTTACTTCCTTAAGCCTATGATCAATATTGTTTTTGGTGGTCAATTCAGTATCCATGGAGATATTTATAAGTGAGCCTTTTATAAGATATACCCCATCATTTTCAGCAAGTACCTTAGCTTTAAAGCACAATATATTACCATCATTTGTGTAATAGAATTTTTCCGTATTGCCGCTCTTCTCAATTATGTTGGCAAATTCTCTGTATTTTTTTAAAAGAGGTGTTCCTGTGTGATAGATAAGCCTGTCTATTTCTTCAAGAGTATACTCCTTGCGGAATATCTGATCACGATAAACCTTGTTCATGAATAATGTCTTAAAGTTTTCTCCATCATCAATCAGAACCTCTAATGGTTCATCAGTTTCAGTAGCACTGAAGCTTGCTATATCATAAAAATGACGCCATTTTCTCTCTTCTATTTCAATGCCACTAGATTCAATATGAGCAAAAAAATCCTCTAAAGGAAGAGGCTTACCAAAATAATATCCCTGTAACCTTCCACATCCAATATCCTTAAGGAACTTAATCTGCTCTTCATTTTCTACACCTTCAGCCAAGGTCTTTACACCAATATTTTTGGCCATGGTTATAGCTGAAATCATTATTGCTTTTGATTTTTCATTGATATTAGCTAAAAACTCCATATCAAGCTTCAAAGTATCAAACTGATAATCCTTCAAAAGTGTTAGAGATGAATAGCCACTACCAAAATCATCCATCCAGACTTCATATCCTGCATTCCTGAATCGCTCGATTTCTTCGCGCATAAGCTCAGCATCAGAAACAATCATACTTTCAGTTATCTCAAATCCAATATAATCACGAGGTATATCGTATTTACTCACTGCATTTTCAACAACCTCAAGCATATCAATGGATTCAAAATCTCGTCTGGAAAAATTAATAGAAACCGGAACTGTTGCAAGATTTTTTGATAAACGGTAAGAAATATCCCGGCACACCTGATCTACTATAAAGCAATCTAATTTATAAATCATCTTACTCTTTTCAAGCGGACCGATAAATTTGTCCGGTGATAAAAAACCATGAACCGGATCGATCCATCTTGCAAGAGATTCAGCATCACAGAGACTGCCTGTGAGTGCGCGGATAATAGGCTGATAATATACTTTTATCCAGCCACTTTCAATAGCAGTATCAATATTTTCAACAACATATTTTGCTAAAAAACTCGCATCCTTGCTATCTTTGGCAACTGGCATACTCTTTCTCAATCTCCTTCTTTGTGTTCTCACAATTAAGTAAAGAAAGTGTCTTAATATAGTTTACCACTTTTATAACAATATGTATATAGCCCGCAAATCCGCACTGGCAGTCTCAATAAAAGAGTCACTGGGGACGTATCAATTTGACTCATTGCATGCAATGAGTCAAATTGATACGTCCCCAGTGACTCATATAAGAAAACAGTTTTAAGCTGCCTTGTTCTCAGCCTTTTCGCCTCTTCTGAATACTGCTCTGAACAAAAGACGTACAAGTGGTCCTGCAATAAGGAACTGCATAGCATATGCAGCTGGTACATTCATAGCCCATGTCTGAGCAAAAGTACCAAGACTTGGCTCTTTAAAAAGAAATGTTGCAATGAGGCTCATAAGCGGGCACATCAATGCGCAGATGCAAAATGAAATAGCATATGTTATGAACTGTGGACGATCTGTTGGTTTCATGAAAGAAAAAGCAAGGATAGGTGCGATCCTTCCTACTACAAACAGCTCAAGAATAATAGCTATAGGCCACATAATCTTAAGTTCACCAAAAGCCATAAGGAATACCTGATTAGTACATCCTCCAATATTGATTGAAATGTTATAGCAGATCATTCCATAGACCATTACGAAGGCCATAACTAAAGTAAAAATAAAGTTTTCAAGTTTTGTCTTTGGCATTTTAATTACTCCTTTTCGCACAAAAAAAGAGGACCGGAAACTTTCGCCTCGATCCTCTTTATCGTTGACTACCATTAATTGATGTCATGTTAACACAAAAATTTAACTCCGTGTAAGTAAAAAAAATCAATTTTTTATTTTTCATCCATTTTCACAATATCAATTTTCAATCCACACAAATTCCCGTCACATTGTTCATAATTAATTTTTCAAATAAACTTGTATCATAAGTTCACAGATTAATAACAACTTATTTAGGTTCGCTTAAAGTTTCGAGCGTATATTGATAATCAAGAAATGTAACAAACATTTCCCCCTCACAAAACACTTTTTCATTAAAATGAGCCAGGACATCCCCACAAATGTCCTGGCTTCCTCCCTGTTATAAGATATTAAATTGTAGCAATCATAAATGTCCTGTTCTTACAAAATAAATAGCCTTCACAAAAATATATCCAAATACAAATAAACCCGCTATTATCAGAAATACAATACCTATGGCCTGAAGATCTTCTATCACGTCTGCTTTAGACTTAGTTTTAAATTTGGCATGCATGTATTTGAATACCGCGTGATACAAGATAACAGTTAAAACAGCAAAAACTAATGCTGCTATTGCTTCAATGATTGCCCTAAAATTATTGATTCCAGCATTTCTATAAGCATCAAAAATCAAATATCCAACTGTCACCGGCAAAATAAACAACAATTCACCGATGGTTCTCTTATCTTCTCTCAAAAACTTCACGAATTATTAATTCCTAACCTTTAAAACAACATTTATCGATTTATTAACATATTTCTTAAATTCCTCGCCATCACTAACTTCACCGACTATACTGCCATAGTGAGTTGGTATAGCTATCTCCGGCCTTAGCTTATTAACAAAATCAGCAGCTTTTTTGGCATCCATTGTGTATGTACCGCCAATCGGCACCATAGCAATGTCGCACTTTACCATATCTAATGCTTCTTCTGTTGCATCCGTATCTCCGGATACGTATATACGCTGATTATCCATCTTGATCACATAACCAATCCAGCCTTCACTCTTTTTATGAAATGGCTTAAGAAGACTAGTATTGTAAGCCGGGATAGTTCTGATCATAAGATCTCCTATCTCCTTTACAACCCCAGGAGCCAGCGCCACTATGTGCTTTTCATCTTTTGCAAAAGCCTGCACCATATCTTTCATCTTTTGTGGCACAACAAAAATAGTATCTGCCTTAGCTACCTTCACAATATCTTCCGGGGAAAAGTGATCATAGTGATCGTGAGTCAAAAAGATGATATCCGCATCATTGACATTTTGCTCAATCTTGAACGGGTCAAAATACAGCACCAGCTTGCTCCCCTCAATTCTGATACTACTTTGTGTATTAACTGTAATATGTTCTGTCTTCAATTTTTACCCCTCAACTTCTATTTCTAAATTCTTTTTTATAATAGCACCACAAAAACGCTCAAACAATGCAAAAAAGAGACAAAAGTTATAAAAATACTAAATTTTATTCATAGCATGTCTTGCCACCTGGAAGATAAAAAAGAGGAGACGTATGGCAAAAGGAAGTATCAAAATCACTCACTTTGACACCTTCCTTCTGCCTCACGTCTCCTTCGACTTGATAAGTATTTTATTATATTAGATCACATTTTTCCTGCGCAGATATCATCTATTTCTTTAAGCTCCTGAGCAGTAAATTCTGTATTATTGATAGCTTTTATGTTGTCCAGAATCTGTGCCGGCTTAGATGCACCAATAAGTACAGATGTTACATAGCCATCCTTGAGGATCCAGGCAAGAGCCATCTCAGCCAGAGTCTGTCCGCGCCTTTTGGCTACTTCATTAAGAGCTCTGATCTGTGACAGTTTTTCATCTGTAATGCTGCTCTCTCTCAGAAATCTTCCATCAGTCTTGATCCTGCTGTCTTCTGGAATACCATTTAAATATCTGTCTGTAAGAAGTCCCTGTGCAAGAGGTGAGAAGCAGATAATACCTTTGCCAAGTTCCTTAGCCTTTTCCTTCAGGCCATTTTGTTCAATTGTCCTGTCAAAGATACTATAGCGATTCTGGTTGATTATAAATGGAACATGAAGCTCTGTTAATATTGCTGAAGCCTTTTCAAGAGTAGGTCCGTCATAGTTGGAAATACCTACATACAGGGCTTTTCCGCTTCTAACGATCTGAGCAAGAGCCTCCATTGTCTCTTCAAGGGGAGTCTCAGGATCCATTCTGTGATGATAGAAAATATCTACATATTCAAGACCCATTCTCTTAAGAGACTGGTCAATGCTTGATATAAGATACTTTCGGCTGCCCCAATCACCATAAGGGCCTGGCCACATATAGTATCCGGCCTTGGTTGAAATGATCATCTCATCTCTAAGCCCTGCAAAATCCTCTTTTAAAATCTTGCCAAAATTGATCTCTGCTGCACCCTCTACAGGTCCATAGTTATTGGCAAGGTCAAAATGTGTAATACCATTGTCAAATGCTGTACGGCACATGGCTTTCATGTTATCAAAATCACTGTTATCACCAAAGTTGTGCCACAGTCCAAGAGACACAGCCGGAAGCTTTAATCCGCTTTTTCCGCACCTGTTATATACCATTGTTTCATATCTTTTTTCGTTTACGCTATACATAAGGTACCCTCCAATCTTCTTTACAAAGCATATAACTTCAAGTACACTTTAAGTCAACAATTAAATTTTACCACTTTGAGGACAGATAATGAATTATACTATTGCAGATATTTCCAAAAAACTGAACATTCCTTCATCAACTCTCAGATATTATGAAGATCTTGGTCTTATTAAGGATGTAAAAAGGAGCTCCAGCGGTCATAGAGTTTATGAAAAAAAGCATATAGAACGCCTTGAAGCCATTGAATGCTTTAAAAAAGCCAAGATGACAATGTCTGAAATACAGGACTTTTTTAAATACGAGGAAAATTGCAGTGAGTCAATAGATGACATGATGGCTCTCCTGACTAATCGGAGAAGTAAGCTGCTTGAAGAATTCAGCTCACTCTATGAGGCTTACGCTCACATCCTCAAGAAGCTTGATTATTATGGGCAGGTTGAAAAAAGTATCAAAGAGTCCTCCCAGCTTCCAACTTGGAACGATTATGATAAGAAAAGCTACGAAGACGCTGCCATGGCAGACATCTTATCCAAAATTAATGGCGGAGTCAGCGGGGACGTATCAAAATGACTCATTGTATGCAATGAGTCGATTTGATACGTCCCCAGTGACTCATTGCGCACAATGAGTCAATTTGATACGTCCCCAGTGACTCATTTTATGGCATGAAAAAGGGCATCGCCCAGATGATTTAATCATCTAAAGCGATAGCCCCTCTCTTTGGATCATTTCTTAAAAATGTTAGCTATGGCATTTAGTAGTCCAAGTTTAGCCATGCCTGCAATAGCGCCAAGTGCGGCTATAATAATAGCTGCGGCAGCTATAATAAGTGCTCTCCTGTTTTTGTCATCCGGAGAATCAGAAGTTGCTACTTCTGTTTCATCAATCTGAACAGTAGATGTTGATGCAGATGCAACTGCCTCCTGGCTGGAAGCTTCTTCTTTATCATCTGTTACTGCATCTTTTGTATCTGTTTTATCTACTTTCTCTGTTTCTTTATCATCACTTGAAACAGCTGATGAACTATCACTTGTATCAGCATTTTGTTTATTTGAAGACTTGTCTCTATTAGCACCTGCAACAGCTGCACCATCACCTGTTGTCTGCTGAGTATTGCCTGTTACAGCAGTACCGGAAGTAGTCTGGCTGCTTCCAGATGTGGTGGTTGTTGTTCCACTGGTAGTTGTAGTAGTACCTGTAGAAGTGCTACCTGAAGTTGTTCCTGAGCTTGTAGTTCCTGATGAAGTACTTCCGGAGCTTGTTCCTGAGCTGCTTCCTGAACTTGTTGATCCGCTACCTGATGTGCTTCCTGAGCCTGTTCCAGAACCACTTCCTGATGTGCTGCCAGAACCGCTTTCAGAAGAAGGATCATCAGCAATGACTAGAGAATCTTGAATTACGCCGATAAAGCTCAGTACCGGATCAGGATTTCCTGTCTTCTTAACACTGATAGTAACAACTGCATCCTCTTCGAGGCTGAAGCTTACAGTCTCAAGCCTTGCTGTATCTGAGCTTGAAAGTGTGAATGTGGTATATGCGATTTCTTCACCATCTACAAGAACTCTGATCCTTGTAGGTCTGGATGTTGACCACCATTCCTGGTAACCTGTGGCTACTGTATAATCGCCTTTTCCAAGGTCAAAACTATAGTCAATAGTCTTGCTGGATCCTGCCCAATAGCCGTGAGACCAGATATCATCTCCTGCATTCTTGATACCCATATCATATGAAGAAGAATCATCAGATTTAATGGTGCCTGTATATCCGGCTTTTGTATCTGCTGAGTAGGCCTGATCTGCTTCAGTGTTGATCAGCTGTGTACCCAGTGTTTTTCTTGCATATGTAAAGTAATCTGCTCCGTCTCCAGCACAGTCAAAGAAATAGATCATCTTTTCAGGGATCATATTTACTTCCTGTGTAAAGCTTCTGCCATTTTCAAGTGTTCCTGTGATCGTTACATTGCCCATGACAGCTGTGCTATCAATGTCTTCCCATGTAACTGCCATGCTGCTTGTTGAGCCTGCAGAGTCTTTTACATTAACTGTATCAGGGAGCTGCTCTTTAAGATCATCCAGTGAAGTTGCTACTGTTGGCAACTCTGTCACTATCTCAAATACGCCCTTATTATCCAGTTCATCCAATGTCCAGTCTGAATAATCTCCAAGTGCGATCTGATCTCCAGGCAGGAACTCTACCGGGAGCCATACATACCTTGAATCTCCAAGGTCACTGCTGTTCCATCTGTCACCCATGTAGATAAATTTGCCAGCCGCAGCATCAACAGGGAATACGCATGTACTCTGTGTATCGTATGTTGTTCCCTTGGTATCCTCAGTACATGGATCTCCAATCATAGTCCATGGGCCAAGAGGTGAATCTGCAGTTGCATATTTAGCCTGATTTGGTGCCCATCCGGTGCAGCCTGAAGTGATCATGTAATACTTGTTGTTGTACTTAAACATTGCCGGAGCTTCTCTTGAAGCACCTACAAAGTTGATGCTGAAATCTTCGTCAAGTACTGCTGTTCCCTGAGTTGCAGCAAGTCCTGTATATTCATCATTAAGTTTTGCAATGTACATATTGGTATTGCCATCAGATGAATATATTACGTATGCGCTGCCGTCATCATCCTTGAAGAGGTTCATATCTCTTGCTGAACCAAGGTTGGATGAATCCCATGAATGATCAGCTGTCTCGCTATAGAGCATCTTGTATGTTCCAAGGAGCTTAAATGGTCCTACAGGGCTGTCACTTATAGCTATTCCTACGGAAGCTTTGCCATAATCAGCGCTTGATGCAGGAGTTCTACCATCTGCATGGAACCACATTACGTATTTACCGGTCTTGTCATTGTAGATTACCTTTGGTCTCTCGATAACGCATCTGTCCTCAGCAAGATTCCAGTATACTTCTTCAAGTTTGGAGCTATAAAGTGATGTATTATCTGCACTCTGTCCAACGTAATCTGAATACAGATCCTTGAAATACTCATCTGTCTCAAAAATAGACAGATCTGCCACATAACCATCTTCCTGATCTGTGCCATATTCCTCGTCAGAAACAGGAATGCTCTTTAATACAACACCTTCATCAGTCCAGTTATACAGATCAGTTGATGTGTAAAGATGAACACCTACTACCGGTCTGTAACCATTGGTCTTATCTTCACCGTACCAATAATACTTAGTCACGCCATCTACGGTAAACTGCTGTATCTGGCCGCCATGAGCCTGTACTTTGATACCATTGTTATCATACAGGACATCACCATCTGTTCCTGTAATTGATGTATAAGTCATCTTGAATACCTCTAAAAGATTGTCATATGCATCTTTTAATGTATTATAGGCTTCTTCTATTGCCACTGAGTCTTTGGAATTCTCATCAATGAGCTCCTGTGCGGCATCAGCTGCAGCTTCATACACTTCCATAGTTGCATCTGAATATTCATGTCCGTTCATAGCTGCTGCATAGGTTGCAAGTGCAGCTCTGAGAGTCTCAATAGTGTATGCAGGAACAGCCTTGACTATGATGTAACTAAGGACAGGATCTACATACTGGCTTGTTCTATCAGGATTGTGTACAAATACTTCCAGTTCATTGTCTGATACGCTAACTGTATAAGTGTTTTCTACCAGAGTGCTCTGACTGCAGGTAATACCATCAGCGACTGTTTCACCCTCGATCACTATGTCTACAGTTCTTGAACTCCAAGGGTTCTTGATACCAACAGTTACTTCCACATCGTCATTGGTCCTATCAGGAAGTTCAAAAGTATATTTGAATCCACTGGTATTTTTCAGGTAAGTAACTGCAGGATCCATATAGTAATATGTTCCTGTAAGAGTATCATCACTGGAGCCTCCAGCCACATAGCCGGTATAGGTATCATTTTCTGAATGTCCCCACTTATAACCTGTTTCTGCATCCTCCTGGAGCACCTGATCTGTAACAGACTGATATAATCCCATTACATATCCGTCAGGCACAACAGATGTATCCTTGCTTGCACAGTCCACAAGGTATAAAACATAGTCATTTTCAGCCAATTCTGCTTCTGTATAGCCCTGTGCACCATTTGAGATAAATGCATTTAATTCTTCTGTATGATCATCAACTTCATCCTGAGTTGTAGCTGCTTTGATCATAAGACTTGCTGCACTTGTCAAAAGAGTCTGCAGATATGTCTGCTTGCTAGCAGAAAATGCTGATGTATCAAGAGCCTGAGCCTTACTCATAGCTTCTTTTAACTCATCAAGCTCGAGCACATGCTGGATCTTGATAAATGAAAGCACCGGATCAGGGTTATTGCTTTCGGCTTTGGATACTGTGATCAGTAGTTCGCCATCTTCAGCTGCTGTAAATTCATAGGATGGTGTATTCCAGTTGTTAGAACCATTTTTACTATTAGTAGTTCCAAGAACTGTTGTCTCAGAGCCAAGTGTTACAGATATCTTCATTGGTCTGCTCTGACTCCACCACTCTTTGAATCCAAAGGTAAATACGTAATCTCCGGCTTCAATTGGCACTTTATACTGGATTGACTGGCCGGAATATGCATACCAGCCTGACTGCCAGCTATCATTTCCATCATTAGCCCATCCGGAGCCATAATCATCTACATAGCCCCAAAGATTTGTTTCGCCGTCGTATTTCTGATCAGGGACTTCATTGTACAGATCTGCAAATTCATCAAGACTGTAATATGCCTTGGAAACCGTGTCATTACAATCAATGTAATACTGGATATTGGCTTCAACGATCTTGACTGTTGCAGTTACTTCAAAATCAGTTCCTTCTACTGTTCCTGTAACAGAGCAGCTTGTAGTCAGATCAACGTTCTCTGTATTCCACTTTACAGAAACTTCTTTTTCATTGTTCTTGCTTGTATTAGCTGTAACTGTATCCGGAAGCACTGCTGTAGCACCGCTTGCAGCATATACTGTTACATCCTCTACAGATACGATGGTTTCTTCTGAACTATCATATGTAACGCCCTCAACAATATAGGTTGTTATTGAGTTGGCCTTCATTGTTGCTGTAAATGTCTTTGTATTGGTATTGATGACAATGTCATCTTCAGCAGATACATCTGCCCAGCTCTCGCCATCTGCATTTGATCCGCTTGTTCTGATAGCTGTCACATCACTTCCCATTGTAGAGAAATCAGACAGATTGAATCTCCAGGTCTCATCCTCTCCGGAAGTATTGACTGCTACAACAACTACCTTGCCACTTTCAGGATCATAGGCTGCTATTGTATTAGAGCTTGATCCGATAAGTGTATATCCAGGAAGTATGTATCTTGAAAGCTGTCCAAATGCATAATACTTTCTTGTAAGATACAATTCTTCATTATTGTGGTCAGCTACTGCAATTCCCCAATAACCGGAACCACTTGTGATACCAAAATTATTTAATACTTCGTCAAGTGTGTCGGTATCATATTGATTGTTTTCATCTGCATGGATATCAACTGCATCCCAAAGGATCCAAGCACTAGGCATAAGTCCGTTCAGGTCTGTCATCATATAGCTTGCGAGCCAAAGAGCCGGTGCCATTTCTCCAGCATCAGTTCCTGCTGTGCCGCTTCCGTCTACTTCGCTCATCCACAGATTCTCTCCTGACTCCTCTGCAAGAGCCTTTAAGCCTGATCTGTTGCTTCCGCTATATGTATGAGTGTCAATTCTTGTTACAACCTCTTTTGCATCATCTGAAAGAGCATTGTAGGCTTCTATAGCTGTGTCTATGCTTGTCTCATCAGATGCTGAAAAAACGATATCTGTTACGCCCACATCTGTGAGAGCCTTGTTGAGTGCAACAATAATGTTGGATTCAGAATCGCCTATATCAAAATGGCAGCCTTCCTGCTTATTGCTGTATGCTCCCCAATAGCTTGTATATGGCTCATTCATTGGAGTTACACTCTGGAAATGAATTCCATTGTCTTCCCAATGCTTGATCACATCTGCCATATAATAAGCAAAAGCATTGTAGGAATCAGCTCTGAGATTGTCCTCTCCTGCATTGGTATTTCCTGAACTGCATCCGCTAACAGTCATGAAATATGGCGGTGAGTTTGAAAATGCCTCAGCAAGGAATTCTCTTGTGCCACTAGCCTCAGCCTGCTCTATAGCTGCTTTTAACACATTGATCTGGTTGGCATCTGCATCCCAGTCATAATTCCATGCAAATCCGCAATCCACATCATATCTGTCAAAATTCTCAACATAATAGCTTTCATCATGACTATCCGGATCTATCTCTGTAACATCAGTTGCATAGCCTGGTACAACTGAGTCTGAACGTGTGATATGTGATGCATGAAGGTATTTACTTGTAGTTGGAAGTACTCCTTCTTCACCAGACTTGATAATGGCCATCTTTACAAAATCAAGACACCAGTCACTTCCTGCGCCGCCTATGGTGATCTTGTTAGTTCCTTCTGTAAGAGCTACATTTTCAAAAGTAACAAGATACAGCTTGGCATTGCTTGCTGATGCAAGGATATTGCTATTTACCACATCTGATGTGACTGTATAAACAGTGCCTTCTGATGCAGCGAAAAGTCTGATGTCACTATCAAGTGTAACCTTGGCCTGGTCATCAGTATTTTCTGTTTCTTCGTTGTCAGTTGTTGCAGCAGTACTTGCTTCATCTCTTGTTTCCTGACTTGCAAAGTTTCCTGCTGCGCCGCTTTCTTCTGATGACTCTCCGCTTAGCGTTGTAGCATCATCTGAAGATACTGAAGCTCCTGAGCTGGCACTACCACTATTATCTGTAGCTGCGCTCTGCTCGTTGAAATCGGTTTCATTTTTGTCCAAAAAAGAAGCTGCACTGTTTGAAGATGTGCTGTCAGGATCATCAACTACAGATGAAGATGATGACGCTGCACTGCTTGATGTGCTGCTCATTGTACTTAGCAAAGTATTGTTTACAGCTGAGCTGTCTTCAGCGACTCTTATACTTACACCTCTTGCATTTGTTCCTGTAAGCGTAAATATCATCTTGATCGTATATTCTGCTGTTTCATCAGCTGTTACGGTATATTCAAGATTGCCTCCACTGCCAACCTCTGCATCGAGAGCATTGATCCAGCCGATTGCATCAAAAGAACCTACCGTTGTGCCGCTGGTGATACCAAAATCAGCATCTGACATTGCATATGTTGTAGAGCTGAATGCCGTGTTAGAACCAATAGACATGCTACTTCCGGCATAACTCAATATGCTTTCATCAGACAGATCATAAAATGAGGCCTTATCATTTACAGACACTGTAGGCATCTCTCCCACATTGTCTCCGCCTCCAATGTTGTACCTGCCTATGCTCATCCTTAGGCCATCATCCCCAAAGAAAGCCTCTGCAGCTGCCTGTGTGAGCTTATCACTATAACCTACTCTGTTAGCCCACCAGCAAAGTGAAGTACCAAATCCCTGGAACTCCCCAAGTCCATCACCATTGGTGTCATTGAAAGTTGATGCTGCTCCCGGGAGCAACTTAACAGTCTTACTGACATCTGATGACGTTTCCGCTTCTGCAACCGTTGAAACTCCACCCACACTACCAGGCATTGTCGCAATTGCAGTAGTGGTCACAAGTACAGTACCTATGATTTTTTGCCACTTTTTGTGCTTTTTCACTACTTTTTCCAACCCCTTCCTTTAATTTTTATAAATTATTTATAATTCGATAATTATTATTTTACTTTTTATAATCACTTTGCACAATAAATAAATCTAAATAAAAACCTTTCGT
>SVGC01000035.1 GCA_015056495.1 Butyrivibrio sp.
GATGCTTAAAAATGGTGAAATTGAAAACACTAAAAAATAAGCCGTTTCGCTATTGACATTTGTTAGCAGGTTTTCATGCAACAAATTGTGAGTCACTGGGGACGTATCAAAATGACTCATTGCACACAATGAGTCATTTTGATACGTCCCCGGTGACTCACTTTCCGGTTATTGGTTTCTCCGAAAAATAGTAACTATGCAGATTAAATAAAAAACAGATGTAAAAAATGTATAATTGTGCAATTGAATAATAGTTGCGCATATGGTATATTGCACATATGGAAGCGGTTGCATATAATATTTGTTGTATGATATGCACATGGAAGCGGTTACTTAAAGAGGTATGAAATAAAAAGGGAGGACAAGATGAAAAAACACGTAAATCACGGGAAAAGTGTCTTGGGAACATCATTGGCTGTGGCTTTACTTGCATCATCTATTGTGGGTTGTAGCAATGGTGCAGAGCAGGCTGATACAAGTACTCAGACACAGGACACAACAGAGTCTCAGGCAACTGAGGAGAAAACAACTGAAGCTGCTACAGAAGAAGTAGCAGGTGAACCAACAGTAATCAAGTATGGTACACACTGGGTAGCTGGACTTGATCCAAACTATGTGGATGAAGTAACTGGCGAGTACACTATGGCAGAATCAGACAGACAGGCAGCTCTTGCAGCACTTGATGCTATTAAGTCAGAGCTTAATGTTGAGTTTGAATTTGTACAATACAGTGGAGATGTACGTACAGAACTTATGACAAGCGTTCTTGCAGGTGATCCGGTATGTGATCTGGCAACCATTTGGGGTGGTGCAGAAGGAACAATCCTTGCACAGAACGTATTACAGGAACTAGATGACTATTCAGACATCTTTGCAGATGAAGAAGTTTCATGGATGTTTGATGACAAACTCTATGGTCACAATTATCTTCTGAGCTTTACAGAGAGATTCATTCCTAGATGGCCACTTATCTACAACGCAACAATGATCGAAGCTGTAGATGCATTAAAGGATGAGGATGGAAATACAATCTATCCTACAGATCTCTTTAATGATGGCGAATGGACATGGAGCGCATTTGAAGACTATCTGTCCAAGATCGAAGCATATTATGCTAATGTTCCATCAGCAGAAGGAAGCACACAGTCAACAGTTCAGGCATATGAGACAGACCACAGATTTGCAGGACTTTCAGCTATATATTCAAATGGCGGTGCAATATATGGTGCAAATGGTCTGACAGTTAATTCTGATGAGACAAAAGAAGGTCTTGAGTTTATTGCAAAACTTATGGATCTTGGAGTTATGAGTGATCCTGGAGTATATGATGATGGATATACACCTCAGTGGACAACAGCTCAGGGAGACTTCTCAAGAAGTGCAACAGTATTTACAGACTGCCCGGACTGGCTCATTGCATCAGCTGTTTCTTCTGTAGCTGAGAGAAATGAATCAGTTGGTATCGTTCCTTGGCCAAGACCAGACGATCTTGCAGCTGATGACGAAGCTTACCAGCAGGTTATCACACTTGGCGATTCAGTTGGCGTACTTAAGGGCGTTGATGAAGAAAAGACCAAGCTTGCACTTGAAGCTTACAAGCTATACTGGGAGACATACTACAAGACACTTGGTGGAGTAGATGATCTTACACAGTATCAGTCAACAATGGCAGCTTCACAGGCAGCTGGATATGGATTTGATATCTACAATGAGACATACGGCGAAGATGTACTTAACAGCTTCATCTATGTATCAGAGCACCTTTCAAATGATTATGCAGATCTTCTTAACTTAAGAGTTTCATGGGATGACGTACTCGGCAAGAGCTTATATGGACTTGAAGGAATGGCTGACTATTCAGTAGCCATCGAAGCTAACATGAATCTGTTTGAAAATCAGATCAGCAACATGGAAGCAATCCTTTCATCAGATGAAGTTCACGACAATATGGGACCAGACATCATAGCATCTACAATTGAGATCCCTGTTGGCACAGATGTAAATGAACTTGATCTTACAGTTTACTTCACAGCAACAGATACAGTTGATGGAGAGCTTGATCTTGCTAATGCTACATTCACAATTTCTGATGACCTTGATACAGCAACAGCAGGCGAGTATGACAGTGCAGTTAAGATGGAGATTGCAGATTCATCTGATAACACAAGCAGTAAGTCAACTAAGGTAGTAGTATTCAATGCTGAAAATACAGAAGCTCCTACAGTAGTAGTAAAAGAGGATGCTGACAGCATCACACTTGATACAGATGCATCATCTATCGATTGGTCAGCATTTGTAGAAAGTGCAACAGATGCAGACGGCCTTGATCTTAAAGGCAAGATCACTGCAGATATCTCAACACTTGATACATCTACACCTGGTGATTACAGCGTAGAGATCACAGTTACAGACTATGCAGGAAATGAGACAACAGAGACAATTACAGTAAACGTAGCAGCTGCAGAATAACAACTATACAGATCTGAGGGTCAACAATATAGTTGACCCTCTTTTTAATAGGACATGGGTATGAAGAAGGCTATTTTGGGTAAAAAAACAATAATTGGGGCTTTAGCTGTTCTGGCATTAGCAGGTATCTTTTGCGTAGCAACAAAAGGAGATAAAGACATAACTTTATATGCGTGCTCTGCGACAGATGATATGCAGGATATGGCTCTGGAAGAGAGCTATGAGGCTTATCTGGAAGAAAACGGATATACAGGCACTATGTCTGATTCTGAAATAGAAATAGATCTGAATAACTATGAAACAGCAGGAGAACTTACAGCTGAAGTTGGAGAAAATGGCCTTATAACAGAAGGTGATGGCAGCATAACATGGACTTTTAATGTAGCATCAGAAGGCTTTTACAATCTGGAACTGGGATATATTGCTCTTCCGGGCACTACATCAGATATTCAGAGAGAAATCCTTATTGATGGAGAGATTCTTTATGATGACCTTTCATCACTGGTCATTAGAAGATGGTGGGCAGACGAAGATATTGAGCTCAAAAATGGAAATGAGCTCCGCCCTAACTCTTATGAAGTCTATGAGGAACTCAAGTGGTTCGTTGAGGATGCTGAAAGAAGAAGCGGAAGCGCGCTGATCTTCTACCTTTCTAAAGGACAGCATACGCTCACTTTCAATACCATCAAGGAACCATTGGAATATACGAGTCTCACCTTTGTAGCAGAAGAGGAAAAAGAGTCCTACAAAACTGCTGTAGCAGCTTTGCAGGCAGAGTATGAAGAATACAGCGGTGATACGATCGTTTTACAGGCAGAGAGATGTGAGGGAGATACTGAAGGTATCAAGAAAAACTCAGTTTCTCTATCTGTTCAGAAAAATCATTCCGATTCATTGGTTTACCCTTACCACGCATATTACAACAGATACAATACTATTGGTGGTGAATCCTGGGAAAATCCGGGAGATGCCATAACATGGACGATCAATGTTGAACAGGAAGGCCTTTATGAGATTGCTTTTAAAGGCAGACAAAATACTAACAGAGGTGTTACAAGCTACAGAAGATTGTATGTAAATGGCGAAGTGCCTTATGTAGAAGTAGAGGCTATCGGATTTGAATACACCACAGAGATGAACCAGTACGTTGTGGCTGACAATGAAGGAACTCCAATGCTTTTCTATCTTCATGAAGGCAGCAATGACATCACTCTGGAAAATGTAATGGGACCTTTTGGCGCGATAGTGACAGAAGTTGAGGCAAGCCTTAAAGTCCTCAACAGCTCTTATTTACATGTCATACAGCTGACAGGTAAATCACCTGATATTTATATTGATTATCAGATTGCTGAAAAAGTTCCTGATTTTAAGCAGAATATGGAAGCAGAAGCTGACAGGCTTGATCAGATAGTAGAAAAAATAGTTGAGATCACTGGTGAAAAAGGTGAAAATACAGCGCTCCTGTCTAAGATGGCTGTAGAGGCACGAAATCTTGCAAAAGATCCTGAGAGTGTTACTTCTGAACTAAGTCAGCTCAAAAACAATATCTCAGCAGTTGGAACATGGCTTGTACAGGTGTCTGCAATGCCTCTGGAAATGGACAGTCTGTCAATATCAGCCAAAGGCGCTGAGCTTCCTGATACAACAGACAGTTTCTGGCAGAGTCTATGCAATGGAACACTTCGCTTTTTTGCTTCATTCTTCATTGACAGCAGTTCAGTTGGTGAATCAGAAGGTGCAGGCACAGAGACTCTTACAGTCTGGGTTGCTTCTTATGGAAAAGAGCAGGCACAGATAATACAAAACCTTGTTGATAACAGTTTTTCTTCTAAAACAGATATACCGGTCAAGATACAACTTATCCCTGCAGACGTGGTACTTAGAGCTGCTCTTGCAGGAAATGGTCCTGATGTAGTTATAGGACTGTCCCAGTCTACATTGCAGGATTTTGCTATGAGAGATGCCACAGTAGACCTTAGTACAATGGAAGGCTACAGCGAAGTAGCATCAGTTTTCCCAGAGAGTGCTCTGGGTACAGCAAGCTACAACGGCGGAGTTTATGGACTTCCTGAAACAGCTAATTTTTTGATGATGTTCTACAGACAGGATATATTCAATGAACTTGGTATATCTGCTCCAACGACATGGGAAGAATTTATTGAGATCATACCTGTTTTACAACAGCACAATTATGGCGCATATATTCCAAATGCTTATCTAAATGATGGAAGCGGAAATCTGAATTTCTTCCAGGCACTTGTTTTCCAGTATGGAGGAAATATATACAACGGCGAGGGAACAGATTACGGAATATCCTCTGCATTGTCTGATAAGACAGCTATGGAAGCCTTTAAAGACTACACAGATCTATATACCAATTATGGTCTGGATGTTCAGGTGGATTTCTCAAACAGATTCAGGACCGGTGAGATTCCTATTGGAATAACTAACTACACAACCTTCTGCCAGTTAGAGATTTTTGCACCTGAAATAAAAGGACAGTGGTCATTTGCTCCAATTCCTGGAACTGTTAAGGAAGACGGAACAGTTGACAACATGGTACTGGTAGATACTGTTGATACAGTTATCATGAAGCAGACAGATAGCCTTGATGAGGCCTGGGAATTCATGAAATGGTGGATGAGCACAGAGACTCAGCTGGAGTATTGCCAGAGCGTTGAATCTGTCATGGGTACAGCAGCAAGAATAGCCAGTGCCAATCCGGAAGTCATAGAGCAGTTGCCTTGGAGCAATTCAGAACTAAAAGCTATCCTGTCGCAATATAGCAATTCCAAAGGATTGCCGGCTGTTCCGGGTTACTATATGACCAGCAGAATGATATCCTATGCATTTGCTGATGTTATCAGTAATAATGCCAATCCTAGAGAAAGTCTGTATCTGAATACAGAATCGATAAACAAGGAACTGACTCGAAAGAGAAGTGAACTTGAGTAAAGGAGCTACTGATGGAGCAAACAATTGATAAAAGCAAAAGCTATAAAGAGCCTTTCTCTGTAGTATGGAAAAAGCATAAATATAAGTATCTCATGATACTTCCTTTTGGACTGATATTCCTGTTATTTACAGTGCTTCCGGTCTTAATAGCCATAGCCCTGAGTTTTACAAGCTTTGACATGGTATCAACTCCTAAATTTGTTGGTTTATCCAATTATATGAGTCTCTTTGCTGATGATGATATATTCCTGATCGCGGTAAAAAATACATTGTTTTTTGCCATAGTAACAGGACCTATAAGCTATATCATGTGTTTCATTTTTGCATGGCTTGTAAATGAACTTCCAAGAATACCAAGAGCCATCATGACACTGGTATTCTACGCACCATCAATATCAGGTAATGCATATCTTATCTGGAAGATACTGTTTTCATCTGATTCATATGGATGGGCCAATGCATGGCTTATGAAACTGGGAATAACTTCTGATGCAATACAATGGCTTATCACCACAGAATACATAATGCCTATCCTCGTGGTTGTTCAGTTGTGGCTGAGCCTGGGCGTCAGCTTCCTGACATTCATTGCAGGTCTTCAGACTGTAGATAGATCGCTGTATGAAGCAGCTGCAGTAGAAGGAATCAGAAACAGATGGCAGGAATTATGGTTTATCACATTCCCTTCCATGAAGCCTCAGCTCCTGTTTGGTGCTGTAATGCAGATCACAAGTTCATTATCTGTATCACAGCTGTCCATTGATCTGGTTGGTTTTCCATCAGTCAATTACGCAGGACACACGATCCTGACACATCTTCATGACTATGGAAATATCCGTTATCAGATGGGATATGCATGTACGATAGCAGTTGTATTGTTCTTTATCATGATGCTGTGCAATATCATGATCCAAAAGGTTCTTAGAAGAATTGGAGATTAAAATGGGCAAGGCAGTAAGAAATAAATCTGGTAAAAGAAGAAAAGGAATAATAGCATTCCTTAAGGCAAGAAAGATCAAAAGAAGAAACCGAAGCCTTGGAGGAGATGTCTTCCTGACCATATTACTTGGAGCTTTCGGGTTATTTTCACTATTCCCTCTCTGGTACATATTTGTGAGCGCATTCAAGCCCTTCAGCGAGATATTTATCTTCCCGCCAAGGCTTACTGTTGATAACCCGACTCTGAATAACTTTTTTGACCTGAAAAATATAATAGAAGGCTTTGATGTACCTCTTTCAAGATACATCTTCAATACATTGTTTATTACAGGAATTGGTACCAGTGGAACAGTGCTGCTGGGCTCTATGGCAGCATTTCCTCTTGCAAAATACAGATTTCCGGGGTCAGATCTGATGAATAAGCTCATAGTATATGCCCTTATGTTCTCAACAACAGTAACGGCTATACCAAACTATCTGATCATGAGCAGGCTGGGACTTATAAATACTTATTGGGCAGTTATTCTTCCTGCAGTTGGCGGTACTTTGGGGCTGTTCCTTATGAGGAACTTTATAGTGCAGATACCTGACGCGCTGCTTGAGTCCTCCAAGATAGATGGAGCTAATGAATTCCAGACCTATTGGAAGATAGTAATGCCTCTGTGCAAACCGGCATGGATAACACTTATTATTTTATCCTTCCAGCAGATGTGGGGCACTACAGGCGGTGTGTTCATATATTCAGAAGAGCTCAAGCCTCTAAGTTATGTACTGTCACAGCTGGTAAATGGTGGTATAGCAAGAACAGGCGTAGCTTCTGCAGTATCTCTGATAATGGTACTTGTACCAGTTTCAGTATTTGTAATATCTCAGAGTAATGTAATAGAAACCATGGCTACTACAGGTATCAAAGAGTAAAGGACTTAAATTATGGTAAGGGGTTATAAACAAAAAACTATTGGCCAGAAAATTAAATTGATGACCGGCTCTTTTTTAATAGCATCATCCCTTTTATGTGCAGGCCAGATGAGCACTGTCGCTTATGCGGCAGACGGTACAAGCTTTGTTTACGAGGGCTATATCTATGATGATTACGGCAATACCCTTGAAAGCCCTGCAGCTTTTTCCTATGAGAGGCAGATAGATTCAAGCAATCTTGAGGGAATGAGCTTTCAGAGTGTAGATGATGTATGCACCAGCGAAGATGGCAGGATATTCCTTACAGACAAGCTTTCCGGCAGAGTCAATGTCTTTAATGAAGATGGTGAGCTGCTCAAATCAATTAAGACCATATGGAATAAAGAAGGCACCATTCAGCTGGACGCAAATGGCAATCAGGTAACGCTTCAGGCTCCTGAGGGATGCTACGTTCATGATAAAACAGGGGAGATATACATTGCTGATCCGGGCGGAGAGCAGGTAGTGGTACTGGATCTTGAAGATTATTCATATATAAGAGTCATCACAAGACCTGACAATATGACCGGAACAACTCAGTTCAAGCCTTCAAAGGTCGCTGTAGACGATGCCAACAGGATCTTTCTGGTAGTTCAGTCAAGTTATGAAGGAATTATCGAGCTTGCCAGCGATGGCACTTTTATTGGCTATTACGGAGTCAATAATCCCAAGGTCAATCTGGTTGAATACTTCTGGAAATCAATCGCTACTGATGAACAGAAAAAACAGATGAGCAAGACTTTTGCACCAGCTTTTAACAATATTGCAGTAGACGGGGACGGATTTGTAATGGCTGTAACCTATGATAGTGCAGCTACAGACATGATCTTCAGATTAAATGCAAAAGGCTCAAACGTTATCAGAGAAGAGGGTAATACCAAACTCATCGGAGACCTGGGTGAGGATCAGAGCGCTTTTGTAGATATTGCAGTTACCGATTATGGCATATATGCAGTTCTGGACAAAACAAAAGGCAGAGTATTTATCTATGATTTCGATGGTGAGTTGTTAAACGCATTTGGAAGTCTTGGTAATCTAAAAGGCCAGCTACAGACTCCAACCGGTATTGCATGGCTTGGAGATAAGCTCATAGTTACAGACTCTACTCTCAAATGCGCTTATATACTGACTCCTAGTGAATTCGGACAGGCAATAATCAATGGCAGTAGAGAATACTATTTTGGTAATTGGGATGAAGCCCTTACCTATTTTGAACAGGCAGTAAGACTTAACTCCAATTATGAAGTAGCTTACACAGGTATCGGTAAAAATTACCTGATGAAAAATGAATATGAATCAGCTCTTTATTATTTTAAACAGGGCAATAACAGAACCTACTATTCCAAGGCGTATTACGGTTACAGAGGCCAGCAGATGAAAAAGCATTTTGGGATCATAGCAACCGTATTTGTAGCTCTCATAGTATTACTGTTCTATTCAGAAATAAGGTATAACAGGAAGAATCGTAGAAAGGCATAAGATGAAAGAAAAAGCATATTATCTTAAGAACGCATTGTTTCATCCATTCGAAGCATTTTATGAGATCAGGTTCAGAGACAAGGGAAGCCTTCCTCTGGCAGCTATCATTCTGGTCATATATGGCATAATCCAATGTATTACCAAACAGTATACGGGATTTGTCATCAACACCAATAATCTTGCTGAAATGAATAGTGTATCAGTGTTTATCAGTTCTATCATGCTGGTGATCATCTTTACGGTAGCCAATTGGACCATAACAACTCTTTTTGGCGGAAAAGGCGATATGGAAGCCATATTTACAGTTATCACATATTCGCTGGTTCCATATATTTTTACCAAATTGCTGGTAGTATTCTTAAGTAATTTTATCATCGAAGAAGAGGCTATGATCATATACATGCTGGAAGGCATAGGGATCGTGTGGTTTGTCTTTTTGGCTTTCTCAGGTTTGTGCGTTATCCATGAGTATGGCATGTTCAAAAATATTGCTTCATTACTGGCAACCGCAGTATCTGCATTCCTCATAGTATTCCTTGCAGTGCTGTTCTTAACACTGGAAGAAAAAATGTTTGGATTTTTATCAGACATAATCAGAGAGTTTATCCGGAGAATGTAAGGTGGGATAGTCATGAAAAAGAAAATAATATGTGGCATACTGGCGGCAGTATTGGTATTCTCAGGAGTTTATTTTGGTTTACCTAAAGCCTTTATGGAAAAAACAACATACAAATCAGAGGTTCCTGAAGAAATTGAAGGTTCTTCAATAGATATAACCGGGTCAGAAAAGGAAGTTGCATCAAGTAATGACACATCTCTTTATTTTGATGCTTCAAGTCTTAAATTCAGAGTAGTAAACAAAAAAGCAGGTACTGAGTGGTGTTCTTACATGAAGGGAACAGATTCAGGAACAGAGAATGCTCTTTTGATACTGAATTATCTGGGTGAAGATAATAACGTTTATGAGTACAATTCAGATACCAACTGTGCCCAGCTTGATACTTACGAAGTATATGCCATTGAAAATGGCGTAAAGATCAGCATGGATCTTAATGAAGGAGATTCAAACCGTTTTTACGAATTTCTTCCAAAAAAGATGAGCATTGAAAGGTACGAAAACACTTTTGTACAGGGACTTTCAGATGCTCTTGAAGCAGGTACTGTCACGGAAGATGAATATAAAAGATACAGTACTACACTGTCTCTTGTTTATAAAAAAAGTATTGTAGAAGAGTGTTATGCAGTGACCTACACAGGAAATCCTCCTGCATCTGCCACCAAGCAGATGATCGCAATTGCCCAGGCTGTTGGATATTCACATGAAGATCTGGAAGCAGATGCTGAGGAATTTGGATTTACAGTATCTGAAACAGAGATTGCAGAGTTCACATTGAACATGTACATAACACTTGAGGATGGAGATCTTGTTGTAAGAGTTCCTTCTAGTGAGATGATAACGCTTAATGATTACTATCAGATACAGAACATTGAGGTGCTTCCAAATCTTGGTGCAGCTACTGCAGCTCAGCAGGAAAAAGGATATCTATTCGTACCTGATGGAGCCGGTGCGCTGATGGCATTCAACACCTTTAAATCCGGTGTTAGTGATTATATCAGGGCGATGTATGAAAATGATTATTACAAAGATTATTATTACATGTCAGATTACGGTCAGGAACTGATGATGCCTGTATACGGCATGATATATGGAGATATCGGTAGTGAGAAGCAGTCTTATCTTGGAATAATAGAGACCGGGGCAGAGACATCTTATATTCATGGTCTCCTTGCCAGCACAGGTGCTGATGGGGCTAGTAATAACAAAGTATATTCAAGCTTTGACACCATACAATACATGAATTCCAAGGTATACGGACCATACAGCGATAATAGTGCGTCCTATCTTGTGGCTACAGATTTTATGAACATTGATTACACCATCAGGTTCAAGTTTTTTGGCAAACAGGATAGTTACTATGATATGGCGAAAGCATATCAACAGTATCTGGTAGATAATGGTCAGCTAAACGAAGAGTATACTTTAGAAAATGATCTTCAGCTTGATGTTATAGGTGCTCTTGATATAACAGATCATTTTATCGGAATTCCATACAGTAAGACAATCTCAATGACTACTTATGAGGAACTGTTGACTATCATGGAAGACCTTCAGAATAGTGGCATTGGCGCATCTATTGCTTACGAGGGTGTATTTAACAATGGTATGAATAACAGTCTGAGCAATGGCCTCAAGCTGGTAAGTGCCAATGGTAAAAAGAGTAAGCTTAACAAAGTTAAGGATTACGCTGCAGAAAATGGATTTGATCTGTCTTTTGCCATTGCACCAAGCAGGATATATAGCGGAACAAGTTCTCTTTTGTATAGGACATCTATCCACGCATTAAAGGATTACTCCAATGTACCCGCTACGATTTATCGTTATGATGTGACAAGTGGTAAGTTAAAAGCCTTTTCGAATTCCAACGCTACATATTACGAAACACTGTCACCATCGTATCTTGAAGGAATTGTAAAAAAGATATGCAAGGACGCTGACAGTTATGAAAGCCTTTATGTAGCGGATCTGGGCGGCCTCTTTTACGCAGATTATGATAATGCAGATATGATCGATGCCTATAGCGGAGCCAGTGCGATCAAGGCATCTCTCCAGACATTGTCTGAAGAACATGAGCTTGTACTCAGTGATCCGTTCATGAAGAATCTTGCCTACGCTGACAGAGTAACGGATATCAGCAGAAAGAGCAGCGATTATTCAACATTTGCTTATACAGTACCTTTCAGACAGCTGGTATTAAATGGCAAGGTTGAATATACATCAGAAAATATAAACATGTCCACGGAAGATAGTGCTTACTTTATTTTGCAGGCAGCTGAACTTGGAACCATTCCGCAGTTCACTATTACCTATGAAAAAGAGGATAAGCTGAAAAATTCAGACTATGCATATTTATATTCAGTAAACTATGACAATCTCAAGGATGAGATCAAAGCGGTTTATGATGAATGTGCTTCAATATACAGTCAACTTGGAAATGGCATCATTGCAGACCATGAGCTGCTTGCAGATGGAGTCTTCAAGACAACTTATGACAATGGAACAGAAGTGATAGTTAACTACAATCTGTATGATGTAGAGCTTGATAATGGCAAGACTATTCAGGCAGAAAGCTATGAAATAAACGGACAGGGAAAGGAGTGAGAGTCATGAATAAGAAATTTAGAGTAACAAGAGATATGCGAAGACAATTATATGGACTTCTCTTTCTTTCACCATTTTTTATTGGTTTTATCATGTTTTTCTTGATACCAATTGCAAAAACAGTATTCTATTCATTTCACTCAATTTCTGTAGGAAAAACGGGAGGAATGTCCTATTCATGGACAGGTGTTGATAATTATATAAATTTATTTACTACAGAAGTTACAACAGATGCGGGAACTATGTTACAGCTTTTTACCAATCAGAACGTGGATATGCTGATAAGTGTACCGCTTATCACTGTTTTTAGTCTGTTTATGGCACTTCTGGCAAACAGAAAGTTCAAGGGTAGGGCATTAGTAAGAATGATCTTTTTCCTGCCTATAGTACTGGGTCTATCACTTGTGACAGATATGCTTACAATGACCACCGGTTCAGAGTTTACAGAAACAGGAAGCAGCCTTTTTTCCGAGTCTATAGTAAGTGTGTTGCTGTTTAAATATACTGGTGTTCCCAAAAGTGTTCTGGTAACTATCATAGGCTATGTTGATAATATTTTTGACCTTATAAGCCAGGCTGGTGTACAGACTCTAATATACATAACAGCACTTCAGTCTATCAGCCCAAGTCTCTATGAAGTAGCCAAGATCGAGGGTGCTACAGCCTATGAGACTTTCTGGAAGGTAACAATTCCAACGATCATGCATATCATTTTGTTTGTCGTGATCTACACAGTTGTTGAGTTGTTTATTGATTCCCAAATAGCGGAAGAGGTTTACAGCTTTGCATTTGAACAGAACAAGATCGGTATTGGCTCGGCGCTGTCGGTGGTATACATATTCAATGTTTTGCTGGTGCTATTATTGTGTCTGCTGATCTTAGGAAAGGTGGTAAAAAAATATGAAAGATAATGGATATTTGATCAGATCAAAGGGTAAAAATCTGATAATAAACATTTTTATCGTGCTTTTGATCGCAGGATTATGTTTTTCAATTTTATATCCACTTATAAAGCTTGTTCCAACTATTTTTTCAGCAATAGAAGATCTGGGAAACCCAAACGTGATATGGCTTCCGGAGAAATTCTCTTTAATAAGCTTTAAGGCAGCTATGAGATTTGTAATGCCAAAAGGCATATGGACTCTGCTTAAGACAGTTCTTTATGCCGGAGTGATAATGGTGATCCAGGTATTTTTCTCATCACTGGTAGGCTATGCTATGGCGAGAGTAAAGTCTGTGTTTAGTAAGATTGCCTATTTTCTTGTAGTACTTGTATTCCTTGTACCAAGACAGTCACTGCTCCTTGCGCAGTACATTTTCTTTAAGCACTTTGATTTTCTGGGTATCATGAATATATTTACAAGCGCCGGAGAGGTCGACCTGATCAATAATCCAATAGTCTTGGTATTGCTGGCTGTATTTTGTTTTGGAGTTAACCAGAGCCTGTTCATCTTCCTTTTTGCACAGTTCTATAGAAATATTCCCAAAGAGCTGGAGGAGGCTGCAGGTATGGATGGCTGCGGCTTTATCAGAACATATTTTAAGATCATGGTTCCAAACGCAGTACCTATCATATCTACAGTAGCAATACTTTCATTTGTATGGAATTATGGGGATACTTATTACACCAATTACTTCAGTTCAGATGCAAATCTTATGAGCACGCTTCTGTCCACTACATTTGTAGGAGCCAATAAGAATTATGTGCTCAATGCAGTCCAGACCTGGTATGGTATACCTTCTATCAATGATTTTGCCTTTGATGCTGTAAAACAGGCAGGAGTACTCATTTATCTGATCCCACTTCTGATCGTATTCCTGATCGGCCAGAGAAAACTGGTGCAGAATATGGAAAGTTCAGGGCTTGTAGGTTGATGGAAATGGTTTAGTGCATTTTTCGACGATTTAATATGTTTAGATTTAGGAGAAGTTGCATAATATGCGTTTTGTGAGCTAATGATCCAAGGAGAATACCATGAAAAGTGATAAATTAACTATCTATGATATAGCGAAGCTTGCAGGTGTATCGACAACAACAGTATCTAGAGTAATAAATAACAATGGATATGTATCCAAAGAGAAGCGAGAACTTGTTTTACAGGTGATCGAAGAGAAAAAATATAGACCAAATGCTGTAGCGCAGAGTCTCTCAACCAGCATGTCCAGAACAATAGGAATGCTGGTTCCAGACGTGCGAAACGCTTTTTATTCAACCCTTTTTTCTACACTGGAAAAAGAAGCACTTAAATATGACTACAACGTTATCTTGTGTAATTATTCCAACAATAACGAGATTACTATGAAGCAGTGTGACATGCTCCTGAAAAAGCAGGTAGATGTCATACTTCAGGTAGGTGGACCTTCTGATCTGTATGAAATCCCTCAGGAGCAATTGGATATCTATGCTGAGATCAATAAGAGAGTGCCCGTAGTGACTACCGGCAAGCTGCAGGGAAGCGATTTCTATAGCGTTGGCATTGATGACAGCTATGCCATCGATGCAGCCCTCCGTGATATGTACGCTAAAGGTCACAGAAAATTTGTAATTGCCGGTGGTAGCAGCCGCTACATCCCAACCAGATCCAAGCAGGAACAGTTTACTAAAACCCTTACAGAGCTTGGTATTCCGGAAAAGGACAGGATCGTTTTTGACTATGACAATTTCGACCAATATGGTGGTATCAAGAGCATCGAGATCCTATTAGAAAACGAGCCTGTTCCGCCAACAGTTTTCATGGGAATAAATGAGGCTTTTGCCATAGGCATGGAAAATGAACTGATCCGCCGAGGCTTCAAAATCCCACAAGACGCCTCTGTCATTGGCTTTGACAACACTTACCTTAGTGACTTTGTCATACCCGAGCTCTCCTGCATAGGCTGCGACTACGAAGAATACGCAGAAGCTCTCATGAAAACAATCCTAGGCATCGCCTCCGGAAAATGTCCCCTGGGGACGGGGTCAAGGGGTCATTTTTTCGAAAGCTACGTACAGAGCAGGTTTGTGGTCAGAAAATCCACTGGAGTTCTTGAAAAATAATTGATTTTTGACTAAGCAATAGAAAATACCATGATTTAGTCACTATTTTCTATCATTCGAATGATATCGGAGTGACTAGGATGATCATTTTCTTTCGGCTTAGTCATTTTTATTTTCAATTTGAAGCAGAATTGCCTGCAATAGATTGATTTGAAGTGACTATAGTATGTAAAATACATTGATTTAGTCAATTTTGAAAAAAACAGCCTGCCGAGCCCTCTATTTTGGTAGTGCCCGTCCTTGAATTGTCATCATATTAAACATTACAAAGAGTAAAGCATGAACATCAGAACAGATCTTAGGGTATATCTACCCTTCCGAACCCTATAGTAAATCTACATCGACGAGAACTTCACTTTTCTTGTTCCCAAACTTGATTTGATGATATGATTAATGGAAAAATAAATAATCTTTTCTAACTAAAACCAATAGGAAAATGCAGCCTTAAAGCAGGAAAGGATACCACCATGAGACTATATCACACCAGCCAATTGATCATAAAAGACCCCGATGTCCATTTTGGTAGGAAAAATGCAGATTTCGGCCAGGGCTTTTATCTCTCACCAGATAAGGATTTTGTGTATAGGTGGGCTACAAAAGATGCTTATGTCAACGAATATGAGCTGGACACTGCAGGCCTGAAAATAGTTGAGTTTCAGAGAAGTAAGGAATGGTTTGAATATATTTACCAAAATAGAAGAGTTAATGATACTATAGAAGCTGATGTGGTCATGGGGCCAATAGCAAATGATACTATTTATGAAACATTTGGTATAATAAGCAGTGGTTATCTGAGAACAGATGAGGCGCTTTCGCTTTTGATGCTGGGTCCTGAATATATTCAGGTGGCTTTGAAGACAGAGAAAGCGGCAAGTCAGTTAACGTGGCTTAAGGCTGATCAGATAACAGCTGAGTCAGAAAAAAACATGAAAGAGCTTCTGAAAAAAGAGCAGGAAGCCTTCCAGCAAGAATTTGCAGAGAAAATGCAACGTTTTTTGTGACTTCAAATAGAAATCTGCACTAGAGGTATAAAAAATTACATGGAACAAACGATTTACGAATTAGACTTAATCAAGACATCAATCCTTTTTTGCGATATAGTCTGTAAGCTATATGGATTTGAGGTAAAAAAAGAAGTAACAGGCACACTGTATGAAAAATGTGAGACTGTTATGCGAAAGCGTCATATGGATGACCTGTACGAAGCAGACAAGATAATCACAGAGCCAATCTATGAAGGCATCGAGGATTATATAGATCCCATGATCGCCAAATTTGTAAGGTACGCACCCAGGAAATATAAGTTTACACTGCCTATTTCAGACAGCTATGAAAAAAATGAGCAGACCAACATGGGTTACAGACATCGCTGGCAGCTTATGAATGAATATTATGAAATAACCAATGACTACGCTAATCAGTATCGTACGATGGATGGTGAAGTCAGAAAATATTTTGGTGGTAGCAGGCTTGTATTAAATAGAGTAGAAGAGGCTGCTGCAACAGATGAGGGTTATGAGAAGATGAAAGATCTCATAGACTCCATGGTCTGCGAAACACTAAAAATAGCGTGACCACATTACAAAACTACACTACAAAACCACACCACAAAACCACATGACAAAACCACATCACAAAACCACACCACGAAACCACATCACAAAACCACACCAACAGCGGGTTTGACATGAATTCGTAATGAAACTTAATTTTGAAAGAAGGCATTGTAATTGCAACGAGGAGATTTTAAAACAGAAAAAATCAGTAAACTGATAATGGCACAGGCTATCCCACTGACGATAGCTCAGCTGGTTCAGGTACTGTACAACATAATTGATAGAATATATCTTGGACATATGTCAGGTGAAATGGAGAGCCTGCCCCTTACAGGTGTCGGCCTGACATTTCCTATAATCAGTCTGATAGCAGCATTTACCAATCTTTTTGCCACAGGCGGAGCACCGCTTTGCTCTATGGCGAGAGGAGCAGGCAATACGGATAGAGCTAAAAAGCTTGAGATCACTACACTTTTTATGCAGATCATGACTGGTATCGCCTGTATGATCGTATTATATCTGACTAAAAGACCTTTACTGTATCTGCTGGGAGCAAGTTCTGACACCTATAAATACGCTAATGACTATCTTACAATCTACTTACTTGGAACACTCTTTGTAACTACCGGAACCGGCATGATCGGTTTTATCAATCTTCAGGGCTATCCAAGAAAAGGAATGACCTACATGATGACTGGAGCTATAATAAATATGATATTGGATCCGGTTTTTATTTTTGTGCTTAATATGGGTGTAAAAGGCGCAGCGCTGGCGTCAGTTATATCACAGCTCATTGCAGCAATCCTCGTTCTCAGATTTTTGTTTGGAAAAGAAGCTATATTACAGGTTTCAGTCAAAGACCTGTTAAAACCGACTCTTTCATTGGTAAAAGAGATCGTCATACTTGGCTTTGCAGGCTTTATCATGTCAGCTACCAACTGTGCAGTCCAGGCGGTTTGCAACATGACTCTGTCTAATTATGGTCGTGAACTTGGAGACATCTATATCGGAGTCATGACTATCATCAATTCTGTACGTGAGATGATCGGACTTCCGATAAATGGCATTACCTCAGGAGCCCAGCCGGTCATCAGTTACAACTATGGTGCCAATGAGAGAACCCGTGTAAAGCAGGGAATACGGTTCATGGCTGCGGTTGGTGTGAGCTACACAGCATTTATGTGGCTTATGATCATGATCTTTCCCCATGGATTTCTCACTATCTTTTCATCTGATGCCAAGGTTATCGAGATGGGAAGAATGCCTATCATCATATATTTCATGGCTTTTATATTCATGTCCTTACAATTTGTAGGACAGTCAACTTTTGTTGCCCTTGGTAAATCCAAGCAGTCCATATTTTTCTCTCTGCTGAGAAAAGTATTTATTGTGATCCCGCTGACTCTTATATTGCCTATGTTTCCACAAATAGGCGTAATGGGAGTATTTCTTGCGGAACCGATCTCCAATTTTATTGGAGGAATTGCCAGCTGTGGAACCATGTATTTTACAGTATATCGCAAGCTGTAACGCAGATAGCGCTTACAATACAGTCAGCAGCCAACACTGCGTTGCTTGTAGCGCGTAAACATGATTCAGATAAAGCAAAAAAATCCCCAAAACAAGTCCTAATAACGATTTGACGGAAATGAAGGTTTCTTATATAGTTAAATAG
This sequence comes from Butyrivibrio sp., assembly GCA_015056495.1. Taxonomy (GTDB): domain Bacteria; phylum Bacillota; class Clostridia; order Lachnospirales; family Lachnospiraceae; genus Butyrivibrio. The sequence goes on from SVGC01000035.1 coordinate 18,285, forward strand.
GGGTGTTTTCATGGGGATTTTATTTTTTGTATTTTGGGTTATTTTAAACGGAAAGCTAACGATGGAGATAGCCGTTTTTGGCATCTTCATTAGTTGTGGTGTCTATCTTTTTTCCTACAAATTCCTTGATTATGATCCCATCATTGAAATCAAACTCATCAGGAAATTACCTCTGATAGTGGCATATTTGTTTATCCTCATCAGAGAAATAATCATGGCTACAATTACCATGATAGGCTACATCTTTAATTACAGGGATATTCCTGAGCCTGTAATAGTTCATTTTAAATCCCCGCTAAAAACTGAATTTGCTGAATACATCCTTGCAACATCAATTACTCTTACCCCTGGAACGATCGTAGTCAGGCTTAGAGATAATGAGTATCAGGTGCATTGCTATGATAAAGAGATGGCAAAAGACCTTGATAGCTCAGTTTTTGTACGTATGCTGAAAAAGATGGAGGACATAGGCTAATGGAAAGATTTTTTAATGTATTTATCCTGATATGCATTTTGATCATATCCGTACTTACATTGCTATGTCTGCTAAGAGCGGTGCTAGGACCTAAGCTTGCCGACAGGATCATGGCCATCAATATGATCGGAACCATGACAATTGCCATAATCATGCTGCTGTCCATATTTCTGGGGGAATCCCATATTTTGGATGTGGCAATGATATACGCGGTTATCAGCTTTGTGGCGGTGATCGTTTTGGCACAGATATACATTGGTATTTATCATGAAAAAAAAGATATCAAGGAAAAAACTGATCCGTCGCAGCGTGAGGCCATCGATCAGGACGCATATAAAGAGGGAATGAGCTTATGAATACGATCAGATTATTGATTGCCGGCATCTTTATCCTGGCCGGAATAATAGTACTTATCACCGCAGTGATCGGAGTATTTAGGATAAAATATGCTCTTAACAGGCTTCATTCAGCGGCAATGATCGATTCTCTGGGATTATTCCTTATTACTGTCGGGATGATCGCAATTTATGGATTGTCTTTTGCTTCGTTAAAATTATTGCTGATAAATGGCTTATTCTGGTTTGCATCACCTGTTTGCTCGCATCTGCTTGCAGCATTGGAGACAGCAACAAATCCTGATGTTGATAAGGAATGTGAGATCCTAAAAGTAGAAGAATATGATCTGTTAAAAAATACATCAGAATAAAGGAAGGATGCTATATGGAAGTACTTCGAATAATCTTATTACTTTTTTTGATAATATGTGCCATTTCAGTCAGTTTTTCCAAAAGACTCCTCGTATCAGTTGTTATATACATGGCATTTAGCCTTGTAATGGCAATTATCTGGTTGATCCTTGAATCACCGGATCTGGCAATCACTGAAGCTGCTGTAGGAGCCGGTGTTACCAGTATCCTCTTTTTTGTAACACTCAAAAAGATCCGTTCTGTAAGAACTGAAACCAGTGCTTCGGACATCAAATAAGTCGTGCTATTTGATGAAAGCACTAGCGCCGAGAAAGTAGAGGAAGTCAATGAGTAAGAGAAATCCGGATTACGAAAACAGCAAATGGCAACATTTTGCCAAGTGGTGTACAGGAGATTATGACCCTCTTGAGGGAAAAATGGAAATAAAAAAGCCTGCCAAAAGCAATAACGGCAATAGTTTTGCTGTACTAATGCGAAAGATGTGGTTTGACAAGGTTGATCAGTATGAGCTGGGGCAAAATAAAAATCTCAGTCTTTTCAATAAAGCATATATTGGGATATCCATTATCCTTGGAATATTCCTGACAATTCTTTTGCTGGTAACAGTCAGCTACCTGCCTGAATTTGGCAATGCCAACGCACCTGAAAATAATGAAGTGGCCAAAAGATATATAGAAAAAGGCCTTGAAGAGACAGGGGCAGAAAATATCGTGGCGGGCATGATCCTTGATTATAGGGCATTTGATACTTTTGGAGAATCCTGTGTCTTGTTTGTAGCTGCTTGCTGCGTACTTATGCTTCTAAAAAGCGATAAACCTGAAGTATCAGATACTTATTACGAACCTGGGCGAAGCGCGATCCTGCGCCCGGCAGCGAGAATACTGGTTCCTACCATCATTATTTTTGGAATATATGTGGTATTGAACGGACATATTTCTCCTGGCGGCGGTTTCTCAGGAGGAGCCATCATTGGATCAGGTTTTATCCTGTACCTGACAGCTTTCGGCTTTGAACGGGCCGGTAGCTTTTTATCAGAGCGATTTATAAAGATCATAACAGTTTTGGCTCTGACATTTTATTGTTTTGCCAAGAGTTATTCATTTTATACCGGAGCAAATCATCTTGAATCAGTTATAACAACAGGAACCCCCGGTGCGATCCTTAGCGCAGGGCTTATAGTTTATCTGAATATCTGTGTAGGAATAGTTGTGGCCTGCACAATGTACTCTTTTTATGTTGCATTCAGAAGAGGAAGTTTTTGATGGGACTTACAGTATTTACTAATTATGAAGAAGTGGCGGCAGTTATCTTATTTGTGATCGGTATGATGAATCTGCTGCTACAGGCCAATTTAATAAAAAAGATCATAGGCCTGGATATCATGGACTGTGCGGTATACCTGTTTTTGGCAGCAAAAGGCTATATAGAAGGACGACATGCGCCTATTTACATTGATAATATTACAGATGCTTCATACTACATTAATCCAGTGCCTTCAGGCCTTGTCCTGACTGGAATTGTTGTATCTGTCAGTGTCAGTGCCCTGATGATGGCTCTTACAGTAAGTCTTTACAAAGAGTACAAGACACTTAATCTTGACGAGATCATGATGAAACTTAGGAATGAAGAAAGTGAAGAACTTGGAAAGCTCACTTATGGCGATATCATGGAGGAAGAACAATGACATTTGTACAGAACTTTCCATTTTTTTGCATAATCATATCAATGTTTTCCGCTATCATTTCATTTATTTTAAATGGAAAATGGGCCAAGATAGTGCACTATACCATGGTGGCAGCTGTATTTGTCATGTCAGTTGGTTGTCTTTTATATACTCACGAGGCCAATATCTCATATACCTACATGATGGGGCATTATCCGGCACCATGGGGCAATGAGATCAGGATCGGCGAGCTGGAATGCCTCATGGCGGCTTCATTTTCACTGATAATGATCCTATCTGTAATGGGCGGTTCCTACCATATCAAACTGGATATCGAAAAAAGTAAGATGAATCTCTTTTTTATCCAGCTGGATCTGATGATGGCAGCGCTTCTTGCTCTGATATATACTAACGATCTCTTTACGGCCTACGTCTTCATTGAAATCTGCACTATAGCAGCATGTGGACTTATCATGGCAAGGAAAATAGGCAGAGTATATGTTTCAGCGATCAAGTACATGGTCATGAGCCTTGTGGGCTCAGGCCTGTTTTTGATAGGACTATCTCTTTTATACGCCATAACAGGACAGCTTCTTATGAGTCCTGCAAAAGAAGCAATGCAAAGGATTCTGGCTGAAGGCATATATGCCATTCCCTCTGCTGTTATCATGGTACTTTTGACAGTTGGACTTGGGATAAAAAGTGGTCTGTATCCATTTCACACATGGATCCCGGATGCATACGGCTATTCAACTACGGCTGCATCAGCCATTTTGTCATCGCTGGTGTCTAAGGGATATATTTTCCTGTTGATAAAACTCATCGTCCGGGTACTTCCATACAATTCAGTGCCTGGAGGCCAGATGGAAAATGTTCTTTTCTTTTTTGGCGTGATCGGCATGATCATTGGTTCTGTTGATGCAATCCAGGAAAGAAATATCAGGAGAATGATCTCTTATTCCTCAGTTGCACAGATTGGTTACATATATATGGGAATTGGACTTGGCACTGACGCCGGCATAATCGCTGCGCTGTTTCATGTTATTTCCCACGGACTTATGAAAGCACTTTTGTTTATCAGCGCAACAGGGCTGATCGATTCATCAGATGGAAGACTTGATAGAAAAGGTATTACAGGGGCTGGTTTTAGAAATAAGATCGCTGCAGTGGGATTTACAGTTGGAAGCCTGTCCATGATCGGAATGCCTCTGTTTACTGGATTTGTTTCTAAGTTCATGTTTGCATCTGCAGCAACTCAGGCTCCTGTTTACAAGATGATAATTGCCTGGACAGCCCTTGCTATCAGTACTGTTCTAAATGCTGTGTATTTCATGCGTACTGTAATAGTTATCTATACTCGTAAAAATGAAGCTACTCCTGTTGTTTCAGATGATAGCCCGGCAAAAAGCAGTAGCGAAGAGGCATCTTCAGAAGACAAAGACAATTTCAGAAACAGATACATATTTGAAAATGCAGCAACCATCGGACTTGCAGCGCTCAACATTGCACTTGGAACCTTATCACCTTTTGTTATAAACATACTAACCGGTGGTCTGGCAATTTTTGGTTAAATATAAGCCGCTTCTAGCGTGCATTTGCAAAAAAATACATATAAAAAAATATGGAGTTGGTTAAATGTCATTTTTATTTTCCCTAGACCCTTTGGGAATAATGTTTGCAGTATTATTTGCACTCATTTTCCTGTTGGTCGGAATTGCATCAATTGAATATATAAGGCATGAAGGGGGTTCTGGGCGTTTTTACGCTTTTTACATACCAACTGCTATTGTTCTGATATCAGCATGTTTTGCAGGTAATTTTTTTACATACTACGTATTATTTGAACTTATGACCTTCCTTTCAATGCCGCTGGTGCTGCATGCTAGGACCCATGAATCAGTTATGGCTGCGCTGAAATATCTTTTTTATTCAGTTGCCGGAGCTTTTCTTACTATTTTCGGATTCTTTTTATTTTTATCCAAAGGGTATGATCTGACATTTGTAGCAGGTGGAAGCCTTGGCATTGCTGAGCTTTCCAATAGAGAGCTGTTTGCTGTATTTCTAATGATACTGGGATTTGGCACTAAAGCCGGCATGTTCCCAATGCATGCGTGGCTTCCTACAGCACATCCTGTAGCGCCAGCTCCTGCATCTGCAGTGCTTTCAGGTGTTATCACCAAGGCAGGTGTTCTTGGTATCATCAGATGTCTTTTCTATGTAACAGGCATATCAGCGATCAGAGGCACCTGGGTTCAATATACATGGCTGATACTGACAATGCTCACTGTTTTCATGGGATCAATGATGGCATATATGGAAAAAGGGCTTAAGAAAAGAATGGCATACTCAACCGTAAGCCAGGTTTCATATATATTATTTGGCTTGGCAACCATGCAGCCTGTGGCTTTTGTGGGTGCAATTATGCATGTGATCTTCCACAGCCTTGTAAAGGATACACTCTTTTTGTCAGCAGGAGCCATCATTATGAAGACAGGCAGGACTCAGGTCAAAGAGCTTGCCGGTATAGGCAAAAAGATGCCTGTGACCATGTGGTGTTTTACTCTCGTGTCTGTAACCCTCATTGGAATACCGCCTACCAGCGCATTTGTAAGTAAATGGTATCTGTGTGTAGGTGCACTTGACTCGGCTATTCCGATCATTCGCTGGCTTGGCCCTTGTGTACTGCTTGTAAGCGCTTTGCTGACTGCCGGATATCTTCTGACAGTGGCTATCCATGCATTTTTTGATGAGGATGCTTTAGGCAAAAAAGAAGAGAAGGACTATACAGATCCTGGCTTAGGAATGATGATCCCAATGCTGATCATGACTGTACTTGCAGTTGTGCTTGGTATTTTTAACAACGGATTGATCACTTATATCGAAGAGATTACCAGAGAACTATTTTTATAAGGAGCAAAAAATGAAGCTATACCTGATTTTAGTGCCAATTGTATTACCTGTACTTACAGGCGTATTTATGTTGATCAGGCCTATTAAGGATGTGAAGGTAAGAAACATCTTTGTAGAAACAGCGGTAGTGCTAAATACAATTATAACTATATATCTGCTTCTGGATCCACCGGCTGGTACCTTAGAGCTTTTTTCGCTGGGAGATAAGCTGCCTATGACCCTTAGGATAGACGGGCTTGCTTCATTTTTTGGATGTATCGTTGCATGTCTCTGGCCACTTGCTACATTGTATACCTTTGAATACATGGAGCATGAGCATAGAGTCAACACTTTTCTGGCTTTTTACACTATTACCTACGGAATTACAATGGGCGTAGCATTTTCCGGGAATATCGTTACTTTATATCTGTTCTACGAGACACTGACTATGGTAACCCTTCCTCTTGTGATCCATACAATGTCTGATGCAGCCAAAAAGGCTACGCGAAAATACCTGTATTATATGATTGGCGGAACGGCTTTTGCTTTTATTGGTATGGTTTATTATGCACTTTTTTCCAGCAGTATTGAATTTACATACGGCGGAAGCCTTGATCTTACTAAAGTCGGGCATTACATGGATGTAGTGTACTTTGTGTATATATTGGCATTTTTTGGTTTTGGGGTAAAAGCAGCAATTTTCCCCTTTCATGGATGGCTTCCGGAGGCATCGGTTGCGCCTACTCCGGTTACAGCACTGCTTCATGCGGTAGCTGTAGTTAAATCAGGCATATTTGCGATCATGCGTTTTACATATTATTGTTTCGGAGCAGAGATCTTAAAAGGCAGTTGGGCTGCCGAAATAGCAGTGATCTTTGCTATGGTGACTATAGTATATGCTTCGACAATGGGAGTGAAGGAAGCTCATTTCAAGAGAAGACTGGCTTACTCTACCGTCAGCAACCTGTCCTATATAATTTTGGCATTGTCAATGATGTCACCTCTTGGACTTCTTGCAGGAATGGCACACATGCTATTTCACGCAGTCATGAAGATAAGCGGTTTCTTCTGCGTTGGAGCTGTGATGCATAAAACAGGCAAAAATTATGTTTATGAACTTGATGGAGTTGGAAAAAGAATGCCACTCACCTTTTTATTCTTCTTTATTTCAGGAGTGTCACTTGCGGGATTTCCTCTGTTTTCAGGCTTTATAGGCAAATATCAGATAGCCCTTGCATTGTTTGATGACGGATCAGTGCTGGGCGATGTTGGGGTCCTTGTACTGTTATACTCAGCACTGATGACAGCTATCTACATGATCAGCGTGGTTGTACGTGCAGTATTTCCCGATAAAGAAATCATGACGGATGAACGCAAGATCGCAGAATTGGAGAAGTATTCAGATCCGACCTATAAGATGCTTGTACCACTGGCTCTTTTTTCAATAGCGACAGTGATCTTTGGAATATGGGCACAGCCTGTGATAGACAGACTTAGTATAGTTGCTAATGGGAGATTTTAATCTATGAATGAAACTGCTTTAAGTTTAATATTACCAGATGTTTGCGGTCTGGGACTGAGCTTTTATTTTGGCGGATTCAGGCTGATCTTTGCAGTGATCTCAACCTATATGTGGTTTATGACTACTGTTTTTTCTAAAGAATATCTGGCTCATTCCTTCAAGAAAAAGAGATATTATCTATTCCTGATAATTACTTATATTGCAACAACTCTGGTCTTTGTATCAGATGATCTGTACACAACCTTTGTTTTTTTCGAGATCATGTCTGTGGCGAGCTATATATGCGTCATTCATGATGAGAGAAAAGATACTCTGCGTGCAGGCGGTGTTTATCTGGCTGTTGCAGTGATCGGTGGTCTGGTATCCCTTATGGGAATCTTTTTGCTCTATGACCTTATTGGTGATCTGAGCTATGGAAATATGAGAGAGTTGTGCTTACAGATATACCAAAGCGGTTCTGACATTGAGATCAGGCAGCTATATGCTGCGGCAATATGCATACTTACAGGTTTTGGAGCCAAAGCCGGTATGTTTCCACTTCATATATGGCTTCCATTGGCCCATCCTGTTGCACCGGCACCGGCATCTGCGCTGCTTTCCGGAATTATCACCAAAACCGGAATATTTGGTCTTATAGTTCTTGCTGTATATGTTCTTCCTGAAAGCACGAACTGGGGTCTGGCAATATGCGCTCTTGGGACTGTTACCATGCTTCTTGGAGGCCTTCTTGCTATTTTTTCTATTGACCTAAAAAGGACTCTGGCATGTTCGTCAATGTCCCAGCTTGGAATGATCATGGTGGGTACAGGCCTTATAACGCTGCTCGGCGAAGAGAATGCTCTTGCTGTACGTGGAAGTGTGCTGCATATGGTGAATCACTCTAATCTCAAGCTTGTCCTGTTCATGTCAGCAGGTGTAATTGTCATGAACCTCCACAAGCTGGATCTCAATGATATTAGAGGATATGGCAAAAAGAAGATCGTGCTAAAGCTCTCTTTTCTTGCAGGAGCATTGGGAATAGCAGGTGTACCGCTTTTTAACGGATACATTAGTAAGACTCTATTACATGAAGCTATCGTAGAATATGTCCCATATAACAGCGCTTTCAAAGCGATAGAATGGCTGTTTCTGCTTACGGGAGGCATGACTGTATGCTACATGACCAAGCTGTTTGTATGCATATTTGTTGAAAATAATTCAGACAAGGAGCTGCAGGCTCAATATAATGCGAAAACACCATATATGACAGTTTTGACAGGTATCGTACTTGTGGTTTCTGCCATGGTGATCCCGGTATTTGGACTCTTTTCAGATCACACATTAAACAGACTGGCTGATATTTCATCTACATTTTTACATAGTTCGACCCTTGAGCATGAAATCGAATATTTTTCATTTTCTAATTTAAAAGGAGGTCTTATAAGCATAGTAATTGGAATAGTTTTATATCTGCTATTCGTTAAGACACTTCTTATCAGAAAAGAAGCTGAAGGCATAACGAGATATGTTAATTTATGGCCACAAAAGCTGGATCTGCTGACCTTATGTTATGAACCTTTGATCCTGGTCATTCTTCCGGCAGTATTTGGATTTATATGCAGGATCATTGATTTTGTTATGGATGGGATCATTTTAGTATGCAGAAGGACAACTCACAGACAGCTGCAGGAAAAGCCTGTAATTCCCGAGGGATTTCATTTGGCCTGGAACCTTGGAAATATGTTGAACAGAGGTAGAGCTGTGTACATGAGGATTATTGGTAAAAAAGATTCTGACAAGGCCTCAGGAAAAGATTATATCTATGCAATTGCTCAGAAACAGGTTATTTTCAGGCAAAGTAAAAAAGTTGTCAGCGCCAGCAGTGCATTTTCTTTTATGATGTTTGCCATTGGAATTATCGGAGTTGTTGTATATTTGCTATTATTCTAAGACAATAAGAAATATTTTCCCAAAATAGTCTTTATAAGCAAAAAATTATCGGACAAATATTTTGAGATTTAAAGCGCCAACGCGCCGAAACGTTAATACATAGACTTGATAATGTAAACGCAATTTATTAAAATATGCTCTTGTGCACTTTAACGCGTCACATGGATATGTTAATTAGGAGTTTACGTTATCAATGCAGAATGAAGTAAAAAAAGACAAAGAATTTAAGCCGTTTATACCGGCAGACAAGGTTATGCCCGAGATGACAGTTATGTCTATTTTCCTCGGACTTATTTTATCAGTAGTATTTGGTGCAGCTAATGCATACCTGGGTCTGATGGTTGGTATGACTGTTTCAGCATCTATACCAGCTGCAGTTATCTCAATGGGAATCATCAGATTTGTTTTCAAAAAAGATTCTATTCTTGAAAATAATATGGTACAGACAATAGGTTCAGCAGGTGAATCCCTTGCTGCAGGTGCCATATTTACACTTCCGGCTCTCTTTATGTGGGCAGAGGAAAGTGAAGAGGCTGTAATGCCTTCTTTTATAACTATTACGATCATCGCTCTTCTTGGAGGTATTCTTGGAGTGCTCTTTATGGTACCTCTCCGTACAGCTCTTGTTGTTGAAGAGCATGGCAAACTTCCATTCCCTGAAGGTACTGCATGTGCAGAAGTGCTCCTTGCAGGAGAAGAAGGTGGAGAGAAGTCTAAAGCAGTATTCTCAGGTCTTGGAATATCAACTATTTATAAGTTCTTAAGTGATGGATTTAAAGTATTCCCTTCTGAAATACATTTTGAAATCCCTGCCCTGCGTACCGGATTTGGTGCCGACGTACTTCCAGCCCTTGTAGGCGTAGGTTATATTACAGGTCTTAAGATATCCAGTTATCTTCTTGCTGGTGGTGTTATCGGATGGTTTGTGATCATTCCTCTTATTTCATTTATAGGTGGTGATTCTATTATCGCACCTGGAACTACTATGATCAGTGCAATGGATTCATGGGAGATCAGAAACAGTTATCTTAAGTATATTGCTGCAGGTGCTGTAGCTGCAGGTGGTATCATCAGTCTTCTTAAGACTCTTCCAGCTATTGTTAAGGCATTTACCAACAGTATCAAGCAGTTTGGTCATAAAGAAGCTGTCAGCGTCAGAACTAATAAAGATCTGCCTATGTCAATCGTGATTGCGGGTACTGTTATCATCATGCTTCTGATCTGGCTGTTGCCTTCAGTCCCTGTTAATCTGATTGGTGCAATAATCATCATTGTATTTGGATTCTTTTTTGCAACTGTTTCAGGTAGAATGGTAGGACTTGTAGGTTCATCCAACAACCCTGTATCAGGAATGGTCATTGCATCACTTCTTATAGCAACAACTATTTTGAAACTTACAGGTAATACAGGCTATGCCGGAATGACATCTGCAATCTGTATCGGAACGATCATATGTATCGTTGCAGCCATGGCAGCTGATACTTCTCAGGATCTGAAGACCGGTTATATCGTAGGTGCTACTCCTGTCAAACAGCAGATTGGTGAGTTCCTTGGTGCTATTGTTGCAGCCCTTTCAATTGGAGGTATCATGCTCCTTCTTAATAAATCTTATGGATTTGGAGAAGGCGGTCTCTCTGCTCCACAGGCAACACTTATGAAGATGGTTGTAGAAGGTGTTATGAATGGAACACTGCCTTGGGATCTGATCATGATCGGTGTTGCAATTGCAATTGTAATTGAGATCATGCATATGCCAGTCCTTCCGGTAGCAATTGGTCTCTACCTCCCAATTCACCTCTCAGTACCTATGGTAATTGGTGGACTTATCAGATCATATTTTGAGAAAAAGAAAAAGAACGACGCTGTAGATAAAGGAATACTTTACTGCGCTGGTCTTATTGCCGGTGAAGGAATAATCGGTATCCTTCTGGCAGTACTTGCACTTATTACTATTAACGGCGAAGCCCTGACAGACGTTATAAGTCTTGATGGTGTAACTGGTAATGCAGGCGCTGTAATATTCTTTGCATTACTGTGTGTTTCAGTAGCTTTCTTTAGTACAAGAAATAAAAAGAAAAACTAATATGAACATTTTTTCTAAAAAAACAGAAACAAAGACTATATCCGCCAATTACATGGACATAGTCTTTGTCCCTGCTAAAGACAAAAAATATAACATTGATGAGAAAGGCATAGTGACTGTTGATGTGGTAAACACTGGCTTTTATAATCGCCTTGCGCAAAAACTATGGCACAAGCCGACAGTCAGCCACATTTCCCTGGATGAATATGGTTCTCTGGTTTTTATATCTCTAGATGGCATCAATACTGTAAATGATGTCTTGCAGATCATGTACCAGCGTTTCCCGGATGAAAAAGACCGTATGCTGGACCGTGTGATCACATTTTTCCACACTCTGGAAACAAATGGTTTCATATCTCGTTCCACCTCTTAAGTTTTTGCTCCATCTTCCGATATATATAGTATGAAGGAGGAAGGCATCAATGTTAATACTTCCAAAAATATAAGGTACCGTCACTGCGGCAAAGCTTCCGGTGGCGGTACTTTTTTGTGCACTGACCCCAGGGGACGGGGTCAAGGGGTCATTTTGGGGGAAAAGTTCGAAAATGCATAAATTTGAGCAGGAATTAAGAAGAATATATGGGAGGATTGTGGTATTAATGAGAAGATGGTAGTATCAGGTGTAGGGTATTGCTAGCTTATAAATAATGTTGGGAGAGTAAAAATGAATCATATTATTGTTAATGGCAATGTAAGTAAGGGAACTATTAATAAAAATATCTATGGCCAGTTTACTGAGCATCTTGGACGTTGCGTCTATGAAGGAATCTATGTTAAGGAAGAAGATAATATCCCTAATGTAAATGGCATAAGAAAAGATGTTATGGCTGCACTTAAGAATATCCAGGTGCCTGTTGTACGTTGGCCTGGCGGATGTTTTGCAGATACATATCATTGGAAAGATGGTATTGGACCTAAGGAACAGAGAAAGACTATAGTAAATACCAACTGGGGCGGAGTAACTGAAGATAACTCTTTTGGTACTCATGAGTTTATGGAATTTGCTACACAGCTGGGTTGTGATGTTTATTTCTCTGGAAACGTAGGAAGCGGTACAGTTCAGGAGTTATCTGACTGGATCGAATATTGTAACATGGGCGGTATCTCACCTATGGCTAACCTTAGACGTGAGAATGGACAGGATGAGCCATGGAATGTTAAATACTGGGGTATCGGTAATGAAGCATGGGGCTGCGGTGGCAATATGAAGCCTGAGTACTATGCTGACGAGACAAGAAAATTCTCTACATATATGAGAAATTATGATAATGAGCATCCTATCTATAAGATTGCTTCAGGAAGTAATGGGCCTGACTATAACTGGACTAAAACAGTCTGCGAACGCGCAGGTTTCATGATCGATGCTATCACATTCCATCACTATACAGTTACTTATGAATGGAATAAAAAAGGTAAGGCTACAGGATTTACTAAGGATGAGTATTATCGTCTGTTACATAATACTCTGATCATGGACGAGCTTGTTCAGAATCACAGCAATATCATCAAGCAGTATGAAAAGAATGGTCACAAGATTGGTCTTATTGTTGATGAATGGGGCACATGGTTTGACGTAGAAGATGGTACTAACCCAGGCTTTTTGTATCAGCAGAATACTATCAGAGATGCTGTTCTTGCTGGTATCAACCTCAATATATTCAACAATCACTGTGACACAGTTGTAATGACTAATATTGCTCAGATGATCAATGTATTGCAGGCTATGATCCTTACAGAAGGCGAAAAGATGGTGCTGACACCAACTTATTATGTATATGACCTCTTCAAACAGCACATGAATGCTCATCAGATGGAGAGCTATGTTGATGCAGATATCCTCAATGAGGAAGATGAGCTTAAAGTGCCACGTCTTACTGTTTCAGCCAGTGAAAAAGATGGAAAAGCTCTTGTCACTGTTGTCAATCTCTCTGAGAGTGAAGCTGCTGATGTAGATGTGATCTTGACAGGACTTACAGCATCAGCTATTACAGGACGTGGAATCACAGGAGATATGAATGATCACAACTCATTTGAAAATCCTGATGTTGTAAAGATTCAGGATGTAGCTGCAACACTTACAAATGATGGTCATGGATTTACAGCAACTCTTCCAAAGAACTCTGTATGCTCATTTGAGGTTACTTTAAAATGAATAAATGCAAGAAATGCTTACTTTATGAAATAGCTGGAAAAGAAGACATATATGCGCACGTGCTAAAAACACGTGCGCTTCTTGCACCTAAGGAACTTGTTTCTGATGAAAAATATCAGGAACGCCTTGATACATGCAGGGAGTGTGACAATCTTCTTGATGCAACATGTCTAAAATGTGGTTGTTATGTAGAAATAAGGGCTCTAAAAACATCTGCCCACTGTCCTTACAAAAAGTGGTGAAAGCCACTTATAAGAGACTGCCTCATGATGCGATTGTCTTTGCATAAATCGCATCATTTTATTTATTCATGACAAGCTAATAGAAGGCAAGAAAGAGTATTTCCTTACAGATGTAACATATCCAAACGGCGCAGTCAGAAGATACAGCTACAATGAGCAGGGACTTATTGATAGCGTGCTAAGCCCTGACCGAATCGTAGCCCTTAGAAATGAATATGATGAAAAGAGACGTGTCACCCATCAGATATTCCCTGATGGCGGAGAGATGTCTTACAGCTATGATGATGAAAATAATATAACTACAGCTACAGAACAGAATGGTCTTAAGGTAGAGTATCTATCCGATGAAAGAGGACGAAACATCGGAACAAGATATGTGGGAGTAGAACCAGGTGATACAGTACAGGACGTAAATAACAGTGAGAAGGTAGTAGAAGAGCACTGTACCTATAACGAGAGAAACCAGAAGACCTCTGTAACAGACAGACGCGGCTACACCACAAGGTATTTCTATGACCGCCATGGTCACCTGACAAAAGTAATAGGACCAGATGGCCTTAACGAGAGCTATACCTACAATGCAGATGGAAAGCTTGTAAATAAAAAAGATTCAGAGGGCAACTCCTATAAGTACACCTATGATCTTGAAGGTAACCTGTACAGTATAACAGACCCTGAAGGAAACAGAACAAGATACTATTATGAGGATGGCAAGGTAACTAAGATTAAGTCAGCAGACAGACTTGAAGTAAGCCTGTCCTATGATGAAAATGGTCATATCAGCTCTATTACAGACAAGGCAGGAGTTACAACCAAGTACGAGTGCGACAGCCTTGGAAGAGTCACAGCAACAATAGATGCCCTTGGAAACAGAACGGAGTATACCCTTGATGAATCAGATAACATCACATCAGTTACAGACCCTCTTGGAAATGTGACCAGATATGCCTATAACAGTGCTAATCTCCTTGAAGAGATCATAAACCCTGATGGAACAACTAAGATCTGGGCTTATAACGAGATAGGTAAACCAGCCTTCTATACAGATGAGGAAGACCATACCACAAGGATAACCTATAACAGCTCATGGAAAGAAGATAGCATCACTCTTCCAAATGGAGGAGAGATACACTACGACTATGATCTTCTTGGAAACATGATCTGTGTAACAGATCCTATGGGAAGAAAGACTGCTTATAGCCATGATAAGGCAGGAAATGTTCTTACAGTCGGTTCATTAACAACGACAGAGGATGGACAAAAGAATGTAACCATTCAGACTTCTTACACCTATGACAAACTCGGCAGAATAAAGACAGAAACAGACGGAGAAGGAAATACAACCACCTATACATATGACAAAAATGGAAACGTCATTACTGTAACCCATGCCAATGGATCAAAGACAGAGAATAGCTATGACAGCATGGGAAGACTTGTCAGTACTACAGACCCGGAAGGAAATGTCACATCCTATACCTATGATGTATGTGGAAATCTGAAGACAACAACAGATCCAATAGGAGTAGTCACAGAAAATCACTATGAAGGTGGAAAGCTTGTAAAGGTTATAAAGAAAGCTGCTACAGACGATCACACAGTAGATCCAGAAGAGATCATTGTAAATATCTTTGAATATGATGAATGTGGAAGATTAAATAAGCAGACCGAGGCAGACGGTCTTTACATTGAGTATTCCTATGACAAAGCCGGAAGAACCAGCATAGTCACTGGCTCAAATGGCAGAGTCATAAAGTACAGCTATGATCCAATGGGAAGAGTAGCACAGACAGATGACTGTGGAAGCATTACAAGATTCACCTATACAGGAACCGGTCAGATAAAGAGCGTTATAGATGCTCTTGGAAACAGGACAGAGTATACTTATAACGAACTTGACCTTTTATGTAAGATTGAACGTATTGATCCTAAATATGACAATTCTTTTGAAACTACATCTGATATTCACAGGGGAATATCAGATAGTAATAAAGCAATAGATACTTATGATATAGATGAGAGCGATGCTTTAGCCGGTAATGAATATCAATTCCCGACTGTAAATGAAAAAGGTCATATAACTACCTTTGAACATGATCTATCAGGAAAACTCATCTCAGAAACAGATGCTCTTGGTCAGAAGACCATCTATTCTTATGATGAGAGAGGGGAACTCGCAAGCCAGACAGACCGAGATGGAAATGAGACCATCTTCACAAGAGATAATGCCGGAAATATCGTAGGAATAAGCTACGCAGATGGACATAGCGTTCGCTTAAAATACGATGCTCTTAACATCTTACAGGAAGTGGAAGATCATCTTGGACTAACCAAGATAGATACAGATAATCTTGGAAGATGCGTATCAGTAACAAATCCTGATGGAGAAAAGGTATCTTACGAGTATGGTCCAAATGGTGAGAAGACAGCAGTCATCTATCCTGACGGAAAGAGGACCGAGTATGTTTATGACAGCCTTGGAAGACTTAAAGTACTAAGGGATATCAAGGATGGAAAGACAGATACCATAAACTACACTTACGATGTCAATGGACATCTTAAGGAAAGAATCTTCCCTAACGGAACAGGAACAACCTACGACTACTATCCTGGTGGTCTTTTAAAGAGCCTAGAAAGCTTTGACACCAAGGGAATCCTTGATAAGTATGAATATACATATAATGAAAAAGGTGACAGGACACAGATAACAAGACAAAGAAGAGACCTAGAGAACATAAGTGGAACCTATGCTTATAGCTATGATGATCTTGGAAGACTTACAGAAAGTACAAGAAATGGAAGCCTTCAGAGTGCATATGCATATGATGCTTTCGGAAACAGAACGAAAGAAATATCAGAGGGAGTAGAGACAACCTATTCCTATGATGTTCTCGACAGGCTTATCAAGAAGGTGGTATCTGGAAATAGTCATAATAGTGAAGTAATAAGCGGAATTGATCCAGTCATTACAACCTATGGCTATGACAGAAGAGGAAACCTTACAGCAGAGTATGAGGAAGAAGTGCTTACAAAGAGCTACTCCTACAACATGCAGAACCTCCTTGAAAAGTCAGTCATAAGAAATACCGAAGCTGATATTCAGACAGTAAGCTATGCCTATAACTACTTTGGACAACGTATAAGTAAGAATAGCGGCTTAGATGAAGTAAGATACCTTACAGACATAACAAGAGATCATTACAACCTTCTTGCTCAGAACATTAACGGGCATACAACATCATTTACATATGATGACAATGTAGTAAGCTTTGAAAGGGAAGGAACAAGAAACTTCTATCAGCTGGATGAACTGGGAAGTACCATGTATCTTACAGGCACAGATGGAGCAGCCTATAATCCATATGCCTATGATCCGTTTGGAAACATACTTGATCCTACCACAGGAAAGAGACGTAGAACACCAGGATTCAAGCAGAACCAGGGCTACACAAGAGAAGGCAACATCATCCAGCCATTTGCTTTCACAGGTTACAGAGAGGAAGAGAACGGTCTATACTATGCACAGGCAAGAAACTATGACCCTCTGGCAGGAAGATTTACTGGAGAAGATAGAATTAGGGGACTACTTCAAAAACCTGATTCTATTAATCATTATTGTTATTGTTATGGAAATCCTTTAGATTTCGTTGATCAGAATGGGCAATTTGCAGTAGCGCTCCCTGCAGTTTATGCATTTATCGAGGCGGCTGCTATAGTTGTTGGAGAAGTGATAACAACAGTTGCTTCTGCAGCTGCAGCACCATATATAGTAGCAGGTATTGCGATAGGTATAGTTGCAAGTTTAGGGATAAATGCAGCAATAAATGCGTATAATAATTATCAAGCTAATAAGCAACAGGGAACTGTAGTTACAGATGAAGTTGATGTATATAGTAAGACGGCTGAAGATAACATTGATATAATTCCACAGGGCAATATACAGACACCAACTATTGAAGCGCCATATGCAGAGCCGAAGGACGATACTACAATTGAAGTAATTCCTAGTGGGGATGTGTTAGCACCAAAGCTATTAAAGCCATGGGAGTCCATTCCTGCGCTGACTCCGCAGGAACCAACCATTTTGATGAGTCGAGGTATAAATTATGAGAATGGCTCTGATGCTGTTGAGGTAAAAATTTCAAGGGAAAAATATCCTGAATCGGCTAAGCATATCGAGGATGCAATTAATGAAGGACAGCCTGATACTTTAACTATTGATCGTCAAGGAGCATCAAATAGAAGAAAAGCTTCATTGAAGGGAGTAGAAACAATACCTGGTAAAGATAGAGATGAATATCCACCCGCAATGTCAAAAGAAGGCGGAGAAGGCTCTAGCATCAGACATATAGAGCCTTCTGATAATAGAGGCTCAGGAGCCTCTATATCTAGACAATTAAGAGGATATCCAAATGGAACAACGTACAGAATAGTGATAGAGGAATAATAATGGAAAACTTTTGGGAAGAATTAGTAGATATAATCGAAAAATCAAATAAATCAATAGAATTATTGAATGGTGATAAGAATTTAGGTATTCAAGAATGTAAAAGGATGCATATCCCTCAAAATACAGCTTTGTTTATGGTTGTTTCAAATTCTAAAGGCATAATTATAGATAATTGGATACGTATTTTGGGACAAAGTTATACGGATAATTTTAGTATTATTCATTTCAACGATTGCAGTTATATAGAAAAATATATTGAAGGTTTATTTATAGTAGCTAATGATGTTGTCGGAGGATTATTTGCAATTAATATCAATAGGTTTAGTAGTGGTAAGAATAAGGTATGGTATTTTGCACCTGATACTCTCGAATGGGAAAACTTGGATTTTAGCTATAATGAATTTTTAGCATGGGCACTTCAAGGTAATACAGATGATTTTTATTCTTGTATGCGCTGGAAAAATTGGAAAAACGATTTGAAAAAAATAAAATATTTTGAAGTAGTTTTAATCTATCCTTTTTTATGGGCAAAAGAATGTAATATAGAGACTGCAAATAAAAATATAGTGGCTTTTGACGAAGTAATGCAAATTAATTTTGATAATAGTGAGAAGCTTGGGTGAATTCCCAGTAGGATATTCACGTTGAAATTGATGTCCTATCAATTATTTAAAATCATAAAGCATACTAAATAAAAAATGGGGAAAATAACATATGGAAGACAGCAATACGCAAGAATGCGTTGGGGAAGATTCAATCGAATGGCATTACAGTAAGATAAAATCATATTTTGATTCATGCTTTGACACAGTCTACAATCCGTTTCTGGATATGTC
>SVGC01000036.1 GCA_015056495.1 Butyrivibrio sp.
CATGTACTAATAGGTCGAGGGCTTGTCCACAGAAAGCAAGCAGGAAATGCAGAAGATATTCAGTGTTCGGTTTTGAATGTATAAAAATTAGTTCTAAAGTCTATTAACAACTTATAAACGAAATCTTAAAAGATAGCGAAATCGCTGTCTTTTTTTTATTTTCTGTTTTATTTCACTTTTTTTATGATATACTAAAAAAGGATATTTAATTTATTAGAATTCGTTAATTATTGATTTTCTAACAATCATTTTTTTATCAACGTGAGGTGATATGAATGGAATCTAAGATTTTGCTTGAGAATGGAACAAATGAATTAGAAGTACTTGAGTTTAGAATTGATGACCATTGTTATGGTATCAACGTTGCTAAAATTAAGGAAATTATTACATTTCAGGAGGTAACTCCTGTACCAAATGCTCATCCTAGTATTGAAGGTATTTTCATGCCGAGAGATACTATGATTACTGCGATTGATTTACGTAATTGTCTTCAGAGAGGCGTTTCTGAGGCGGGCGGATTATTCATTATCACTAACTTTAATAAATTAGATATTGCGTTTCACGTAGATAGTGTTGTTGGTATTCACAGAGTATCCTGGGCAGATATAATTAAGCCTAACGCAACTATTTCAAAGGCAGAAGAGAGTATATCTACAGGTATTATCAAGTATGAGGGAAGATTGATAATCATCCTTGATTTTGAAAAAATTGTATCTGATATCAATCCTAATACTGGTCTTAATATGGATCAGTTACAGCAGATTGGACCTAGACCTAGAAATGAAGTTCCGATTGTTCTTGCAGAGGATTCACAGCTTCTTAATAAGCTGATTGTTGATTCTCTTTCAAAAGCCGGATATGATAACGTTAAGCATTTCGAAAATGGTAAGTTAGCTTATGATTATATTATGGATTGCAAAGCAAAGGGTACACTTCATGAAAATGTTCAGTGTATAATTACTGATATTGAGATGCCTATCATGGATGGACATAGATTAACCAAGATGGTTAAGACTGATGATGAGACCAAGGGTATTCCACTTATTATTTTCTCATCACTTGTAAATGAAGAAATGAGAAGAAAAGGTGAGTCTTTAGGAGCAGACAGACAGCTTTCAAAGCCAGAAATTGGTAATCTTGTTGCAGTTATTGACGAATTAGTAAATAACGCTGCAGCTGGCTAAATATTAGTTATATATGTACTCCCTTTGTTGATTCAGTTATTATTTTTTAATAATGACTGTTACAATAAAGGGAGTGTTTTAATTTTTATAATAATGGAGTTTTGACAACATGGGTGTGAGTTTGAAGTATTTGGTTGAAGAAAGTGATTTAGTACTAGTTGGTATTGGAGAAGAGTGGGGGTTTAAGCTCGAGTATTTAAATGATCCGTTTGTGGTAAAAGAAATACAGGACAATAAAGAGACTGCATCTTGGTTATTACCGTATATAGAATATTACTATTTAAATAAAATAAATACGGATAACCGTTCAGAAAATTACAAAAAGTTACGAAATATAATTGGAGAGAAAGAACATTTTTTGATTTCTACAGTTCATGACTCATTGGCTATTGATGCTGGATTTAGTGTTGATAGAGCTGTTTTCCCTTGTGGTAATTTTGATTACTTACAGGGAATTCACAATGATACAGGACGATTATATAAGATTGAAGACATTCCTAATTTCGATTCATTAATGGATCAAATTGAAAAGCTTTTTGCACATGAGATAAGTATTAAAGATATTGTTCCAATCTATTTAAATGATGAACAAATTATTTTTAATCAGAAAAACATAGAGATAAAGGGAGAAATATATAACGAACAGGCTTATTTGGAAAACTGGCAGAAATATATGGACTGGCTAATGACAACAATGAACCGTAGATTGTTGATCTTAGAGCTTGGCGTTGGTATGAATTATCCAACAGTTATACGATTCCCTTTTGAAAAATTGACTTATGTTAATAACAGGGCGCGAATGATTCGAGTCCATAACAAATTATATCAATTGACAAAAGAAATCAGTGAGAAGTCTCAAGGGGTTCAGATGAACTCAATTGATTTCATTATGCAGGAGAGCGATGGCTGATAAATCAAACAGTGAGGAGTACCTCGATAGTTTACTAAGGTCAGTGACAGAACAGCATAATAAGGACGTCAAGTCTGGTATCGAAAAGATATCTTCAGCTACTGGTGATGATGAACTAGATAGCTTTATTGATAGTGCGCAAGGAAATGATGACTTGGCGGAGATAGGAAAGCTTTTGACCAATGTAACTCAACATACTATGGTTGATGAGTCACTCCAAAAAATGCTTGATGATATTGAATCGCCACCTAAGGTTGAAACACCAAAATTTGTGGTCGGAGAAGATCCTACCAAGATTGATACACGTGATAAAGAAGAAATCGCACTTGATGAAGCAATAAAGAGTGCAGAGCAGTCTAATAAAATACTACTATCTGAGGAATCTCCTCTTGAAGAGACATCAGCACAGGCAGTTCAGGAAAATGAACAGCCTGTTTCTGATGATGTTTCAATTAATTCAGAGAATATTGAACTTAATAAAGTAGTTAATACAAATAACCCGGAAGCTACAGCAGAGCAAGCCATTACAGAAGAAATCCCTGTAATGGAAGAAGCTCCGATTGAAGAACCAGTGCTTGAAGAAACCGTAGTTGAAGAGCCAGCGGTAGAAGCTCCTATAGAAGAAGCACCAATCGAAGAACCAGCGATAGAGACGCCCGTAGAAGAAGTTCCAAGTGATGCTAAGGAAATGGAGGATCTGCTTGGTAGTCTTAACGTGGAAGAAAATATAAACGTTGAGCAGGAAGCCCCAGCCGAGGAAACTATTACAGAAGAAATCCCTGTAGAGGAAGAAGCTTCGATTGAAGAACCAGTGCTTGAAGAAACCGCAGTTGAAGAGCCAGCGGTAGAAGCTCCTATAGAAGAAGCACCAATTGAAGAACCTGTATTAGAAGAGGCACCAATCGAAGAAGCTCCAGTTGAAGAGCCAGCGAGAGAAATGCCTAAAGAAGAAGTTCCAAGTGATGCTCAGGAAATGGAGGATCTGCTTGGAAGTCTTAACGTGGAAGAAAATATAAACGTTGAGCAGGAAGCTCCAGCCGAGGAAGCAATTACAGATGAAATACCAGCAGTGGAAGAAAATTCGATTGAAGAACCTGTATTAGAAGAGACACCAATCGAAGAAGCAGCAATTGATGAGCCACAAGTAGAGGCACCAATCGAAGAACCAGTGCTTGAAGAAACCGTAGTTGAAGAGCCAGCGATAGAGGCGCCTGTAGAAGAAGTTCCAAGTGAAACTCAGGAAATAGAGGATCTGCTTGGAAGTCTTAACGTGGAAGAAAATATAAACGTTGAGCAGGAAGCTCCAGCCGAGGAAGCCAGTACAGAAGAAATACCTGAAGTGGAAGAAAATTCGATTGAAGAACCTGCATTAGAAGAGGTACCAATCGAAGAACCAGCAATAGAAGAAACTCCGATTGAAGAACCAGTGCTTGAAGAAGCCGTAGTTGAAGAGCCAGCGGTAGAAGCTCCTATAGAAGAAGCATCAATTGAAGAACCGGTGCTTGAAGAAGTAGTAGCTGAAGAGCCAAAAGTAGAGGCGCCTGTAGAAGAAATTCCAAGTGAAAATCCGGAGATGGAGGATCTGCTTGGAAGTCTTAACGTGGAAGAAAATATAAACGTTGAACCAGAAGTCCCAGCCGAGGAAGCAATTACAGAAGAAATCCCAGCAGTGGAAGAAAATTCGATTGAAGAACCTGTATTAGAAGAGGCACCAATCGAAGAAGCTCCAGTTGAAGAACCAGTGTTTGAAGAAGCCGTAGTTGAAGAGCCAGCGGTAGAAGCTCCTATAGAAGAAGCACCAATTGAAGAACCGGTGCTTGAAGAAGTAGTAGCTGAAGAGCCAAAAGTAGAGGCACCTATAGAAGATGTTCCAAGTGAAACTCAGGAAATGGAGGATCTGCTTGGAAGCCTTAACGTGGAAGATAATATAAACGTTGAGCAGGCGGCTCCAACCGAGGAAGCAATTACAGAAGAAATACCAGCAGTGGAAGGAATTTCGATTGAAGAACCTGCATTAGAAGAGGTACCAATCGAAGAACCGGTATCAGAAGATACACCAATCGAAGAACCAGCAATAGAAGAAGCTCCAGTTGAGGAAGCAGTAGTTGAAGAACCAGCGATAGAGGCGCCCGTAGAAGAAGTTCCAAGTGATGCTCAGGAAATGGAGGATCTGCTTGGTAGCCTTAACGTGGAAGAAAATATAAACGTTGAGCAGGAAGCTCCAGCCGAGGAAGCCAGTACAGAAGAAATACCTGAAGTGGAAGAAAATTCGATTGAAGAACCTGCATTAGAAGAGGTACCAATCGAAGAACCAGCAATAGAAGAAACTCCGATTGAAGAACCTGTATTAGAAGAGGCACCAATCGAAGAGCCAGCGGTAGAAGCTCCTATAGAAGAAGCATCAATCGAAGAACCGGTGCTTGAAGAAGCAGTAGTTGAAGAGCCAGAGGTAGAGGCGCCTGTAGAAGGAATTCCAAGTGAAACTCAGGAAATAGAGGATCTGCTTGGAAGTCTTAACGTGGAAGAAAATATAAACGTTGAACCAGAAGCCCCAACCGAAGATGCTATTACAGAAGAAATACCTGCAGCGGATGATATTGCAATTGAAGAAACTCCGATTGAAGAATCTGTATTAGAAGAGGCACCAATCGAAGAAGCTCCAGTTGAAGAACCAGTGCTTGAAGAGCCAGCGATAGAGGCGCCTGTAGAAGAAGTTCCAAGTGAAACTCAGGAAATAGAGGATCTGCTTGGAAGCCTTAATGAGGAAGAAAATATAAATGTTGAGCAGGAAGCCCCAGCCGAGGAAGCAATTACAGAAGAAATCCCAGCAGTGGAGGAAAATTCGATTGAAGAACCTGTATTAGAAGAGGCACCAATCGAAGAACCAGCAATAGAAGAAGCCGTAGTTGAAGAGCCAGCGATAGAGGCACCTGTAGAAGAAATTCCAAGTGAAAATCCGAAGATGGAGGATCCGCTTGGAAGCCTTAACGTGGAAGAAAATTTAAACGTTGAACCAAAAGCCCCAGTCGAGGAAGCAATTACAGAAGAAATCCCAGTAGCAGAAGA
Source organism: Butyrivibrio sp. (assembly GCA_015056495.1). GTDB lineage: Bacteria > Bacillota > Clostridia > Lachnospirales > Lachnospiraceae > Butyrivibrio. The sequence continues at coordinate 5,161 of SVGC01000036.1, forward strand.
AGCACCAATCGAAGAACCAGTTATAGAAGAGGCAGTAGCAGAAGAGCCGATAATGGAAGAGGCATCGATTGAGGAGCCAGCTACAGAAGAGATATCAGAGGATATCCCATTAGCAGAAGAAGCATCAATCGAAGAACCAGTTATAGAAGAAGCAGTAACAGAAGAGCCAGCATTGGAAGAGCCTGCGCTAGAAGAAGTGTTAGCTGAAGAGCCAGCATTGGAAGAACAAGCGCTTGAAGAGGCAGTAGTCGAAGAGCCTATAATTGAAGAAGTAGCGATTGAGGAGCCAGCTGCAGAAGAGATATCAGAGGAAATCCCAGTAGCAGAAGAAGCACCAATCGAAGAACCAGTTATAGAAGAAGCAGTAACAGAAGAGCCAGCATTGGAAGAAGTAGCGATTGAGGAGCCAGCTGCAGAAGAGATATCAGAGGAAATCCCAGTAGCAGAAGAGGCACCAATCGAAGAACCTGTTATAGAAGAGGCAGTAGTCGAAGAGCCAGCATTGGAAGAGCCTGCGCTAGAAGAAGCGTTAGCTGAAGAACCAGCATTGGAAGAACAAGCGCTTGAAGAGCCAGTAGTCGAAGAGCCGATAATGGAAGAAGCAGCGATTGAGGAGCCACCTACAGAAGAGATACCAGAAGATATTCCAGTAGCAGAAGAGGCACCAATCGAAGAACCTGTTATAGAAGAGGCAGTAGCAGAAGAACCAGCATTGGAAGAGCCAGTGCTCGAAGAAGCCGTAGCAGAAGAACCGGTAATTCAGGATTCTGTGGAAGATATGCCTGTTGAAGAGATTTCTCCTGAGGATGCAGTTGAAGAAATTGTGCCTGAAGGGGAACCGCTTATTGAGGAACCGGTTCAAGAGCCGATTACATTAGAGGGTGATGATGATATTCCGGATATGGCTATGGAAGTCCGTGAGCCGGAAGAGAGCGAAATAAGTGTTGACGAGAGTATTTTAAATGAGGCTGCACCAGAACCATTGGTAGTGGATGATGGAGATGCTCTTGAAGAGATGGCGCCTGAAGTTCCTGTATTTGAGGAAGAATCACCAGCAGATTATGCGGCTGGTGTTAGCAATGATGACGGCTTTGGAGAAGCCCTGGCAGGGCTTGATGATGACGGAAGTCTTGTTAATACTGACGGTGACGAGTCCAAGCAGGAGATTCTTACAGATCTGTTAGATAACATGACGGACGCTGCAGATAATGCAGGCAAAGAAAAAAATGATAGTTCAGATGATATTTCATTGGAAGATCTGGATGCTTTGACAGAATCTCAGGCGGAAGCTTTGGCAGATTTGGATTCAGATAATGTAGCTGGTGCAGATTTATCATTAGATGATATACAGAATGCAATGGAGTCATTAGGAATAACTGAGGATGGTCCAATAACTGATACATCAATGGATGATGCTCCATCTAATGATACAGGATCCGAAGATGATAATCTTGATCTTTCTGAACTGGAAAAAGAATTAGCAAATACAGGCATTTCAATTGATGATTCTGAATTAGAAGGAGATGAAGGTTCAGGAGATTCAGAAATTAGCCTAGATGAAGCTATAACGGAAGGCGAACCATCAGAGCTCAATCTGGATGAATCCATAACGGAAGACGAGCCATTAGAGCTCAATCTGGAGGAAGCAATAACAGAAGGCGAGCCATCAGAGCTCAATCTGGATGAAGCTATAACGGAAGGCGAGCCATCAGAGCTCAATCTGGAAGAAGCCATAACGGAAGGCGAGCCATCAGAGCTCAATCTGGATGAAGCTATAACGGAAGGCGAGCCATCAGAGCTTAATCTTGATGAAGCCATCACAGAGGGCGAACCAGAAGAGATCAGTCTGGATGAAGCACCAATGGATGAAATCAGTTTAGATGGTGATTCAGAAGGAATCAGTCTTGATGATATGGGCATTGGTGATGAAGGTGCTCCTTCGGGTGATATGCCTGATCTGGATGCTATTATGAATTCACTGGCGACTGATGATGTAAGTAGCCTTGAAGAGGCTAACAATGATGAAGACGACAGTGATATGAATGAAGATATTTTAAGCGCCCTTACAAGTGAAGGTGACGAAGAAAGACCTGGAAGTGAAGCAGAGCCTGAAGAAATAAGCATTGATGATTCTGGAGAAGCAGAACCTGCTATTGATGATGAAGACCTGGCAATTTCTGATGAGATTTCGCTTGATGAAGGCGGTGATAATTCAGAAGAGGGAGATCTTGATTCGGGCCTGGAAGATCTTGGTGAGGGTAGCGAAGATGATCTTGATATTCCGGCTTTGGAAGATATAGCACTTGAAGAGGATGGTTTAGAAGAGGAAGAAGAGGAACCAAAGCCTAAAAAGAAGAAAGGCAAGAAAAAGAAAGATGCCGAAGATGAAGATACTGACGGCGAACCAAAAAAGAAGAATCCGATCTTAGCCTTTTTTGCCAACCTGATCAATGTACTGACCAAGGAAGATGAGGAACTTGAAAAATCAGATGCTGACGAGCTGGCCAGCTTAACTGATGATAATCAGCAGGTACTGGATGAGCTTGCAGCAGAAGGCGGCAAAAAGAAGAAAGAAAAGAAGAAAAAGGAAAAGAAAGAGAAGCCGAAGAAAGAGAAGAAGGAAAAGAAGCCAAAGGAGCCTAAGCCAAAGAAGGAGAAGAAGCCTAAAGAGCCTAAGGATCCGGGCGTACCTGAAAAGGCCATAGCGCCAAAGAAGGTTGCTGTTTCCGGAATCTTCGCAGTCAGCCTTGGAATTCTTTTCGCACTGCCGGCAATTATAATGCCAGAAAAAATAGCTATTACAAGGGCTGAGACAGCATATTATCTCAAAGATTACCCGACAAGCTATAAATTGTTATATGGCAAAAACTTAACAGAAGAGCAGTCACTTATTTACAATCAGTCCAGAGTTATAACCTGGGCAAACCATTACTTGAACAGCTACTATAATTACAAGGATATGCATATGGAAGAAGAGGCACTGGATTCATTGCTTAAAGCCATAGCACAGTATGGTACTATTACAGCTGATGCAGAGCAATTCCTTGTTGAAAATGAAGTCAATTCCGTGTACGATAGTATCGAATCGTTGCTAGAAACAGAGTATGGTCTTAGTGTAGAAGATGCGGAAGCGATAAATAGTATAGAGAGCAAGTACGATTATACTGTTAAAGTAATGCAGATTGTAGGGTCTCTGTAGAGAAGGCAAAAGCCTTACCAGCATCGATATCATAATAGAAAGTGGTATTTGATCTAATGGTAGCAATTATTGATTATGATGCAGGTAACATCAAAAGTGTTGAAAAGGCTTTTCAGTTCATCGGTCAGGACACAGTGGTAACAAGGGATCCTGAGCAGATCTATAGGGCAGATCACGTAGTATTGCCTGGCGTTGGTGCTTTTGGCGATGCTATGGACAAATTAAATAAGTATGGGCTTGTAGAAGTGATCAAAACAGTCACTTCTAAGGAAGTACCTTTTATAGGAATATGCCTGGGGCAGCAGCTTTTATTTGATTCCAGTGAAGAATCAGTTGGAGCTGTTGGCCTGGGCATTTTACGTGGTCAGATAAAAAAGATTCCAAACAATAATGGACAGCTGAAGATCCCACAGATCGGATGGAATAATCTTGCTTATCCTTCCAAGGGACGCCTTTTTGAAGGCATAGATGAAGGACAATATGTGTACTTTGTTCATTCATATTATCTGCATGCCGAGGAAAGAGAAATTGTTAAGGCTACAACAGAATATGGAACATTGATCGATGCATCAGTTGAAAAAGGCAACATCTTTGCCTGCCAGTTTCATCCGGAAAAAAGCTCTGATGTAGGAATGCAGATACTTAAGAACTTTGTAAAAATTTGATCACCACGAGGATGGAAAAAGATGCTTACTAAAAGAATAATACCTTGTTTAGATGTAAATAATGGAAGAGTTGTTAAAGGAATCAATTTTGTTCAGTTAAAGGATGCAGGTGATCCTGTTGAGGTTGGCGCTGCATATTCCAGGGCTGGAGCTGACGAGCTGGTATTTCTGGACATCACAGCTACATCAGATGCCAGAGCTACAGTAACGGATATGGTCAGAAAGGTTGCTGAAAAAGTATTTATTCCTTTTACAGTTGGCGGTGGAATCAGAACTGTTGAGGATATGAAAGCCATACTTCGAGAAGGCGCTGATAAAGTGTCAGTGAACTCTGCTGCAATAGACAGACCGGAACTTATACGAGAAGGTGCTGATAAGTTTGGCAGTCAGTGCATTGTAGTTGCTATTGATGCCAGAAAAAGAGAAGATGGCAGTGGATGGAACGTATACAAGGCAGGCGGCCGTATAGATACAGGACTTGATGCTATAGAATGGGCTAAAAAGGCCTGCGAGCTCGGTGCCGGCGAGATACTTTTGACCAGCATGGATGGAGATGGAACTAAAGAAGGGTATGATATTGAACTGACCAGAAAAGTGGCGGATGCAGTAAGCATACCGGTTATAGCTTCAGGTGGCGCCGGCAGAATGGAACATTTTTACGAAGCCCTTACCGAAGGCGGTGCAGACGCGGCACTTGCAGCTTCTCTTTTCCATTACAAGGAAATGGAGATATCAGAGGTAAAAGAATATCTGGCAGAAAAAGGTGTTTCTGTAAGAATATAAAATACAAAAAAGAGATAGAAAGAGGTTTTTTCTAATGGCAATGATAACCGGAGATTGGCTTAATGCTTTGAAAGGAGAGTTTCATAAGGAATATTACAAGAAGCTGTTTGAATTTGTAAAAGAAGAATATAGCACTCATGTAGTTTATCCTCCTTCAGATGACATATTTAATGCGCTCCACCTCACACCATTATCAGATGTAAAGGTACTGATATTGGGACAGGACCCGTATCATGAGCCCCATCAGGCTCACGGACTCAGTTTTTCAGTGCAGCCGGGAGTTGATGCACCGCCATCATTAGTAAATATATATAAAGAGCTTGGTGATGATCTGGGATGTTACATGCCTAATAATGGATATCTGAAAAAATGGGCTGACCAGGGTGTGCTGCTTCTCAATACTCTTTTAACAGTAAGGGCTCATGAAGCTTTTTCACATCAGAATCATGGCTGGGAGCAGTTTACAGATGCTATAATCCAGGCAGTAAATGAGCAGGACAGGCCTATAGTTTATATGCTCTGGGGGAAGCCTGCACAGTCCAAGATGAAGATGCTCAATAATCCTAAGCATCTTGTACTGACAGCGCCTCATCCAAGCCCACTGTCTGCATATAGAGGTTTTTTTGGCTGCAAACATTTCAGTAAGGCCAATGAATTTTTGGTAAAAAATGGTCTTGAGCCGATTGATTGGCAAATAGAAAATATCTGATTGTGTAAAATTTTTCTGTACTTTAACACTCTTTTGTGGTAAAGTGCTAAATAAAGTTTACGTGATATTTTTATAGAAATGAGGAATTTTATGAAAAAAGCATTCGTTACTAAGGCGCAGGTTGAAGAAATAGTAAAAAATTTCCCAACGCCTTTTTACCTGTATGATGAAAAAGGCATTGTTGAAAATGCAAAAGCAGTCTATAAAGCTTTTTCCTGGAACAAAGGTTTTAAAGAATATTTTGCTGTAAAAGCAACTCCAAACCCAATTCTCATGAAGATCTTGAAGAAAGAAGGCTGTGGATTTGATTGTTCCTCAATCACTGAGTTAATGCTTTCAGCAAGTATTGATGCAGCAGGTAGTGATATCATGTTTTCTTCAAATGACACTCCTGATGAAGAATTTGCCTATGCTGACAAGATCGGAGCTATCATCAATCTTGATGATATCACTCATATTGAATCAGTTGAAAAGGTTCTTGGTGGAAGACTTCCAGAGACTATGAGCTGCAGATATAATCCGGGTGGAGTATTTACACTTAGCAACGGTATCATGGACAATCCTGGGGATTCCAAGTATGGAATGACCAAGGAACAGTTATTTGAAGCTTTCAATATCATGAAATCCAAGGGCGTTAAGAATTTTGGTATTCATGCATTTCTTGCAAGTAATACTGTTACTAATGAGTACTATCCTCAGCTTGCAGGTCAGTTGTTTGAGCTTGCAGTTGAACTTGAAAAAGAAACTGGTGCTGATATTAAATTCATCAATCTCTCAGGTGGTGTTGGAATACCTTATAAGCCTGATCAGGAGCCAAATGACATTGCTGTTATTGGTGAAGGCGTAAGAGAACAGTATGAGAAGATCCTTACTCCAAACGGAATGGGTGATGTAGCCATTTTTACTGAGATGGGCCGCTTTATGATGGGACCTTATGGAGCCCTTGTTACTAAAGCAATTCATGAAAAGCACATTTACAAGGAATATATAGGAGTCGATGCCTGTGCAGTAAACCTTATGCGTCCGGCTATGTACGGCTCATATCATCATATTACAGTTTTGGGAAAAGAGGATGCACCTCTTGAGTGTACATATGATGTAACAGGTTCACTTTGTGAGAATAATGATAAATTTGCTATAGACAGACAGCTTCCAAAGATTGAAATGGGTGATTATCTCTTTATCCATGATGCAGGTGCACACGGATTTGCAATGGGATACAACTATAACGGCAAGCTTTGGAGTGCCGAACTACTCTTGAAGGAAGACGGATCAGTTCAGCAGATCAGAAGAGCTGAGACACCAAGAGATTATTTTGCAACTCTTGATTGTAATGAGGAATTTGCCAAACTCGATACGATCATGAAAGAGCGGGAAAAGAATAGTTAAATACTTATATTTCAGGAAGCCGCCAATATACATCCAGAGATTTTTAGAAATAACAAAGATTATCTAGCACATGAAAAATATATATGGTATATTTTAAAGGAAATTGTATACAATAATGCAATTTTGCAATATATAAATGTAAAGCGTGGAGGAAGTTATGAAGACGTATGTAGAGATGAGTCAGGAAGAACTTAAGGCTGAGATTGCCAGCTTAAAGGAAAGCTACAAAAAATACCAAGATATGGAACTTAGCCTTGATATGAGCCGTGGTAAGCCATGCAGAGAGCAGCTTGATCTGTCAATGGGAATGATGGATGCACTTAATTCTGACGCTGATCTTAGCTGTGAAGATGGTACAGACTGCCGAAATTATGGTGTTCTTAGTGGTATTCAGGAAGCTAAGGTGCTTATAGGCGATATGATGGAGAACAATCCTGATAATATCATTATTTATGGTAATTCATCTCTTAATGTAATGTACGATACAGTTTCTCGTGCCATGACTCATGGTATTATGGGAAATACACCTTGGTGCAAGCTTGATAAGGTTAAGTTCTTATGTCCTGCACCAGGATATGATAGACATTTCAGTATCACTGAATATTTTGGAATTGAGATGATCACAGTTCCAATGACTCCAGAAGGTCCTGACATGGACATGGTTGAAAAGCTTGTTTCTGAAGATGAGTCTATCAAAGGAATCTGGTGTGTTCCTAAGTACTCCAATCCACAGGGTTATTCATATTCAGACGAGACTGTCAGAAGATTTGCCAGATTAAAGCCTGCAGCAAAAGACTTCAGAATATTCTGGGACAACGCTTATGGCATACATCATCTCTATGATGATCATCAGGATTATCTTATCGAGATTCTTGCAGAATGTAAGAGAGCGGGAAATCCTGATCTGGTTTATAAGTTTGCATCTACTTCTAAAGTAACTTTCCCTGGAAGTGGTATTGCAGCACTTGCAACATCTCTTAACAACCTTGAAGATATTGAGAATCAGCTTAAACATCAGACAATCGGTCATGATAAAGTTAATCAGCTCAGACATGTTCGTTTCTTTGGAGACATCCATGGTATGGTAGAGCATATGAGAAAACAGGCCGAGGTTATCAGACCAAAGTTTGAAGCTGTAGAAGAGATATTTGATAAAAATCTTACAGGACTTGGCGTTGGTGAATGGACAAAGCCAAGAGGAGGATATTTCATCAGTTTTGATGCTCTTCCAGGATGTGCCAAGGCTATAGTTGACAGAGCTAAAAAGGCTGGAGTTAAGATGACACCTGCCGGAGCAACATATCCATATGGTAAAGATCCTCTTGATAGCAACATCAGAGTAGCACCTACATATCCTTCAATAGAAGATCTGAAGACAGCTGCACAGTTATTTACAGTATGTGTCAGATTGGTAAGTGCAGAGAAAATCTATAAAGAAAAATTTAACTAAGTAGTTATTTGAAAGAGACACTGGGGACGTATCAGTTTGACTCATTTTGAAAAAGTAAGTCAGTCTGATACGCACAGTGTTTTTTTGTTGCGTCCTTCAGGATAAATTGGTTTAATAGTTTTATGAACAATAATCATTGAATGGGGACATATCTATGGTTGAACACATTGATGAGTTTACAATATATCTTATCAATATCAAAAAGACATCCTACAACACAGTATTATCTTATAAAAGAGACCTTGGCAAACTTGATACTTTTTTGAACAGCAGAGGGATAAAGGAAGTTACTGCAATCACAGAAGATGTTTTATCTGAATACATTGCTGGCCTTATTGACCAGCATTTTTCATCATCTACAGTTTCGAGGCATATTTCATCTATCAAAGCATTTTTTAGATTCCTGATCGAAAATGGTGATGTTTCCTCAGATCCAACTGAACTTCTTAAAGCACCAAAAGTAGAGATACATGAAAGCCGCCTTTTAAATATGGATGAGATCAATACCCTCCTGGATATGCCTGATGTTGAGACTATTAAAGGACAGCGGGACAAGACAATGCTCGAACTGCTATATGCAACAGGCCTTAGGACTTCCGAGCTCCTTGCCCTCAATGTTCAGGATATCGACCTCAGCATCGGCTGTGTCAGATGTATGACTGGCAGATCCCCTCGTCTGATACCCTTTGGTAAAAAAGCTCATGATCAGCTTCTGACTTATATTACAGAGACAAGAAAAGAACTGATAGATGATGATGAGACAACTCTATTATTTGTAAATTACCAGGGATTGGCCATGAGCAGACAGGGCTTTTGGAAAAATGTCAAATACTATGCCCGAAAGGCTGGTATTAAAGAGGACATAACCCCTTACAGCCTAAGACACGCTATGGCAGTACATCTTATGGAAAATGGAGCAGATATAGAGATGCTCCAGGAGATGCTTGGTCATTCTGAAAAATATACTACTCAGCGTTATGTGCAGAATAAAAACAACACTTTTAGACAAAAATACGATAAGGCCAATATTAGGGGCTAAATAAAGGAAAAAAGTCTTAACATTAATTCTGTAATGCTTTAAAATAAAAAAGTGTAATTTTTTAATGTTATTTTTCATCAAGTCCACATTTCTTGCGGCTTGATAGGAAAATTTCCTTGAATTTGCGCAACAGTTTTTGCCAGGAGGAATAGTTAATGGAACAGAGATTACCTAAGAGATCTGAAGTCCCTGTAGAGCTTACATGGAGACTTGAGGATATTTATGAAGATGAAAAGGCTTGGGAAGCTGACATTGAAAACGGCGCCAAGCTTGCTGATGAGCTTTCAAAGTTTGATGGTAAGATGACACAGGACGCTGCTACACTTCTGCAGGCTTTTGACCTATATGAGAAGTGTCATATGGCATTGTCAAAATATTATGGCTATGCAAGCAAAAAGTCTGATGAAGATACATCAGATGGCCATGGCCAGGAGCTTAAGGCAAGAGCTCTTTCAGAGTATACCAAGGTAGAAGAGAAGCTGTCATTTTTTGACCCTGAACTTCTTACTCTTTCAGAAGAAGATATTGAGAAGTATTTTGAGCAGGAGCCAGGACTTAAGAAATACGAAGTTACTATCAGAGAAGTATTAAGAACTAAAGAGCATGTTTTATCAAAAGAGATGGAGCAGGTAATGGCTGCAACATCTGAGATGGCGCAGGTTCCTTCTAACGGATTTGGAATGCTCCACAATGCTGACCTTAAGTTCCCTACTGTTACAACTAAGGATGGCGAAGAGGTTCAGATCACAAATGGAAGATTTGTACCACTGCAGATGTCTCCAGATAGAGAACTTAGAAAAGAAGTATTTGAAAAGTACTATTCAAGATATAAAGAGTTTGGCAACACATGGGCTGCTCTGTATGATGGTGAAGTTAAGGCTCGTATCTTCAATGCCAAGATGCGTCACTATAACTCAACATTTGAGGCAGCAGTAGACAGCAATAACGTACTGCCTGTAGTATGTGACAACCTCATTGAGAGCGTACATAAGGGATTCGACAAGATGCACCGTTATGTATCTCTTCGTAAAAAGATCATGGGAGTTGATGAGCTTCATATGTATGATGTTTATACTCCTATCGTAAAAGACTATGATGTTAAGGTTACTTATGAGGAGGCAAAAGAGATCTCACTTAAGGCTCTTGCACCTCTTGGAGAGGATTACCTTGATATCGTTAGACAGTCCTATGAAAACAGATGGATTGATGTAGTTGAAAACGAAGGTAAGCGCGGTGGAGCATATTCTTCACATGCTTATGGAGTACATCCATACATGCTTCTTAACTACAACAACACATTGGATGATGTATTTACTCTTGTACATGAGATGGGTCACTCAATGCACACATGGTACTCAGAGCATGAGCAGACATTCTTTAACAGCAATTACAAGATCTTTGTAGCTGAGGTTGCATCAACTACTAATGAGATCCTGCTTCTCGAGTATCTCCTTGCAAAGGCTGAAAGTAAGGAAGAAAAGGCATACCTTCTCAACCACTATCTTGATAGCTTTAAGGGAACTCTTTATAGACAGACAATGTTTGAAGAGTTTGAGAGAAAGACTAATAAGATGGCTGAAGAGGGAGTTCCTCTTACATCTGATAAACTTGCAGAAGTATATTACAACCTCAATAAAGAGTACTTTGGTGAAGATATGGTTTCTGATCCTCTCATCGCTTATGAGTGGTGCAGAATCCCTCATTTCTATTACAACTTCTATGTATATCAGTATGCAACAAGCTTCTCTGCTGCAGTAGCTATTGCACACAGAATCCTTGAAGAGGGTGCTCCTGTTGTTGAGCAGTACAAGAAATTCTTAAAGAGTGGATGTACACAGGATCCTGTAAGTCTTCTTAAGATTGCAGGTGTTGATCTCTCAACAAGTAAGCCAATCGATGAAGCTCTTGAAGTATTTGGCAATGCTATCGAAGAGATGGAAGAACTGTATAAATAATTCAGTAGGATAAAAAAGTAATAAAATTAAGCCGGAAAACATTTCTTTTAATGATGATGTTTTCCGGCTTTGTTTTTGACTTTAAACAGAAAATTGCATCAGCTGCATCTTCATAAGAGACTGATCATAGGTTCATCATACCTGTTCTGCAATTTCCAGTATCAGTCGTTCTGTATCATTCCAGCCAAGGCATGGATCTGTGATAGACTTACCATATATGCCTTCGCCAATCTTCTGGCTGCCTTCTTCAATATAACTCTCGATCATTACACCTTTAACAAGAGTCTTGATAGCATCAGCATGATTTCTTGAATGAAGGACTTCTTTTACAATTCGGATCTGTTCCTTGAACTGTTTATTTGAATTGTTATGGTTGGAATCAATGATGGCAGCAGGGTTTACGATATCAAACTTATCATATAGTTCTGACAGTAACATCAGATCTTCGTAATGATAGTTTGGAAGAGCCTGGCCATGCTTGTTGTTGGATCCACGGAGTACGCTGTGGGCAAGAGGGTTGCCGCTTGTCTGTACTTCATAACCTCTGTATGTAAAATCGTGTGGGTGCTGAGCTGCATAGATTGAGTTGAGCATTACACTTAAATGACCGCTTGTAGGGTTCTTCATACCTGCAGGCACATCAAAACCGCTGGCAACCATGCGGTGCTCCTGGTCTTCAACAGAACGTGCACCTATAGCTACGTATGAAAGGATATCCTCTACATAACCCCAGTTAGAAGGATAGAGCATCTCGTCAGCTGCAGTAAGTCCGGATTCCTGGATAGCTCTTATGTGCATATGTCGCATAGCAATAAGGCCTGCATGGAAATCAGTTTTTCCCTCAGGATCAGGCTGAGAAGTGATTCCTTTATAGCCCTCTCCGGTAGTACGTGGCTTATTGGTATATATTCTTGGGATAAGGATCAGTTTATCCTTTACTTTATCATTCACTTTTGCGAGGCGTGATACATAATCGCACACAGCATCTTCATTGTCTGCGGAACATGGTCCTACTATGACCAGAAATTTATTGCTTTTTCCTGTAAAAACATCAGCGATGGCTTTATCTCTTTCAGCCTTCAACTGAGTCTGGGCAGCAGAAAGAGGCAGTTCCTTGCGTATAGCCTCTGGACTAGGCAATTCCTGTATGTATTCGAAAGACATTTTTTCATTTCCTCCCTTAAACTAAGCGCTTTTGATAAAAACATCTGTCATTATGCTTTTACATAGATAAAAAGCGACGTAGCGCTTGTTGGCTTTAATACATTTTAACATAAACTAATATTTCGCACAGAACATTTTTTACATATTTTCTTGATGAAAATTAATATATTCCGATGATCATTGAGAGGAATGATGGGTCAAAAACTTTGTTAAAAGAGTCTTTTTACTGATGAGATGTACGAAATACAGTTGATTTATTTTGTCTTCTCATCCCTCGAATATTACATATTTAGTAGATTCGCTATCTAGCAAATACTAAATATGGTATAATAATTAAAACTGAATACAATTAAGCATGGAATTACGACAAGGGTGATTTTTATGAGCATAGCATTTTTAAATCATAGGAAATTGCTTTCCTATGATATAAAAAACGCTCCGCTAAGGATGCGCACTCGCGCGATAGGTAAATGTTGCATAAATGCAACCGCGCTCGGCGCGAGAATGTCGCAAGCGACATTCTTTGTTTATGGAAATACTTATAAGAATACAACCTGTCGTGCAGAGTGCTTCCAAGGGGGATACTGCATGAAGAAAATCTATGTATTGGACACCAATGTTCTTATTCAGGCACCTTATTCTATTAAATGCTTTGAAGACAATGAAGTGGTTCTGCCACTGGTAGTCCTTGAAGAGCTTGATAACCACAAGCGTGATGAAGGTGAGAGAGGAGCAAATGTCCGTGAAGCTATTCGTATTATCGACCAGCTTAGGCAGGATGGAGATCTGACAACTGGTGTTGATATGGATAATGGTGGAACACTTCGTGTGGAAAAGAATTACAAGGATGTGGAACTACCACATGATATGTCTGAACATAAATCAGACAACCGCATCCTCAAGGTCTGCAAGGGCCTTTCAGAAGAAAAAAAGGAACAGGTCATACTTGTTACCAAGGATATTCTTTTGAGAGTCAAGGCGCAGCTCATCAATGTCAAGGCTGAAGACTTTACAACTGAGCAGGTTGTGGGCCACAGAGAACAGTACAATGGTCGTATTGATGTATACGCACCGGAAGAGGCATTCCAATCATTTAAGAAAAAAGGCATTCCGGTTGAACTGGTATATGTCTGCGATGAGAGTGGAAAGAAACAGAGCCCATTATTGTACGAAAATGAGTTTGTTATGATCCACGCTGACCAGTCTGTGAAAAAGACGCAGATGGGACGTGTTGAAAAGGGGGTAATCCGTAAACTTGATTATGAGAAGTGCCAGCCTTATGGTGTAACACCTAGAAATGCTGGTCAGTATTTTCTTCAGGAAGCTCTTATGGCTCCGGCAGATAAGGCTCCTCTTGTAATCGTAAAAGGTATGGCAGGTACGGCCAAGACATTCTATTCATTGGCTGTAGGCCTTGAAAAGATGGTCAACAGACCTACAGGTGAGTACCGTAGGATACTTGTCTGCAGACCGAACTCTCAGTTTGACGATGATATAGGTTTCCTTCCAGGTGATGAGCAGGAAAAAATCTCTCCACTTATGAGACCTATCATCGATAACCTTGAGCAGCTGATTGATTCCAATGAAGAAGAGCGCTACAAGGATGAGAGAGAGTTGCAGGGCAAGACAGATGAAGTCTTTGACAGAGGCATTGTTCAATGTGAAGCGCTGAACTTTATCAGAGGTCGTTCTATTTTGAAGACCTACCTGATCATTGATGAAGCCCAGAACATGACTCCGGCTCAGGCCAAAGGTATCATCACCAGAGCAGGTAAGGATACCAAGATCATATTACTTGGAGATCCAAACCAGATTGATCGTCCATTCCTTGATGAACGTACCAATGGTTTGTCATATGCTTCTGAGCATATGAAGGGCAGTCCATTATGTTATCAGATCACCTTATCAGCAACTGAGTGTGAACGTTCACTCCTTGCAATGGATGCAATTGGAAGAATGCAGGATAAAGATATTTAAATAAAATGAGCCTAGGGGACGGGGACAGCGGGTCATTTTGACCGATAGTCAAAATGACCCACTAACCCCGTCCCCTAGGGTCATTATAGCAATTTGCACAAAAAATCCGCTTTGAAGATTTAAAACTTTTTCGGTTTAATGTAATAAAGCATATTGTAAATTTTTAGGGACCATTATATAATACCTATCAGACACAGGTGTCTACGCAACGGGGCGTAAAGACCATTCATTCTTTACGCCCTTTTTTTGTACAATTTTTTAGGGGCGCATACAGATTAAGAAGGTCGGGAAATCTGTTTCGTAATAATATGGCACCATAAATAGGAGGAAAAATAATTATGTCATACGTTGATGAAGTCTATGATTATGTTGTAGCAAAGAACCCTGCACAGCCAGAATTCCATCAGGCTGTTAAGGAAGTACTTGAGTCTCTTCGTGTTGTTATCGAAGCAAACGAAGAGGAGTACAGAAAGTCAGCTCTTCTTGAGAGACTTGTAACTCCAGAGAGACAGATCCTTTTCAGAGTACCATGGGTAGATGATAAGGGCCAGGTTCAGGTAAACAATGGTTTCCGTATTCAGTTCAATTCAGCAATTGGACCATATAAGGGAGGACTTCGTTTCCATCCATCAGTAAACCTTGGTATCATCAAGTTCCTTGGTTTCGAACAGATTTTCAAGAATTCACTTACAGGCCTTCCAATCGGTGGTGGTAAAGGTGGTTCTGATTTTGATCCTAAGGGAAAATCAGACAACGAGATCATGAAGTTCTGTCAGAGCTTTATGACAGAGCTCTACAGACACATTGGAGCTGACACAGACGTTCCAGCTGGTGATATCGGTGTTGGCGGACGTGAGATCGGATATCTCTATGGTCAGTATAAGAGAATCAGAGACGTATACGAAGGCGTTCTTACAGGTAAGGGTCTTACATATGGTGGATCACTTGCTCGTACACAGGCTACAGGATACGGTCTTGTATATATTACAGAAGAACTTTTAAAGGATCACGGTCAGGACTTAAACGGCAAGACAGTTGTTGTATCAGGTGCTGGTAATGTAGCTATCTATGCTATCGAGAAGGCTCAGCAGCTTGGTGCTAAGGTTGTATCTTGCTCAGATTCTACAGGATGGATCTATGATCCAGAAGGAATCGACGTAGAACTTCTTAAGGAAGTAAAAGAAGTTAAGAGAGCACGTCTTTCAGAGTACGCAGCAGCTAGAAAGAGCGCTGAGTATCATGAAAAGAAGAATGGTGAGCACGGTGTATGGAACATCAAGTGTGATGTAGCTCTTCCATGTGCTACACAGAACGAGCTTGATCTTGATGATGCTAAGGCACTTGTTGCAAATGGCGTATATGCTGTATGTGAAGGTGCTAACATGCCTTCAACAATTGAAGCTACTAAGTACCTTCAGGACAATGGAGTACTCTTCATCTGTGGTAAGGCTTCAAATGCAGGTGGTGTTGCTACATCAGCTCTTGAGATGAGCCAGAACAGCGAAAGACTTTCATGGACATTCGAAGAAGTTGACGCTAAGCTCCAGGGCATCATGGTTAACATCTATAAGAATATCTCAGAAGCAGCTAAGAAGTATGGTAAGGAAGGCGACTATGTAGCAGGCGCTAACATTGCTGGTTTCTTAAAGGTTGCTGATGCTATGAAGGCTCAGGGTATTGTTTAATACCATAGTTTATAAAGTAACTGGTACCGGGATTGCAATTGCTGCAGTCCCGGTATTTTTTTGTGTAGCATCTTTTGACCCTAGGGGACGGGGTTAAGGGGCATTTTGACCATTGGTCAGAATGTCCCCTTGTCCCCGTCCCCTAGGGTCATTTTCCAGGCCAAAAATGTAGAGTTATCAATTTTATTTATGGTGTTATATAAAAAAGTTATAAAAGTTTTACCACATTAAAGCATTGAATGATATAATATGTTCATTGGCTCTAAAGGTTAAATTCTTGAGCCGGGATATAAAAAGATTATTGATAAGTATTAGGAGAAAAGTATGAGCGATTACAAGTTGAATACCAAATGTGTTCAGGCTGGTTATACACCTGGAAACGGTGAACCACGTCAGATTCCAATTATCCAGTCTACAACATTTAAATATGATACTAGTGAAGATATGGGTAAACTCTTTGATCTGGAGGCTAGCGGATATTTCTATTCAAGACTTCAGAACCCAACCTGCGACTATGTTGCAGCCAAGATTGCAGAGCTGGAAGGTGGTTCTGCAGCAATGCTGACTTCTTCAGGCCAGGCAGCCAACTTTTTTGCATTATTTAATATCTGTGAGTGCGGAGATCACATCGTTTCTTCATCTTCAATATATGGAGGAACCTTCAATCTTCTTGCAGTAACTATGGCAAAAATGGGAATCGAAGTAACATTCGTATCACCTGATTGCTCAGAGGATGAGTTAAATGCAGCATTTAAAGATAATACTAAGGCTGTATTTGGTGAGACTATTGCCAACCCTGCACTGACAGTTCTTGATATTGAGAAATTTGCCAAGGCAGCTCATGAACATGGAGTACCTCTGGTTGTAGATAATACATTCCCAACACCAGTTAACTGCAGACCTATTGAATGGGGAGCTGATATAGTAACTCATTCTACAACTAAGTACATGGATGGACATGGCTCAGCTGTTGGTGGAGTTGTCGTTGACAGCGGTAAATTTGATTGGATGGCTCATGCAGATAAGTTCCCTGGTCTGTGCACACCTGATGAATCATATCACGGAATCACATATGCAGAGAAGTTTGGCAAAGAAGGTGCATTCATAACAAAATGTACATCACAGCTCATGAGAGACCTTGGTTGTGTTCAGTCTCCACAGAGTGCATTCTTATTAAATCTTGGACTTGAGTCATTACACGTACGTATGCCTCGTCATGTTGAAAATGGTCAGGCAGTTGCTGAATTTCTTGAGGCTCAGCCACAGGTTACAAATGTTAATTACCCTGGACTTAAGAGTAATAAGTATTATGATATTGCTCAGAAGTATCTTCCAAACGGCGGTTGCGGTGTTGTTTCCTTTGAACTTTCCGGTGGACGACCTGCAGCAGAGAAGTTTATGAAGAATCTTAAGCTTGCAGCAATTGAGACCCACGTTGCAGATGCAAGAACTTGTTGCTTAAATCCAGCTACTTCTACACACAGACAGATGAATGATGAGCAGCTTGCAGCAGCTGGAATCCCTGCAGGACTTATTAGAATCTCATGCGGACTTGAAGATAAAGAAGATCTTATTGCAGATTTAAAGCAGGCTTTGTCAGTACTGTAATATCTTATTGAATATCATAATGATGAAAATGAGCATTATCTATGGCTTTCACGACATTAGTGACTATAGGTAATGCTTTTTTCTTTATTGTAAAAATAGTGGATGAAAAAATAATTCAAACCGCTATTTTAAACATATATGCGAGATAAAAAAAAGATTAAAAGTTTATAAATCACGTAAATTCAAACGGAAAAGTGATAATATAAATGTACAAAGTTTTTTTTGTTTTATGAGGAGGTAACTGTAATGGCAAATGCTAATGGCAAGCAAAAGAACACCAAACATGTCAGGTCCCGTAAAGGAATGGGAATCCTGCCAAAAATGTTACTGATGATTTTGCCTGTTGTTCTATGTGCATTGATCGTAGTAGCACTTGTAAGTAGCAACATGGCTAAGACAGCTGTTAATGAACAGACTAAAAATTACGTTTATGCTGAATTGGACAAAAATATCAATAGCATAGACGGTAAATTGGAAAAAGTCCGGACTACTGCACTAGCGCTATCTGTAGTTGTCTCTAATACATATCAAGGTATGCCAATGACAGCATATAATGATGTATTTGGAAATCTTGTACTAAAAGATGAATTGATCTCAGGTGCCGGAATATGGTTCGAACCAGGAGTATATACTGGTGATGAAGCATATGCCGGACAGGAGTATGTAGGCCCATACTGGTATGAAGATAATGGACAGATTGTAGAGGATTGGGAATATTCTAATGCTGAGTATGATTATTTCAGTCAGGAATATTATCTGAATGCCAAGGCAACAACAGAATTGAAAGCAACTATCACAGACCCATATTATGATCCTTCAAGCGGTACTGTCATGGCTTCATGTTCAGCACCTATTTTTGATACAAGTGGAAAATTCATGGGTTGCGTAACTTGTGATATGACACTGGACATCATTTCTACTCTTGTAAGTAATATTACAGTAGGTGATAGTGGCAATGCCATGATGACATCTGGTGATGGTACTTATATCTATGCCCGCGAAGCTGAGAAGATGGAAAGTGGTTTAAATATAGCAAATGATGATACCGATATAGCTAACATTGCTCCAGCACTTCTTAGTCAGGATCAGGGCATGCAGGTGATCGGCGAACCAGGTATGTATCTGAATACATATTTCGGAACAGTTCCGGAGGTTGGTTGGAAGCTTATAATCATCATGTTCCAGTCAGAGGTTAATGCTCCGATCACAAGAATGAACAATGTAATAATTACTATCAGTATAATTGCCATTGTTATTGCGGTTGTTGTTATTGCAATTATAGCCAAAACTATTGCAGGAACCATTTCAAGTGTTAATGACTTTGCAAGAGTACTTGCTTCAGGTGATTTCACTATCGATTCACTTAAGACCAAACGTAATGATGAGCTTGGCGATATGAGTGATTCCTTGAATGAAATGTTTAAGAATAATAGTAATATTATTTCTAATATCTCCTCTGAGTCTGGTAATATCAATGATGCTTCAAGTACACTTGGTGCTATGTCAGAGGAGCTTGCAGCTGAATTTTCTAAGATCTCAGAAAATATGGTTGTTGTTAATGACGCAATGATGAGTACTGGTGCAGCAACTGAAGAGGTATCAGCTTCTGTTCAGGAAGTTAATACATCTGTTGAAGATCTTGCAAAAGAAACAGAGGCAGCAAGTAAGCAGGTTAGGGAAATCAAAAAGAGAGCTCTCGAGATTCAGGAAAATGGCCGCAAACAGCATGACAGCGCTATTGCAATCGCTAATGAACGTAAGGATGAGCTTGAAGCTGCTACAGCCAGAGCTGAAGTTGTTAATGAAATTGCAAATCTTGCCAATGCTATTTCTGAAATTGCCAGCCAGATCAACCTCCTTTCACTTAATGCCAGCATAGAAGCAGCAAGAGCTGGTGAGGCAGGTAAGGGATTTGCAGTAGTTGCTCAGGAAATCAATAAGCTTGCTACAGAAACAGATGATGCCGTTAAGCAGATCCAGGATACAGTAGATAGTGTACAGCAGGCATTTACAGAGCTTGCAACTGGTTCAAATAAGCTTCTTGAATTTGTTATAGATACAGTTACTCCGGATTATGATAATTTCATTCAGGTTGGAGAACAGTATGGTGATGATGCCAACCTGTTTGGTGATCTGTCAGATAAGATCTCAGAGATGGCAGAGAATATTCAGGCTAACATGAACGAAGTTAACAAAGCTGTTCAGAGTATTGCTGAGTCAACTCAGGAAACAGCAAGTAGAAGTGCTGATGTAACAGATTCTGTAAGTAGCGTATCTGAAGCCGTTGATTCTGTTGCAGATCTAGCAACCAAGCAGCAGACAACAGCAGAAACTCTGACAGAGATCGTAAGTCAGTTCAAACTTAGATAAGGTTAAAAGAAGTTATAAATCAACGTGTGACGTGGCTCTTTCGCCACGCCACACGTTATTTTTATTTTATAATCTGTTTTGTTATGTTCGGATATCTGTCTGCCGATATTACTATTGAAGCTAAGGATGGCATCGGTTTTTGTTTCATGGAGACGAAAGGCGGTGCTTTTTCTATGGAAATGAAAAAGGTGAATGGACGCATTCGTTTCATCCAAAAGCTTTACGGGAAGTGCACGACCTACTAGTAACGGGCATTTAACTCATGAGGGGTTAAACTAGATTGGTATTTTCTGCAAAGGGAATTTCGTCATAAAACAATAGACGCTGAAAATACTTGGAATCCTGATTTTTCAGGATTAACAACAAGAGGTAATGCCTATGGTAATAGCAGATAGTAGCATTCAGATGAATTCTACAAGAATATTTAATCAGTTCAGCTCCCAGGCGGTGGCATCAGGGCTCCTTACCAATTCCAGATTTTTATCGGATCTTAAAGGTGCCTTTGATAGTAGTAAGAAAGATACCCTGGAATTATCCAGCAGCATGGATACAGGAACAGATCTTACTTATGATGTCTCAGCCGGTAGCAGATCTTCCAGAACAGATAATTCATCTCTTATTAGTAAAAGAGTAGAAGAATTGCATCAAATAAGGATACAGCTGTTACAGCAGATATTGCGACTGATGCAGAATATGTCTGGAAAGAAAAATAACTTTTTAGATAAGGCAAGTTCAGCATTAAGTGACCTTATGACTATGGGAAGCGGTTATACCAGTGTGACCACAATGGAGTCTTATTATGAAGAGACTGAGATGACTACCTTTGAAGCGCAGGGCATAGCTCATACAGCGGATGGAAGGGAAATCAACTTTGGAGTCTCAGTAAGTATGTCCAGAAAATACACTGAGTATACTTCTATGCAGGTAGCAAGAGACATTCCACTTCTTGATCCACTGGTCATAAATGTCGGAGGAGGCGTAACAAACATTTCAGATCAGCATTTTTACTTTGATCTGGATGCCGATGGGACAGAAGAAAAAGTTGCCGGTTTGGAAAATGGATCAGCTTTTCTTGCTTACGACCGAAACGGGGACGGAATTATCAATAATGGTTTGGAACTGTTTGGGGCAAAAAGCGGCAATGGCTTTGCTGAGTTATCGGAATTTGACATTGATGGAAATGGCTGGATAGATGAATCAGATGCTGTGTTTGATATGTTGAAAGTCTGGTACAAAGATGAGCAGGGGCAGGACAAGCTAATAGGCTTAAAGGAGGCTGATGTTGGTGCAATCTACCTGGATAGAGCCGATACTGAGTTTACATCCCAGGGAATGGACCTCTTGATCAATGGTAGGATCAGGCAGACAGGTATGTTCCTGAGAGAAAGCGGTG
Organism: Butyrivibrio sp.; assembly: GCA_015056495.1. Taxonomy (GTDB): domain Bacteria; phylum Bacillota; class Clostridia; order Lachnospirales; family Lachnospiraceae; genus Butyrivibrio. The sequence goes on from SVGC01000036.1 coordinate 26,547, forward strand.
GGATCGGCACTGTGCAACAGGTCGACTTGGCAGTAGAAAAAATTTGATCGCAATAGTAAAAAAATCATAGTTTATGCAATGGCATGGCCTACAGCTCTTGTAGGCTGTGCCTTTTTATTTCAGAGGTGAGTCACTGGGGACGTATCAAATTGACTCATTGCATACAATGAGTCAATTTGATACGTCCCCGGTGACTCATGTGCTATAATTAGCTTTGAGATTTTGAATAGGGAGTAGATTATGAAAAAACGTGGCTTAAGAAAATTTATAACATTCGCAATAATGACTGTAATAGTTGGAACGGCAGTACCGGGGCAGGGTGCAATGGCTGCTCAGGAGCAGGATAATGTAGAGACGGTGTCCGGTAATTCTATTAATGAGCAGGACAAAGTAGATACCATATCAGGCAATTCACTTGAAGAGGAAGATGATGAGTTTCATGTAAAAGGAATCTACGTATCCGGGCCTATGGCAGGAAGCAGTAACTTTGACAGTCTCATAGAGCTGCTTGATTCCACCCAGTTAAATACAGTAGTTATTGATGTCAAAAATGATGATGGAGAGGTAACCTACAACATGGATCTGGATGCAGTAAAGGAAACAGGTGCATGTGTTGAATATATTAAAGATATAGATAAGCTCATTTCCACATTAAAAGAGCATAACATCCATACTATCGCCCGTGTAGTATGCTTTAAAGATCCTATTTTGGCTGAAAGCCGGCAGGACCTTGCTCTGTTAAAAGCTGATAAGACTGCAGTAACTGATGGAAATGGTCTTCCATGGGTCAATCCATATAATACAGGTGTCTGGAAGTATATAGTAGATATTGCAAGGCAGGCGGCAAAAGACGGTTTTGATGAGGTGCAGTTTGACTATGTAAGATTCCCTGTGGGAAGCGAAGCTGAGAGCGCCATGTATGGCGTTGCGATGAACAGCAATATCAAGATCCAGACTATCAAATCTTTTTTGAAATACGCTACTTATCAGATTCATCAGGAAGATGTGATAGTTTCAGCTGATGTATTTGGAACAATTATTGGAAGTGAGATAGATAAAAAAAGTGTAGGACAGGACTATGCTGCCCTTGGAGAAATTGTAGATGCCATATCACCTATGGTTTACCCATCCCATTATGGCCCTGGAAACTTTGGGCTGAGCGTTCCTGACGCCTACCCTTATGAAACAGTGCTGGCAGCAATGAATAAGTCTGTTCAGGAGTTACAGGATATTCCTGAAGAGGATAGAGCAATTGTCAGACCGTGGCTTCAGGCTTTTACAGCCAGCTGGGTGGATGGTCATATCAAATATGACTTGGCCGCTATTAAAGCACAGATCCAGGCTGTATATGATGCAGGCTATGATGAATGGATACTCTGGAATGCGGCTAATAGGTATAATTTTAGCGACTGATAAGGCTTATAACGAGCTATCAGGTATTTACTCCGAAACAGTAAATTTACACAAGAAAACGTTTTCTCTTTTGTAAATATCTTCCATTGACTAGGTTTTTTAGTGTAATTATGATTAGTAATGGAAACGTTACCGAATAATTATAACTGGAGGATTGTATGGGAAAGTGTTTTAAAAATATGAACTGCGCCAGAACATTGGTAAAACGTGTTTTTACCTTTATTCTCGCCCTTGCCATGGTAATAGGCAATTTGATTTTTGTGGAAACTCCACTGGTAGTACACGCTGAAGATGGTGAGGTTACTATCAGACTTCATTATCACAGAGAAGACGGAGAATATACCGGCTGGGATGTGTGGATGTGGCCAGACGGTGGTGAAGGCGGAGCTTATCCTTTTGAAGAGGTGGATGGAGAGCAGGTTGCTACCTTTGTTGCTGCAGCCGGTACCACTAAAGTAGGATTTATTGTAAGAACTGAGGATTGGACTAAAGATATCAATGAAGACCAGTTTATTGATATTTCTGAGATGGTGGATGGTTCAGTAGACATCTATGTAGAATCCGGTGTTGAAGGCTATACCAAAGAATATGGAGATGATGCAGTAACAGGAACCAAGTTAAAGACTGCAGTCTATAACGGAGATGGTACCATCACAGCTCTTTTTACAGCAGATCCTGATGATGCTCAGTTTGAAAGCATCGTTGTATGGGGCAAAAGCGGTCAGGTTGCCGTTACAGATATTGCAAAAAGTGAGGAGGAATTTGAGTATATTCTTACATTAGAAAGTGAACTTGATAATACCAAGTCCTACTATATATCTTTTGAAGAAGCTCAATATGATATCAATATGCCAATAATCTATTCAACAGAAGAATTTGAAAAAGAATATACATATACAGGTGATGATCTTGGTGCTACATATAGTAAGGACAAGACAACCTTCAGAGTATGGGCTCCTACAGCAGATGCTGTGACACTTAATCTGTACGAGACAGGTAATAGCTGGAAAGACGACCTTATTGAAACAATTGATATGTCCCAGGATGTTAACGGAACATGGGTTGCTTCCAAGGATGGCGATCTGAACGGCGTTTACTATACATATACAGCATCTCTTGATGGATTAAAGGTGGAAGCTTGCGATCCATATGCCAGAACTACTGGTGTTAATGGTAAAAGAGCTATGGTAATAGATCTTGATTCTACTGATCCTGAGGGATGGGATGAAGATACCAATCCTCATGCAGGTGAGTCTATCAATGATGCGATCATTTACGAGCTTCACATGAGAGATCTTTCTTCTGATAAGAGTTCAGGCATTACCAATGTTGGTAAATTCTTATCACTTACAGAGACAGGCACAACTACAGAATCAGGTGTTTCTACAGGAATCGATCATATTGTAGACCTTGGTGTTACACATGTGCACCTTCTTCCTATTTATGATTTCGGCTCTGTTGATGAGACACATACTTATGAAGATCTTTTTAACTGGGGATATGATCCTGTTAACTACAATGTTCCAGAGGGCTCTTATTCTACAGATGCCAGTGACGGAAGCGTACGTGTCAGCGAGCTTAAGACAATGATCAAAGCAATGCATGATAATGGCCTTTCAGTTGTTATGGACGTGGTTTATAACCATGTATACAGCGCATCTGACTTCTGCATCAACAGACTTGTTCCAGGATATTTTTCAAGGATCAACTCAGACGGAACATATTCCAATGGTTCAGGTTGTGGCAACGATACAGCTTCTGAGCGTTCCATGGTAAAAAAATACATCGTAGATTCCGTATGTTATTGGGCTGACGAATATCATATGGATGGCTTCAGATTTGACCTTGTGGGACTTCTTGATACTGAGACTGTCAATGAGATAGTTGAAGAAGTTCATAAGACTCACCCTGATGTTATCTTCTATGGTGAAGGCTGGACAATGTCTACAGACCTTACAAAAGAAGGCTACACACTTGCTACTCAGCAGTCATCTGCACAGACACCTGATTTTGCTTTCTTTAATGACACAATGCGTGATGGATTAAAGGGTAGCGTATTTAACACAGGTGAAGTAGGATTTGTTTCAGGCGCATTAAATAAAGAAAACTCAATTGCTTCTTCATTTATGGCCAGCGAGATCTGGAGCAAGAATCCTTCTCAGATAGTGCAGTATGCTTCCTGCCATGACAACCTGTCACTCTTTGACAGAATCCAGATTTCAAGAGAAGATGCTTCTTTTGATGAACTTGTTAAGATGAACAATCTTGCAGCTGCTATATATCTTACATCAGAAGGTATACCATTCATGCAGGCCGGAGAAGAAATGCTCCGTTCTAAGGTAAAAGAGGATGGCAGTTTTGATGAAAACAGCTATGCATCAGGTGACGAAGTAAACTCTATTAAGTGGAATGACCTTGATAATGAAGCTTATATGGATGTTTATGAATATTATAAAGGACTTATAGCTTTCAGAAAGGCTCACCCGGCACTGAGACTTACCAGCAGCGAAGATGTGGCTTCATATATTACAGCGATCACACCAGGTAATGATTCAACACTGGATAAAAACGTAGTTGCTTTCGATATAGATGGATCACAGATTGATGGAGAAAGCGCTGAAGAGTTATTTATCATATTTAATGCAAATAATTTAGAAAAAACTGTAGAAATTCCGGAAGGAACATGGAATGTGTGTGTAAATAGCTCTGATGCTGGAGTTGAGACTATTGAAACAGTTTCTGGCGGCAAGGTAACAGTTGATGCCATTTCAGCAATGGTTCTTGTAAAAAGTGAGGAAAATACAGCACAGGAAGAGAGTGGACCACTTTCATTTTTTCAGAAGATATTTAAAGCTATTTTTCATTAAGATAAAACTAAATTATTAAACTAAATCATGTAATGCTGCGAATATTTTGTGAACTGAATGAAAATGTATTGCTAATCGTATATACCGTTAGTATAATCTAACCCAGTTTATAAAAATTTATAGAATTTTTAGCAAAGCAAGTGAAAGCTTGTGACGCAAAGCTATAGGGACTTTAAAATGTCAGCCAGTTGCAATTCTTAGAGCACGGAGATATTTTAATTCCGTGCTCTTTTTTATTTCATAGAAAATTGTTTTCTTATGATATAAAAAGTGCTCTGCCAGGTATGTGCACTCGTCATTTTTTCTCCCTATAGATCAGTGATTTGGGTTTAGGTTTAGGAAAGCGAGAAAAGAAAAATGAAAAAAGGAATATCCTTTGTAGGAAAAATTTGTTTGGCAGCACTGTCATTACTTATCATCACTGCTGTTGTCACTACAGGCATTGGTGTAACCAAAGTAAAAAAAGCGTATTATGATTCATTTGAGGAAGAATTATTTTTATCAGCAGTTCAGTTATCTGACATTGTATCCCACCAGTGGGAAGGTGACTGGTCAATTAGCGAAGATGGAGAGCTGTTAAAAGGAGATACAGCAATCCATGATACTCTTCAGGCTCAGCTTGATGCACTTACTGAACGTACAGAAATCTCATATACATTATTCTATGGAAATGTAAGATATGTTACTACGATGTTTGATTCCACTACCGGAGAGAGAATGGAAGGAACAACTGCATCAGAGGCAGTAACAGATATCGTTATAGATAATGGAGAAGAGTATCTTGCTGCTAATTTTGATATTGGTGGTAAGAAATGGTATGCATATTATTGTCCTCTTACTAATTCCGATGGAACAGTAGTAGGTATGATATTTGCAGGAAGAGAAACAGATGATGTGGAAACAGCATTATCAGCAGCAGGACTTAACATGATAAGTGTTGCTATCATATTTATTCTTATCAGTATTATCGTTGGAGTATATATGATCATCACAGCCCGCAAGATCACTAAAAATGTTGTTGGAGGCCTTAAAGAGCTTTCACAGGGTAATCTTACAGTTACTTTTGAAGAGAAATATATTAATAGAAAAGACGAATATGGTGAAATTACAAGAAGCGCAGATGGGCTCAGAGCAAAGCTTGTGGATGTAATTTCAACAACACTGGAACTTTCTGATGAAGTTACTAAGTCTGGTGAATCTCTTTCTACATCAGCAGAGACAGCTTCTCACGTATCTGATCAGGTAGCTGAAGCAGTAGGCGATATCAGTAAGGGTGCTGTTGCACAGGCTGAAAATGTAGAGGATTCTGTTGGAAATACTAATGATATGGGTAACAGCATTGATGATATCAATGTAAGTGTTGACGACCTTTCAAATGCTACAGTAGAGATGCTTGATGCTGCCAAGAGAACTGTTTTGGCCCTTGACGAGCTCATGGAGCAGAACAAGACAGTTATGGCATCTATGGTTGATATTGATAATCAGATCAAGGCTACTAATAAGGCTGTAAAAGAAATTGCTGATGCATCTAATTCTATCAGCGAGATAGCAAGCCAGACCAACCTTCTTTCTCTTAATGCTTCTATTGAGGCAGCAAGAGCAGGTGAGTATGGTAAGGGATTTGGAGTTGTAGCTTCTGAGATTGGTTCACTTGCAGAGCAGTCCAAAACTGCAGCAATTACTATCAATGATATAGTTGAAAATCTTGTAGATGAGTCTTCTAAGAGTATGGAGATCATTGAAAAGCTTAGCGAAGGCTTTACACAGCAGAATGAGCATCTCAATGATACTAAGAGCGACATGGATGGTGTTCTTAGCAATGTAAATAACGTAGAGCAGAATACTGAGACTATTTCACACAAGGTACGTCTTCTTAAGACTGCAAGAGAGCAGCTTACTGATATTATTTCCGAGCTTTCTGCAATATCACAGCAGAACGCTGCGTCAAGTGAAGAGACCAATGCTTCTATGGAAGAGCTTAATGCTACATTTGCACTTATCAGCAATTCAGCATCAGACCTTAAGGGACTGGCAGAATCACTCAATAACAAGGTCAATTTCTTTAAGCTTGCTACAGAGTAAAAGACTGGAAATAGATATATAATTTTGATAAAAGGCATCTTGAATCATTATTTTCAAGGTGCCTTTTTATTTTATATTAATTTTTTTATCTACATTTCTTTAGGAAAAAATGAACTAAACTGGCAATATGCACAAAACAAATATGCATAAATTGTCTAAATTTATAGTTTCTTTTAGATTAATTGAATATATTTTAAATTATTCTTGATTATTTTACCAAAAACTATATGAAAGTAAATTGCTCTGTGCTATAATCCATATAAACGAGTGGCAAAAAGATGTTTAGGCATAGAAAAAACATCTGATTAAGGAGGGCAATATAATATGAAAAAGAAAATGGTTGCAGCAGTCCTTTCTATGGCAATGGTAATGGGACTCATGACAGGCTGCGGATCATCAAGCGGTGGTAGCTCATCATCAGCTACTTCAGTTTCAGGAGAGACAGAAGAGGTTGTGATCAATGGCATTACTTACAATAAGGCTACAGATCTTACTTCTGACAAGATCACTCTTACATATTTCAACTTTGACCAGGATGAGATCACACAGTATCTTGCTGAGAGATTCATGGAGCTGTATCCAAATATCACAGTAAACGTTACATATGAAAACGTTGCTACATATGATGATACACTTCTTACTCTTGTATCAAACGGTCAGACACCAGACGTTATCATGTATTCAGATGCTGACTTTGCACTTAGCAACATGCTTTTACAGGATATTTCAGCTTACTGGAATTCAGATCCTGAAACAGCAAAGGTTGCATCAACTATCAATGATGCAGGAATCGGATGCTTTGGTACATCTGCAAGATATGCAGTACCTGTAAAGTTCTTCCCAGGTATCATGTACATTGATAGAAACGTATTAGAGACTCTTAACGTAGACGTTCCAGATCAGGATTGGACATGGGATGAGATGATCCAGCTTATCAAGGATTGTACAGTTAAGGATTCTCCAGACGGAATGGCTTACTACGGCGTAGGCGTATACAACAGACTTGATTCTTATTACGGAATTGCTTCATCACAGGATATTGTTGGTGAATTTGGTTTTGACGGAACAGACTTTGATCTTTCAGCTTGGGCTGTTGGTGAACAGGAATTTGCTGATCTTGCTGTAGGCGGATACAGAGCTCCTTCAACAGAGACTCAGGAAATGGAAGACTGGGCTGGTGACTGGGAAGCTTGGTGTGGAACAACAGGTCACGTTGCACTCTTTACAGAAGCTTTCTGGACATATCAGGGAACATGGGCTACTCCAGCTTATGAGCAGTATGGTCTTGATATCGTTCCTTATGTAGTACCTGCAGTAAGTGCTGATGATGCTTCAGCAGATCATCATTCTATTGCAACTATTGACTTTGGTGGTGTTACAACTTCTTGTAAGTATCCTAGAGAAGCATACGAACTTCTTAAGTTCATGAGCTTTGGTGTAGATGGATGGAAGACAAGAATTGAAGCTTATAACAACGAAGAACTTACAAATGCATCTGGTCTTGCTCTTAAGTATGATGTAATGCCTGCACCTATCACAACTGATGAAGAAGTATGGGATGCATACATTGATATGTACTGCGCAGGAATGGATGAAGAGCACAAGGCTCTTTGGGAGAACTATTTTGCAAGCTGCATGCAGCCAATTCCTTACGGCTGGACAAGCATTGCAGGATATTGGAACTACTGTGATGGTTACTTCAACAGCATTGGTATCCACACTCTTGTAGATAATGGTACAGCTAAGGCTGCTGACTATGTTGATGAAGCTACTAAGAAGGCTAACTGGTACCATGCAACAGCTATGCTTCAGTACTTTGGCGAGAGCGGATATAACGTTCTTACTGATGAAGAAGTTGCATTATATGAGCAGATGGTTACTGATAATCAGTAATATTTAATGTTTCTTTTCTAACATATGTCCTCTGCCTCAAAGGGGCAGAGGCTTATATAAAAGGAGGATAATATGAAGAAGAAGGTATTAGCAACATTACTTAGCGCAAGTATGGTACTTTCACTTGCAGCATGTGGCGGTTCAGAAGAAACCACAACAGAAACAAACACTGAAGCATCAACAGAGGCAGCTTCAGTAGAAGCTCAGACAGAGGAAAAGGCTGAAGTTACAGCTGAAGAAGCTCCTGAGGCAAAATATCACTTCACATTTGATGAAGGTGTTGATGAAGGTATCGTTGCTGCAACACGTCCAGAGAACCCACTTACAGAAGATGAAAAGGCAGCAGATCCACTTGTAGCTGGTGCTACATATGCTATTGAAGAGGATGATTCACTTCCACTTCTTTACGCTGATGGTGTTGTTGGAAACAGCTTATATGTAAATGGTGAGTATGGTTATAAGCTTCCTATCGATTCAATAGGCACAGATGAATATACAATTTCATTCTGGATTGATGCTGAAAGACTTGCTACATATGGAGCAACTCTTCAGGTTGGACGTAACATGGGTGCTACAGGCGATGCTGAGCCATACGTTACATGGCTGAACTTCACACAGACTGAATGGGGAACAAACAGTGCCAAGATCTTCCCTGTAGCTTGGAACAGAAACTCTGAGACAGGTGCATGGCCTTGGGTATATGCCACAGATGATTCTATCCATGGTAAAAAAGAATGGGCAATGGTTACAGTTGTAGCAACAGGTGACATCTATCAGGCAGCAGATGATGGTCTTGATAGAGTAGCTTCTAAGTTCTACCTTAATGGCGAACTTATGTGGGATTGCTCAAATGTTGATGAAGCTATGTATGGCGGTTTTGCTACAAACATCTTAAATGGTGATGGTGTAGAAGGTTATATCGGTATCAACTATTGGGATACAATCTTTAAGGGATTCATTGATGATCTCTATATCTTTGATACAGCTCTTACAGATGGTCAGGTAAAAGGCCTCTATGAACTTGGTGATACATCAGTTACTCCAGTAGCTCCAGAAGGATCAGAGTCTGCTGAAGAAGAAACAGAAGCAGTTGCTAATGACAACACTGGTGTTGAAGTAACAGGAACTCTTCTTGGTTCACTTGCTTGCGATAGCGCATTCTGGACAGAGTTCTCAGATGTTGTAGAAGTTCCAGAAGGTGAGTCAGTAACAGTTAACTTCAAGAACTACACAGATGGTCTTGCTAACTGGGATAACTTCCTTGTAGTTCTTCAGAATGTAGCAGATGGTCATAGCACAGATGATAATGCTGATTATGCAGAGTATGCAGTACTTCGTGCTGATAACTTTGGTTGGGGCGCTGGTTACGATAACATTGCAACAGCTGAATGTGACTGGAACTGGGATACATTTACAACAGATATCAACGGTGCTGATGTTGAGCTTACTATCACAAACAATGGTGATACAGCAGATGTTGTTGCAGTAGTTACAACAGCAGATGGCAAGACATACAATCAGTCTTACACAGGTATTGCAGTTGATGGAGATCTCTACTACTGCTTAACACTTGAGAAGGCAGCTCTTGATATCCAGTAATTCCTTGGTATTTAATTTTTCTGATAAAATCTTTTTCTTTAGCAGCTCATTCCTATGGAATGGGCTGCTTTGCTTGTGTAGCATCTTTTAATAAACCCCCTGCTCTGCAGGGGGACAACAGCTGCTTCAGCTTACAGTAAAAAACCTCC
>SVGC01000003.1 GCA_015056495.1 Butyrivibrio sp.
CCACTGTCCGGATAATAGCGGAACTGGCGTCCGAATGTTACAAGATGCTTGTACCAAATAGACAAGAATCATCAATTACAATGATCAAGCCGTATTATCCGGCCTCAGTGCAGGTGCGATTTGTTGGTTTAGCTGTGGCCACAGTGATAGTTCTATTTTTGAAATGAATGGTGAAGTGGGATATGGTTGGGTAAAGGGATTACTTGAGATTTTCCCATACGCGTTTTGTCCTCATTATAACGAGCGAGTAGAAATCGCTGATTCAATGATTGGTGAACAGACCTCTCCTTGCTTAGCGCTTGATAATAATGTTGCTTTTGTTGATCAAGATGGATGTATCAGCTACGTTGCATCGGATAATTCATCTAAGGCATATGCCCTTAATTATTTTGATGGGATGTTGAAAAAGCAGGAACAGAAAGTAGATAAAATATAACAGGCTAAGTCAGAAAGCTGGATGTTGATGATTTGGAAGAACTTTTAAAGGTTATAGAAAATCCGAATCTTACGGAGTTCCAATATATCGTAGAAGGAGATAACTGGTCAGCATCGATCAAATGATATGGATTATCAAAAAGAACATTGCTGCCCAAGAATATGATATTCCTCGAGACATGGGAACCAGCCGTTTATCTACCGATGTGATAACATATTTGTATAAAAAGCGGCAACGCATAGCGGTGCTAATGAATATAGGATTGAATTGAAGAAGACTTGGAAGGAATGACAATGAAGATTAGAAAACAGCGATATCTTGGAATTATTATGGCGGCTGCTATTAGTATGGCGGGATGTGCTAATACTACTGGTTCAGAGTCCCCGATAGGAAACGAGATTACAGATGATGGGGATGTGGAAATTATCGGCACAGGAAGTCTTGTGGCAGGTTTTGCAATAGAAGAAAATGATTCAAAAGATTCTGGTAAAAGAGCAACATATCCTTATGTTGTTAGGACAAAGTATACTGTATGGTATCTTGCAGCAGATGATATTGAACTTATGGGCGAAGAAGCTTTTTTTGCAGGCTTAGAAGAAGTACTTGGTATGGTTGACCAGGACTTTGCAGATGCTAGAAAAGCTTTAGAAGACTATATTAGTGAAGAAGTTCAGCCAGTCGAAATCTATACGGATTTTTGCAATAAAGCGGAGGCTTCAGCTTATGCCGGTGCATATTGCCACCCGGTAAGCCATTTCATAAAACTATTTGGCGACTGGAAACAGGCTGAATTTTCGCTGCTTCATGAATATGTGCATTACCTTACTTTTGTATATACTAAGGTGCATCCGGATTCTTACTTTTGTTCGGAAGGAATTGCTGAGTATATATCAATGCTCGTCTGCGAGAACAGAATGTGTAAAAAGAGTAATTATGGGGCGCCTGAGGAATATCTTGAAGACCTCAAAAATTCTGATTTTTGGGATGCTGAGGAAAACGTCATCAAGCTCAAGAATATTTATCATTACAATGGTTTATGCTATGCAAATGGCGCATTTATTGGTCAGGAATACCAAAATATTAAAACCTCCTGGGATACAAGGACTGATGATATGCAGCAGTATATGCATGCAGATGACTGTTCCTATATTGAGGCGGGCTGTATAACAGAATATCTTGTAGAGACTTATGGCATAGACACCGTTATGGATAATCTTGATAAAGATCTCATGACCATGTCAAAAACTGTCTATGGAAAAGAGTTTTCGGAAATCTATAAGGATTTCACAGTGTGGATAAATGAAACATATGAGTCGTATGCAAAGGGGAGTTCAGACACAGGCAACTGAGCAGCCACGAGTCGATTCATAGAATGCTGCCGTCTGGATAGCTCGTTATTTCTGAAATAAAAACAACTATAATTCTACACGTAAAACTGGTGATCAATATTACTATGACCACCAGTTTTTTGATGTTATTTTAGTTATTTTCCTATCTACTTGACAGGGGGATGTTCATGCATACCACATCAGACATGAAACAACATTCTCTTGGAAAAGGCATTACGATATTCACTAGGAGTAAGGCCTGTAACTTTTTTATAGGTACGTGCAAAGTTGTGAACATCTGAAAAACCAAGGTCAGCAGCAATCTGAGTAACAGTCTTATCATTGTCAGCAAGCATAAAGTTGGCAGCGTCAATTTTTTGACTTAAGATAAACTGCTTAAGAGGAATATTTCTGATCTCAACAAATAAATGGGAAAGATATTTTGGATTATAACCAAAAGCATCAGCAATCTCAGCAATCTTAATGTTCTTAGAAATATTGGTTTGAATATAGTCAATGATATCAAGATAAATCTGCTTCTTAGAAGCAAGGTCATTGACCATAGTGCCGATAGACATCTCACCATACAATTCCATCATGATACTGGTAACATAAGCATCCAAGGAAGCGGAAGGATAATTATTTTTTACAGCATCCTGAAGCTGCTTCATCATAACAACAATACGCTCGGGGCGAGGGATGACAGCTATTTGAGGAAGTACACAGTAATTAGAATAATGTGGAGCATCATTTTTATTTTTGACATTGATTTCCAAAGGTATACTCCTGTCATGATCAATAGAAAAATGCATCCAGTAAAAAGAACAGTAGGATTCCTTGAAACCTTCTCTAAAGCCATCCTGAGAAGGAGGAAGTAAAAGATATTCACCTTTTTTTACAGTATAATTTTTATTCTGATATCTAAGGAAAAGCTCACCTTCAGTCATGACAATCAGTTCATAATCAGCCAAAGTAAACTTTTCGTGTTTCCATTCGGAAGAAAGAGCTTTAAATTTTCCCGTATAGTGATAAAAAAATAATTTATTTGAAGGAAGAGAAATGCAATTCATAGAAAGCCTCTTTTGTCAAAAGTAATGAAATCAAATTCTAATAATAAATATAACATAATAACACTATATATATCAAAAAAACACTAAAATAACAGATGTATATAGCTGATACGGTTAAATAATCAATTTACCGTCATATAGTTTTTAAAACAAAGATTTCTGAGTACTGAAAATAAAATAATAAAGACAGTATCTACGCAGTGTATATTTGCAAAGCATATTGAGCAAATTATCAAATAACCCTTAGAAATATAAAAGATAAAATAATAAATGCATAAGAGGAAAATAAAAATAGAGAATTTACAGGTGTAATAAATATCATATTTTATAAAAAAGGAAAAAATGACACCAAATCAAACTCTTTGATATTTAGAGCCATCAGTCTAAATGATATTTTATAGTTGGAAACAATATAGCCAAAATACTGTGTTAAGGGGAAAAGAGCATGAGTTCAACTGTAAAAGAACCAATAATAAAAAGTAATGTATGCAAGATACAGGAAATCAATACAGATAGAGTATATGTAGAAGATACATATATGAGCAATGCATTTGCTAAAGAGATAAAATATCTATTATCTATTGATGATGACAAAATGCTGGCAGGGTTTAGGGATACTGCAGGCATAGATATGAAAGGTGCAACACGCTATGCAGGATGGGAAAGTATGCTGATTGGCGGACATACAATGGGCCATTACCTCTCAGCACTTGCGCAGTCATATATCAACGCAACAATCTCAGTAGAAGATAAGGATAAGATCTATAAAAAAATAGAATATATAGCAGATTCATTATATGAATGTCAGCAAAACTCTAAAGGTAAAGAAGGCTTCATTTTTGGAGCACAGATTTTAGACAGAACAAACGTTGAAATTCAGTTTGACAATATTGAAAACGGAAAAGGACACATAATAACAGAAGCCTGGGTACCGTGGTATACAGTACATAAAATTCTGTCAGGACTTGTTGATGCCTATAAATTTACAGGAATAGAAAAAGCCCTGAAGGTAGCAGAGAACCTGGGAATGTGGTCATATAACAGAGCAAGTTCATGGTCTGAAGAGAAAAGACTTGATGTATTATGCGTAGAATATGGCGGAATGAATGATGTGTTGTATGAGTTGTACAAGTATTCAGGAAAAGAAGAAATTGCTATCGCTGCACATCTTTTTGATGAAGACCGATTATTTGAAAAGATAAATTCCGGAATAGAAGATGCACTTGATGGAAGACATGCTAATACAACAATTCCAAAGTTTATGGGTGCCCTTAACAGATACTATACTATGCATGGAAATACTGTAAAAGGACAGAAAATAGATGCTTCAAAATACCTTGAATATGCTGAAGCTTTTTTTGACATGGTCGTAAAAAAGCATACCTATGCAACAGGCGGAAACAGCGAATGGGAGCACTTTGGAAGAGACTATGTGCTGGATGCAGAAAGAACCAATGCCAACAATGAGACATGTAATACCTACAACATGCTCAAAATGGCAAGAAAACTTTTTGAGATAACAGGAAATGTAAAATATCTGGATTATTATGAGAAGGCATTTATAAATTCAATTCTTTCTTCACAGAATCCTGAAACAGGCATGACAACTTATTTTCAGCCAATGGCATCAGGATATTTCAAGGTATATGGAGAAGAGACAACCAAGTTCTGGTGCTGTACAGGTACTGGAATGGAGAACTTCACTAAACTGGGAGACAGTTTGTATTTTGAAAATGAAGATACAATATACGTTGCAATGTATTTTTCTTCAAAAATCTTCTGCCAAAATGGAAGCGAATTACAAATAACTGCAGATCTTAAAACATCAGATAAGATACAGTTGCAGGTACTAAAAACAGATCTGGATAAGAAAATCGCTCTAAGAATACCATACTGGATGGACGAAGAAATGATGATCCAGATAAATGGAAAAGAAGCTGCAACAGAGTTAAAGGCTAATCCTGGGTTTGTGACAATAGCGGCGGATCTTAAAGAAAATGATGTAATAACAGTAGAATTACCAATGAAAGTATATACAGAGGCTCTTCCGGACGAGCAAAGTTCAATGGCGCTGTGCTATGGACCTTATGTACTCTCTGCGGACCTTGGATGCGAGGATAAAAAAGTAACCACAACAGGCGTAGATGTAACTATACCAGAGTTTCCTATTGTAGAAAATCAGATGATCACAATACCTGAAGAGATCGATGCCAAAACATATGCTGCAGAAATAGAAAAACACGTTACTCCAAAGGCTACAGCAGATCATACAATTGCATTCAAAGTTGAAAACTGCAATTACACCTTTGCACCACATTATCTGAAATATACTCAGAGATATGGAATATATTTCTATTACAAGAATAGAAAAGAGCAGTTAGAATACCTTGCCAAAAAAGCAGCTGAAGACAAAAAAGTAATCGATACGATCGAAGCAGGCTATGGACAGTATGAAAATGATGAGCTGCACAACCTAAAAGACAATGGAAGTATTGGAACAACAAGCTCTATCATAAGCAGAAGAGCAAAAGCAGCAAGCTCATTTACATACCATATGGCAGTAAATAAAGAGGTCGATAACACTTTAAGCCTCACGGTACTTGCAGAGGATGATGGAAAGAGTTTAAAAATAAGCTCTGGAGAAATTATACTGTTCCAGAAAGTACTAGATCATAAAGAGCTTGCTTCAGAGGAAGTAAAAAAGTACGACATAGAAATATCTATTCCAAAAGAAGTAATAGCTGGAGCAAAAGAAATTGAAGCATACGGAAGAAAATATGATGTTATTCCAGTAACAATTTCAGGAACTTCAAATGAAGAATTAGCAAGAGTTGTAGATTATATATACACCTATGAATCTAAGATTCAAAAATGATAAATAGATATCCGAATTAGCAGTAGGTTTCTTAATAAAGTGACTTTATTTTGAAGCACAACCAAGCCAGTAAATATAAGCGTTTCAAGCTTCTATATATTTTATTAATAAATTAATACTTCTTTAATTAAATGTTAAAGTGATAAAGATTATACTTAATATTAACCACCAATTTCATAATCAGGAGGTTAATATATGGCTGGAATTAATTTAGTAAAAAAAGTAAAAACAATAGGAACATTGATATTGGTTATAGTTATTGGCTTGGGAATAAATAATAAGGCTCTGGCGTCAACATTCGATCCTGCATATTACGCTGCAAGATATCCGGATGTAGTCAATGCACTGGGAACAGATTCTGTAGCCTTGTATAATCATTATGTTACAAATGGAATTTATG
This sequence comes from Butyrivibrio sp., assembly GCA_015056495.1. GTDB lineage: Bacteria > Bacillota > Clostridia > Lachnospirales > Lachnospiraceae > Butyrivibrio. The sequence goes on from SVGC01000003.1 coordinate 6,110, forward strand.
AAGGTAGATATGCCAATGCTTCAGATGAAGCCAACGGAATAGCCGGAGCACCTGTAAATGACGTGGTACCTGCATTTTCAACCTATGTTGATATCAACATTGATGCTCAGACGTTAACATATTACAAGGATAATCAGATCGTGCTTCAGTCATCAATAGTAACAGGCAACGTCAGTAAGGGAAGAAGTACTCCAAAGGGAATATTTGAAATATACAGTAAAGTAAATGGAAAGTACCTGACCGGCCCCACATGGAAAAACTGGGTAGACTACTGGATGCCATTTAACCAGTCCATAGGACTTCATGATGCAACCTGGAGAAGTGAATTTGGAGGAACAATCTACCAGAACAGCGGCTCACATGGATGTGTCAATCTACCTCATGACGTAGCCAGCCAACTCTTTTCCATGATAGAACAAGGAACTATCGTAGTTGTAAGATAATGATTTTAGGAAAAAAATAAAAGAAAAATAAAAACCACAGAGTTCATTGATCAAAATTTAAGCAATGAATCCTGTGGTTTGTTTTATATCATAAGAATAGGAAAATGTTGCATAAATGCGCAACCGCGCTCGGAGTGATAATGTCGCAAGGGACATTCTTTGTTATCTTGATTTAAATCTCTCTAAATGAAGCTCTGGCATAAGCTCATTATCAATGACACTCAAAAGCTCCACAAGTTTGTTATAATCTTCTTCAGAAAACTTATCCTTACATCTCTCACAAATTGTATCAATATAAGATGTATTGATATTAAAGTAGTTTATAAATTTCTGAGTTGGTCTTAAATGATATTCACGCTGATCAGTCTTTGACTGGATCTTCTCAACATAACCCTTCTGAACCAGCTGTCCAACACGATAAGCTGCATTAGGAGCAGATATATTCATCATACGTGCAAATTCAGCCACTGTAGGTTCATCCAGAGCCATAATGCACTCCATACTAAATGCTTCAACCATAGTAAGAGTTGCTTCTCTGTTTTCAAAATTTGCAAAAATCTTCATATAAAAGCTGACTCTCAATTTACTATAAATATCTGATAGAACTTTATTTAACATGATGAAATAGATCCCTTTCTGAAACGCCATTATTATTAGCTTTCATGAATAATATTTAAAATATTTTCATAATTATTATAGCAGTAAAAATAGTTTTCTAAAAGGGATAAACTAGTTCTAAAAACTACTTGTTGTCACTCACGGCAAAAGTTAATTCAGCGGAAACTGCAAGTTTTCCATCCACATATGCCTTGGCAAGAGCAACACCAATAGGTCCATGACTCTTTATCAGCTCGCATTTGAGCTCCAGCACATCACCAGGAACCACTTGCTTCTTAAATTTGGCCTTATCAATACCAGCAAAAAAGGCAAGTTTACCTTTGTTTTCAGGAAGAGACAGGACAGCCACAGCACCAGTCTGAGCAAGGGCCTCCAATATCAGAACACCAGGCATAACAGGATAGCCAGGAAAATGGCCAACGAAGAACTGCTCATTTATTGAAACACATTTACGGCCAATAGCCCATTTACCAGCCTCGAAATCAATGATCCTGTCAACAAGAGCAAAAGGATATCTGTGAGGAAGAATTTGCGCAATCTCATTGGCATTTAAAGTATTAGCATTATCTCTTGGATTTACTGGTATTTCTTGAAAATCAGACATGCGTTGTGTCCTCCAAATCCTAAACTATTACTTAGAACATAATTAAGATCAGCTTTTCTGCCAGTATTCGGAACATAATCAAGATCACAAGCAGGATCAGGATTGTGAAGACCGATAGTAGCTGGAATAAAGCCATCATGCAAGGCTTTAACTGAAAATACTGCTTCTACACCACCAGCACCGCCAAGGAGATGACCAGTCATGGATTTAGTACTGGAAACAGGTATGTTATAGGCATCTTTGCCAAAAACAGACTTGATAGCAGCAGTTTCACCGGCATCATTTAAATGAGTAGAAGTGCCATGAGCATTGATATAGCTGATATCTGATGGCTCAATGCCCGCATCCTTTATGGCCAGCTTCATACAAGCTGCACCGCCTTCACCATTCTCAAGTGGAGCAGTTATATGGAAGGCATCACAGTTAGCACCATAGCCTACAATTTCAGCATAAATAGTAGCATTTCTATTAAGAGCATGCTCAAGCTCTTCAAGTACAAGGATTCCAGCCCCTTCACCCATAACAAATCCATTTCGGTCAGCATCAAAAGGAATGCTGGCTCTTGAAGGATCTTCAGAATAAGAAAGGGCAGTCATACTGGAAAAACCGCCTATAGCAAGGTCAGTAATAGAACCTTCTGTACCTCCGCATACCATGATATCCTCATAGCCATCCCTGATCCTGTGAAAAGCATCGCCTATAGCATTACTTCCACCAGCGCAGGCTGTAACAGGGCAAGTACACATACCCTTAAGACCATGAGAAATAGAGATCCTGGCTGCAGCCATATTTGAAATAGTCATCGGGATAAAGAAAGGACTGACTTTTTCAAAGCCTCTTGAAAGACCTCTGTCATGTTCCTGTTCAATAATATCAATGCCTCCGATACCGCTTGATACAATACAGCCAAATTTATCAGCAATTTCATCAGAGACTTTTGTCTCATAAGACTTTACTTCTTCAGTAGCCTCAGGAAGAAGACCACTCATGTGAAGCGCTTCTTCAGCTGCATATAGAGCATATTGGGTAAAAGGAGCCATTTTACGAGCTTCCCTTTTATTGAGCCTATCCTCTACATTAAAATTTTTAACTTCTCCAGCCACCTTGACCTTAAAGTCAGTAGTATCAAAATGTGTAATTGGAGCAATACCGCATACTCCGCTTTTTATATTATTCCAGCTTGTTTCTACGTCATTACCTGTAGGATTAACGGTTCCAAGACCGGTAACAACAACACGTCTATCTAATCTCATCAGCAGCCCATACCTCCATCGACCATAAGTACCTGGCCTGTAATATAAGAACTATCCTCCCCAGAGAGAAAAGCTACAGCTTTTGCAACATCTTCAGGAAGACCGACCCTCTTAAGAGGAATCTGCGCAAGAGTAGCCTCTTTGGCAGCATCAGTCATTGCATCAGTCATATCTGTTGCAATAAATCCCGGAGCAACAGCGTTGGCAGTTACATTTCTGCTTGCTAGCTCTTTAGCAATTGATTTGGTAAGACCGATCACACCGGCCTTGCTGGCAGAATAATTGACCTGACCGGCATTACCATGTACTCCAACGATACTGGAGATATTGACTATTCTTCCATAGCGCTGTTTCATCATTATGCGGGTAACCGCCTGGCAACAGATAAATGTGCCCCTAAGATTGATATTGATGACCTTATCAAACTCATCGCAGCTCATTCTGGCAAGGAGATCATCACAGGTAACACCTGCATTATTTACAAGGATATCTACCCGGCCAAATTCTGAAATAACTGTTTCAAACATGCTTTTAACTGCAGCTTCATCAGAAACATCACACTTTATAGAAAGAGCTGTGATATCTTTATTGGCTTCAAGACATAAAGAAACAGTTTCTGAAGCGGCCTGATCATTACCTGCATAGACAACACAGATATCATTGCCCTGCTTTGCCAGTTCTATGCAGATAGCTCTGCCAATACCGCGGCTTCCACCGGTTACCACGGCACATCTTTTTATATTATTATCATTCATACACGACTCCAATTTTTCTAAAGTGGATAACTATGCTCCAAACCAGCCACTATGTGGAAAGTTCAGGCCACTACTTTTTGTGCATCAAAAAGAGCTTCAACATCATCCACAGTCTCAACAGAGGCACAGGTAAAATCAGATATCCCCATATCCTTAGCAGTCTTTTTGACAAAACCAGACAAAGCTTTTCCTGGGCCAACTTCGATAAATTCTCTTACTCCAAGCTCAAAAAGCCTTCTGATAGAGGCTTCCATCTTGACACTTGACTGAACCTGATATTCAAGCAATTCAGATATAGTCATATCCTGATCATTTTCGCGACCAAGGAAATTAAAGAGTACAGGTGTCTTCATTGGATTAAAAGTTAATGATTTGAAATAATCCTTAAGTGCATTACCGGCAGGTTTCATGAGACTTGTGTGGAAAGGTCCGCTTACGGCAAGAGGGATACATCTTTTTGCACCTGCCTCTAAAGCAAGAGCAGAGCACTTATCCACAGCAGCTTTTTCACCACCGATGACCAACTGACCAGGGCAATTGTAATTGCAGATAGAAACAATACCAAGCTCTCTTGCAGCCTCACAGCAGCTATTGAGCTTGTCTTCGGAAAGTCCCAGTACAGCACTCATACCACACTCGATTCCTTCTGCAGCCTTAGCCATGGCAGCGCCTCTAAAGGCAGCTGTCTTGATTGCACTTGTAGCATCAAACACTTCTGCAGCTTCCAAAGCTGAATACTCCCCCAAAGAAAGCCCGCAAACGCAATCGGCGAAGAGATTTCTTTTTCTAAATATATTGGTAACACCAGCTGCAAAAGCAACCATGCATGGCTGAGTGTACTGGGTCTGAAGTAACATATCATCAGGGTTTTCAAAGCAAGCTTTTTTCAGGTCAAAATCAAGATCGAGGTCAGGATCATCAAATATCTCTCTGAATTCAGGATATGTTTCATAAAGATCCTTGCCCATGCCTGTATGCTGGCTACCTTGCCCTGCATATAAAATTGCACGCATAATATAACCTCCAAAAATAGATTGATATTAAGAAACTAAAGAAGAACACAGATCTTTAAAAATATCTGCAACCGGACGGATCTCCTTTATCTGACCACAGGTCTGGCCAGCCATAAGAGAACCGCTCTTGACATCTCCGTCAAAGACAGCTCTGCGGAGACTTCCCAGAGTAAACTTCTCAAGTTCCATTTTGTCAGCGCCTTCTTTTTCACGCTTAACATATTCACGGCTCATGGCATTCTTCAGAACTCTTACAGGAGTGCCACCTATACGTCCGGTAACAATAGTATCGCTGCCTTTGGCCTTCACAACAGCTTCCTTATAATTGTCATGGATAGGACATTCTATTGAACCAAGCAGGCATGTGCCTACCTGAACACCGCAGGCGCCAAGAGCAAGAGCGGCACGCATCTGTCTTGCATCTGCTATACCACCAGCTGCAATAACAGGAATATTAACCACGTCACATACCTGAGGAACAAGAGTCATAGTAGTCATTTCACCGATGTGTCCGCCACTTTCGCAGCCTTCAGCAATAACAGCGTCAGCCCCAAGAGCCTCGAGATGCTTGGCAAGTATAGGAGCTGCAACAACAGGGATTACCATTATTCCAGCCTTTTTCCATGCTTCCATATACTTACCTGGATTGCCTGCACCTGTAGTTACAACAGGAATATGTTCATCAATAACAATCTGAGCAAACTCATCTGCCTGTGGATGCATTAACATGATATTGACACCAAAAGGCTTGTCAGTAAGCGCTTTGCACTTATGAATTTCATCTCTTAACATATCTGCATTCATACCGCCGCAGCCTATAAGACCTAGTCCGCCGGCATTGGAGCAGGCAGCTGCAAATTCTCCGGTAGCAATATTTGCCATACCACCCTGGATGACTGGATATTTTGTACCAAGTATTTCATTTAAATATTTCATTTTTGAATCACTCCTTAGTAATGAGAGTACCTGCCCAGGTCAGTCCACTACCAAAACCGACCAGCAGTAATTTATCGCCACTATTGATCATTCCTTTTTCATCAAGCTCAGCAAGAGCAAGAGGAATTGAGGCAGCGCTTGTATTTCCAAAATGATCCATATTTTTATAGAACTTATCAGGATTAGCCTTTAACTTTTTGACACAATGATCAATGATCCTGGAATTGGCCTGATGACATACTACCTTGGAGATTTCATCCAGGGTAAAAGAGTGTCTCTTCTGCAATTCAAAGATACATTTAGGAAGAGCATCAACAGCAAATTTAAATACCTCGTTGCCTTCCATGTGAACATAATTAGTACCGTATCCAACGCCCTTGCAGGAAATCTGGTGACCACCTCTGGCACCAAGAACTGAGTCATACAGAGCATCTTCATCAGCCTCAACAACCACAGCACCTGCACCATCACCAAATAATACACAAGTAGATCTGTCAGTCATATCAAGGATACGGGAGAGCTGCTCGGCACCAATTACCAGTCCGTATCTGCCACCAGTAGAATTTAATAATCCGCGGGCAACTTCCAGTCCATATAGAAAGCCACTGCATGCAGCATTTATATCCAAAACCGGGATATCATTTGGAAGCTCAAGAGCTGCCTGAACAAGACATGCACAACTAGGAGTAACATAATCACTTGTAACAGTGGCGCATATAACGCAGCCAATATCATTTTTATCAATGCCGCTCTTATCAAGTGCAGCTCTGGCAGCGTCAAGTGCAAGAGAATTGGTACTTTCACCTTCGTTGCAAAAAAATCTTGAACGGATTCCTGTTCTTGGATATATCCATTCATCACTTGTATCAACGATCTTAGACAGATCATCATTAGTGACAAGACGGGATGGAATCGCACTTCCAGTAGAAATTATCTTTAATCCTTTCATATAGCGTTTCCTTTTTGTTATTTAATTGACCATAGAGACAATTGAATCCTCTATACGTCCGATACATCTGAATTTATGTCGCCTCTGAGCCAGAACCTGCTCCGGAGTATAAGCCATCAGCTGCTTAAGGTTGGTACTGAGGGCTATATCCAGATTTTTGTAAAGAGTATCAGGATCAGCCTGAGCTCCACCCAGAGGTTCCTTGACGATCTCGTCAGCTACATTTGCAGTCAGAAGATCGTCTGCTGTCAGTTTCATGATCTCACAAGCCTCAGCATGCCTTGAAGAATCCTTCCAAAGGATGCTGGCAAAGCCTTCCGGGCTAAGAACAGAATATACAGCGTTTTCAAGCATCAGGATCTTGTTGGCAATAGAGATGGCAAGAGCACCTCCGGAATTACCTTCACCTGTTACAACAGTGATAACAGGAACTGTAAGTCTGCTCATGGCAGCAAGATTTTTGGCAATAGCTTCACCCTGACCATGTTCTTCAGCCTCTTTTCCCGGATATGCACCAGGAGTATCAACAAAAGTAATGATAGGGCGTCTGAACTTTTCAGCCTGCTCCATAAGACGGAGAGCCTTGCGATATCCTTCAGGGCGAGGCATTCCAAAATTATATTTGATATTGTCTTCAACAGAATGGCCTTTTCTATGACCGATAACAGTAACAGGAATGCCGTTATATCTGGCAATTCCGCCATAAATACTTCTGTCTTCATCATAAAGATGATCACCCTTTTGTTCAAAAAAGTCTGTAAAAAGAGCATCTATAATGTCATCAACATGAGGTCTGTTAATGTGGCGAGCCAGAAACACCTTATCTTCAGGAGTCAGAGAAGTGCAGGTATCAAGAAGAGCCTTTCTGGCAGAAGATAAAACAGATATTTCCTCAGTCATTCTGATTGCTGCAGGACTATCTTCATTTTCACTCTTTAGAGAGTCAGTCAGAGAAGCAATCTGATGATCGATCTGTTCTGTTTGCGCTAAAATATCTCTAATCATACGTCCTCCTTTATGACCAAAGAATCAGATCATTTAACAACAGTCATGATATGCTCTGAACCCTTAGTATTGTGCAGTTTTAATAAGTCAATAAGTGTATCGCGCATCTGTGACCTCTCAACGATCTTGTCTACAAATCCGTGGGATTCAAGGTATTCGCTACGCTGAAATCCTTTAGGCAACTTGGCATTGATTGTCTGCTCTATAACTCTTGGCCCTGCAAAGCCGATCAGGGCACCTGGCTCAGCCAGAGTAATATCCCCTAGAGTTGCAAAAGAGGCTGTAACGCCGCCAGTTGTAGGATGAGTCAAAAAGCTGATATACAAGCCACCATTCTCTGAAAATTCTTCAATAGCAGCTGCAGTTTTGGCCATCTGCATAAGAGAATAGATACCCTCCTGCATTCTGGCACCACCACTTGCGCTAAATATTATGAGAGGAAGTTTCCTCTTTGTAGCGTATTCAATAGCTCTTGTGACCTTTTCGCCAACAATAGTACTCATACTTCCCATAAAAAAACGGCTGTCGAGAACAACCGTAACTACCGGAATGCCACCAATTTTTCCTGTTGCTGTAATAACTGCTTCTTTTAAACCACTCTTTTTTTCCTGATTCTCAAGTTTTTCTTCATATCCTGGAAAATCAATCGGGTTATTGGCAGTAAGATCATAATCCATTTCATTAAAAGTGCCCTTATCCAATATCAGGGATAATCTGTAATAACCACCGATAGGCTTGTACTGTCCACAATTTGGGCATGCAAAATAATTTTTTTCCCAGGTATGCTTAAAAGCCCTGCGCTTGCATTTTGGACAGTCAATAAATTCAGGATTCATGACACTGGGAATTATAGATTTGGAAATATCCTTTTTTACCAGATTTGAAAAAGTAGTATTTCTAAAAGCATCTTGAACTGTATGTGTTATAGAATTACTGGATTTCATATAGATAAATCCTCCTAAAAAATTAAGTGTTCCTAGTGTATCTACTAACTGGAACACTTAAGTCATATAGAACTTATGCAGCGTGAGCTGTCATATATGAAAGGATATCCTTTACTGTTGAAAGCTTGGCAAGCTCTTCATCTGGGATAGTGATGCCTGTCTTCTCTTCAAGAGCCATATGAAGCTCTACGATATCGAGTGAATCAGCTTCAAGATCCTCCATAAGAGATGCGTTCTCAGTAACCTTATCCTCATCGCAACCGAGTGTGTCTACAATAACTTCCTTTAACTCATCGAAATTCATTACTTTTCTCCTCCATAATATGAATGGTAAACAGTTAATTAAAAATATAATAATAAATATATAAAACATTTTATTAAAATACTTTTAATAAAATAATTTTAATTAAATGATAACAAAGAATAAATTTATGTCAAGTTTTTTAATTAAGAAATTTTAACAAAATATGATTTAAGAAGAACAAAGAATGTCGCTTGCGACATTCTCGCGCCGAGCGCGGTTGCATTTATGCAACATTTACCTATCGCGCGAGTGCGCATCCTTAGCGGAGCGTTTTTTATATCATAGGAAAGCAATTTCCTATGATATAAAAAAAGAGGCCCTCTCCTTTTGGAGAAGACCTCTTAAAAAAGCGGTTTATATTACTGCCACTGCTGATTCTGGTTCTGGTTCTGAGCCTGCATCTGAGGATCAACTGGAGCTGAACCCTGCATCTGTGGGTTAACTGGAGCGCCTGTCTGGAACTGCTGACCAGGCATCTGATTGTTATAGTAGTTATTGTTTACACCAGGATTCTGAACGTTCTTAGCACCTGTAAATGTGTTTCCAAGAAAAGCCATAATAGCACATATAAGGAACATTACTGATACAGCTGCGCTTATAAGGTTAGAAACTTTATAGTCGATGAATGGATAGAGAATAGATCTTACAACATCTACAAATCCATAGATTACAGCAACAATAGCTGCTTCTTTAGCTACAGTCTTAAGAAAAGCTGACTCTTCCATAAGAACTGTGTAAACGATCAAAGCAAGCATAGCTAAAATGCTGATTGAACCTGATACATAAATAAGTGCTGCGAATAATGTGGCAGAAATGCCCAGTTTTGTTGTTTCTTTCATACCCTTAACTCCCTTAATTAAATATTTGTTATATAACAACAGACTAATTATAATTATTATCAGTAATATATTCAAGGAAAAACGAAAATGGATGAAAAAAAGTTACTGCTAGGCAGAGTAAAAGAGTTATCGGAAAAGGCTTATTTCAATAATTATGTAACCAGCACCAACTTCCTGTCGGCATCTGAATTGGCAATGTTTTATGACATTACCGGAGCAGTGGGGATGACGGGAAAAGGAACTATTTTTAACGGAGCAACATATTATATATATGGTGGACGAGAGGATGCTGACAGAAATACAATATGTTTTTTACCAGAATATCTGGATGCTGAAACATTTATGGCAACGCAAAAGGCAGAACCGGATATTATCGCCTGTATACATATAACTCCTGTAAATGCAAGGTTTGCAGATGAATTAAATCACAGAGATTACCTTGGAGCACTTATGAATCTGGGTATAGAGCGTGATATGACCGGAGACATAATGTGTGATGAAAATGAAGCATATATATATGTAATGAAAGAAATTGCTCCTATCATCTGCAAAGAGCTCATCAGGATAAAGCATACGTCTGTTAAGTGCGAGGAAGTACTTCCAGATGAATGTACTTTATCCAATAAATTTGAAGAAATACAGGGAAGTGTAGCATCAGAGCGATTGGATGTCATTCTGGCATTTGTATATAATCTCTCAAGATCACAGGCCAGTGAACTTATAAATGCAGAACAGGTATTTATAGATGGAAGAACAGCCTATAGCGGAGGCTATGACTTAAAGCAAGGATCTAAGGTATCGGTTCGTGGTAAAGGTAAATTTATATATGACGGAATAAAAGGTAATACCCGGAAAGGCAGACTATTTGTGACTGCCAGAATATATAAATGATAAAATAAAAAAATTTTCATGGAAAAGTATTGACATATTAGATTGTGCGCAATATAATTTTATTAAATCAAGAAAATATAACGTAGTCGTAAGAATAAATCACATATTTAAGGAGGATAATAAGATGGGATTTTATGATTGCAGCGTAACTAATACAAAAGATGAAACTATTTCCATGAAGGATTTTGAAGGCAAGGTTGTAATGGTAGTCAATACTGCTACAGGTTGCGGTTTTACTCCTCAGTACAAGGAAATTGAAGAAATGTATGAGAAGTATCATGATCAGGGCTTTGAAATAGTAGATGTACCATGTAACCAGTTTGCTGGACAGACACCTGGTACAGATGAAGAGATCCATGAATTCTGCACTCTTAAGTACAATACTCAGTTCCCTCAGATGAAGAAGTCTGATGTTAACGGTGAAAATGAGTTAGGACTTTACACATTCCTTAAGAGCCAGAAAGGCTTCGAAGGCTTTGGAAAAGGACCTGCAGCTCTTGCAATGTCAGTAATGCTCAAGAAAATCGATAAAGATTATGCCAACAATCCTAACATCAAATGGAACTTTACAAAATTCATCATCGATAGAAATGGTGAGGTTGTAGCAAGATTTGAGCCTACAGCAAATATGAAAGATGTAGACAAGTGCGTAGCATCCCTCCTTTAATAAAAATGTTTTTTTAAAGAATCAGCAGTTTATGACTGTTGGTTCTTTTTTTATAAAAAAATCTTAAAATGGAATCTGGCTTATCTTGATAAAAATATCTAGATAAGCCTTTTTTAGTGGAAGATAAGTGTTTTTTATATGTTGTAGCTAGATGTATAATTACTAAAAAAGTGAAAAAAGGAGTAATGTACATGTTATATAAAGAATTTAAAATTTCTGAAGAAGGATCTCTTGATTATGCAAAACTTACTGTATATATCCAAGAGTACTCAGAAAGCATTGCTATAGAAAAAAGACCCCTGATCCTTATCTGCCCGGGTGGTGGATATGCTTATACTTCTGATAGAGAGGCAGAACCGATAGCACTTACTTTTATGGCAGCAGGCTTTCATACAGCAATACTTAGATATTCATGTGCGCCTGCAAGATATCCTGTAGCACTTACAGAGGTATCAAGGTGCTTTAAGATCATAAGAGATAATGCCAGCGACTGGCATGTAGATAGCGACAAGATCATGATCATGGGCTTTTCAGCAGGAGGTCATCTTGCAGCCAATTATTGCTGCGAATGGCATGATAGTGATTTTGCAGGAAAATATGTTGATGAAAATGTAGAAAACCTTAGACCAAATGGGCTTATACTTGGATATCCTGTAATTACATCCGGAGAATATGCTCATAGAGGCTCTTTTGAAAATCTTTTGGGTGAGAGAGAAAAAGAGCTATCTGAAAAAGTATCACTTGAAAAGCAGGTAAATGAGTATGTTCCAAAGACTTTTATCTGGGCGACATTTACAGATGGAAGTGTTCCTGTTGAGAATACTCTTCTTTTTGCCAAAGCATTGAAAGAAAAAAATATAAATACTGAAATGCATATATTCCCTGTAGGAGGACATGGACTGGCTCTTGCCAATGAGCTGACACTTACTAATCAAAAAACAGAGAACGTCAAAGAGTGTCAGATATGGACAGACCTTGCCATAACATGGACAAAGAATTTATAATTCTCTTATGAGTACATATATAGTTTTTGACCTGGAATGGAATCAGGGAAACAGCGTTAGAGAACAGGATATTAAGGAGCTTCCTTTTGAAATAGTAGAAGTGGGCGCTGTTAAGCTAAATGAGCATATGGAACAAGTCAGTGAATTTAGCAGACTGGTCCGTCCGCAGGTATATCATGAAATGCATAAAATAACAGGGGACCTTATCCACTTGACCATGGAAGATCTGGAAAAAGGAGATCCGTTTACAGTAGTAGCCAGAGATTTCTTAGAGTGGAGCGGAAAAGATTCTATTTTTTGTACCTGGGGAACCCAGGATCTGACAGAGTTTCAGCGCAATATGGAATATTACCACATGAAGCCTCTATCGGACGGTCCGCTGGCTTTTTATGATGTTCAAAAACTGTTCAGTCTTTCTTATGAAGATGGAAGATCCAGAAAGAGTCTGGAGCATGCAATTGATGTTCTTGAAATAGATAAGTCCGAGGCTTTTCATAGAGCAATATGTGATGCCAGATATACAGCAGAAGTATTCAAAAATGTTAAGGTAGCTACACTTAAAAACTATTCCTTCGACAGCTTTGTGACTCCAAAAGATAAACGTCAGGAAATACACATTGTTTTTGATGATTATGCAAAATATATTTCAAGAGAGTTTGATAGTAAGGAAGAACTTCTTGGAGATCCTGAAGTAATAAGCACAAGGTGCTATCTGTGCCATAAAAATCTTCGAAGAAAGATAAGGTGGTTTACACCTAATGGAAAGCATTTTATCAGCGTATCTGTCTGCGACAAGCATGGATACATGAAGTCCAAGATCAGGATCAGAAAAGCTGAAGATGATAAATTGTATGTAGTAAAAACATCCAAGTTCATAGATGAAGAGGAACTTAAAGAGATAAAAGAAAAACAGGAAAAGGCCAAAGCTCACAGCAAGATTCAAAAGGTAATCAAAGCCAAAAACCAAAGAGAAAGTAGTAAGCGTAAGAGATGATATTTGGAAGCAGTCAAAAAATAAAACGTGCAGCAGTATTTGCTGCATCCATAATAGCGGCAGCGTCAATACTAACTGTTGATAGTATGAGCTTTATTTCTTATGCAGAAACAGCTACCGATCTGCAGACTGCAGCTGAAGAGAGAAAATCTCTACCTATTCAGAGCAATGAGATAGAGAACTGGCCTGATGGACCGGAAGTAAGTAGTGAAGCGGCAATCGTCATGGACATAAATACAGGAGTTATCCTGTATGCCAAAAATATCCATGAACAGTTGTATCCTGCAAGTACTACCAAGATCATGACATGTCTCCTTGCAGCAGAAAATTCAGCATTAAGTGATACAGTTACTTTTTCATATGAAGCTGTACATTCACTGCCGTCAGGAGCTTCCAATATAGGTATGGATGAAGGTCAGTCCATCACTATGGAAGAAGCACTTTATGGAATCCTGGTGGGCTCTGCCAATGAAGTAGCCAATGCTGTAGCAGAGCATGTAAGCGGAAGCATAGATGATTTTGTTGATCTGATGAATGAGAAAGCCGCAGAGCTAGGCTGCACCGATACTCATTTTGCCAATACCAATGGCCTTCATGAGGATGATCATTATACAAGCGTATACGATATGGCTTTGATAGCCAGTGAGTTTTTCTCTAATGAGCTTTTATCAAGGATATCCAACACACCGAGATATCATTTTGTTGCGACGGATACTCAGCCGGATGATTTCTATATATCCAATACACATGCAATCGTTACCGGAGAATATACCTATTCTGGTCTTGTGGGAGGTAAAACAGGTTATACCAATGAAGCAAGACGCACACTTGTAACATGCGCAGAGCGTGATGGAATGAAGCTGGTATGTATAGTATTTAAAAACGAAGCACCATCCCAATACACGGATACTATTACACTTTTGGATTATGGATTTAACAATTTCCAGGCTGTTAATGTAGCTGATAATGATGAAACATATATACCGGATGATTCGGCCTTTTTCCAATCAAGCAGTGATATTTTTGGAGATTCATCAGCAATTCTTGAATTTAATGAGGATGACAATATAATCATTCCTACTACTGCTACTATGGAGGATGTGGATTCAAGTATTTCCTATGATGTGACAGGCTTGGACAATGATAGAGCAATTGCGGTGGTGTCCTATACCTACAACGGACAATATGTTGGAAGTGCGACGATACAGACGGTTGCGACGCTGAGTAATTCAAGTACCCAGTGGTCAAGCTCTGCTGGAACAGATAGTGAAAATGTTGAAGCAGAGTCTTTTTCGACAAACAACGTCATATATATAAATGTAAGATACATTGTATGGATACTATTATCAGTAGCCTTCCTGATATCGATGATCGCAATAGTTCATTCTGCGCTTATACATAATCATATAATCCATAGCAAAGAAGAACGCAGGCGAATGCGAAAAAGAAAGCGGGAATCCAAGAAATTCAAGCTGAATATTGATAATTACAAATAATTAAGAGTCACTGGGGATGTATCAAATTGACTGGTTTTGATGCAAAATGAGTCAATTTGATACGTCCCCAGTGACTCATTTCTTAAGACTATCTTAACTATGCAAGAAGTAGTATTTGGTGTAAAATCATTAACTGAAATATAGAAACATTTATTAGATTAGATAGGATATAATTAGATGAGACTTAGAAATGTACCAGGTTCCAGAGAAGTAATTGCAGAGAGTAAATACGCAGTTTCAGAACCAGAAAAAAATAAAGGAATCTGGAAAGAGTATTTTGGAAATGACAACCCGATAAGAATTGAAATTGGAATGGGCAAGGGCAGATTTATCATGGATCAGGCAGAGCTCAATCCTGATGTCAATTATATAGGCATAGAAAAGTATTCCAGTGTGCTCCTCAGAGCTATTCAAAAAGAAGAGGAGCGACAGCTTCCTAATGTATGTTTTATAAGAATGGAAGCAGAGACTATCACAGAAGTATTTGATAAAGGCGAAGTGGATCGTATTTATCTGAATTTCTCAGATCCATGGCCAAAGGACAGGCATGCCAAGAGAAGACTGCCATCAAGAGAATTTTTAAGAAGATATGATGAGATTCTTAAAAAGGACGGTGTGGTAGAATTTAAGACAGATAATGTGGATCTGTTTGCTTTTGCTCTTGAAGAGGTGGAGCCGGCAGGATGGAAACTGGATGCAGTGACACATGATCTGCATAATGATAGTGTTATGAATGAAGGAAATGTTATGACGGAGTATGAGGAAAAATTCTCTTCAAAGGGAAATCCGATATGCAAATACATTATAAGCAGGTGAGGGGCGCTACTTACTAAAAGGAGAACATACCTTGGCAGAAAAAATACTAAACATTGATGATTACAGAAAAAAGACCGAAGATACTGAAATGGATATTCAGATAGAAGATCCATTTAATTTCCTAAGCCCTAGTGAAAGAGATGAGTATCTTAAGGCTCAGAACAAGGCAAAAGAAGAACAGCAGGCTAAAGCAACTATTGAGGAACCACAGCCTAAAGAAAATGTCCAGAATGTAGTAGCACAGGAGCAGGCTTCTTACAATAATGCTCCAATTTATCAGCAGAGTAATGTTGATGATCAATATCAGGTTAATGATAACAATGCTTTTGATCCTAGAGCTGATAAACATCAGAACGATAATAGAAGCAGATACGTAGATGATCCTAATCGTTATGAGGATGATTATGACGATGATGAAGACTATGAAGATGAGGATTACGACGATGATTATGATGATCGCAGGCCTAGAAAGAAGGTCAATCCTGAGAAAATAGTTCGTATAGCATCCATAGTCACAGGTATCCTGATACTGATACTTGTAGCTTCAATCTTAAAAGCTAACGTATTTGATAAAATATTTGGATCAGAGGAAGTGGAAACAGAGGTAGTAAGCGTATCATTGCCTGGAGGTTATACAGCCACAAATGATACAGTCGTAGCAACTGCAGACGTTAATATTCGTTCTGTTCCAAGCACAGAAAGCAGTGACTATATTGTTACTGCCATAGTAAAAGGTACTGAACTGAAAAGACTTGGAGTAAGCGATGACGGATACTGGGCATATGTTGAATATAATGGACAACAGCTATACTGCTCAATGAAATATCTTGAAGTAAAGCAATAAATAAAAAAGGGGTTGTTGCATTTTATTAAAAGCAATAACTCCTTTTGTATGACTTTTGTCATTTTACTGCATGCTTGATGAAATATTTTTTAACTGTTCGAATAATTCAAGATCAGAAGCAGATATTTTTATATTAGACTGAATCTTTTCTCCATCAGGCTCAGTAATTGTTATTTCAATTAAAGTTCCTTCCTTAATGCCATTTTTTTGAAGTGCAGATAAAAACATAGGAAACTTTGGATGATTTTCCCTAAATTTATCCCATAAGGATTTTAATTGAAACAAACCCATAGGATTGACCATATAAATAATACTCCTTTATTTTTTAGTTTGTAGCCACAAATAGAAGCTGTCTATGGCAGCGGTTAAGTCCTTGGATTTACCAAGAGCTTCAACTTTGTCATATATCTCAGCAGAAACAGTGCCCGGAAAGCTCTTAACCAGCTGATGTTCACACTCACTCTGCAGAGATTGATAATCCATGTTTATAAGGATCTTATTGTATATAGGTTCTATTGAAGCAAAGAGAAGAGGATATTTTTTGCCAATATAAGAAAAAGTATCTAATATCTGCTCTCTTTTTTGCAGGCAGAACAAGATATACACAGGTTCAACTATTTCCTCAGGTTCGATTTCTTCCTCATAAGAAGAGTCTGCGTAGCCCTCTTTAGTGGCGTAATATTCGCAGATTTCCTGAAGAAAAGAGTCTACATTTGGATCGTCATAAAGTTTTTGAAGTTCATCTATTTTTTCGCTACTCATATTATTAGTATATCATATAGAAAAAGAAGAAATTAATTGTTTTCGAGAAAGAAGGCATTAGATATGAAAATAGGTATATTTGATTCAGGCATAGGCGGAATGGGCGTTTTACATGAGGCTTATCACAGATTACCGGATAATGAATACATATTTTATGCAGATACAGACCATGTTCCGTATGGACTAAAGACAACACAACAGATAAAAGGATATGCTGATGAGATAGTCAGATTCCTTATAGATAAAGGCGTTGATGCAATTGTAGTTGCCTGCAACACCGCAACAAGCGTGGCTATTGAAGATCTGAGAGCCAAATATGATCTTCCGATCCTGGGCATGGAGCCTGCAGTAAAGCCAGCAGTAGAGGGCACAGATAAAAAAAGAATAATGGTTATAGCTACTCCTGTAACTATCAGAGAGACCAAGCTCATGAATCTGATCAAAAGAGTAGATGAAAATCATAGAGTAGACCTTTTGGCGTTACCTAATCTGGTAACCTTTGCAGAAAACGAGATATTTGACGGCGACCAGGTGGTGGAGTATCTGGAAAAAGAGTTTCAGGAGTACGACACCACAAGATATTGTGCTCTGGTATTGGGATGTACACATTTTAATTATTTTAAACCGCTGTACAGGCGCTTTTTTGACGACTCTGTAGAGCTGATCGACGGAAATGCAGGAACTGTGCACCATCTGGCAGATGTGTTAAGTTTGACTGCAATCAACAACAAAACCGAAGTAAAATTTGATAGTATAGAAGAGATGCTTAGTATGGGGCAAACGAAATATTATGCATCAGGAAAATTTGTTGAAGATACAAAAACCTTGGAACACTACAGGAGACTGCATAACAGGTTGGAAGAGGTGTATGGTCTGAAATGAGTTTGGATTAATGACTTGAAAATACCAAGATAATGTACTATTATATTTGTGCGACCACAAGATATAGTGTTTTTTAATGGTCCCAGATTTTTTTAGTATTTTTACCTTAAGGTAGATACAAGCTTGAAATTTTTATGGGGGTACTGATGAAGATAATTAAAAGAAGCGGAAAAGAAGTAACTTTTAATGTGGAGAAAATTATTGCCGCTATCGAAAAAGCAAACAAAGAAGTTACAGAAAAGAAACGCCTGACAGATGAGGAAATAACTAATATTGCAAAAGAAGTAGAAAGCAATTGCGCATCCCTCACACGTGCAGCCAGTGTCGAAGAAATCCAGGACATGGTTGAA
This sequence comes from Butyrivibrio sp., assembly GCA_015056495.1. Lineage (GTDB taxonomy): Bacteria > Bacillota > Clostridia > Lachnospirales > Lachnospiraceae > Butyrivibrio. The sequence continues at coordinate 24,479 of SVGC01000003.1, forward strand.
AACGGGCTTATGGAATCCGGCAAGTATGAAGTTGCCAGAAAATACATCACATATCGTTATCAGCATGCACTTGTTCGTAAATCTAACACAACTGATGAACAGATCATGAGCCTCATTGAGCTGAGTAATGAGGAAGTTAAACAGGAAAATTCAAACAAAAATCCAACAGTTAACAGTGTACAGAGAGATTACATGGCAGGAGAAGTAAGTAAGGATATCACTAAGAGATTCTTACTCCCTGAAGATGTAGTAAAGGCACATGAAGAGGGTATCATCCATTTTCATGACAGTGATTATTTTGCCCAGAGAATGCATAACTGTTGCCTTGTAAACCTTGAAGACATGCTTCAGAATGGCACCGTTATATCTGAAACCATGATCGAGAGACCAAAGAGCTTTTCTACAGCATGTAATATTGCAACACAGGCAATCGCTCAGATCGCCAGCTCACAGTACGGTGGACAGAGTATCACTCTTTCACACCTTGTACCATTTGTTGATGTCAGCAGACAGAAATTTATCAGAGAAGTGCGTGAAGAGTTTATATCTGCAGGTATCCAGCCTACTGAGAAGCAGGTCAAAGAAGTTGCAGAGATGCGTGTACGTAAGGAAATTGAAAGAGGCGTACAGGTAATTCAGTATCAGGTAATAACACTGATGACTACAAATGGTCAGGCACCATTTATCACAGTATTTATGTACCTTGATGAAGTACCAGAAGGACAGCTCAGAGATGACCTTGCTCTTGTAATTGAAGAGATGCTCAAACAGAGAATTGTTGGTGTTAAGAATGAAAAAGGCGTTTATATCACACCTGCATTCCCTAAGCTCATATATGTTCTTGATGAGGACAATATTACAGAAGGATCTAAATATTGGCATATCACACAGCTTGCAGCTAAGTGCACTGCCAAGAGAATGGTTCCAGACTATATCTCTGGTAAAAAGATGAGAGAGTACAAGAATGGTGATGTATATCCATGTATGGGTTGCAGATCATTCCTCACACCTGATACAGAAGGACTTGGAGAAAACGGAAAACACAAGTATTACGGACGTTTCAACCAGGGTGTTGTAACTCTGAACCTTGTAGATGTAGCATGTTCATCAGGTAAAGATGAGAAGAAGTTCTGGGAACTGATGGAAGAGAGAACAGAACTGTGTAAGAAAGCCCTTATGTGTCGTCATAAGAGACTTCTCGGAACACCATCTGATGTAGCACCTATATTATGGCAGTTTGGAGCTCTTGCAAGACTTAAAAAGGGAGAGCCAATCGATAAGCTCTTATTTAATAACTACTCAACAATATCACTTGGCTATGCAGGATTATGCGAGTGTACTAGATATATGAAGGGCGTATCTCATACAGATCCTAACGGCAAGGAATTTGCACTTAAAGTTATGCAGTTCCTTAATGATAAATGTACTGCATGGAGAGCAGAGACTAATATTTCATTCTCACTTTATGGAACACCACTTGAATCCACAACATATAAGTTTGCAAAATGTTTGCAGAAGCGTTTTGGAATCATCCCGGGTGTTACAGACAGAAACTATATTACAAACAGCTACCATGTACATGTTACAGAAAAGATCGATGCATTTACCAAACTGAAATTTGAATCAGAATTTCAGGCATTGTCTCCAGGAGGAGCTATCTCTTATGTAGAAGTTCCTAACATGATGGACAACATCGATGCAGTTCTTAGCGTTATGCAGTATATCTATGAAAATATCATGTATGCTGAGCTTAATACCAAGAGCGACTATTGCCAGTGCTGCGGCTATAACGGCGAGATCCAGATCGTAAATGACGAAGATGGTAAGCTCGTATGGAAATGTCCAAACTGTGGAAATACAGATCAGACCAAGATGAACGTTGCAAGACGTACATGCGGTTACATCGGAACCCAGTATTGGAATCAGGGAAGAACTCAGGAAATAAAAGAAAGAGTACTTCACCTTTCAACTGATTGATAATACGCAAGGTCGGAAATAACTCCGGCCTTGTTCTTTTATAAAATAGGATAATGGCATGAATTACGGAAATATTATCTACAATGACATAGCAAATGGTATAGGCTGCCGTACATCTCTTTTTGTTTCTGGTTGTACGCATCATTGCAAGGGCTGTTTTAACGAGATGACCTGGGACTTTAATTATGGAGAGCCTTTTACTACGGAGATAGAGGATAAAATAATAGAATCCCTCAGACCTACATACATTAGCGGACTTACGATTCTGGGCGGAGAACCAATGGAAGTGCCCAATCAGGCAGTTTTAAGACCATTCATAGAACGTATAAAAAGAGAATTGCCTAATAAGACTATATGGATTTATAGTGGGTACTTACTTGAAGAACTCATGGACGAAGATAATAAAAGGTGCCATAGCTCAGATACCATGAAGATCCTGGACGCAATAGATATTCTGGTAGATGGTGAATTTGTAGAAGCATTGAAAGATATAATGCTGAGATTTCGCGGATCATCCAACCAAAGGATAATAGATGTTCCTGAGACCTTAAGACAAGGCGAAATAGTCTTATCAAAGTATAATGAAAAGAATATTATTTAACTCATAAAAATAAGCGGATGCTAAGGATCACACCTTGCATCCGCTCATTTTTATTAAAGCTGAGTACCGCACTTATCGCAGAACTTGCTTCCATTAGTTAATTTATTACCACAATTAGGACAGAAAACGTCACCGGCAGGAGCGGCATTCTGAACAGGGATATTTGGCTGCATCTGCATGTTAGGCTGCATCAAACCCGGATCAGGGACAACAACTGGATCTTTTGTAAATCCAAGTATGCCGGAAACGGCGATAGCTGCAATAAGCAGTATTATATTCAATGTGAACCAGCCTGTAGTACCTGAAATAAGACCATTTTCTTTACAGGATGCATCAAGAGCATTGATAAGGATGATCCATATGATCAAATCAACTATCATTAAACAAGCGTTGATAATATTTGCACTTTTCTTTTTCATTACAAAGAGAATGATCAGAGATGCGATAGGCAGTAAGAGCAAGATAATAGGCCAAACTGTAGCATCAACTTGCTGACCGAAGATTGTGGTTCCAAATGTGAGCTCTTTGACACTCATTTTGTAGATTTCAGAGTCGCTGGTGCCACAAGAAACTGTCATAGTAGGTAAAAAGAAAATGCAGATAAGAACAACACTTATCACTTTTAAAGCAATTTTCATACCTTTGCTGGCATTATTAGTATTAGTGTTCATTAAACTATCTCCTTCATAGATAAAAGTTTTTAATACACTAATACAATACTCTTTTTAATGTCAACTTTCTACTCATATATTATCAATAAAAATGACAAAAAATAAAAAAACTGCGTGGCGCGCAGTCTTTTTATTTTTAGAGGTTTTATAAAGGAAATACGTTATGGCGAACGTAAATCACCTATTTAATTCACTTCCAGGTTTATCGGATTTATGATTTTTGATGATACTGTCAATCTCGCGCAGATCACTTGCTGGGAGATCGCCTGGAATAGTGTTCTTGACGGATGATGTAGCATTACCATACTCAAGAGCTTTTACAGCATCATTATATTTAAGAAGTCCATACAGAACACCTGATACATAAGCATCACCGGAACCTATTCTATCGATAACATCAATATCGTTATAAGGTTTTTCTGTAATGAACGAATCTGTCGCAGCATCGTAAATTGTAGAAGTAAAGTTGTGCTTACGAGGGCTTATTACTTCACGCTGTGTTGTACATACAGTCTTAATTGGATAATCCTTGGTGTAGCTCTTCATGATATCTTCAAGAGAGCCTTCCTTTTGCATCATTCGACGACTGGTCTCCTCAGATACAAACAGGATATCAACATAAGGCATTATAGCTTTGATCGCACTTCTAGCATCTTCCTCGCTCCACAGATTAGCTCTGTAGTTGCAGTCAAAAGAGATAAGAGCTCCATTTTCCTTGAAACGCTTGATCATCTCAGTAGTTACTTCACAAGTATTCTTGTTAAGAGCAAGAGTAATACCACTTGTATGGAACATGCGTGTAGATGAATAAACGTCTTCCGGGATCTCATCAAGAGAAATCCTTGTGATGGAAGAATTCTTTCTATCATATATGATAGAAGGCTTTCTAGGAGCGGCGCCGTTTTCATAATAATAGATGCCAAGTCTTGCATCATCAGACTCATCATATATCAGATAGTCATCGGATACTCCGATAAAACGGATCCTGTTCTTGATATATGTTCCCAGCTGATTGGCTGGAAGTCTTGAAATAACGCCAGTACGAAGACCAAGGAGTGATACACCGGAAGCAACATTCAGTTCTGAACCGCCTGCTCGCTTGTCGAATATCTCACCTCTTGTCATTCTCTCATAATTAGGCGGTGAAAGTCTGAGCATTATCTCACCAAAAGTAATCAGATCAAATTCTTTCTCAGCCATATTAGACACCTCCTAAAAAAGTAAGAATCTCATTTGCTATGCTTGAATTATAGCTTCAAACGTAAGAAAAATGTAAGTGCTTACATAGTACTAAATCATGCAAATTTTGAATAAATTTATAGTGAAAAATGTAACAATTTACATACAAAAAACAAAATAGCGTTAATCTGGATATAACAGGACGTTATCAGCAAAAAGCCTATATTAGGCGGCTTCAACGGCTGGCTTGACATTGGGATGATTCAAAATTAAAATATAGACTATTACAAATATCAACAAGACGATGAAGAGGAATAGTAATTAACTGACCTGTTATCAGAGAGAAGATCATTTGGTGTGAGATCTTTACAGAGAAGCTGATGAACCTACCTTGGAGTTCTGTATGAAAATACAGCGCAGCTCAGCGTTAATGAGTTAATTGAGAGAAATCTGAAGCCTATTTCAGATTTAACAAGGGTGGTACCGCCGGATTTTCGGTCCCTGTTTATTAGCAGGGACCTTTTTTAGTCCCTAAATTTAGGAGGAATAGAAATGGCAGATCAAAAAAAGCTAGTATCAGAAATCACTTCCATGGATGAAGATTTCACACAATGGTACACAGACACAGTTATCAAAGCTGGACTTATCAGCTATTCACACATCAAGGGATGTATGGTAATCAAGCCTGCAGGTTATGCAATCTGGGAGCTGATCCAGAAACACCTTGATGCAAGATTTAAGGAGACAGGCGTTCAGAATGCTTATCTTCCTATGTTTATCCCAGAATCACTTCTTCAGAAGGAAAAAGACCACGTTGAAGGTTTTGCTCCAGAAGTAGCATGGGTTACACATGGTGGTCTTGAAGAACTTTCAGAGAGATTCTGCGTAAGACCTACTTCAGAAACACTTTTCTGCGATTATTACAAAGATGAGATCCATTCATACAAGGACCTTCCACAGGTACTTAACCAGTGGTGCAGCGTTGTTCGTTGGGAAAAGGAGACAAGACCTTTCCTTCGTTCAAGAGAGTTCTTATGGCAGGAAGGCCATACAGCTCATGCAACAATGGAAGAGGCTGAGGCTCGTACACAGCAGATGCTGAATGTATATGCTGATTTCCTTGAAAATGATATGGCTATCCCTGTAATCAAGGGCCAGAAGACAGATAAAGAAAAATTTGCAGGTGCAGAAGCTACATATACAGTAGAAGCACTTATGCATGATGGAAGAGCACTTCAGTCAGCAACAAGCCACAACTTTGGTGATGGTTTTGCCAAGGCATTTGGTATCCAGTATGCAGGTAAGGACAACAAGCTCCACTATGTATGCCAGACATCATGGGGACTTACAACACGTACAATCGGTGCTATGATCATGGTTCATGGTGATAACTCAGGTCTTGTAACACCTCCTAAGATTGCACCTATCCAGGTAGTTGTAATACCTATCCAGCAGAAAAAGGAAGGTATCCTTGATGCAGCATATGCTATGGAAGCAGAGCTTAAGAAGTCAGGTATCAGAGTAAAGACTGATGATACAGACAGAAGCCCAGGATTTAAGTTCGCAGAACACGAGATGAGAGGTGTTCCAGTTCGTGTTGAGATCGGACCTAAGGATCTTGAAGCTGGTAAGTGCGTACTTGTTAGAAGAGATACAAGAGAAAAGATCGAATGCCAGATCAGCGAAGTAGCTGTTAAGGCTGTAGAACTTCTTGATACAGTACAGAATGATATGTTTGCAAGAGCCAAGGCTCATCTTGAGGCTCATACATTCAAGGCTGCAAACAAGGAAGAATTTGCAGATGCCTTTAAAGAGACTAAGGGATTTGTAAAGGCTATGTGGTGTGGATGCAGAGAATGTGAAGACAAGATCAAGGAAGAGTTCAACGTAACAAGCCGTTGTATTCCATTTGAGCAGGAACACATCGCTGATACATGTGTATATTGCGGAAAGCCAGCAACCAAGATGGTATACTGGGGCAGAGCATATTAAGAAAAAGATCCTAAAACTAAAACAAGGATTGTGAAAAACACAATCCTTGTTTTTTACAATCCTTGTTTTTTACTATGCTGAGATCTCTTATGTTCATACATCCGGGCATCTGCCAGCATATAGACGGCATGAGAAGTTTTTGCTTCGGTTTCATGTCTGAATGCATAGCCAATGGCGGTGCTATGACTATAGTCAGGTTCAATATCATCGAGTAGTAGCAGCTCAGAGTTTATATTAAAAATAGACTGCTTTACTTCATCATCACTGATATTATCAATAAGGACCAGAAATTCATCTCCACCAACCCTGAAGCATTGAGAGCCGTTAATCTGTCCAAAGACTTTTTTTAACACCCCGGAAAATGATTTAAGTAGCTTGTCACCTTCAGGATGACCAGCATTATCATTTACCTCCTTCAGGCCATTCATATCAAGACTGAGTATACAATAGTCTTTGTCTGTTTTATCTATCATCGCCAATTCCCTGTCACAGCTAGCGCTGTTGGATAGACCTGTAAGAGCATCAAAGAATGCCAGCTGTGAAAGCGATACATATTCCTTACGTTTAGCAAGAGAGTGAGTCATGAATACAAAATAATTGATCAGCTGTGTAATAGCAAATATTATGGCACCGATCGGGAAGGCATTATTTAATATTGGTATAAATGAAAAGTCAGTTATATCAACAAATGCAAGGTATATTCCATAGGTTATCATGGCGGTGCACAATATTATAAGTCCGGTCATCAGGATCAGGACAGAAGGTTGAGCCATCTTGCTTTTTAGATCCCGCACATAAATATATATCAGAATTACGTAGCTTATCAGCGCCATCAAAAGGTATGCATTAAGAAAATGGTGTAAATGAACTATTTCAAACAGGTGCAACAGTATAAAAATAAATGACAGCGATGAAATGCCTATGGAAATAGTAATATAAGCCTTACTGATAGAATTTTTGTGAAGCAGGTAAACTATCATATAGATAGTAGGTACTATAAGGTACAGAGATAAATATTCCATTAAAGTAGTAAATTTATTGTCCATCAGAAGGGAGGACATGCCATAGGAACACAAGGTCCATAAGCCGGTCAAATAAGTAAGAAATGATACCGGGATCTGAGGTAGTGAGTTTCCCGAAAACGGCAAAAACATCAGTGAAATAACAAAAAATGACAAGCCGAATATGATCAGGAATATGGCAGTAAAAAATGGAAATGTCGAGCGATTAATAAAGTAGTGCAAAATGTCATCATAGTTACCGATGATCGGAGGAGCCAAAATTGACGGAGTATCTTCCTCTGCAACATGAAATACAATACTGACGTTACCCTTTTTGGTGGTGTCACCCATAAGGATAAAATGGTAACCTTTTCCAATAAATCCGCTGGAACTATATTCTGTCAAGCTTTCGTTATCGATCAGTTCGCCATCGATATAAACTTCAAAAACAGAATAGGATGTTTTAAAAAATAGTGTTAAAAAAGGAATCTTAGAGTATTCTCTGCTTAAGGCATGGGTAAGGACCACAACATCACCTTTTCTGAGATTAGGACCTAAATACCTGTCAAGATTGGCAGGCATAGCATTGACATAATTGTTGTCGTGGTATGTCACAAGCCATCCTGTAGATAACGTATCCATAGGGTAGGACTCTGAATATGAAAAAACATAATGTCCAATCAGGGCATAAAATAAGATGATAAAGGTAGTCAGAAAAAAGAGAGCAATTCTTTTATACATTTACTTGCGCCCCCTCTCTTGCCATATGACGTTGGTGTTTCATAGCATACATCCTGCTGTCTGCAAGCATATATACATCAATTGCTGAATGACCAGGAGCTTCAGAACTGCTGGCAAAACCAATGGATGCGCTGTATTGAAACTTAGTTTCTTTTTTATTCCATTCTGCAATAGTAAAGTTGAATTCGTGAAGTTTTTTGCTCCATCCCTTGGAAGACAGGTCCTTGGATATGACGATAAACTCATCGCCGCCCATACGTCCTATAAGCTCTGCATCCCAGAATACCTGATTCAGGATGGTGGCAAATCCTACAATAAGTCTGTCACCCTCTTCATGTCCCAGTGAATCATTGGTCTTTTTTAAATAATCCATATCCATGCTGACTATAGAAAAACTACCGTTAGTGCCAGTAAGATTCTCCATTACCTGTTCGCATCGTGCGCGGTTAGCAAGTCCTGTCAGAGCGTCTGAATAAGCCAGTCCAACAAGGTGGAGTCTTTCAATCTCAAGATTGAGACTGTTAACTGTATAGAAGAGGTAGTTCAGAAGTACGCAGATCATAAATACAAGCGAGCCAATGGTCATGTAATTGATATCGGTATATACCTCTCCCTTGATGCTCATGTACTTGTATACATTGAATTTGATGATATCTATAATGGAAAAACTCATGAAGATGATAAGTCCAAGGAGGATAATGTTCTCTGAAGCATAATATTGAAAGGATGTTGAGACCTTTTTTTGTTGTTTTAAATCTCGGACTATGATCACTACAGTTATAGGCATTTCAATAAATGCGACACCATGAAGAATAGAAGTAAACCTGGTTATTGGGGCGATTCGCATAAAATGAATTATCACAACTGAGACTGTCAGAAGTATATTGATCAGTAGCATGAACAAGAATATCTTGAGGTTAGTATCTTTGGAAATAGAGCATAGATACAGAAGTATGCAGGATGGAACCAGATACAGAGACAGAAATTCTATAAAAGTATTCAGTATCAAAAAATGGGTAAACAGATAGATAAGTTTATTGTACGACAAAATATATAGTCCCAGATCCATTGAAATCAGCGCACTACAAACTATTCGGATATCTTTGTTGTTAAATAAGAAAATGTATGGCGCGAGGATAAAAAGTAAAGATGCAAATACGATAAGGAAAATACCGACAAATAAAGGGAGTCTAAGAGATTGCAACTGCCATAAAGAGATATCCTGACGATTGCCAATGTACACCTGCGACAGACCTGAAAAGGCTGTTACATCCTTACTTGTGAGTGTGATCTTAAGCTTTCTTCCAGCAAAATTATATGGAAGAGCCACATTATTATAGATCTTAGGAATAAAAGTGAATCTTTCAAAATAGTCAGAGCCAAAAGTATATATAACTTTATCGTCAAGAGAAACCTCGACCTCAGAAAGAGCAGATGCAAAATAAAGAACAGGTGCAGACACATCATAATCTGGCAAAGTAATAGACATAGTAACGACGTCATTGAAATTCTGCACACCAATGTTGGCAGAGGAAAGCACAACATTATCATAGGTTGAACCAGAATAAGTAACTGTCCAACCTTCTGAGAGCACATATATCGGGTCCTTGTTCTGCGTGTGAAAGAATGAACTGTTAAATAAAGTGTTCAGACCTATGATAAAAAGAGTCATGGCAGTAACAAGGATAAGTATAAATCTATTCCAATATTTCATACTATTATCCTCAATATTACATATATTTAGTATATAACTAAACGATAAAAAATCCTAGAGAATTATTCACAATGTCCCATTTTTGCGATATTATGAAGATATGAAAATAGAAATACCAGAAAATGCAAGAAAAATATTAGATACTATCCATAAAGCCGGATATGAAGCTTATGTGGTGGGTGGCTGTGTAAGAGATTCAATTCTTGGAAGGACTCCGGGGGATTGGGACATCACAACCAGTGCCAAACCACAGCAGATCAAGAAATTATTTAAGAGAACTATTGATACAGGAATAGAACATGGCACCGTAACAGTCATGATGAATCATGAGGGCTATGAGGTAACGACTTATAGGATTGATGGAGAATATGCTGACAACAGGCATCCTAAAGAAGTTACTTTTACCGCAAGTCTGACTGAAGATATGAAAAGGCGTGATTTTACAATAAACGCCATGGCCTACAATGATGAAGAAGGGCTTATAGACAGATTTGGCGGTCTTGAAGATATAGAGAAAAAGATCATCAGATGTGTAGGAGTACCAGAGGAGAGGTTTGGAGAAGATGCTCTTAGGATAATGAGAGCTATAAGGTTTTCTGCGCAGCTTGGTTATGATATCGATGAAGAAACCCAAAAAGCCATAAGAGAGCTGGCACCAACACTTTCCAAGATCAGTGCTGAACGAATACAGGTAGAGCTGGTCAAACTCCTGATATCAGATAATCCTGATAAACTCATAGATGCATATGAGATGGGAATAACCAAAGTAATCCTTCCTGAATTTGATGAATGCATGAAGACTGAGCAAAATACAGTTCACCACGCCTACTGCGTTGGAGAGCATATTGTAAAGTCTATTGAAAATATTGATAAAGATAAGCTACTGCGTATCACGATGCTGTTCCATGATATCGGCAAGCCGGCAACCCTCACTACAGATGAGGAAGGCAATTCACATTTTTACGGACATGAAGAAGTAAGCGCCAAAATGGCACGGGAGATATTAAAGAGACTTAAATTTGACAGAGACACGATGGATAGGGCATCTAATCTCATCAGATACCATGATATGAGATTTGTAATAACACCTTACGCAGTAAGAAAGAGCATATTCAAGGTAGGAGAAAAGGATTATCCGCTTATATTCAAGGTCAAGAGAGCGGATACGCTTGCGCAGAGCAGCTACAAGCAAGATGAGAAGCTAGCCTGGATAGATGACCTGCAAAGGCAGTATGAGGAGATAATAGAAAATGGTGATTGCCTGTCTCTAAAATCCCTTGCTGTTAACGGCAAGGATCTCATGTCTATTGGAATAGCACCTGGAAAAGAAATAGGAAATATATTAAGTAATATGTTAAAGGATGTTCTAAAAGAGCCGAAACACAATTCAAAGGAGTATTTATTAGAAACCTCTAATCTGAAAAGATTCACTTCCGGAGGGTAATATTAATGAAAGTCTTATGTAGGGGATTAGCACTTTTAATAATAGCCAGCCTGGCATTTGATAATATGCAGGTAAGCTATGCCGCTTCGCAGGAAATAAATAGAGTATCGCTTATTGGTAAGTATGATTCTGCAGATACCTGTACAGTCAGGAGTGTCGACACAGAGAATAAACAGATCAAATTCAGAAATCATGCTACAGGCAAGGGTTATACTCTTAACTATGACAATACTTCTTTTATCTATGACCAATATGGCAGAGCGCTGTCAGCGTCATTGATAGAAGCAGGAGAGGTAGTTGATGTCCGGTTTTTAAAGAGCACAAGACATCTGACCTATATGCAGGTAAGCGATGCAGCATGGACCAGTAATAATGTGACCAGTTTTAATCTGATAGCCAATGAAGATGGCATAGTTAAGATAAACGGTCAGAATTACAAGATGGATAGATCTGCACTGGTAATTGATGATGGAGAACTGGTATCTCCTGAGAGCATCCTGCAGATTGACACTATTACTGTAAAAGGCATCGACAAGGATATCTATAGTGTAGTAGTCAATAACGGACACGGATACCTGTCATTGTCCTCTGATAATGTTGATAATGTAAGCCTTGTGGGTTCATGGATAGAACTGGACAATTCAGTCATAAGAAAAGTAACCCCAAATATGCTTTTATCAGTGGCAGAAGGCGAATACAAGCTCCATATACTTGGTAACGGAGCTGATTATACTGAAAAAATAGAAGTTTCAAGCAATCATGAAACTGTAGTAGATACCAGCAAGATAGAGATTGCTAAACCTAAAGAAGGTCTCGTAACCTTTAATGTTACGCCTTCCTATGCTCAGGTATTTGTTGACGGAGTTGAGAAACTGACAGGAATACCTGAAAGCATAGTCTATGGCTATCATTCACTTAAAGTTATGGCTGATGGCTATGTGACTCAGAACAAATATCTCAAAGTAGGAACTCCTAATTCTGTACTAGACATTGAGCTGGAAAGAGATTCTACTGCAAGTTCTACAGAAGCTACAAGCAGCGCAGCAACAGTAGCAACCTCCAAAAAAACAGCAGAAAAAGATCAATCAAGCGATTCAGCATCTAAGGCATCAACTACCAAGAAGATCAAGGATGTAAGCGGAAACAGTAAGACCACCACAACAGATGGTGTGGACTCCAATGGATATGTGACAGGGTATTATATCAATATTCTGGGACCTGTTGGATCAGCAGTTTATTTTAACGGCAATTATGTAGGCATAGCACCGGTAAAGATCAAGAAAAAAGTTGGTGTTCATGCTATAACAATCGATGAATCAGGAACAGTCAACAGCTACACTATAGAAATAGATTCTGAAAAGAGCAATGTAAACCTGACTTTCCCAACACGAAAGCCTGCGGAGAAATCCAGCGACAGTAGTTCAACCTCTTCGACATCATCGAGTGCCGCATCAAGTGCTTCCAGTGCTGATAGTGCTTCAAGCGCATCCAGTGCAGCCTCAGCTTCAACCAGTGATAGTGCAGATAGCTCTTCAAGTGCATCAAGTGAAGGAAGTACTTCTGATTCAGGTTCAACAGCTACAACACAAAGTGCCGCAGAAAGTACTACATCTTCAAATGCAGATACAACAGACGGCTCAGGCAGCAGCTCCTCTGAAAACACTAGCAGTACAGGAAATACTTCGTCAGATGACGTTTCAGACTCTGCAACTACAGGAATTTGCAATTGATAGATCGTAAAAAGCCGAAAACTCGATTAAAATCAGCATCAAAATACTAAAAAAGCCCGTAAATAAAGGATTTTTTGCTTGACATTAAACTCTTCACAGTATATAAGTAGATATAGGCGCTCTTAAGGAGCGCTTATATTAACTAAACAGCAGGAGGAGTTCTATAATGAACAAGACAGAATTAGTAGCAGCTATCGCTGACGAGACAGGATTATCAAAGAAGGATGCTGAGAAGGCAGTTAAGGCTTTCACAGAGACAGTTACAGCAGAGCTTAAGAAAAAGAATAAGGTTCAGCTTGTTGGCTTTGGTACATTCGAAGTATCTAAGAGAGCAGCAAGAGAGGGTAGAAACCCACAGACAGGCGATGTTATGAAGATCGCAGCATCATATGCACCTAAGTTTAAGGCTGGTAAGGCTCTTAAGGATGCTGTAAACAAGAAATAATTATGTTTTTTCTTAGCCTGTAGACAGATAGTCTATGGGCTTTTTATATCATATGGGGTAAAAAAATGAGATTAGACAAATATTTAAAAGTTACAAGACTGATCAAAAGAAGAACAGTAGCCAACGAGGCCTGTGATGCTGGCAGAGTCCAGATCAATGGCAGACCTGCCAAGGCATCTACCGATGTCAAAGTAGGAGATAAACTGACTATACAGTTTGGCAATAAGGATGTTAACGTTGAAGTCTTAGACGTACAGGAAACAGTACATAAAGAGGATGTATCCAATCTGTTTCGCTACATTTGACACAAGGTAACATGTGTTATAAAATAAAAGTAACGTATAATCGTTGAATTATAAGTGTATGAGGGTGAATATGGCAGCAAGAGCTAGATACAAAAGGGGCAGCTCTTTGCAGAACAGATTGGGAATATTTCTTTCAATAATAGTAGTATTTATGCTATTTACTGTTGTATCTGTTAAGAGTGCCAGCTTATTAGAAAAAGAAAAAGAATATCAGGCAAAAGAAGACTCACTTCAGAAGCAGATTGAAGAAGAAACTCAGAGAAGTGAGGAAATTGCAGAATTTGAAACATATACTCAAACCCGTAAATATATCGAAGACGTGGCTAGAGACAAGCTGGGATTGGTTTATCCCGGCGAAATAATTTTTAAAGATGAAGATCAAGGTAAATAATGCAGACTACAATGCGAGTGGCTTTGTTGTCTGCATATTTTTTTCATAATACAGGAATAAGAGAATGAATCTTGAAAACAAGGTCAAAGCATATATCGAACGTAACAATATGATCGCAAGAGGAGACACGGTCCTGGCAGGGATATCCGGTGGAGCTGATTCAACGTGTCTTCTTGTTCTTTTGCATAAATTATCCAAGGATATGGATTTTAGTCTGGTGGTAGTACATGTTAATCACGGACTTCGTACAGACGCTGAAGATGATGCACTCTATGTAAAAAAACTCTGTAGGGAAAGGGATATAACTTACATCCTTCACGAGGCTGATATTAAGGCAATTGCAGCTGAGAAGGCGATGACAGAGGAAGAAGCTGGAAGATATGAGAGATACAGAGTCTTTGAAGAACTGAGTAGTCAGTATAATGCCGGCAAGATTGCAATCGCGCACAATCAGAATGATCTTGCAGAGACCATGCTGTACAACATGTTCAGAGGCAGTGGATTACATGGAGTTATAGGGATCAGACCTATCAGAGGCAAGATAATAAGACCTCTTTTGGAAACATCAAGAGCAGAGATAGAGCAGTATCTTGACGAAAACGGCATTTCCTATTGTACAGACAGTACTAATCTGGAGGATGACCATGCAAGGAACAGAATAAGGCATCATATCTTACCTTATGCCACTGATGAGATCAATGATAAAGCCATAGAGCATCTGGCCCATACAGCAGCTTCCCTTGAAAAGGCTGATGAATACATACGATTCAAGGCAAGAGAAGAAATGGACATACTTGCTGAGTATGATGATAGGAACAGGAAATATACATTGGACCTTAAAGAATTTGCCAAGTGTCCGGAGATCATCAAAGAGAACATTATTCTTTTATGCATGGAAAAACTTACGCCCCACAGGAAGGATATTACCTCTACTCACGTATACAATATTATCAGGTTATCAGAAACAACAGATGGATCCAAGAAAATAGATCTGCCCTATGAACTGACAGCCCTTAGAGAATATGACAAACTCCATATTTACAAGGAATCAGACGATAAAGAACTGGTCCAGGAGATACAGATTTTGTCAAAAGATGAAATTACTATCCGAAAAGAGCAGGTGATAAAGGGATTCGGAACCATTTTAATTGATAAGATCAAGGATTTTGACTTGCAAAATATTCCGGAAGATACATATACTAAAATGTTTGATTATGATAAAATACAAGCATCTTTAGTCCTACGACACAGACAAAAAGGTGATTATATCCTGACTGGAAATGGCAGGCAATCACTGAATAAATACATGATCAATGAAAAGATCCCGGCAGCTAAAAGAGATAATGTCTACATACTGGCGGATAATGACCATGTCCTGTGGGTGATAGGCTATCGTATCAGTAGCGGTTATAAAATTGATAGTAGCACTAAGACGGTGTTGCAGATAAAAGTAATGGAGGAATAATATAATGTCAGAAAGAGTCCGTGTACTATTAACGGAGGAAGAAGTAGATGCTAGAATCCAGGCACTTGGAGATCAGATCACTAAGGATTATCAGGGAAAGACAGTACACCTTGTATGTGTATTAAAAGGTGGTGTCTTTTTTATGTGTGAACTTGCCAAGAGAATAAAGGTACCAGTAACTATGGACTTTATGTCAGCTTCAAGTTATGGAAGTGACACAAAATCAAGTGGTGTTGTTAAGATCGTTAAGGACCTTGATGAGCCTCTTAAGGACAAGAATGTACTGATCGTAGAAGATATCATAGATTCAGGCAGAACACTTAGCTACCTTATCAAGATGCTTGGTGATAGAGAGCCTGCAGATATCAAACTCTGCACACTGCTTGATAAGCCAGAGAGAAGAGTAACAGATGTTAAGGTAGATTACTCAGGCTTCAATATCCCTGATGAATTTGTAGTAGGATATGGACTTGATTATGATCAGAAGTATCGTAACCTTCCATACATCGGTGTAGTAGAATTTGAATAAAATTATAAATACAGTAGGGGGACATCAATGAAAAAAAGCAGAAATTATAGTATTTATTTCCTGCTAGTGTTAGCTCTTATGTTTGTTGTTATCATCCTGCAGTTTGTGGGAGCGAAAAACACAGTTACAAGAACGACTTATAACTTAGGGCAGTTAGAGACAGATCTCCAGAATGGCAATATTACAGCAGCTATTATTTACCAGAATCAGGAAACGCCAACAGGAGCTGTAAGAGTCCGTACTTCAGATGAGCAGGATCTGACACTGTATGTTACAGACGTAACAGAGGTTGAAGATCTGCTGATAAGCTACAATGTATATCCATCAGTCAGTGACGTTGCCAGAGATAACTCTTTGATGGCCAATATCATTCCGATCGTAATAGTACTTATCATTGTAGCCTTCGTATTTGTAATGCTCAATAATGCTCAGGGTGCATCTGCCGGCGGTAGCAGGATGATGAACTTTGGTAAAAGCAGAGCAAAACTTTCAAACAGCGATGATAACAAGATCAGACTTGATGATGTGGCAGGTCTTACAGAAGAAAAAGAACAGCTTGCTGAGATCATTGAATTTTTAAAATCTCCAGGTAAGTTCATAAAGCTTGGTGCAAGAATTCCAAAAGGTGTATTACTGGAAGGACGCCCAGGTACAGGTAAGACACTTCTTGCCAAGGCAGTAGCCGGAGAAGCAGGAGTACCTTTCTTTACAATCTCAGGTTCTGATTTTGTAGAGATGTTTGTAGGTGTTGGTGCATCAAGAGTTAGAGACTTGTTTGAAGAAGCCAAGAAAAATGCTCCTTGTATCATCTTTATCGATGAGATTGATGCAGTAGCCAGAAGACGTGGAACTGGTATGGGTGGCGGTCACGATGAACGTGAACAGACTTTGAACCAGTTACTTGTTGAAATGGATGGTTTCGGAACTAACGAAGGAATCATAGTAATGGCAGCGACTAACAGAGTTGATATTCTGGATCCTGCTATTTTGAGACCGGGCCGTTTCGATAGAAAGATCACTGTAAGCCCTCCAGACGTAGGCGGAAGAGAAGCTATACTTAAGATCCATGCTAGAAATAAAAAACTTGGAGATGATGTAGATCTTAAGCAGGTAGCCCAGACTACAGCAGGCTTTACAGGTGCAGATCTTGAGAATCTCTTAAATGAGGCAGCTATCAATACAGCAATGGCTGATAGAAGCTTTACCAATAAAGAGGATATCCAGAAAGCATTTATAAATGTTGGTATCGGTGTTGAAAAGCACAGTCATATTATTACAGATAAAGAGAAGAAGATCACAGCCTACCACGAGACAGGCCATGCGATACTCTTCCATGTACTTCCAGATGTAGGACCTGTATATACAGTATCTATCATACCTACAGGAGCTGGAGCAGCCGGATATACAATGCCACTTCCTGAAAAGGATGAAATGTTCCTTTCAAGAAACCGTATGCTTGAAGATATTATGGTATCTCTTGGAGGAAGAATAGCAGAAGAAATCATATTTGGTGACATAACAACTGGAGCTTCCAGTGATATTAAGAAGGCTACTCATGAAGCCCGAAATATGGTAACCAAATATGGTATGTCAAAAAATATTGGCGTGATCAATTATGATGAAGAAGAGGAAGACGTATTCATCGGATACGATATAGCTCATAACAAAAAGCACAGTGAGCTCATGTCAGGAGAGATCGACAAAGAGGTTAAAGCCATTATTGACGCTTGCTACAAGAAAGCAAAAGAAATAATTCTTGAATATCAGGATGTACTTCATAAGAGTGCAGAGCTTCTTATTGAGAAAGAGAAGATTGGCCGAGACGAATTTGAAGCATTATTCGAAGGTCATGAAATACCTGAAGATTTCAATATGGAAATATAAACAAAAAACTATTGTGCAATTCATACAAAAAAATATGGTTTGAATTGTTAACTTTGTGGAAGGTGCGGATTTACGAAAGTATAGGTGAATGCTATTATACTACTTGTAACCCCCCAATACATTATATAGTTTTTTGCTATACCCCATAAGAAAGAAATACCTTCTCTAAAAAAGACAGCACCCCAAAGGCTGTCTTTTTTACTATATAAAAATATGTATTACAAAGATTATTATGTGGAGGGATATCTCAATGAATAACGAGTTAACTCAAAAAGACATAGATGATATGCAGGCAGAGATCGATCATAGAAAGATTGTTGTCAGAAAAGAATTGCTTGAGCATGTCAAGGAAGCCAGAGCTCAAGGTGATCTTAGCGAGAACTTTGAATACTACGCAGCCAAAAAAGCCAAGAATCAGAACGAAAGTCGTATCAGATTTCTTGAGAGAATGATAAAGACTGCTAAGGTAATTGAAGATAATACCACTGATGAGCAGGTAGGCCTTAATAAAACCGTTACAGTACATGTTGAAGAGGATGATACTGATGAAGTATACAAGATAGTGACAACTATGCGAGGTGATTCCTTAAGAGGTCTTATCAGCATTGAGTCTCCCCTTGGAAAACAATTATTTGGACATAAAGTAGGAGACCATGTTACTATAAAAGTGAACGAAAATTATAGTTATGATGTAACTATTGTTAAAATTGAAAATACAGGTCTTTCTGAAGAAGATAAGATCAGAGATTTCTAAAATTTCACAGCTGAATATAGAGGGGGTATCTATTATGCAGCACAATTTTCAGCCAGTTAATCTTGACGAAATAATTTCAGAAGAGAGCAGATTTGGAGAAGACAAATGGGCACTTCTGACAGCAGGTAAAGACGGCAAAGTTAATACTATGACCATTTCATGGGGTGGAACAGGCTTTATCTGGAATAAACACGTGGTATTTATTTTTGTAAGATCCAGCAGATATACTAAGGAGTTCATAGATGCATCTGATGAATTCTCTGTCTCATTCATGGATATATCAAAATACCGCGGAGCTATGAAGTATCTTGGAGCAGTTTCCGGCAGAGATGAAGACAAACTTGCAGGCGCAAGACTCAATGTGGATTACGATGAGGATATTCCATACATTGATGAAGCCAAGAATGTAGTATTATGTCAGGTCCTTGCCAAACAGGAAATTGAAAAGGGAGGCATAATCCCTCAGGAAATAATTGATAAGTACTACGCTGATGGTGATTATCATACAGTATATATTGCAGAAATAAAAAAGATCATGGTCAGATAAATTATGTCTAGAAATATTGTTAACAAAAGATCATTAAAAGAAATAGGACAGTTCATATTTGTACAGGATGGACTGGAAAAGGCAGATATAATAATTGTTCCAGGAGCACCAGAACCAGAACTTGCAGTAGCCGCAGCGAGGTTATGGAAGTCCAGGTATGCGCCCTTCATACTGGTAACAGGTAAATACAGTTATCGCAAGGCTTCTTTTGCTCAGGAAGCTACTGAATTGGAAGAGATAGATCTTCCTGATACAGAGGCAGAATACCTTGCAAGAGTACTAAAGCGTGAAGGTGTAGATGAGTCCAGGATCATAATGGAAAAGATGTCTACCAATACCTTTGAAAACGCTCGCTATAGTGCAGCAATGCTAAAGGGAAATGATCTGGAAAAAATAATCATATGCTGCCAGGCCTTTCATGCCAGAAGGGCACTTATGACCTTTCAGTCAGAGTTTCCCGGTGTGGATGTAATTGTATCACCTGTTAACACCAAAAATATAATGTACAACAACTGGTATGAGACTGAAAAGGGTTATAACATAGTCCTTGGCGAATTGGAAAAATGTGGCAAATATTTTCTTGTTGATGGAATGTATCAAAAAATATTCGCAAAAAATTAAAAAGCTATAAACTTGAAGAAATATTGACGAAAAAGTGATAAGATATACTTGGTACTGTCGCTTTTTTGTCAATTTTTTTTTGAGGCCATAGTATGAACAGAACCATGAAAAGCTTTAAAAGCATAGTATTATGTGTTGCTCTAGCTGTCACGATGCTCAGTGGGTGCAAGAGTCAGCAGACTGAAGCTGATAGTGTCATGGAGCAGGTAGATGACGAAAGCTACGAGGATGAACTGGTTCCGCTAAAAACAGATGAAGAGGGCAATCCTGAGCTTCCGCCAATAGAGATAGTCGGTTGGCTGCCCGAAGATTTCTTTAGAGAATGCGAAAAGCTGATAGAGAAGAAATTTCCGGATAGAATAATAACTTACCGATATATAGCAAAGACAAATTATAGTTCCATCATAGGAATAGAGCTTGCTGAGGGACGTGGTCCGGATATCTTATTTGAAGATAAAGCCATAATAATGAATCATGCCAGACAGGGGTACATCATAAAGCAAAATGAGCTTGGTAGTATGTATTCCCAAGAAGGCACCAGTAACTTTGTATATGATGGAGATATCTATGCTATTCCCGGCTTGTGCCAGTATTCGGGAATATATTACAACAAAACGATTTTTGAAGATAATGGAATAGAAGTACCTCATACCTATGGAGAATTTCTGGAAGTATGCAGGACCTTTAAAAATCTTGGTATCAAACCGCTTTCCATGGGAGCTTACCAATGGGATGTAGTGCAGATCAATGCAATGGGTTATGTAACAGCAGAATATCTCGCTACAGAAGAGGGAGCAGATTTTGGTGAGAAATATTCAAAAAATCAAGGCGGCATGAGATATGTATGGGCGCCATATCTTTCCAGGTGGGCAGCGATAATAGATGAAGGAATCATAACTAAGGATATGCTGATCGAAGATAATGATTATGCCATTAACGAGTTTGCTGATGGTCAATCGGCAATGCTCTGCGGAGACACGACCAGCTATACCAGGATAATAGAAAAATCGCCGAACTTAAAATTTGCAATGATGCCCTATTCTGGAGAGGAAGAAGGCAGTGAATTGCTGATCGGTGGAGCAATGTATGGTTTTGCTATCAATACCAATAGCAAAAATAAGGATGCAGCTCAGGAAATATTGGAACTGTTATCCACATATGACGGTCAAAGGGCCATGTGGCAACAACAGCGCGGCTCAGATACTTTTTTGAATGGAATAACATTTAAAAAGCCAGCTGAGTTTAGCGGTATTGAGGACATTATCCAAAACGGAAGAGTGTATATGCCTTGGGCAGAGTGGGGATACGCATCCGGAGCTTACATGGAATTTGGTATAAATCTGCAAAAGTATATTCGAGGAGAAGCAAGTATGGATAAAATACTCCGTATAACAGACGGAGTAGCGCGTTCACTAGTGATAAATAGTGGATAAGTTCTTGGGACGTGGCAATTATTGTGGAAAGGCAAGGACTATGTTGAATTTATTCGAATGGTTTAAGCATAAAGCTTCTATGAAGATAAAAATGCAGATAAGCTTTGTGATAGTCTGTCTTGTACCACTAGTGGGTCTTGGTGGATATACATATATTTCCTCCAGAAATTATATCATCAACCAGACCAAGATCACATTAACCAACAATGCTGAAACTATTGCATACGGACTTGATAACAATGTAAGAAGAATTGAAGAAGTTATAGATTTCTTATCCTATAGTTCTGAATTTAGGAAAAAACTTGAAAATATAAATCTGGCTCATTCAGAGCTTGCTAAAGAGCTGACTGAAAAAATAGAGCCGGAAATCTGGTACTACATAAGTAGTGATAGCAATATCAATACTATCCATATTTATTCCACACTTGTAAGTCATTCAATAGGCAGTTTTTTATCTCATCCTACAACAGAAGATGAGATTGAATGGTATGAGATATGCGGTGAAGATTACACAACACACTGGGCAATTGGACAGGACGGTGAAATATATGTATACAAAGCTCTTATGGACAACAGCACCGCTTCAAGAAGGATTGGAATGATCGTACTTCAGGTTCAGACCTCCAATTTCCTTGCACTGTTGAATCAGACTCAATATATGAATAATGGGGCAATTGTAATTGGTAATGATACTGTTTTTGCCATAAAAGAAACCAATAATATCAATTCAGATGATATATTGGAGCTTATAAATGCCGGAAAAGCAAGTGAGTATGTGCTTGGAAGTAAATATGCCATTGCACCATCCAACTACACCTCCAATGGGTGGAGGGTTTACTACTACATAAGAAAAAAAGATGTAGGCATACTGGTTCAAAAACAGCTATACATAACAATAGGTATAACTCTTGGATCATTTATCATACTGTACGTGATCTCAACCTTGCTGGCAAAAGGACTTAGCAAGAGGATAATGGCTCTTCAGGAGATTGCCAGTGGTGTTAGCAAGGGAATGTTTGATATTCCACATAATGAAAGCTATACGGATGAGCTGGGACAGGTTGAGAAATCATTTTCAATCATGGGACGCAGAATACTTGACATGATGAAAGAACTTGATGAACAACGTGCAAAAGATGTGGATGCCAAAAATAAAGTCATCATCCAACGTGAATGGGTATTTGATTACATGGTTGAGAAAAACAATGACATGGCGATCATTTACTCAGGAAGGACTAAGGAAGCAGACTTTATCACATCTAATATTGAAGATGTCCTGGGAATACCAAGGGACGAGCTAAAAAAGGATGTGCGAAATATCTGGAAAGCTCTGTTAAATAAAGATGAAATAATACAGGCTGAGGATATACAAAAGCTTAAATACGGTGAAGCTATAGTAAGTGAAGAAGTAGAAGTAGAGAATATTGTTACCAAAGCCCGCAGATGGTACAGGATAGCAATAGTACATACACAGCATAATAATGGCGATAGCTACATGGTGGCAATGTTTGATAAGACTGAGGCTCTGAACAGAAATCATCAGCTTGAGGAAGTCCTGGATGTTGCTAAATCAGCCAATGAAGCCAAGACTAATTTCCTTGCAAATATGTCCCATGACTTCAGGACACCTATGAATGCAATAACAGGCTTTAATCTCCTTATAGCCAAAAATTCAGAGGATCCGGTCAAGGTAAGAGAATATACACATAAAATATCTCTGGCATGCCAGAACCTGCTATCCCTATTAAATGATGTGCTTGATATGAGTAAGATCGAAAGTGGTAAGACAACCCTTGCCATGAGCGAATTTGAATTAGGTCTGTTACTTGAAGAAGTCAATTCAGTAATAGCTTTTCAGGCAAAGGGAAAACATCAGGATTATCAAGTGCATGCAGAAGATATTGAACATGACGTCTTTATAGGTGATAAACAGAGAATAAATGAAGTGCTGGTAAATATATTAGGCAATTCAGTTAAGTATACACAAAGTGGAGGAAAGATCGATTTTACAGTAAGTGAAAGTAAGACGAATAATGATGCATACCAAAATCTGAAGTTTGAGATCAAGGATAATGGTCTTGGAATGAGTGAAGAATTCCAGCAAAAGATATTTGAGCCATTTACCCGTGAAGAAAAGGATACAACCAAGAGTATACAGGGTACTGGTCTTGGAATGGCCATAACCAAAAATCTCATTGATCTTATGGGTGGCGGTATCAGCGTCAAGAGTAAAGAAGGAGAGGGAAGTACATTTGTTGTAACTCTCAGACTCCAATCAGTAAATAAACGAGAAGATGACGTATGGGCAAAGCATGGCATAGGTAAGATTCTTGTAGTAGATGACAATAAGGATGAGTGCGACATGATAGTACAGGCCATGGAAGGAACTGGCGTAGAAGTAATGATTGCAACCAGCGGCTACAGCGCACTGCATCTTATTGATGTAAGCGCCGATGAAGGTAATAATTTCGATCTTGTCCTTTTGGATATGATCGTGAACCAGCAAAGCGCACTTGAGATTGCATCCAAGATCAAGGCTAAAGGTGAAAAAGCACCTAAATATCTTATATTACTTGCAGAAGACTGGACTGATATTGAAGAGGATTCGAGAAAAGCAGGAATAGACAATTTCATGCAAAAGCCATTCTTTAGATCTACTTTCAAGCAGATGGTTGAAACAATTGGAATTGTAGAAGGAGTAAGTGCCGAGGACGAGAAACTGCCACTTGAAGGACTCAGATTCCTGGCAGCAGAAGATAATGAAATAAATGCCGATATCCTGATGGAACTTATGGAGATGGAAGGCGCCAAGGTAGAACTGGCAGAAAATGGAAAGATAGCAATAGAGATGTTCACTAGCGCAGAGCCTGGTTACTATGACATAGTACTTACAGATATCCAGATGCCGGTAATGAATGGTTATGAGACTGCAGAGGCGATCAGAAAACTTGATAGGCAAGATGCAAAGACGATCCCAATCGTGGCAATGACAGCCAATGCCTATGCAGATGATGTCCAAAAGGCATTTGATGCAGGAATGAATGCCCATGTAGCTAAACCTATAGACATCAAGAATATGGAAAAGGTTATAAAAGAAGTTCTGACAAATGCTCAAAAATAAATTTTAGGATCAATAGTCAAAAAAACTGGAGGGTTTGAAATGATCAATGCTAAGGAAATATCAAAGGATATATGGTGGATAGGGGGAAGTGACAGGAGACTTGCCAAGTTTGAAAATCTATTTCCATTGCCAAACGGCGTATCCTACAACAGCTACCTTGTTATGGATGAGAAAAAAGCACTTTTTGATACTGCAGATGAATCAATATCAGAGCAGTTCATGGAGAATCTTAAAGGAACACTGGGTGATGCAACCCTGGATTACATTGTAGTCCTGCACATGGAGCCTGATCATTGCTCTCAGATAAGCAATGTAGCAGCAATGTATCCTGATGTGACCATAGTAGGAAATTCCAAGACATTTACTTATATTGATCAGTTTTTCCCTGAACTTAAAAATATCAAGCGCCAGGAAGTAAAAGAGGGAGAAGTATTCAGTACAGGAAGACATCAATTCTCTTTTGTGAATGCACCAATGGTCCACTGGCCAGAAGTAATGTTTGCTTATGACAGTGAAAGTAAAGCATTGTTCAGTGCAGATGCCTTTGGAACATTTGGAGCAGTCGACTCCGGCATATTTGCTGATGAATATGATTTTGAGAAAAAATATCTTGCAGATGCCAGAAGATACTATGCCAATATAGTTGGTAAATATGGAGCACAGGTTCAGATGGTCCTTGGCAAGGCTAAAGCACTGGATATAAAGATGATATGTCCATTACATGGTCCGATCTGGAGGAAAGATCTGGATTGGTTCATCGACAAATATCAAAAGTGGTCAACTTACGAAGCAGAAGATGATGAGACAGTTGTGATATACGGTAGCCTCTATGGACATACCAAGAGTGCTGCCGAAGCAGTAGCAAGGCTTATCAGAGAAAAGAGTGAAAAACAGGTTTCAGTATATGATGCATCAAAAACAGATGTATCGGAATTGATATCAGAGGTATGGAGATGCAGAAAAATAGTCATCTTCTGTCCTACCTATAATGGCGGATTATATCCGCCAATTGAGGGCTTTATCAACGACATGATAGCTTTGGGAGTTCAGAAAAAAGTATTTGCATTGGCACAGAATGGTACATGGGCACCGGCTACCGTAAAGCCAATGACAGACAAGCTTACGGCACTTAAGAATGTAGAGATAGTCGAAGCTACACTTACAATCAAGAGTGCTCTTCATAATGGGGATAGAGAGCAGATAGATAATTTTGTTGATGCTATTGTTGCAAAATAAAGGAAAATCCCCTATGACTAAGACATATAATATGCCTAGGACAATAATAATTGTAAAGGCAGCGATAGTTCTGGTCGCTGCCTTATTTTTAACAGCAATCATAAATGAAAAAATGATCTCACTGGCTGATGAGTACCCTGTAAGCATAAATCAATGTGTAATACAGGGAAGTGACGTACTGGTGCAAGTTGAGGCACATCAGCTTCCAGCAAGCGATGATGGATTGTTCCATCTGTTTGCCCAGGAAGTATATCAGGGCGGAGTGTCCGGAATTGAAGTGGGACAGGCCCAGATAGCCCAGAGAGTCGATTTTGTTTTTGCACTGAATAAGAATACACCGTCAACGCACCTATATCATAAATTTGTTGTTGCATATATCCAGAATGGCGTCTGGATGCAGGCTTCAAGTGCCAGATACATCACTAATCCGGAAGGCTGCGCCGACCACACAGTGGGTAGAAACGACAGAGGCAAAAAAGGAATAATGCCTGCGGCAGCCAGACTTCATAGTCAGGATCTGGTGGATCTGAACATAGACCAGTGCACATACAATGTTCCGATTGGAAATCTATGCAATGTAAGTAGCGGTGGAAGAATAGAATATACGTATAATGGCAAGACATATTATTTTAATAGTGCTATAGTAGGAGAGTATGATTCTTTAGTTCCTCAAATGAATTCAAGAGGAATTCAGCTTACTTTGATAATTTTAAACAATCAGGCCAATGACTTAAGTCTGATACATCCGCTGGCAAGAGGAGGCGCTGGAGCACATTACTATGCATTTAATACAGCCGAGCAGGAGGGCGTAGAGCGTCTGGAGGCCGTTGCAACTTTTTTGGCAACAAGATATTCCGGAACAGGCCACGGAACAGTTGATAACTGGATAATAGGCAATGAACTTAATTGTAGGGCGGACTGGCATTATCTTCCTGAAATAGGACTTGATGCTGTTGTAACAGAATATGCTAATTCATTCAGGATTTTTTATTCTGCCATCAAAAGTGTAAATGCCAATGCCAGAGTATATATATCTCTGGAACAGCAGTGGAATAGCGTGAAATACCATAACAGAGCCTATCCTGCAAGACAATACCTTGATAGGTTTAATCTGATAATGAAAGCACAAGGAGATGTGAACTGGGATCTGGCTTATCATCCTTACAATATGCCAATGTATTCTATATCACCATGGGCAGGGGGAACAGATACAACACATAGCCTAGATACTGCCTATATCTCAATGTATAACATAGATGTTTTGACAGATTACATGTGCCAGCAGGCTTATCTTGCGCCTAACGGACAGGTCAGGAGCATACTCCTTAGCGAACAGGGATATACATCCATTTATGGCGAGGAATTGCAGGCAGCAGCCATTGTATATGCATATCTGCAGGCTATGAAGAACCAGCATATCGATGGATTTATACTTGCAAGGCAGATGGATGACAGTAGTGAGATGGCAGGCAAGTTGGCTCTTGGATTACAGGACTTGTACGGTAATCACAAATTAGGATATGATTATTATAAAAATATAAATGGACCAAACGCTGCTACGTATATTAATTCAGCGGCTTCAACTATTGGAGTTGCGGATTTAGAATCTCTTTTTACATATAGATAATACACTGGAGGGAAAAAATTTATGAGAGGTAAGAAACTAGTTAGGAGATTGTTGGCGATCGTTGCGGGGACAGTAATTGCTACAACGCTTGCAGGCGGTTATATACCGGAGACTGGAGTTCAAAATACGCAGGTAGTTTATGCTGCAGGAAGAACAGTATCATTTAGCTCAGTAACAATTCAGGGAAGTAATGTAGTAGCCAATATTACTTGTAGTTCATTACCATCAAGTGATGATGGCAAGTTTTACCTGTTTGCTGATGAAGTATATCAGGATGGCTGCGTTGGAACTGTAGTGGCAACAGCAGATAGAGCATCAAGTGCACAGTTTGTTTTTCCATTAAACTTAAATACTGCTGAATCCAATCTGAGTAAAAAATTCATAGTAGCAGTAAAGCAGGGAGGAAGCTATGCTCAGGTAAGTAATGAACATTACATTACCAACCCTGAAGCAGTTGCAACGCATAGTGTTGGAAGAAATGATCATGGAATAAAAGGTATCCTGCCAGATCAGGCCAAGCTTGGAACCAATGAGCTATCAGAGCTTGGAGTACAGCAGGCTATCTATAACATGTATCTTGAAAACCTGTGTGGACCAACAACCAACGCTGCGTATGAAACCATCAATTACACATATGATGGTGAGACCTACCAGTTTAATGGAGCGATTGTTCATGAATATGACTCAATTGTGAGCCAGTGGAATTCACTTGGTATCCAGGTGACAATGGTAATTCTTAATACACAGAATTCAACCAATGCAGCGGCAGCAGATTTGATCCATCCCGATTCACAGGATGGACATGAGTGTCCGGGTTATGCATTTAATACAGCCAACGCTCAGGGAACCAAGCATCTTAAAGCTATAGCAGCATTTCTTGGTGAGAGATATTCAGGAACAGGTCATGGAAATATTGATAACTGGATTGTTGGAAATGAAGTAAACGCAAGAACAGAATGGTATTACCTTGCATCATCCAATCTGGATGTCAATGTAAGTAGCTATGTAAAAGCATTTAGAATATTCTACAATGGCTTAAAGAGCCAGAATGCCAACGTTAACGTATATAACTCGATCGATCAGGAATGGAATAGAAAGTCAAATCCGGGAAGCTTTTTAAGTAAGGATTATCTTGATAGATTTAACTATTACATTGTAAGAGAAGGAAATATTGACTGGGATCTGTCATTCCACCCATATAATGCACCTCTTTTTGATCCATATGCATGGAAGGGTCAGGCGCAATACCTGTCAACAAGCATTACTACACCATATATTACAATGCAGAATCTCAATATCCTTGTTGAGTATATGCACAGATCAGAGATGCTTGCTCCTGATGGAAGCTGCAGAAGGATATCTCTTGCAGAGCTTGGATATACTTCAGAGTTTGGCGAAGAGTACCAGAATGCTTCAATTGTATATGCATTTTTAATGGCAACATCCTATCCTGAAGTTGATTCATTCATGCTCTTTAGACAGACAGACAATGCACATGAAATGGAATCACATCTGGCACTTGGACTTAACAATGTGGATGGCTCTCATAAGTCTTCATATTACGTATATGCAGCTCTGGGTACCAGCAATCAGCAGCAGTATGTAGATCAGGTATCTGCTACCATTGGAACAGATGTAACATCACTTGTAGTAAATAGAACATTCCTTACTCGTGGTGGTTGGTTCTTAAATGATTGATCAATAGCTTAATATAAGAGTTTTTATGAAATCCGCACTAGCTGCGGATTTCGTTGTTGTTACAGCTTTTTGGATGCATAATAATTTAAAAAAATACGAAAAGAGTTTGCTTTATTGGTTTAATATGATAAAGTAAATAACAGAAAATTTATTGTCTGGAGGAAATAAGGATATGTATATTACTTGTTTGGATCTTGAAGGAGTACTTGTACCAGAGATATGGATTGCTTTTGCAGAGGCAAGTGGAATACCGGAGCTAAAGCGCACAACTCGTGATGAGCCTGATTACGATAAACTCATGAAATGGCGTATTGGTATCTTGAAGGAACATGGACTTGGTCTCAAAGAGATCCAGGAAACTATTGAAAAGATAGATCCACTTCCAGGTGCAAAAGAATTTCTTGATGAGCTTAGAAGTTTTACACAGGTGATCATTATAAGTGATACATTTACACAGTTTGCCACACCACTTATGAAAAAGCTTGGCTGGCCAACAATTTTCTGCAATAGCCTTGAAGTGGCTGAAAATGGTGAGATTACTGGATTCAAGATGAGAATTGAAAACTCCAAGCTCACAACAGTAAAGGCTCTTCAGTCTATCGGCTATGAGACAATAGCCAGCGGCGATAGCTATAATGACCTTGGAATGATACAAGCAAGTAAAGCAGGATTTTTATTTAAGAGTACAGATAAGATAAAAGCTGATCATCCGGAATTACCGGCATATGAGACATATGATGAACTCATGAATGCAATTAAGAATGCAATGTTATAAATAGTCATGAGACATTGGGGAGTCATTGGGGACGTATCAAATTGACTCATTGAACGCAATGAGTCAATCTGATACGTCCCCAATGTCTCTTTCATAGACTTTGAATTAATTATTCAGCATCTATGATATTTTCAGCCATTTCAAATAGATCGTCTGATGTCATATCAATATTGAATCCCATGATTATGTAGGTCACGTTGTCTAGTTCAAAGGTAACATTGCTGACATAATCTGTCTGTCTTTCGTCGCTTCCAATGCTGATAAAAAAGTGTGCATCAGATTCTTCACGGGCTCTTTCATCAGCTGTAGCTTCCTCGTCAACCGGAAGTGATAAGTATTCGTCGTAGTTATAGTGGAGAGTTATACCTTCGTATTCCTTGGTAGCTGTATCTCTGTTGCTGTCAGAATCCTCACCACCTGAATAATACATTTCAGAAGGATTCATAGAAACGAATATATTAGGTAAGCCGTCTTTTTCATATTCAATTCTAATTGATTTATAGCTTGCAAGTCTGTTGAAATCATCATCCATAGTGCTGGACTTGGTTACTTCCATCGTCTTCAGTGTGTAGCCATTGGCAAAAGATTTTACCGCAGCAACATCGATGCCAGCTTCCTTCTCCAGTTTGGTAAGCTTTTCAAAATTGCCGGTTTTAGTTCCAAAGTATATATCACTAACTATTCCTGTTGCCTTGCCACTGGCCAGTACTGTTGTACCAAATACCATAACGCATGCCGCTACAATGATAGCAGCTTTCTTAATGCCTATTTTTCTTTTCATAGAGCCTTCCCTTCTGATAGAACTTACTTTTGTTAAGTTTTTTATCAATTGTTCTTTTTGGTCATCAGAAAGAGTGATCTGGTTCATGGATTCAATATATTCTTGATTTCTATCTATATTCATTTGCTTTCTCCTGTAGATTTATGCATTTGCACTTTTGTTGTTTTCTAGATCATTCATGATAGAAAGTTTTAATTTCTTGCGCCCACGAGAAAGATATACATTTACTACAGATTCGTTTTTTCCTAAAATATGAGCTATTTCTCTTACGGAGTACCCTTCATAGTAGTAAAGATATATACTGATCCGATAGTTTCTGGGCAGTCTTTTGATTTCATCCAGGATTCCACAATCTTGATCAGAAGCAGCCCTTATCTCAGTAGCTTCATCCAAGCTTGTAGTTTTCCTAAAAAAGGCACTTTTCAATTCGTTCTTACACATATTTATGGTAGTCCTGATAAGCCATGCCTTTTCATGGTCCATGCTATCAAAATGAGGATCTGTGGTGATGTATTTGACGAATACTGCCTGGCAGATGTCTTCTGCGTCAGTTCTGCTTCCAAGGTAATTTGCCCCAATGCGCAGAATCATATCTGAATAACTCTTGACCAGACGTCTTGCTTCTTTCTCCTCCATGTGCTTACTCTCTTTCTGATTTATTAGAAGGCCTTCTACATATAATACAATTCTAACAAGCAAAACCTAACACTATGAAAAATATTTTTTCATCTAATCATTAGATGCAACACTTGATGTTTAGTATGTTATGGAAAAAAATAGAATTGCAACAAAAAAACGGATTTGAGAGATTCCCAAATCCGCTTTTTACTAAATCGAGGCGACAAGATTCGAACTTGCGGCCTCTGCGTCCCGAACGCAGCGCTCTACCAAACTGAGCCACGCCTCGACATGCATATTAGATAATACAATAATTAGCATTTTTTTTCAAGTAATGTATAGCTTAAGGTGTATTGAAAAAGAAATCGTGATATACTGACTAGGTTATTAAGAGGAGAGAAAGTATGTCAGAAAAAAGAGAAGAGAATAAGATGGGTGTGATGCCTGTCAAACAGTTAATTATTTCAATGTCATTACCAATGATGATATCAATGTTGGTACAGGCGCTTTACAATGTAGTTGATAGTATATTTGTAGCTAAGATTAGCGAAGATGCC
Source organism: Butyrivibrio sp. (assembly GCA_015056495.1). Classification (GTDB taxonomy): domain Bacteria; phylum Bacillota; class Clostridia; order Lachnospirales; family Lachnospiraceae; genus Butyrivibrio. The sequence goes on from SVGC01000003.1 coordinate 56,316, forward strand.
CTTACTGCGGTTACACTGGCATTTCCGATGCAGAACCTGATGATTGCGCTTGCATCTGGAACGGGTGTTGGTATCAATTCGCTATTATCAAGGTCGCTTGGTGAAAAGAAATTTGACAGGTCAGATGCGGCAGCTAATACTGGTATCTTGTTGACCATATTAAATTTCGTTATATTCCTTTTAGCTGGTATATTTGGAGCCAGAGCCTTTATTGCTTCGCAGACAAGCGATGTTGCCATTATTGAGGATGGAGCAGTTTATTTAGGAATTGTTACAACACTATCACTTGGACTTTTTTGTCAGGTAACTTTTGAAAGATTATTGCAGTCAACTGGAAGGACAGTTTACAGCATGATTTCACAGCTGACAGGAGCGGTGATAAATATTATTTTTGACCCAATCATGATTTTTGGACTTTTTGGTTGTCCAGCCTTTGGCGTAGCAGGTGCGGCATTTGCAACTGTACTCGGACAGACTGTGGCAGCAGCAGTAGGACTTGTGCTGAACTTGAAATTTAACCATGATATAACGATCAGATTATCAAATATAATAAGGCCAAAAGCTGATGTTGTAGGACAGATATATATGGTAGGTGTTCCATCGATCCTTATGATGTCAATTGGATCGGTCATGACTTATCTTATGAATCAGATACTTATTGCCTTTTCTACAACGGCAGCAGCGGTTTTTGGTGTATATTTCAAGCTACAGAGCTTCTTCTTCATGCCTATTTTTGGTATGAACAACGGTGTTATACCTGTGCTTGCATATAATTATGGAGCCAAAAATAAAAAGAGAATTGATGATGCCTTGAAGTTTGCATTTGCATTAGCTATAAGCATTATGATTGTTGGAACAATAGTATTTGAACTTATTCCAGGAGTGCTACTCAAGATGTTCGATGCATCAGATGATATGCTTGCAATTGGTATCCCGGCACTCAGGATCATTGCAGTGCATTTCCCAATTGCGGCGGCTTCAATTGTTATGGGCTCAATATTTCAGGCATTTGCCAAGAGTATTTACTCTCTGTTCGTATCAATAGGAAGACAGCTTGTAGTACTTATTCCGGTGGCTTATCTACTGTCACTTACAGGTAATTTAAATGCTGTATGGTTTGCATTCCCAATAGCAGAAGTAGTTTCATTTATTTTATCATTAACATTCTTTAGGATAGTGTACAGATCAACTGTTGAAAAGATGTAATAAAAAAGCAATTTCTATTTTGTTAAGAGTAGAAATTGCTTTTCTTATTATCTGTATATTTTTCAGAAAAAAACTATTGGCTACCACAGATAAGTGATAGACAATTAAAAATCAAAATCAGATTTCATCAACCACCTGAAAGATCAGGAACTTGAGGTAGTATGATGTGTCATTCGCCCAGAGAATAGGGTGATCTGCAGCCTGCTGACGGAATTCCACCTGACGAAGTCTCTTATGGGCATCTCTTGCAGCCTCGCCAATTGTTTTTATAAAAAGCTGCTCATCCATGAAGTGTGAGCATGAACATGTGGCCAGGAAACCACCATTTTTAACAAGTCTCATGCCTCGGATATTGATTTCTCTGTAACCAGTGACAGCCTTCTTTATAGACGCTCTTGATTTGGTAAATGCAGGAGGGTCCAGGATTACCACGTCAAATAGTTCTTTTTGGGCTTCAAGCTCAGGTAATAAGTCAAAAACGTCTGCGCACTTGAAAGATACAATATCTTCAAGATGATTAAGCTTGGCATTTTCTTTTGCCTGCTCAATTCCAAGGTCTGAAGCATCTACTGCAAGAACAGAACTTGCACCTGCTGCTGCAGCATTTAGGGCAAAAGAGCCTGTGTGAGTGAAGCAGTCTAAGACCTTTTTATCCTTACAGAAACGTCTTATAGCCATACGGTTATTTTTCTGATCAAGGAAAAATCCAGTTTTCTGACCGTTTTCAACATCAACAAAGTAATGTACACCATTTTCAACTATCTCTACCTTGGTATCAAATGATTCACCGATAAAGCCCTTTGTTCGTGGAAGCCCTTCAAGTTCTCTTACTTTGGCATCACTTCGCTCATATACACCACGAACTTTTATGCCATCTGCAGCAAGGACTTCCTTAAGATCGTTGATGATAAGTTCTTTCATCTTGTCAGTACCAAGAGCAAGGGACTCAATTACAAGAACATCTTCAAATTTATCAACTGTTATACCAGGCAGAAAATCAGCTTCTCCAAAGATAACTCGACAAGAAGAAGTATCAATTACCTCTTTTCTATAATTCCAGGCATTCTCAACTCTTGTTTTGATGAGCTCAGGAGTTACAGGATGATCTTTTTTCCTGGACATAAGGCGAACACGGATAGTGGAGTGGGAGTTGATAAATCCATAGCCCATGAAATAATCATCAAAGTCATGGACTTCAACGATATCACCATCATTGTAGTTGCCAACTACGCGGTCGATCTCATTATCAAATACCCATAGGCCGCCAGCCTTGATCGTGCGGCCTTCGCCCTTTCTCAGTATTACTTTTGCATCTGGAATAGATATATTATTACTCATTTTCAATAAAAGCGCAGAATCAATACGCTACCTTTCTGTTAGTTCTATGATTGTAAATCTAAAAAAACTCTGTGTAAATGAAAAGTTGAAAAAACTATCATTGCAGAATAAAATATGTTACAAGTTATCGATAGGTTTTGCATAACATAATTTATGAATCTACTGTGTGAGCTAATAGATTATAGTAATTATAAATGATTATTGTTTTATCAGCAAAATTTTATGCCATAAAAAGGGAGATACTCACATGATCCAGGATATAGCACCATCAATTTATAATAATGAATATGTTCCTCGCCAGCCTCAGGATGAGGATTATGTATTTATATTTAACGGAAGGACAATTCTGTGCAGAGTTGAAAATGAAAGAATAATATGTCCAAAGGTAAAAGAAATCGGAGCAGCTAATCTTCAATTTCTCTTTGTGATCAATGAGAGCAGTGATTACCTCTTTTTTGGAGAGGATGCTCCTCAGATAGACGGCTATTCCTATGAGAATGTTTCTATCTTAAGGCGTATCCAGCCTAAGTTACTGTGCTTTGCAGGAATGACAGCATTTCATCTGTATACATGGTATTCCAATAATAAGTATTGTGGCAGATGCGGCAGCAGGACCATTGTTTATGATAAAGAAAGAGCCATGAAATGCCCTGACTGCGGCAATATAATATATCCTCGTATATCACCGGCAGTCATCGTGGCTATTACTAATGGAGAAAAAATAGTGATGACAAGATATGCCGGCAGAGAATATAAAGGCAGATCACTGGTTGCAGGCTTTTGTGAAATAGGAGAAACCCTGGAAGATACTGTAAAAAGAGAAGTAATGGAAGAAGTAGGTCTGTCCGTAAAAAATATTAGATATTATAAGAGCCAGCCTTGGGGATTTGACGGCGGACTCCTAATGGGCTTTTATTGTGATCTTGATGGTAGTGACAAGATAAAGCTTGAGGAAGATGAGCTTGCAATTGCAGAATGGGTCGATAGAAAAGATATAACAGACGAGCACAAGCATCTGAGTCTGACAGAAGAGATGATAATGAGATTTAGAGCGGGTTTGGAGTAAGACGCTCTTAGTATATAACTTATAATAGCGACAATAAAAAAACGATATGATACAGATATAAAAAAACTGAAAATTTTTTTGAAAAAATTTTAAAAAAGGCGTTGACATTAAATCTATATTAGAGTAATATACTACTTGTCGCTGCGGTACACGACAGCGAAACAAAAGAATATCTCTTATAAATGCGATAGTAGCTTAGTTGGTAAAGCGCCACCTTGCCAAGGTGGAGACCGCGGGTTCGAGCCCCGTCTATCGCTCTTTTTGTTCAAACGCCGGAAAACCTAGTATTTATGGGCTTTCTGGTGTTTTTTTATTTGCCCCAAAATCACGATTTTGGTGTGTATGTGTGTATAGATTCGTTTTGTGCATTTTTATAAATAACTCTTTGTTTTATGAAGGCTTAAAAATTACGATATTGTAATTCAAGTTCTAAACTGATATTATAATAATAGTGATCAGGTCGCAGAAACTCGCGATGCCTGCGATCGGAAGAAGGACCCACGGGCCCTTCTTTTCTGTTTTTATAACACTTTTTAAGGACGACACATGAAACCAATAAAGCCTTTCCTTACTTACACTCAGCAGATACAGCACCTGTCTACTAATAAAGGGCTAATTATAAAAGATGTTCAAGCTGCTGAAAAATCTCTCGAAAAAATATCATATTATGCACTTATTGGTGGATATAAGGATTTGTTTTATGACAGAATGAGTCGCACCTATAAAAAAGGAACTACTTTTGATGATGTTCTTGTTCTTTACAATTTTGATGATGCATTAAGAGATTTGGTTTTCAAGTATATCAGAATCATTGAACAGGAGATGCGATCTCTCATTTCGTATCATTTTTGTGATGCTTATTCTAATATTCAAAGCGCCTATTTGAATCCTGCTAACTACTACAATACCAAGCATAGCAAAGCAAGTATACCTAAGTTGCTTAAAATATTGAGCTATACTGCCAATACCGATACTGAGCATGAATATATTGTATATCAACGCAAAACATATGGTAACGTTCCTTTATATGCATTGATGAAAACTCTTACACTTGGCCAGACTTCAAAGATGTATTCACTATTGTCTCCCTCATTAAAGTCACGTATCAGTCAGCATTTTCCAGGCGTTAATCAATTGGAGCTGTCTATGCACCTTCGACTTTTGACGCACTTTAGGAATGTTTGTGCCCACAACGAAAGGCTTTTCAGCTATAAAGACAGATATGATATTCCTGATACAGTTTTGCATCAAAAGCTTGGGATTCCCATGCGAGGACAACAGTATATTCTTGGTAAAAAAGACTTATTTTCTGTAGTAATATCATTTAGATATTTGCTTTCAAATGAAGACTTTATAGCATTCAAAAAATCATTAAGTGCACTAATTGCTAAGACAGACAAGAGTTCACCAGTATTATCAGAGAAAATACTTCTTGATTCTATGGGCTTTCCACCGAACTGGAAAATGATAACAAGGTACAAGAAGTGAGTTATAAGGCTCATTTCCTGTACCTTGTCATTTAATTAGCATATTGCACGTGGTTATTTACTACATTCATACAGACCAGCCAAAATGCTTTCCAACTTTGATATGTCTAAGTTTATTGTCTGCACCGACGCAGGGCTATCGTCTGCAACAAACAGAGTGTTAAATTCCTATGATGGTGAAGACGGTATGCGTGGTTATATCACTACACAGCCAATCAAAAGCGCTTAAAGGATTCCTTCAGGAATGGTGTATGGCAGATGATGGATGGAAACTGGACGGAGAAGATTCCAAGATTGAATACAAGATATCTGAACTGGACGATGAAAAAGACAGAGAAAAAATCTTCTACAAGACCAGATAATTCCGACGTTACAGGAAATGGACTTTTTCTTTCAAAACACTGTCAAAAACAGGATTACCGCTCTTTATCGTCAAACATATATTCATTTTTTTAAACTATAACTCGTCGTGCCGTTACTGTTCAGTTCCCAATGTTAGTAACCAATATCAACTATTATTTTTTGAACAATAGTTCATTAAAAAGTCTTCATCAATGATAATACCATTACAAATTAAATATTGAGAAGCCCGCGCACGGCGGACTGATTCTTTCTCATGGATCACTACATCAAAGGAATGCTCTGCCCAGGGAAGAGTGCAGGTATCGAGGTCTCCCCAGGCCGTCTCATCAGCTACAGTGCACGCGATTCGAGCGGCAAAAGAGTTGACGCAGACTCCGCATACATAAGATTCAGGTAGTGCATGTTTAATAAAAGATGCATTAGCACCAAGGCCGCAGGAAAAATCAAGAATCCTCAATGGACGCTTTGCATCTTTTGCATAAGCTATTACTGCTGCTACTGCCTCGTCCCATTCAAGGCTATATTTCCACGCATCAAAGCCCCATTTATTCTTGAATCTCTCTCTATTGATTTCAAAACAATCACTGTGACCTTCAAAACCTTCACCGCCATCGTGATATATAAAACTATTCGAGCAGACATATTGTCTATAGCCAAGAGCAGCCAATCTTATTCCAAGGTCATCATCTTCAAAATACCCTGGGGAATACTGTTCATCAAAGACCTCCCCATCAGGAGCTACCTCTTTTAAAGCATCATTTAAAACAAGAAGTGCAAACCCCGTTAACCTGAATCGCCTTATACAGGACTTAAAGTCCGGAAAGCTGTTATCTAAAGCATACCTATTAAATATGTCAAGACTCCTCTTAAAGCCCAGCTTCTTGTGCCATCCCGGCAAAAGCTCTTCTCCGACATATTTTTCAAATAAAGAAGGATCAATTTCCTGACGAGAAGCACTGTTGGACATAGCACTGCATGCCCCTACATTCCTATCCTCATATAGTCCCATCCTCAGATAGAACAGGGCGTTTGGTGTAAGAACTGCATCGTTATTTAAAAATAATATATCATTAGCAGGGGCACAGTATTTATATCCAAGATTACTACCTTTCGGAAATCCCAGATTTTCATCACTTTCAATCAGCTTAAATCTGTAAGATGCGCTATCTCTTTTTCCTTTAAGATATTCTCTTACACCGCTCTGAGTTGATGCATTATCCACTACCACAACTTCAAAAGAATTATCAGGGAGGCAACTCTCTATAGCTTCAATGCAAGACTTTAATATTTCAAGGTCGTTATAAGAAAGAATCTGAATGCTGACGTTTCTTACCCTCATTCCCGGAGAATTCTTAAGCTCATTAAAAGTTTCTTCAATTAAAGATTTATCCTCATTGTCACAATAAAAATAAGCCATTTCCATACAAAGATATGCCTTATTAACATTTAAATTGCGATAATAAAGACCAAGCATGTAAAATAGCTCATAGTTTGTCGGGGCATATTTCATGCCCCTGGATATTGCTCCAAATTCTGCTGTAGCATCCCTTAGGCCTTCCCATAAAGAAGCCTCCAAAATGCAAAGTTTTGCAGCGCTTTCATTGTCCAACTCACCAGCATGATAGTATTGGTTTCGAAACTCATAGAGTGCTTCTTTATAATTTCCTTTTGTTAACAGGCTTTCAAGTTTTTCAAACATATGCTCCTCCTAAAAGTCATATCCTTCTTTTACAACTTTATGGTTAGAACATTGAGCCCAAGGACATTCTGATAGGTAAAATCCTTGGAAATCCTATAGACCATGCGAAGTCCAATATTTTTGGTCTTATCTTCAGGATCAGCAATTCTCTGCCTCTGGACAGGGTCAAATGGCTGACAGTCATCCTTGATAGACAGGATAATATCCTCATCCTTTACTATTGCCCTGGCAGTAAGATTATGAGGCTTACTATCCATGGTAAACCCATGGCTAACAACGTTACCTGCCATCTCCTCGAGAGAGAGGCTGGCAAAATAAGCCCTTCTCTTGTCTATGCCCTTGTCTGTACAGAATCTCTGAACAACCTCTGAGATTTCTGTCACATCTTCCATCCTGTGGACATTAAATTCTATCCTGTGATTGTCATCCACTCCAAAATCACCAGGTATTACCATGAGTTCGTCTATATTTCCCGGAATCTTTTTATTCTTGATGATTGAGTAAATAATAACAATTAACATGCAAAATATACCGTTTAATACATTTGCATAATAAACTGCATTCATGCCATAGGATGGTATCAAAAAAGCCGTGAAGATACATACAAAGACAAATCCGTCCAGGATTGCATACAGGTGCACCATAAACTGCTTGCCCGAGGCAAGAGCGTAACAGCTAAAGTGCATGAGCCATACAGAAAACGGCATGCAAATAGGCAGTATCCTGTATCCACACATGGTCATATCAAATACCGGCCCGGCAGGATTTTGAAAAAAAACCATGGTAAAAGGTTTTGCCATAAAGATGATAAATGCAGCAATTGCGCATTGCAGCGGAATGAACCTGAACAGGGCTGTCCTCATGACATTGGCAAGAGTTGTCCTGTCCTCTTCACCGACGCTGACACTCATGAGCATCCTTGAGACATTTAACATCCCCGCGGGGATTGCCCAGAAAAAAGCCATTATGGCATTTGAAGCTGCAAACGCAGAAATACCTGCACTGCCCACGTAAGAAATGATAAGTCCGTTTACGATAAAGCCACGAATAGTCTGATAACCGTTACCTATAGCACCAAGGCTTCCTTTTTTCACCATTTCCTTTGCATCTTCCCATTTAAGTTCCTTAAACTTAAGCCTGATAGATGCCTTGGCTGAAAAGAAGTACTGAGCCTGGACCAGCATAAATACCCACATTCCAAGAGACGATGCCATAGCAAGTCCAAGAGCTTCAAGATGCATTACTTGCACAAAGATATAGTTAAATAAAAGATTGGCAATTATGTATATGATACTGGCCACGGTAGTCCTCATAGCTTTGTTTTCAAGTGAAAGAAATGCCGCCAGCTGATTGCCTATAAACAGAGGGAAAACACCAATAGCCTGCCCAAGCAAGAATCTGTTAAATACAATCCTTGTGGCCTGGTCAGGAGACATGGCGGTTGTCAAATCAAATATTCCCAAAATAAGCAAACCTACAACAATCACAGCAGATATGATGGTGCACAGAATTATATCCAATGTAAAGACATTCTGCATCTGATCAACCTGGTTCTTACCCATGTATTTTCCACATATCACCACTGCTCCAATCATGAGCAAGTTACTTATGCTGGTCACAAGGAAGTTTATAGGGTTATATAATCCCACGGCGCCCATAGCTGCTTCGCCAACATAGTTAGTAGCAAAAACGCCGGTTACAATTCCGTTTATTGTAATAATAGAGCTTAGAAGTATCTGCACAGGAAGGAGCCTGAACAATAGCTTGGCTGTCATCTTAAAGTTATAGCCGAAAGGATTTGTTTTATCCATAAAATTCCCTTACCTAATACAATAAAATTATGGCAGAATCAATAGTCCGACTCTACAATCATATTATTTGCCAATTGTAATAATCGTCTCGTTCTCCGTGGTCGTGTCTTGTTTCAACTCTCATTATAATAATTCTTGTTCTAACAAAAGCACCCGATGCTTTTTGTATGAAGCAGCGTCGCTTAAAGGTTCTGCATCACCGTTATTTATTTTATCCATTTCTTTTTCGATTTCAGAATAATTCATTTTTTCGTATTTTTCAACAGAAGTAAAGTTACATTTCAGTTGTCGGCCAATGGCTCACTAACAAAGACGATGTGATCATGCACTCACATCGGCTTCCTATTTTTTTCTTTTTCTTCTTTTTCCTGTAGCGTTTCCGTTCAAAGATGTCTGATACTCTGTTGTATAAGTTTCCCTCTTCAAACTTTAGTGTATGAGATAAATTATAAAGCATTAAAACGCAGAAAATAAATCGGCAAAATGTTTATTTCAACTAAATACCTGAATGTTGTTAGGTTATATAAATCTATTATATGTTCGTTCTCACTTTAGTTGTTTTATACTCAACTAATAAGTTATTGTGAATGTGATATGTCTATGCAATAATTTTCCCAGAAGCTTCGAAAATACCAAAAGAATTGAGGAATTATAATGATAAAACTTAATGAGAACATAAAGAAATACCGCCAGCAAAAAAGCATGACACAATCTCAGCTTGCAGATGTTTTTAACGTTTCCGAACAGGCTATTAGCAGATGGGAAAATGGTAATACATATCCGGATATTACATTACTACCTGCTATTGCAGATTATTTCCATGTAACAATTGACGAACTCATGGGCATGGAAAGCTATAAGGATGAACGCGAGATAGAAAAAGTCTTTGAACAATGCAGGGAAAATGATAGAAAAGGACATGTCCACAAAAGTGTAAAACTCCTTAAAGAGGCAGCCAAAAAGCATCCTACCAATTTCACCATTCTGATGCATCTAGTGAAGGAATTAAATTTTGAATACAATGATGATAACGCTAAGGAGCATGATAATTGTGAAATGGTAATAGACATAGCTTCAAGGGTTTTGAATGAATGCACTGATAGACAGATTTGTAACAGTGTGATCAACGAGAAGATAATTGCACTTAGAAAACTCGGACGCATAGATGAAGCTATCGAAATATCAAAGGAACAGCCGTCTATATGGGAAACCAGTAGTTTCAGGCTTATAGAACTATTATCAGGAGAAGAATTAATAACACATTGCAAAAACACTGTTATGCAGTTTGTTCTGGCAACATATTCCACAATGGTTAAACTGGCAGATCTTGACTTTGCCAATGATAACATGACCATTCGGGAAAGAATAGATGTCATAAAAAAGATTCTTGAACTTCTTGATCTGATATATGAGGGTAATTTTGGATACGAAAGCAGGCTTGTAGCATGGATGCATCGTGCAATTGCAGCAATGGAAGTCCTTGAAGGCAATACTGAAGCAACACTTGAGCATCTTGAACAGACAGCAAAATACTCTATTATTTATGATACCCTTCCTGATAGATTTACATTGGATTCTACACTTCTGTCCGGAATTGAATGTAAGGATCATTACAGAAATTTTGATTGGACAGAGTGTACTGAATTTAACGAGAAACTCAGGCAGGAACGTTACGATATAGTAAGAAATACAGACAGATTCAAGGCTGTAGAAAAGGAAATTACACCATATGTTGTTACTAAAAACTAAACAATAAGAGAAGTAAATACCTCAAAGCCAAAAAGGAGTTTGTTAGGACTCGAACTAATGAAACATTTGTTAAATTCTCCAATAACTCCTTGCATTTAATAAAACTAAATTATATAACCAAGGTTTCATGATTGACAAGCTTTATTTGCCTATGTAAGATTAAAATCAATATAATTCAAAGAGGAAAGCATATGAACCAGCGTTACATGTACAACTACATGGAGATGATGTATAGGCATATTTGCTTATAGCAGTGGCATAGCCGCACAGCTGTAAGCCGATAGGTCTTATCTGTCTGTGTGGTTTTATAGGATTTGGTTTTTAGAGCACACCGGACAGATTTATCAGCTGACCGATGTGCTTTTTCTTATGGAGAAAATAGGAGGGCTTGAAAATGAGTATTGATGAAAAGGATTTGGAGAAGTCTTTTCAGGCGCAGTACGCAAATGGTCTTGAGGAAAAGAGATTATTCTTTTCCAAAGCAAACAAAACCGAATATATCATAACCAAGCACTATATCAATAAGTACATTGGAAATGAAGCAAAGATTATTGATGTAGGCGCCGGAGCAGGTGCGTATGCAGCTGCACTAGCCAGGGAGGGACATTATGTTGATGCTTTGGATCTCCATCCAACCCATGTGGTCAAGATGAATGAAATCTTTAAGGGCTCTGACAAGGTAAGAGTGGGAAAAGCAGATGCACTGGATTTATCAGCATTTGAAAATAATTCCTATGATTTGGTTCTTGAACTTGGTCCCATTTATCATATCCATAAGCTGGAAGACAGGATAAAAGCTATTAGTGAAGCTGTGAGGATTGCCAAAAAAGGAGCTCCGATTTTTGTAGCTTTCTGTCTTCAGGACGCTCCGCTTATCGAATGTATTTTCCAAAGCGATAATCCTGCAGAGGAAATAACTACTATAGGCTATGAAAGAGAAACAGGGATAGTGACAGAAAATACAGGTTCAGCCAGAGTTTTGGATACTATTACGACTGTAGATGAAGTGATAAACGAAGCTCTGAGTGAGCTTCCTGTCACAAAGGGTCCAAGATTTTCTCAGGATGGATTGTCTCAGGTCATAAGAGACTATGTAAACAATATGTCTGATGAATCCTATATGGAGTGGATTCAGTACCTCATTGCAACAGCTGAGCGCCCTGATTTGATGGGATATTCCAACCATATAGTGCAGATACTGTTCAAGAATTGACAAGTTTAACTAAGCGAGGATAGAAAGATGAGCGTAGAACTAAGAAAAGCTGAAAAAGAAGACATGCATAAACTTTGGGAGATGCAGGTAGAGGCATTTAAAGGGCTTCTGGATAAATATCATGACTATGATATGAACCCAGCTGCCGAGAGCTATGAGCGAATTCTTCAAAAGTATGATTTTGGAGGAACCACTTACTATTTCATTGTTGCAGATGGAACGGATGTTGGCGGAATCAGGATCATTGATAAGAAAGACGGCAGCAGAAAACGAATCTCTCCATTATGGATAATGCCTGAATTTAGAAATAAAGGCTATGCTCAGCAGGCTATATTTGCTGCAGAACAGCTCTATGGGATTGATAACTGGAAGCTTGACACTATTCTTCAGGAAGAAGGTAATATCCATCTCTATGAAAAGCTTGGCTACAAAAGAACCGGAAAAATCGAAAAGATAAACGATGTAATGGATATTATATACTTTGAAAAAAATTGAGTTAGTAATTTACGATTTTGGACATAAAAAGAACCCGACGCATCAAGTTCTTCCAGGTGTAATCCGAAGATGTCCACCGCAATTCTTAACTATAATATACTACTATCAAAGGTTCATGCAAGCAATCACGCCTATCTATTGACGAAAACTTACTTTAACCATATAATTTTTTCAACAGAACCCGACACGCCTCTCATTATGATGCGGACCACGCCGGGTCATTTTTTTATAAGGAAGCACAACATGGCAGAGACATTAAAAAACATCAGCAGGCTATGACCATAGATGAGCAGATAGCTAATCTAAAAGCTATTGGCTTACAGATAGATAATGAAGATTACGCCAGAAGAATACTCGGAGATATTTCATATTTCAGACTTATTAATCGTATTTTTGCGGTATTACTTTGCATAAGCCATATAGTAGATCATGACGGTCACTGGGATAAGCTTCTTGACGATATTGAAGACCTAATCGCAAAGTATTCAAATATTGATATTAGCTCTATGGGATTTCCTAAGAACTGGAAGGAATTATTAAATCCACAAGATAACTAACGCAATGGATAATAGGTAATAGTCTTAGAAGGCTAAATACCTTGCTATAAAAAAGAAAGAGAAGCGCCTCAGGGCAAGTGATGAATAAAGGAAGATGTGCATCGGTACATCTTCCTTTTACGTTAATTGTGTGTATAACAAGGTAGACAACTTGGAAACCCGCATGTTTCCTATTTTATATGTGACGTGAGCTCAATTCAAAAATTTTCCCATCATTACAAAATTTTTTGTCTCATAATAAGAAAGTTTTGAATAGAAGTGTTTGTGCATCTCATCATTTACACTATTTAGCTCTATGATAGAAGCACCTTTCTTTTGAACCTCATGTTCCAGTTTCTTTAAAAAATCTGTTCCATAACCATTTCCTTGAAAGCCCTTAAATATAACAATTTCTTCAAGGAAGTATCCTATTATGTCATCAAATTCTTTGAAATATCCCATTAAATAGCCTGTTATAGTATTATTGGCATCAAGCTGGACCATACACATGGAATCTTCCATTGTTAATACTTGATGAATTCTCTTATACGCTTTTTCAAATGTCCAGCAGCAATCTTCAACGGTGTTATAGTATTCAATGTTCTTTTCGACAACATAATTTAGATCTTTTTCTGTCATTATTCTGTAATTCATAAGTTATTTACTTTCCTTTAGATAAAAAAAGAATGGATATACCATTCTTAATCCCGCTAATGGAATAATTGGATTCAGGCATTACCCTTGCCTTCCTACGGTCTAATTAAAAGATAACACTATTTTGTTTGATTTTCATTAATTTTTTTCTAGATACATCTGCGTATCTTGATTAATTTCGTGGTTCACTTGAAATCCCTTAAGCTATACAGCAATAATAATATTGACTTTACACTTAACTATAATGTTAAAACTGTTTCAGAAGGAGATGCGAGGTATGACAATAAAGGAGTTTTCTAATCTGTGCGGTTGTAACCCGCAGACAATACGATATTATGATCGCATGAATTTGCTGAAACCGGTTAAAGTAGATGATTGGACAGGATATCGCTTTTATGATGAAAGGCAGGCTCTTGATTTTGTAAAGATAAAGAATCTTCAAACTGCTGGTTTCACAATCGATGAGATAAGACAACTTCTCGATGCAGATAATGAAGCTATTTATGAAGCATTTTCAAAGAAAATCAAGGAGCAGAAGGACAAACTTAATGCAATGCTTGAGATTCAGAAGTCATACCAGAGCGAACTAACAGAAATGGCCAAAACAATTGAAGAAGTCCGAGGTGAGGTCAAAAAGCGCATGGACGATTACAATCCAAGCCTGGAATTTGGAATTGATAACGCCACATATGATCAGATGAAGGGAAATGTAGATGATTTTTTTGACAACATTATAAAAAGCTGTGAATATGACAAATTTAAATATCTTAATAATGGTGAGAATAGCAAAGAATTTGAACAAGATTTATTGAATAATCCAAATTTAGTAACTTGTTATGAAAAGCATGGTTGGGATGCAGTAAAAGACTTTTATGATGAATTTTCCGTTTTAGAAGATGGTCAGGAATACAAGCTTCTTTTTGAACTTGCATCTGATAAAGCAAACTGGACAGGCTTTGCAAATACCATCCTGGGAATGCTGATTTTGAAGAACAAGGGAAGAAAAAGAAGGCTTGGCTGCAAGATCGACAGTTCTAAAGATGGATATAATCACTTCTGGCTTTTAAAAAGAAAAAATGACGAGATAGGAAAATAAAATGGGGAAATACAACTTAGAAGAGCTTTATAATCAGGTAACAGAAGCTATTGCAACATTAGATTTTGATCAGATATGGGAGGGTTTCAAACCGCTGAAATTTGCACTCTATGATGATGAGAAGTGCTATTGTAATGGTGAATATATAGAAAAAACAGCGGATTTTTGCGCTAATACGGCTATAGAGTATCATGGTGAGACAATAGCTATTTGGAATATTTCAGAAAAACCTGATCCAACTATATTAACATCAGAAATAGTACATGAAATGTTCCATGCATTTCAGATGATGCAAGGGTGGAATTGCTGGGCAAAAGAACTCGAAGCACTGTACAAATATCAGTATAGTGCTGAAAATCTAAGCCTAAAGCGTTATGAGAACAAGATTTTACTGAACATTCTGGTTGATTACAACGAAGCTAAATACGAAGAGCTCATGTCTATAAGAAAATACCGTAGTGAAGCATTTCCATATGAATTTTCTTACGAAACAAAGGTGGAAGAGATAGAGGGAACAGCAACTTATGTTGAGTGGCAGGTATTGAAGCAGTTAGATGAAAAAAAGGCTTATGAATTTACAGAAAAGATGAAAAAAGTAATGACTCAGCCAAAGTATTTTTTCCCTATTAGAATTTCAAGTTATAATACCGGTGCTCTTATGATTCATGCCATGAGGTGTGCTGGTAACTATCCTTTTGCGACAAGCGAAAGACCTGTAATAAGATCCTTACTTAAAAATATATTGCCCAAGGAGTTTGAGCCTGATAATAAGGTCATAGATACTGATGTTGAGAAAGCTCTTTCTGATTTTAATGAAGAATCCAAAAATATTATAGAATCTGCTATTGCCCGTAATGAGGTTGTTTTGACAGGACCTTTGGAGCTGGAAAGCTTAAATATATATGATGCCAGGTGCTACAAAGGATTTCTTACCTCCAGGTTTTTCATATTGTACAAGGAAAATGGTGAAACAAAGATGTTTAATGGGGATGTAGTCATCCGCATGAAGGATGAGAATACTATTGATACTGTTTACAGATGGGTATCTTAAAAAAGAGTATTGACACCATTTTGTCTGTAAATTATACTAACAACTAACAATTTTCAGAAAGTAGAGAACTGCCGTGTTAAATATCAGACTCATCAATTCAACTACACCATCAAATAATCAGCCCGTGAATAATAATCAGGGGTTTATTGGTGTTATGTATGATGAGGAAAGCGGTAATGCATAGTTATGAAAATGCAAATCAGATAAGAGATTAAGCCTCATCAGACTTACAAAAAGGTTTGATGAGGTTTTTTTATATTCAAAACCAGGAGGAGAAGATTATGGAACTTATCAGAGTGCAGGATTCAGACTACAGAAAGACTTACGAGCTTTATATGTCTTTTCCTGAAAATGAAAATGGCTATATGAACAATTTATATGGCTATGATTATGAGCAGTTTTTGGAATGGATTGAGAAAAAGCGCAACTGGTCCCTGGGAAAAGAGTTGCCGGAGGGATTTGTACCGGATACAACTTATGTTTTGGTTGATGGAGATGTTTATGTTGGAGTTTTCAATCTGCGCCATTGTTTGAATGATTTTCTCAGGGAAGGCCCAGGCCACATAGGCTATTGTATATCAAAAAAGTTTAGAGGAAGAGGATATGCCACAAAAGGACTGGAGCTGGCTTTGGAAAAAGCAAGACAGATGTGTATCCATGAAGTTTATATGTCTGTGAATAAGGATAATCCTGCTAGCCTGCGTGTCCAAATTAAAAATGGAGCATACATTCACCATGAAAATGACACAGAGTATTTTACTAGGATAGATCAGATAACAGAGGGTGCTTCAAGAGAAGAAATTGTGACCAAATTCTATTCCCAGTATGAAGAAGATGGTCGCCTTGAAAGGTCGGTCCATGGAAGGCTGGAATATGCTACAACTATGAATTACATCCATAGATTTGCTGATAAAAATTCTAAGGTGCTTGAAATTGGTGCCGGTACCGGAAGATATTCAATAGCTCTTGCTAAAGAGGGAATGGATGTAACAGCAGTTGAACTGGTTGAGAAGAATCTTGAGGTGCTAAGGGCTCATAGTAAAGAGCTCCTTAACCTTCATTCTATCCAGGGAGATGCCACAAATCTTCAATCTTTGGCTAGCAATACCTTTGATGTCACTCTTGTTTTGGGCCCACTATATCATTTGTACGAATCAAATGAAGTGAACAGAGCAATAGATGAGGCCATTAGGGTAACAAAACCTGGTGGAGTTATTATGTTTGCGTTCATATCAGTTTACGCAATCATGTATTCTAACTACTTCTATGGAAACTGGGCTTTGGGACAGGAAGAAAATTTTACAAAAGATTATCGAATCAGGCACTTTAAGGAACAGCTTTTTACAGGTTATGACATTACTGAGTTTGAGCAGCTCTTTAAAGAAAAAGATGTTTTCTGGATAACCACAACGGGTGTGGACGGACTTTTGGAACCACTAGAACAAAGAGTTGATTTTGAAGTTTCTGATGAAGATTTCAACAAGTTATTCGAGTGGTACCTGCAATTTTCTGAAAAGAGGGAACTCTTGGGCAACACAAACCATCTGCTCTATATATGTAAAAAGCAATAAAAGAGTAGACCAGCGCATGTTTTAAGATATATGATTTAAAAAAATGTTACTATTAAGCATGGTTGGAGGGAAAAGAGAATGTATATTGATTGTGACGGCATAAAACTAAATGCTTATCTAGATATGCCGAAGAATAATTCAGATAAATGTCCATTGTGTATCATAATCCATGGTTTTACAGGACATAGTGAAGAAAGACATATTGTTGCGGTTCAGGAAACACTTAATGAAATCGGGGTGGCAACACTTCGCGCAGACATGTATGGACATGGAAAGAGCGACGGAAAGTTTGAAGATCACACGCTTTTCAAGTGGCTTACAAATATCCTTGCAGTAGTTGACTATGCCAAGAAGCTTGATTTTGTTACAGACATCTACATGGCAGGACACTCTCAGGGCGGACTTTCTGTAATGCTTGCTGCAGCGATGGAAAGAGATATTGTCAAGGCACTTATTCCATTATCACCTGCTGCAATGATCCCTGAAATAGCCAAAACCGGAGAACTTCTCGGAATTAAATTTGATCCGGAGAATATTCCCGATGAACTTGATGCCTGGGATGGAAGAAAGCTAAAAGGCAACTATGTCAGAGTTGCTCAGACTATCAGGGTTGAAGATTTTGTGGATAAATACACAAAGCCAGTACTTATAGTTCATGGTGATCAGGATGAAGCAGTTCCTTATGAGTCCTCCGTGATTTTTTCTAAGTTGTATAAGAACTGTAAATTAGTAACTATTCTCGGAGATACTCACTGTTATGATCACCATCTTGAGCTTGTCACTGAAGCGGTAAAAGAATTTATGCTTGAGCAGATTGCTAAATAATTATATGTATGCTACTATTCAATTTAGAAAAAGAAAGGGCGATTTTTCGCAGAGGTGACTGAATGATTATTAGATAATTTGATTTAGGTGAACATGTTGATACGGCTGCTGCGTATGTGGCGGCTTAATGTGTACGCTTAAATTGGATTATCATGCATTCAGAGCCTATTTTATTCATATATAGGTCTATTTGTGTGAGTCTATTTTGCGTACGCAGGGTAGACTCATTTTATTGGAAAAAATGGATTTTCTTTCAATAAATATTTCTGACTGATAGACAAGGGGGCTTATATATGACTAGAAGATTACTAATACAAGCAGAGAATATAGTTCATTCCTATGGAGAACAGACAGTCCTTGATTTTGACAGATTTTATCTGTACGAAGGTGAGAAAGTAGGACTGGTTGGAATGAATGGTGCAGGTAAGAGTACGCTGCTTAAGCTATTGGCAGGAGAGATAGAACCTACGTCAGGAACAATCTCCAGCAAATGCACTCCTTTTTATTTTGAACAGTTTGGATCTGATGTTACATATGTTGAAACTGACTATGCAGAGGCAGGAAAAATGGGAGTGGCAGACCGACTCTGGCAGGAAAAGGTCAGTGGCGGAGAAGATACCAGAATAAGGCTTGCACAGCTCTTTTCAAGCACGCATGCGGTGGCATTTCTGGACGAACCAACTTCAAATCTGGATTTCGAAGGCGTTGAAATGCTCAAAAAGAGACTAAAAGAAATAGATACATTTGTCATGATCAGCCATGACAGGTCTGTTCTAAATGATCTATGTGACAGGATCGTAGAAATATCTTTTGGGAAACTGCATAGTTACAGCGGAAATTACGATGAATATGTAGTCCAGAAAGAAGAACTGATTAAAACACAGCAGGCAGAATATGAGAATTATCAGGCTGAGAAAAAGAGACTAAGAAACGTCTACATAGATAAAAAAGTCAAGGCAAAGACTGTCGAAAAGAAGCCGAAGAATTTATCAGCAAGTGAAGCAAAGGCAATTTCTTTTTGTGGCAATAGAAAACCAGAGGACAAGGCGCGAGGAATAGAAAGAAGTGCTGCAAACGTTCTTAAACGAATTGAGCATATGGAGGTAAAAGAAAAACCAAAAGAAGAACCAACTTTAAGGCCGGATTTCAGGCTTACTAATCCACCAAGAAATCCCATTGTGATCCGCGGAGAGCATATTTCTTTTGCCTATGATGATCATGTTGTCTTTGACGATGCCAATTTTATGATAAAAAACGGAAGTAAGGTGGCCTTACTTGGCTGTAACGGTGCAGGAAAGACTACCTTGCTTGAACTTATCAACCAGCGGGAAAGCATATATGTGGTTCCGGGAGTCAAAATAGGGTATGCCAAGCAGAATATGTCACAGATAGAACTTGATAAAACTGTTCTTGAAAATGTTCGCAGAGTCAGCATTCAGAGTGAGAGCCTTTCCAGGATAATATTGGCACGTCTTTTGCTATCTGAAAGAGATATGCACAAAAAGGCATCAGAGCTTTCTGGTGGTGAGAGGATGAAGCTGTCTTTTGCAATGCTTTTTGTGTCAGATGTAAATTTGCTTATATTGGATGAACCAACGAACTATCTTGATATCCCATCTGTTGAGGCTTTAGAAAAAATGCTGAAAGAGTATGAAGGAACACTTGTGTTTACTTCACATGATAAAGTTTTTGTGGACAGGATCGCAACAGAGAGGCTTTATCTAGGTAACGGGAAGATTAGAGAATGTGACAAAACTGTAATGTAAAAGCTTCATGGATGTACTATGATGATATTTATAGAGTTGTAGAATAATCTGAGGAGTACATTATGAGACTATTCTTGTTAGAAGATGATGATGCCATTGGGATGGGGCTTAAATATTCATTGGAAAAAGAGAATTATGAGGTAGTTCATGTCAGAACCAAGAGTGAAGCTCTTGAAACATTTAGCGAAAAGAGTGTTGACCTATGCATATTGGACATAAACCTTCCGGACGGAAATGGCTACGATGTCTGCAGATATATCAAGGAAAAAGAGGATGTGCCTGTAATTTTCTTAACTGCCAGTGATGCAGAGGTTAACGTAGTCATGGGGCTCGAGATGGGAGCGGATGACTATGTGTGTAAGCCGTTTAGGATAAATGAGCTTATGGCAAGGATAAAGACTGTACTAAGAAGAAGCGGACGAGGCAGCGAAAATAATGCTTCCGAGACAGAAGGAATCCTTGAAATCCAAAATGTCCGCATACACTTAAGTGAAGCCAAGGTTGGAATAGTTGATGAGATAACAGGGAAAGAAACAACAGCCGACCTGACAGCCCTTGAGTACAGGCTTTTACTTGCTTTTTGCAATAACAGAGGAAACGTTATGTCCAGAAATCAGCTCCTTGAAGATATGTGGGATGTAAATGGAGACTTTGTCAATGATAATACGCTGACAGTTTATATCAAGAGATTACGAGATAAAATAGAAAAAGATCCTGCAAATCCGCAGATCATAAGGACTGTACGCGGCCTTGGCTATATTGTTAAGTGAGTCAGCGGGGACAAAGAGCCAATCTGATACGTCCCCACTGATTCAAAACAACTGGGGAGAAACGAATATGCTAAAAAATAAGGAATCAAGAATAATGATATTTGTTGCCACTGTGATTACAGTAGTAGCTTCAATATGCGGATATGCATTATGTGGCATATCCGCATTTCTTCTATTATTGCTGGTAGGAATAGCTATTACAGGCGGATTTGTCTACATAACAAAAAGAAGATATGAAGACATCAGTGCGCTCAGTTCTTATCTTGAGAAGGTCCTTGCAGGTGGAGAGGTCCCTAATATCCTGGATCAGGAGGAAGGTGAGCTGTCCATATTAAAAACTAATATCTACAAAGCTACATCTACCTTGTGCCACCAAAAAGAGCTTTTGTCAAAAGATAAAGTGGCTATGGCCAATGCCATTGCAGATATCAGCCATCAGCTCAAAACTCCCCTTACATCAATGATAGTAATGAATGATCTTCTCATGACTGAAGAGGATATTCAAAAGAGAAATGAATTCCTCAAAACACAGTCAAATCAGCTTGATAGGATGAACTGGCTCATACAGACTCTTTTAAAATTATCCAAGATCGATGCAGGGACTATCACTATGAACCCGGAAAATGAAAAAGCGGATGAGCTGATAAGCGAAGTGATGAGGCCTTTTGAAATACAGATGGAATTAAAAAATATTACATATCGCTATAGAGCTGCCAATACAGTCATAAAGTGCGATAAAAACTGGACTATAGAAGCTCTTCAGAATATTGTGAAAAACTGCATTGAACATATAGATGAAGGTGGAAAACTTGAAATCACCACAACTGAAACCAACATTTACTCGGAAATAGTTATAGAAGATAATGGCTGTGGTATTCCGGAGAATGAACTGCCACATATTTTTGAAAGATTTTACAAAGGCAGTAATGCAGGAAAAGACAGTGTAGGAATTGGACTGGCGCTTTCTAATTCGATAATCACAAGTCAGCATGGGGAAATCATTGTAGAGAGCAGTGAAGGAGAAGGAACCAGGTTTAAGGTAAGGTTCTATAAGACAATCCTGTGAAAAAAATAGGCTAGTGTATGCTAAGAACAAAGTTTTGCCCTATGTGACAAAATTGTAATTAAAAAGTCATCAGATAGTAAGGTTGAGGCGATAATCTATTCTCAAAGCAGGAATTAAAGATACTTGTATTTGAAGTTACCTGCAATGAGAAAGGGGCATGAATATGAATATTTTGGAAATCAGAAATTTATGCAAAGTATATGGTCAGGGGGAGACAAGAGTTGATGCTCTGAAAAATGTTTCTTTTGACGTAGAACAGGGAGAATTTGTGGCAATTGTAGGTCCTTCAGGATCAGGTAAGTCAACACTTCTTCATATATTGGGCGGAGTAGATGTACCGACATCAGGAACCTGCAATATAGCCGGAACTGACATAGGTAAACTTGATGAAACAAAGCTTGCAATCTTCCGAAGAAGGAACATTGGGCTTATCTACCAGTTTTATAACCTTATTCCAATCCTGAATGTGGAGGAGAACTTAACACTTCCTATTCTTCTTGATGGCAAAAAACCGGATAAGGCTCTTCTTAATGACCTTGTGGAAAAGCTTGGATTAAAGAGCAGACTCTCTCACCTTCCAAACCAGCTATCAGGTGGGCAGCAACAGAGAGTATCCATCGGGCGTGCGCTTATGAATCACCCGGCTCTCCTTCTTGCAGACGAGCCTACCGGCAACCTTGATTCTGAGAACAGCAAGGAGATCATCTCACTTCTTCGCAAGTTCAACAAGGAAAATAATCAGACGGTTATCATTATTACGCATGATGAGAGAATAGCTCTTTCTGCTGACAGAGTGATTACAATTGAAGATGGTCAGATTACCAGGGATTCAGGGAAAGCCGGGGTGATCGCATCATGAATATCATATCGAAGTTAACACTAAGGCATCTTTTGGATAATAAGAAAAGATCTGTAGTAACAATTCTTGGAATAGCTACTTCAACTGCACTTATCAGTGCTATTCTTCTTGGCGTTTTTTCCTTCTTTAGCTTTTTTGGATACATTTCAGTTCAGACTTCAGGAGCTGCCCACGCTGATTTTGAGAAGGTGTCAAGAGAGCAGTATGAGTCCCTTCTTGCTGATGAAACGCTGGAAACAGTAGGGCTTAGAGAGGTTGAAGAAGAAAAGACAGGTGTAAGGCTGCTAACAGACACGGAGGAAAGATTCAGAGTCGGGAACATCGATCACGCGACACAGGAAGATTTTGAAATGAGAGTTGTTTCAGACTACGATGGTACTTTGCCTTCAAACTCGTCAGAAATTGCTGTTGAAGAAAATTTCCTTACAGATAATGGTCTTGATCTCAAAGTAGGAGATACACTTACATTTGAAGAGGGATATAGGTTTATTGATAACGAACTTGAAGGCTTTGCCTACCTAGGAGGTACCTATAGGTCTGATGAGCAATTTGAAGTAAGGTCTACAGATACCTGCACCATTACAGCTATTTTGCATGGAAATCGAGCAACTAAAGACTGGGATATCCTTCGGGGAATGGATGATAGCTACTATCCTGATCAGGAGAAAGCTTTTGTTTCTATAATGCTTAAAAAATGTGACAGTTCATCGATCAAGCAGATAAAGGCTCTGGTCAAGAAGTACGGAATAGAAAAGTACACGATAAATACTGAGTATCTTCTTAGCAGGTTCGCTTTTGAAGGTAGCGCAGGTTCTTACAAAAGATTTTTTGTCCTGATGGGAATAGCTCTGGCTATTGTAGTTGCAACTTCAGTTATCCTTATATTTAACTCTATAGGAATGTCGCTTACTGAGAGAATGAGATATCTGGGAATGCTGGCAAGTGTTGGTGCCACGGCACGTCAAAAGAGATTTTCAATCTACTACGAAGGTCTCGTGCTTGGGCTGATAGGTATTCCGCTTGGACTTCTCTTTGGATATATAGGAACAAAGATTACGCTGGCTATACTGGGAAGAAGGATTCTTGAGGCAGATATCATTGTTGGAGCTGAAGGCATGCGTGGAACAATTCCTATAGTAGTTCAGTGGCCTGTGATTGCAGCTATTATTATCTTTTCTGCCCTTACAATATTGATTTCTGTTTTGGTGCCGGGAATTAAGGCAGCCAGGATCATGCCTATAGATGCCCTCAGACAGAGCACAACCATCAAGGTTAAGGCAAGACAATTACGCGTCAATCCGCTTATCAGAAAGATATTTGGTTATGAGGGAGAGCTTGCTTACAAGAATATTAAGAGAAATGGAGTTAAAGGAAAGGTGATTACAATATCCATTGCGGTTTCTATAATTCTTTTCCTGACTCTTAATTTCTTTTGCAGATCAATAGCAAGAGCTAATAGCTACGATATTGATATTCCTTATCAGATAATCGCCTCTTGTGCTCTTAATGAAAGTGACAGATTAAGAGATGCAATCAGTGAAATGGCGGGAGTAAACGATGTCTATTGTTCTGGACTGATCCATTTCTCATTTAAAAAGGAGCAAGATGACCCATATACAACTCTTGCAAACACAGATATAGCAGATAGGAGCTTTTTGACAGAGAGTTTTAGAGAAAAGGCTGATGCCTTTGATCTGTATACTATGGCTGTAGAAATAGTTGATGATGAAGATTTTGACAAGATACTGGATGAGAACGGGCTTTCAAGGGATGATTATTATTCAGGGACACTTAGAGGAGTTCTCCTAAACAGTTATTTCCATGAGGTAAATGATGCCCCTGTATTTAATGAAGGCATCATAGGTCAGAGCCTTCATTATGATGAGGTCATGGGCTTCCCACCTGCAATTGAAGTGGCGGCACTGGTTCCATATACAGCTGACAATAAGGTTTTTGACTATATACCAAGGGGAACTATGACTGTTTTTGTTCCCAGGTCAGTTTATTATGAGAAGGCAAAAGAGGTACTTCCTGAGGATGAACTAACGCTTGATCTGGCAGTTGAGACTACAGATAATAAAGCAGTTTATTCAAAAATCTATCAGCTTCTGATGGAAGATGGCTATCACAACTATTATTGTACAGACCTTACAGATTCGCTGAAAATCATGGATACCATTACACTTATGCTCAACACAGCTATGTATGGCTTTTCTACATTATTGACCCTTATAGCCATTGCAAATATTGTGAATACTATTTCTACCGGCGTTCTTTTAAGGCGGAAAGAGTTTGCTATGTATAAGTCTGTAGGTCTTGATAATAGGGGCTTTAAAAAAATGATATGGTTGGAGGTATTCCTTTATGGCTTTAAGGCTTTGCTTTGGGGAATTCCAATATCTCTTTTTCTCAGTTTCATGATGTATCGCTCATTTGACTCTGCGTTGTATACCTTTAGTCCAAACCTTGCCTTTTATGGCGTAGTAATAGTTGCAGTATTTGGAATACTGGGAATTAGCATGGGACTAAGCGTCCATAAGATCAAGGACGACAATATCATAGAAGCTCTTAAAGAAGATGCAGTGTAAAAAAGTCAGTGGTTGAGTCAGCGGGGACGTATCAAAATGACTCATTGTGCACAATGAGTCATTTTGATACGTCCCCGCTGACTCAACCTTGATTTAAATATACAATTTCCTGTATTCCCTGGGAGAATATCCGGTTATCTCATGGAAAGCCTTGTTAAATGTAGTAGTAGACTGAAAACCTGATAAAAATGCACATTCAGTTATTGAAATATTAGGGTCTAAGAGCAGTGATGCAGCTTTTTGAACCCTGATATTAGATAGATATTTTGGAAATGACATGTGCATATATTGTTTAAAGAGTTTGGAAAAATAAAAGTAGTTAAGTCCCACATGGTCAGCTACATCTATCTGAGAGATATCTTCAGCTGCATTTTCAACTATGTAAGTGCAGGCATCACGAATATAATTCCATTGCTGCCCATTGATTTTGCTGATATCAATTCCTTGCTGGGCAAGGGAGATAGAGTATTCTCCTATTTTGATAAGAATATCGTATATGCATAGTTTGCATCTGGTCTCAGCAAAAATATCTGATGAATCATAAATTGTCTGAATTTCCCAAAATTTGTCATTGATAAATTCTGCCAATGCAGGGTATTTTCCAGCACGTATGAGATGGCAGTCGAACATGAAACTTGAAGCGGAAATAATGTCCAGATTATTTTCGAGAATAGATGAAGGAAACTGTATGAACATAGCTCCGCCGTGGGGTATATGTACGGTCTCATGTATCTGCTGAGGCCATACTAATAGGATATCTCCGGCATTTAGAGTATAGATGCTGTCGTTGATTCTGTACCGGCAATCATCTTTTAAGATCAGAGTGAATTCTGCAGCATTGTGCCAATGCAGCGGGAAAGTCTCTGGACCTTTCTCTCCAACCACAATAAGCGAAGATGGTGTATTAAAATTGATTTTTTCCTTAATAATCTTATTCATATAATCATAATAACAAAAAATGGGCAATTTTTGTCAAATATAAGTTATTATTTCCACCAGCCAATCAATATAATGCAATTAGTAAAATAAAAATGGCATTTTGTCACTGATTTTAGGGGAAAATGGAATTATAATGAATAATAGATCACTAAATGTTTCAAACAAGAAGGAGATTGATTTTACACAGGGCTCTCCTTCAAAACTTATACTTTCTTTTTATTGGCCACTGCTACTGACAAGCATGCTGCAGCAATTATACAATTTCGCAGATACATGGATAGTTGGAAAAGGACTCGGAGATAATGCCCTTGCTGCAGTAGGAAATATGGGGTCACTCTTTTTTCTCATAGTAGGATTTTCCTTTGGACTAGCCAATGGCTTCGGTGTGCTGATTGCACAGAGTTATGGTGCAAAAGACATTGAGACTTTAAGGCACAGGTTTGCAGGTGTTATTGAGCTGGGCGCTGTTCTTGCAGTAACACTTTCTATAGGAAGTGTAATGTTTCTCCCGCATGCACTTAGGCTATTAAGGACTGACGAGCTTATCATGGCAGATAGTTTAAAGTATGGATATATAGTATTCGGAGGTCTTGCGACAGGAATCTGCTACAATATCGGAGCTTCCGTCTTAAGAGCTCTTGGAGATAGCAGGACTCCGCTAAAGGCAATCATTGCTTCATCTATCATAAATGTAGTACTCAATTACTTTTTCATTTTTACACTTCATATGGGAGTAGAAGGAGTTGCAATTGCAACTATTATTGCGCAGATCGTTTCATCAATCATATGCATTAGAAGGCTAAGAGAGATTGATGAGATCAGGCTTGAGAAAAAATATTTTGCCAATGAGAATAGAGTTTTCCTTGAACTGCTGGGAAATGGACTTCCTATGGCCTTTATGAATTCAATAACTGCGGTAGGTTGTATGGTGGTTCAATATTTTGTCAATGGCTTTGGCGTTGTTTATACAGCAGCATATGCAGCTTGCAGTAAATACCTTAATCTGTTTATGAATCCTGCTGCAACTGCCGGAAATGCCATGTCTGCATACACCAGTCAAAATTATGGAGCGGGTAAATATAAGAGGATTCTGGAGGGTATGAAGGTATGTTTGGGAATATCACTGACTTCGTATTTTCTCTTGGGAGCACTTATGGTTCTGGCGCCAGAGTTTCTCGCCGGAATACTGCTATCAGGGCAGGAACAGATAGATCTTGTGTGTATATTTTTACCGCGATGTGGAGTGATGATGGTATTTCTCAATATTCTTTTTGTAGTAAGAAGTTGCGTCCAGGGAATGGGAAAACCAATGCTTCCAATGATTTCAGGTATTTTAGAGATGTTCATAAGGACTTTTGTAATTGCATTCTTTATCGGCAAAATCGGTTTCAAGGCAACAGCATATACAGAAATAGGTGCCTGGATAGGCGCATTGGCTATAAATGCATACGCTTTTTACATAGCAATGTATGGGATTCTTTTAAAAGAGAAAAATGATTTTCAGCAAAATAAAGAATTAAACAGGAGGGTTACAACGTGAAAGCACTATTTATTGGTGGAACGGGAACAATCAGCATGGGGATCATAAGAGCGCTGGCCAAGGATCCGCTTTGGGAAGTGTATCTTCTCAATAGGGGTAACCGCAAGGATGAAGTACCAGAGGGGATTCATCAGATCATTGCAGATATCAATGATGAAGCTGATGTGGCAGGCAAACTGGAGTCCATGACATTTGATGTAGTCAGTGATTTTATTGCATTTGGGGTAGAGGCAGTAGAACGTGACTATAGATTGTTCAAGGGTAAAACAAAACAGTATATTTTTATAAGTTCAGCATCAGCATACAACAAGCCTGCGGCAAGTTATGTGATCACTGAAGGAACAACACTTGCCAATCCATATTGGGAATATTCCAGAAATAAGATCGCCTGTGAAGAATTTCTTATGGAAAAATACAGAACAGAAGGTTTTCCGGTTACTATTGTAAGACCTAGCCATACCTATGATGAGAGAAGCATTCCCCTTGGAGTTCATGGCAATAAAGGATTCTATCAGGTCATAAAGCGCATGCAGCAGGGAAAGCCTGTTATCATACAGGGAGATGGCACTTCGCTCTGGGCACTGACATTTAACAGCGATTTTGCCATAGGCTATACAGCTCTAATGGGCAACAGGCACGCTATCGGAGAGGCTTTCCAGATTACCGGCGATGAGATACTTACATGGAATCAGATATACCAGACAATCACAGACGCGTTAGGAGTAGAGCTCAAGCCATATTATGTTTCTTCAGAGTTTTTAGCTGATGTGGGAGAAAAATATGGTTATGATTTCAGAGGCGGCATAATTGGAGATAAATCTGTGTCAGTTGTATTTGATAATAGTAAATTAAAGAGACTGGCACCTAATATGACAACTAATATTCCATTTCATAAGGGAGTGCGCATAGCTCTGGATTATTGTATGTCTCATGAGGATAGATATGAGCTTGATCCGGAATTTGATAGCTTTTGCGATATTGTAATAGAGAGTCTTGAAAAGGCAAAAGCTGATATTATTGCAAAAAAACAATGAATTCTGGCAGACAAAAGTTGAAATAGCCAGTAAGAATCCTGTATTCGGCAGGATATGTGCTGTAAGCATATTATTATACATTATCAGGAGGTTAACATGGGGCATTTTAATAACTTTAAATTAACTGTATATTGTGTTGCTCAGATCCTTGAGAGAATGGATCTGGATACTCTTGAGAAGCAGTATGATTTTATTGAAAAATATGTAGGGCTGGATAAGGTATATCTGGAGCCTTACAGAGATGGCCACTGGGTAGATAAAGGCAAAATGAAGGAGTTCATAGACTTTTTCAAAAGCAAAAATGTTGAAGTGGCTGGCGGTTTTACAACTGTAGTACCTGATATTGATGAAGAGGATAGCAAGAGGCAGCGACTATTTGGAACTTTCTGCTATTCCAATCCTAAGATGAGAGATTATATCAAGATAGTTTCTGAATATTGCGCAGAGCAGTTTGATGAAGTGATCCTGGATGATTTCTATTTTACAAATTGTACTTGCGAAGAATGTATCAGGAAAAAGGGTGACAGGACATGGGTTGAATTCAGAAAAGACCTTATGAAGGATGTTTCTGAAAACCTTGTTGTGGGTCCTGCCAAAAAGATAAATCCAAATATCAAGATGATCATCAAGTTCCCTAACTGGCGAGAGTCATATCATGCTACAGGTTACAGACCGGATGTGGAAAAAGATATCTTTGATATGGTCTACACAGGAACAGAAACGAGAGCTAGTGCATATCAGGATCAGCATCTGCCAACGTACCTTAGCTACAGCCTTGTAAGATGGATGGACAAGGCTTCAGGCGGAAAAAATCATGGAACATGGTTTGATACATATCAATGCTGGCCGGTTGATGACTATCTTGAACAGGGCTATCTTTCAGCATTTGCCAAGCCGGAAGAGATAACTCTTTTCCAGTGGACTGATTTATACGAAAATAAGCTGGTAACACCGCTGGGACTGCAGCTTTCAAGAATTGACAAAATGCTTGATAAGGCAGGGGCGCCAGTAGGTATACCTGCTTATATATCCTATGCGTCGGAAGGAGAGAATCATATAGAAGACTTCCTTGGAATGCAAGGCTTTGCCTTAAATCCAACGCCTATTTTTCCTGAAAAAGGCAGTGTACTTTTGACTCAGAGTTCGCTTACTGATGAAAATATTTTTGATAAGCTAAAAGCTTTTTTGATAGAAGGCGGAAAAGCGTTTGTAACTCCGGGATTTATAGCGAACGCACCACAAAAAGACTGGAAAGATCTAAGCAGTGCTTATTTAACAGGAAGAAAGCTTGCTGTAACAAGATATTATAAGACTGATGATCCTGCAGGATACCTTGAAGATAATCAGCCGGTACTGTTTGCTGATATACAGCATTCCAACAATATGTCATGGTCGCTTTTAAATGGAGGAGAGGGTGAATATCATTCCACTCTTTTCCTAAAGGATACTTATGGAAAAGGACAAATGTATCTCATAAATGTTCCGGAGAATCCATCTGATCTGACCAAAATACCGGAGTGGGCATATGATGCGATAAAGCCGGTATTTAATTATGAAGGCTTGTATGTTTCAGCCCGCAATGTGTCAGTATTTCATTATGATAATGACGTAATGATACTGTACGCACATGTTACTGGAAAAGCGCATCCTGTCCATGCAAGGATACATATACAGAATGAAGAAGCCAGGCTTATTCAGTACTTTGCACGTTTTTCTCCAAATGGTGAAAAGGAGCTTGAATTAAGAAAACAGGATATTTTCTACGATTTCCAGAAAAAGACGGAGCTGGTCTGCGATGTGATCCTTAATCCGGGTGAATTTTATGAATTTAAGGTTCAGCGGTAAAGGCGAGCTTTCTTTTTCGAGAGTCAGTGAGAATATCAATTGCAAAAAGGAACTAAAAAACCTTCGCATATCAGCAACGTGGTATGCGAAGGTTTTTAAGATAAGTCAAATTGATACGTCCCCGGTGACTCACAACTTAGTTATGCAAGGTTACAGACAGAACTACAGGGTTATGATCTGAGTTAACAAAATCAAGGTCCTGAGTATCGCAGGAGTTGATTGAAATATTGTTTGATACGATAAATCCGTCTATTACGTAGTACTGGAAGGTATCTTTATCAGCTCCGAGGTAGACTTTATCAAGTGAACGGCAGGTTGGAACAGTACTGTCTGTTATAAATGTAAAGTCATTGCCAAAATCAGAAATATCAATGCTTCCTGGCTGCCAGAGACCTTCATACACAGGGTAGGCAGCTGTATCAGTATTTGAGAATACCTGATTGAAATCACCACCTGCAATTACATAATTACCGGCGTTAACTTCTGCCTGCAGAACTTCTCTGAGCATATTGGTCTGAGCAATCTTACCTTCTCCGCTGTCATAGGCTTCAAGATGAAGATTTATAAGTACCAGTTCACTGTCAGTTCCCTGAACAGGAATCCTTGTTACATCAAGACATTTTTTGAAATTGCAGGTACTTACCGGCCATTTAAATGGGACTGGCAGTGATAATCTTGTTGAAGAAGAGGCATTATAAGCTGACAATGTCTGTATTCCGACTTTGACTCTTCCAATTGGTGGGATTGGATAAGGGATAAAGAGGGCATCCATATTTAAGGCATAGGAGCTTACTTTATCAGGGTTACTATCTGCAAAAAATGCTACTTCATCGATCTTATGTGATCTGTCAGCTGTTTTATCAACTTCCTGTAAAAATACTACGTCTGGATTGATCAGATTGATCTCGGTAGCCATGGCTTCAAGGTTTTCTCTTACTCTGCCTTCGTCAGCAGTAGTGACCATAGTACCGCCATCCATGAAGAAATCAGCATTATCACCTAGTGCTCCGTATCCTGTGTTCCAGGTCATTACTGTCAGAGTATCCCCGGCAGATAGAGTTTTAGTAGCAGTACCAGTAAGTTCGATCGCTTCTTCATCAGCTGGTCTGTATTCAAAAATAGTTAGAATACCAAGTCCGACTACAATAAATATCAGCAACGCGATCACGATGCGTAATAATATTTTTCCAATTGTTTTTAAAGGGCTTTTACTGTTGTTGTCCTTTGACATTAAAATGTATCCTCCTGTAATTATCTTGAATGAATTTACTAATAATACTTCAAGAAATAATGCTATTTAATTATAAGTTTTTTTCAGCTTTTTTGAAGTTCTTTTTTTATTTATAGTTATGGCTCAACTGATATTCTTTTGGCGACATACCGTATTCTTTTTTGAAAGCCTTGAAAAAGCTGGAATAGTCTTTAAAACCATATTGTTCAAAGGTCTTAGTGATATTATCACCATTCCTCAGGGCTGAGCTTATGGCACTCAAACGCTTTTTGGTAATGTATCTGTGTATTGATATTCCGGTGTTATCCTGAAAAAGATGAGCAATATAGTATTTACTCAGGTAGAAATGTTCTGAAATACTATCAAGCGTAAGGTCTTCATCCAGATGATCATTGATATAACTGGAGATTGAATGATAGGTATTTGAACTTTCATTTTCATTTTGTTTATTTTTCTGTTCATAGACACTTCGATTGATCTGTAGGATCAGCTCTTCAGCAGAAAGTGCTACCTTAGCATCTTTTCCAAAACGATCAGAATGGATCTCATCTAGCAGGGTGAATAGCCTTGACTGCAGCGCACTGAACTCTATAACATCAAAATGATATATGTATTCCTTGCTGGTGATGGCATGCTGCATAAGATATATGTAGTCAGGTGATTTTGTCAGCAGATCATTACAATACTGCTGGCTGATCCAGAAGACAAAACGTCTATAGGGTTTATCATTGTCCTTTATTATGGCATGGTGCGCCACTCCGGGTGGCATGAGCATCAGATCACCAGGCTTAATGGACATCTCTTTTCCTGCAATGACCATACTTACATCGCCCTCAAGGAAAAAATAAAACTCGTAATAGTCATGGGAGTGTTCAGGCACTGCCTTGAAATGCAGATCGCTGTAATAATATACTTCAAAGTCTTTGGAAAGCATATATTGCCTTGTATTAAAGGCTGAGCGTAGTTCCTTCTTCATAATAAAAACCTCATAAAAATTTTCATTAATCATACAGCAACTTTTGCAATGTATGCAACAATTCTATCAATGTTTATTTTGAATTCCATTATGTAGAATAAAAACATCTCTAAAAGATATAAACAAATGCAACAACGCAAGACATTAACAGAACATTTATTATTTTTTATAAAGAAAGAGGTATTTCAATATGGAAATGACACTTCGCTGGTATGGCAGCAAATTCGACACAGTTACACTAGAACAGATCAGACAGATCCCTGGAGTTAAGGGAGTTATCACAACTCTGTATGACACACAGCCAGGTGAAGTATGGAGCAGAGAGCGCATCCGTGCCATGAAGGCAGAAGTTGAGGCAGCAGGTCTTCACGTATCAGGTATTGAAAGTGTAAATGTACATGACGCTATCAAGGTAGGCACACCAGACAGAGATCAGTATATTGCTAACTACATCGAGACTCTTGAGAATCTTGGTCAGGAAGACATCCATCTTGTTTGCTACAATTTCATGCCTGTATTTGACTGGACAAGAACAGAGCTGGCAAGAAAGAGACCTGACGGATCTACAGTACTTGCTTATACTCAGGCAGCAGTTGATGCACTTGATCCTGAAAAGATGTTTGAATCAATTGCCGGTGATACAAATGGTTCAGTTATGCCAGGTTGGGAGCCTGAACGTATGGCTAGAGTAAAAGAACTCTTTGAGATGTACAAAGACGTTGATGATGAAAAGCTCTTTGCAAATCTTGTTTATTTCCTTGAGAAGATCATGCCTGTATGTAATAAATATGACATTAAGATGGCTATCCATCCGGATGATCCGGCATGGAGCGTATTTGGTCTTCCTCGTATCATCATCAATAAAAAGAATATCCTTAGAATGATGCAGGCTGTAGATGATGTGCACAACGGTGTAACATTCTGCTCAGGTTCTTATGGAACAAACCTTGAGAATGACCTTCCTGATATGATCAGATCACTTAAGGGCAGAATCCACTTTGCGCACGTACGTAACCTTAAATTCAATTCTCCTGATGATTTTGAAGAGTCAGCTCATCTTTCATCAGATGGAACATTTGATATGTATGAGATCATGAAAGCTCTTTATGAGATTGGCTTTGATGGCCCTATCCGTCCAGACCACGGTCGTATGATCTGGGGCGAGAAGGCAATGCCTGGATATGGTCTCTATGACAGAGCACTTGGTGCAACATATCTTAATGGTCTTTGGGAAGCAATTGATAAGAGCCAGACAAGAGGTCTTTGATCATAAGCTTTTTATAAATGATAGATCAGAATTGTAAATGGAAAGAGAAGGTTGAAGATGAGTAAGTTAGTTTTAAATGAAACAGGATTACAAAATAAAGCAGATTGGGAAAATGCTGGATATAAGCTTCCTTCATTTGACAGAGCCAAAGTCAAAGAAGAAACCAGAAAAAATCCGCAGTGGATACATTTTGGTGCCGGTAATATCTTCAGAGCATTTCAGGCAAACGTATGCCAGAAGATGATTGAAAATGGAGATATGAGCACAGGTCTTGTAGTAGCTGAAGGTTTTGACTATGAGATAATTGAAAAGAGCTATCGTCCACAGGACAATTACTCAGTGCTTGTTACACTTAAGGCTGATGGAAATATAGAAAAGACAGTTATCGGAAGTATTGTAGAATCATGCATACTTGATTCTGAAAATGATGTTGAGTATAGCAGATTAAAAGAGATTTTTGAGAATGATTCACTCCAGATGGCAAGCTTTACCATCACAGAAAAGGGTTATAGCCTTGTAAATGGTAAGGGAGAAGAGCTTCCTTCAGTTACAGCAGATATGGCAAATGGCCCTGAGAAGCCAGAAAGCTACATTGGAAAGGTTGTATCACTTTTATACGCAAGATATAAAAAGAGTGCTACTCCAATAGCTATGGTCAGCATGGATAACTGCTCTCACAATGGAGAAAAACTTTTTGCAGCAATAGATGCATTTGCAAAAGGATGGAATAAGAACGGTCTTGTAGAAGATGGTTTTGTAGCATACATTGAGGATGAGAGTAAGGTAAGCTTCCCATGGAGCATGATAGACAAAATAACTCCAAGACCTGATGCTTCAGTAGAAGATATCCTTAAAAAAGATGGACTTGAAGGCTTAGATCCTGTTATCACTTCAAAAAAGACTTATGTTGCGCCATTTGTTAATGCTGAAGAAAGCGAATATCTTGTAATCGAGGATAAGTTCCCTAACGGAAGACCAGCTCTTGAAAAGGCAGGACTTATCTTTACAGATAGAGAAACAGTAAATAAAGTTGAAAAGATGAAGGTATGCACATGCCTTAATCCTCTTCATACAGCCCTTGCAGTATATGGTTGTCTGCTTGGATACACCAAGATTGCAGATGAGATGAAGGATGAGACACTTCTTCAGATGGTCAAGACAATTGGCTATAAGGAAGGGCTTCCGGTTGTTGTTAATCCTGGAGTTATTGATCCTAAGGAGTTCATAGATACAGTTGTAAATGTAAGAATCCCTAACCCATTTATGCCTGACACACCACAGCGTATTGCAACTGATACTTCACAGAAGCTTTCTATCAGATTTGGCGAGACTATCAAGGCTTATGCTGCATCAAGTGAACTAGATGTACAGGACCTTAAGCTGATTCCGCTTGTATTTGCTGGATGGCTCAGATATCTCATGGCAGTAGATGATGAAGGAAATGCTTTTGAACTTAGTGCAGATCCTCTTATTGATACTGTTAAGCCTGTTGTGGACAAGATCAATCTTGGAAGCAATATCAGTGCAAAAGAAGCAGAAGAAATCTTAAGACCAGTTATGTCAAATAAAGCTATCTTCGGAGTTGATCTGTTTGAAGCAGGATTGTCCGATACAGTAATTGGATATTTCCTTGAACTCATTGCTGGAAAAGGTGCTGTAAGAAATACTCTTGTTAAATACGTAAAATAAATAACGGCCATTTTTGGATCCCCTGTCAGTGACTAGCAGGGGATCTTTTTTCGTTAAAAACAGGAAACTCAGTGAGGAAGTGGGTTTCATTCAGTTTATGATTATTTTATAATTTTGCACAATTTATTTGTGCAAAAATGTGATAAGATTGAAAAAGGCTTTGTATTAATAAAATATGTCGAAAAATATTGACAATAGAAGGTTTCAGTAATAATGTATTATTGTACTATTTAAATAATACAAGAGCATGAGAGATGAAGTAATCTCTATTTAGTGAAAAGGTGTCATGGAGGAGAGAAATGGAAACTGAGAAAAAGTCATTCTTTGGTAAGCTCAAAGGGTTTGTAAAAAAACACAAAAAGCTTACTATTGCATTAGTCGTTATATTGATAATCATCATAGCACTTAGAGCATGTGTTAACAGCGTAGATACAAGTGCTCTCTATTCACAGGATACTGCCCAGGTAAGAGATATTGTAAATTATCATACATTTTCAGGCACAATAACTCCTGTAGATCAAAAGAAAGTCATGTCTGAAGTTACCGGAACAAAGGTATCACAGGTACTTGTTGAAGAAGGTGATGAAGTTAAGGCAGGGGATGTTCTTGTCATTTTCGATACATCTACAATTGAAGAAAATATCAAAGAGCAGGAAGTTACACTTGAATCAGGCAAGGTATCACTTCAGCAGGCTCAGGCTACATACAACAATTATGTAAGAGACAGAAATGATGGACTTAATACTTCTATACAGAGTGCTCAGTCTGGTATTGATAGTGCCTATGCACAGCTCTTATCAGCGCAAAATGCCTATAATGATGAAGTAACTCTTAATAATAAGAATATGAGCCAGACCATAATGACAGCAATGAATAATGTTACAAGCGCTTATTATGGAATGCTCAGTGCGCAGAATTCATCAGACATTACTACATATAACAATAATAATAGCCTTGCAAGTGATGAATATAAGGATTTGACAGCTGAATCATCAGAGTTATCTCTTGAAAGTGCTCAGGCATCATATTCTCAGGCGCTCACAAGTTATGAAGCTGCCAAGCTCAATGAAGAGAGCAGTCTGACCAAGCTTTTTGACAATCTGATCCAGGCTCAGGAAGCATACTTATCAGCTATTGACAGTTATAATGCAGCAGTCAGAACTGCTGATGAGACAGCGCAGAACTATGCTCTTCAGGTTCAGTCCAGCGAACTTACAAACCAGTTAAATGAGCTGAGACTTGAGAATTATAAATCACAGCTTGAAAAGTACACTGTAACAGCACCTATGGACGGAACAGTTACCTCTCTGAGCGCGACAGTTGGAGAGATCCCTACAAACACAACACTGGCAGTTGTCACCAGCTTTGATCAGATGAAGGTTGATATCAAGATCAATGAATATGACATTCTTGGTGTGGAAGATGGCAAAGAAGTAGATATATATGTATCTGCTCTTGATAAGACATATACAGGAACAATTGAAAATATCGATAAGGTAGCAACAATTGACAACGGAGTATCATATTTTGGAGCAGAAGTTAATTTTGACGCTGATGAGTACGCAAGAAGCGGTATGAGCGTAGAAGTTAAGCTTGTAGTCAGTGATGTTGAGGATGCATTGTGTGTCTTATCAGATGCTATTCAGTCAGAAAAAGATGGATCATCCTACGTACTTACCTATGACGAATCCGGTAAAAATATGATCCATAAGCCTGTTACTATCGGCGTTACAGATGGTACATATACTCAGGTAACAGAAGGATTAAGTGAAGGCGATACAGTTCTTTATTTCTCATCAGCTCTCACTTATACCGTAAGTTATTGATAATATCCTTTCATTAGTGTTTTGGTGGAGAAAAAAATGAGTGAAGAAAGAGAAGAAATACTCCGCATGAAGGGCATTGTCAAAGACTACAATGTTGGCGGAGAGATTTCCAGAGTTTTAAAGGGAATAGATCTTAGCGTAAGGCGAGGTGAATTCCTTGCGATACTTGGACCATCAGGTTCAGGTAAATCAACCCTTATGAATATAATCGGTTGTCTGGATGTTCCTACTGAAGGTGAATATGAGCTTTCAGGAAGGGTAATTGCTAATCAGGATGAGGCTACATTGGCTCATATAAGAAATCATGAGATTGGCTTTATATTTCAGTCCTTTCACCTTCTTCAGAAGCAGACAGCTTTTGACAATGTGGAACTTCCTTTAATTTATGCCAATATGCCTGAAAAGCAGCGCAAAGAACGTGTAGAAGAGATGCTTAAAAGAGTTAATCTCTCAGATAAAATGAGACATTATCCAAATATGTTATCAGGTGGACAGCAGCAGAGAGTTGCAATTGCAAGGGCGATTGCTACTAATCCTACGATCCTGCTTGCAGATGAGCCAACAGGTGCTCTGGATCAAAAGACTGGAGCTCAGGTCATGGAACTGTTCCATGAGCTTAATAATGAAGGAAGAACTATCATAATGATCACGCACGATGCCAAAATAGCATCACATGCATCCAGGATAGTTCGTATCCTTGATGGCAATCTGCTTGAAGGCGGCGGTCTTGAGGATGCATAAGGGAGGACAAAATGGATATTTTTAAACAGAGCTTTAAGATGTCTATTCAGAACATCAAAGGTAATAAGATGCGTTCTTTCCTGACTATGTTGGGTATTGTGATCGGTGTTGCGGCAGTTATCGGACTCATCACCCTTGTTCAGGGTGTTTCAGATCAGATATTATCTGAGTTTTCAGGACTTGGCGCAGGTACGATCTCTGTAAATGCAATTGGCACAGCTATGAAGAGCGGTCTTACCAATAATGATATAGAGACACTTAAACAGATAGATGGTGTATCAGGAATATCGCCTACTGTATCTTTAAATTCTACAGCAGTTATGAACAACGAAGTATATGACAAGGTCACTGTAGAAGGCAAGGCAGTTGTTTATTTTCTGGAAAATGATGCAATAGATTCAGGAAGAGCTTTTTCAGAAGCAGACATGGATGGTAATTCCAGAGTATGTATTGTGGATGAAACATTTATCAATAAAGTATTACAGGGACAGCAGGTAATTGGCAATACTGTAAGGATAGGCGGATATGAGTATCTGATCGTCGGTATCAGCAAGGCAGACAATAGCATTTTTTCACAGATGAGTGATTCCAGTGATAGTGATGGAACAGTGCTTATTCCATACAAGAATGCTCTTAGAATGGCTGGAAAAGAGAATATACAGAGCTTTGAAGTGTATATAGAAGAAGGCTATTCTACTTCAGATGTAGAGAATAGTCTGAGAACAGCGCTGGATGCCATATACAATCAGGCAGACAACAGTTACAGCATCCTAAATATGGAAAGTCTTATGGATACAATGGATTCAATTCAGGGTATGATGAGTACAATGCTTGGAGGCATTGCATCCATAGCTCTTCTCGTAGGTGGTATAGGTATTATGAATATGATGCTGGTATCTGTTACAGAGCGTACAAAGGAAATTGGTCTTAGAAAAGCACTGGGTGCTGAACCTTCAAGAATACAGGCGCAGTTCCTCATTGAGTCTGTTGTTTTGTCAGTAATAGGCGGAATCATAGGTGTTATCCTGGGACTTCTCATTGCATTTATTGCAGCTATGGCACTGGATAGTCAGTTCTCAATATCATTTTCAGCTATAGCCCTTGGCGTAGGATTTTCACTGGCTGTAGGTATCATATTTGGTTGGGCACCTGCAAGAAGGGCTTCAAAGCTCAATCCTATCGATGCTCTTAGGAGTGAATGATATCAGTAAATTTAGAGTTGAATAATGGATCTTTTGAAAAAATAGAAAGGCAGAAGGTATGAAGAAAGTATTAGATAAAAAGGTAATGATCAAAACAGCTGCAGCAGTTATGTGCGCTGCATTTACAATCACAGCAGTACCAACGGGTCAGGCAGAGGCTGCTGCATATAATTCCAAATATACAAGCACATACTCCTGGGAAGATCTTATTTTGCCGGCTCTTAAAAAGCAGACAGATGCTAATGGAGTATATAGACAGCTCAAGCTCAGTCTTGAATATGGCACATTAAATGAAGGAAATATCAGACATCTCTATGAACAGTCCGGAGTTAATATCCAGTTGGAAGTAATCCTTAAGCTGTATCAGGATGGCCTTGTATCATCCTATCTGTACAAGGATCTTGCAGGTCTGTCCATGGATGCCAACGATCTGGCACCAATCTTTAATGCAGATTACTACTATAATGCCAATCCTGATTTGCAGGCTGTTATAGGATATGACCCTGCTAAACTGTTTGAGCATTTTGTAACTTATGGAATGAATGAGGGCAGAGTTGCCAGTAGCACATTTAATATCAATTATTATAAGAGTAACTACCCAGCTATAGTGGCTGAATATGGTAGCAATAATGCCTCATATTATGACCACTATATGGCATATGGAAGATTTGAAAACAGAGTTGCCAATAAGAAAAAATAACTATCATTGCCTGTTGTAATATGCATAGCTGGCATAGTAATAGGTTCTTATATAACCATCAGTTGAGACAACCACAAATTCTTTCGTGTCCTTGATGTAGTAGATATCATCCCCATCTTCTTTTTCATATTTGTGAAGAGCGTTTGGGTTGTTTACTACAGCGTTGGCAGCAGCAAGGTATTCTTCTGGTGAGTCAAAACCCATATCTACGCCATGCTTTTCATAATGGCTCTGAAGAAGATTGTCATAGCGGAAGGTGTATTCTTTATAAATAGCACGTTCTGTTGATGCAGATGCATCAGCAATTGCATAATATGAAGCATACTCGTCAGCTGGATAAGTCCAGTCATCGCTATCTTCCTGTGCACCCTCTCCAAAGCGTGTTAAGAGAGATCCTATTACAAAGACTGCGATAACAACTATAAAACCGTAGTAAAAAGATGGATTATTTTTTTTATTTGGTAATTTAAATTTCATATTTTTTCACCTGAGAAAAAGTATTTTTTAAAATAATTATACCTAGCAAAAACGTGAATTAAAAGACGGAGACAGAAATGACAGATTATAATTTGATCAAAGAACAAATGAAAGCCCTTATAGAATCAGATAATTGGTATGTTCCTGTAATGTCCAATTTATCAGCACTTCTATATGAGTCAATGGACAGGCTTAACTGGGCAGGTTTTTATATTGTAAAAGAGGATACTCTTGTACTTGGACCTTTTCAGGGAAAAGTAGCATGTATCCACATTCCAAGTGGAAAAGGTGTCTGTGGAACAGCATTTAAGGAGGATAAGACTCAGCTTGTAGTCAATGTCCATGATTTTCCCGGACACATTGCCTGTGACAGTGCATCCAATTCTGAAATTGTAGTACCGATCCACAAGGATGGAAAAGTAGTAGCAGTTCTGGATATCGACAGCCCGGAGATTGGAAGATTTACAGAGTCTGATCGAGATGGCCTTGAGATGGTCGTTAGAGAGCTGGAAAAACATATCAGTTTCTGAGATGGCAATGAATAGAAAATAAATAATACTACTTGACATAACAGAGAATCTTGCACTAGAATTATTGAAATATAAGACAATTTATAAAGGCAATGACGAAGAGAGTAGATTATCTTGGAAAGCTTTAGAGAGCCAGTGGTTGGTGCAAACTGGTGCGAGTACTGATATTTGAAAATCACTTCTGAGCTGCAAAGTCGAAATGATCAGTAGACTGCGACGTATTCTTCGCGTTAGGAAGAGCCGTATGAAACTTATTTAAGGAAGTACGTGTAAAACAGGTGGTTAAGCGTGGTAAATTTTGCCTCGTCCTTTTTTACGAAAGGACGAGGCTTTTTTCATAGTAGGAAAGGAGTAAGAGATGTACAACAAGGTCACTACAGACATGAACTTTGTCGACAGAGAAAAAGAAGTTGAAAAGTTCTGGAAAGATAATGACATCTTCCAGAAGTCTATCGACAACCGCAAGGAGGGCGAAACATATACTTTTTATGATGGACCGCCTACAGCAAATGGTAAGCCACATATAGGTCACGTTCTTACACGTGCAATCAAGGATATGATTCCTCGTTACCGCACTATGAAGGGATATAACGTTCCTCGTAAGGCAGGTTGGGATACACATGGACTTCCTGTTGAGCTTGAAGTTGAGAAGCTCCTTGGTCTTGATGGTAAGGAACAGATTGAAGAATATGGTATGGAGCCATTCATCAAGAAGTGTAAGGAAAGCGTTTGGAAATACAAAGGTATGTGGGAAGATTTCTCAGGTACAGTTGGTTTCTGGGCTGATATGGATAACCCATATGTTACATATGATGACAACTTCATCGAGTCAGAATGGTGGGCTCTTAAGACTATCTACGACAAAGGCCTTTTATATAAGGGATTTAAAGTAGTTCCATATTGTCCTCGTTGTGGCACACCTCTTTCATCTCACGAGGTTGCACAGGGTTATAAGACTGTAAAAGAGCGCTCTGCTGTTGCACGTTTCAAAGTAGTTGGTGAAGATGCATATATCCTTGCATGGACAACAACACCTTGGACACTTCCATCTAACGTTGCCCTCTGCGTAAACCCTGAAGAGACATACGCTAAGGTAAAGGCAGCTGATGGCAATACATATTACATGGCACAGGCACTTCTTGACAAAGTTCTTTCTCCACTTGCAAAAGAAGAAGGACAGGCAGCTTATGAAGTACTTGAGACAATGAAGGGAACAGACCTTGAGTACAAGGAATATGAGCCACTTTATGATGGAGCTAAGGATATAATT
Source organism: Butyrivibrio sp. (assembly GCA_015056495.1). Classification (GTDB taxonomy): domain Bacteria; phylum Bacillota; class Clostridia; order Lachnospirales; family Lachnospiraceae; genus Butyrivibrio. The sequence continues at coordinate 98,792 of SVGC01000003.1, forward strand.
GCAAAGCAGCGTAAGAAGGCTCACTTTGTAGTATGTGACGATTATGTAACTATGACAGATGGTACTGGTGTAGTTCATATTGCTCCTGCATTCGGTGAAGATGATGCCAAGGTTGGACGCAAGTACGACCTTCCTTTTGTACAGCTTGTTGATGAAAAAGGTGAGATGACAAAGGAAACACCTTTTGCAGGCAAGTTTGTAAAAGATGCTGATCCACTTGTTATCAAAGATCTGAGTGAGAGAAAGCTCCTTTTTGATGCACCTAAATTTGAACATGAATATCCACACTGCTGGAGATGTAATACACCACTTATCTACTATGCTCGTTCAACATGGTTCATTAAGATGACTGCTGTAAAGGATCAGCTTGTAGAAGGTAATAAGAAAATCAACTGGATCCCACAGTCAATTGGTGAAGGAAGATTTGGTAACTGGCTTGAAAACATTCAGGACTGGGGTATCTCACGTAACCGTTATTGGGGAACTCCTCTCAATATCTGGGAATGTGAGGATTGTGGTCATCTGACATCAGTTGGAAGCCGTAAGGAACTTGCTGAATTAACAGGTGATGACAGCGCTCTTACAACAGAGCTTCACAGACCATATATTGATAAGTTTGTGATCAAGTGTCCTGAATGTGGTAAGGAAATGCACAGAGTTCCAGAAGTTATCGACTGCTGGTTTGACTCAGGTGCTATGCCATTTGCTCAGCATCACTATCCATTTGAGAACAAGGAATTATTTGAGAAACAGTTCCCTGCAGCATTTATTTCAGAGGCTGTCGACCAGACAAGAGGATGGTTCTACTCATTACATGCAGAATCAACACTTCTTTTTGGAAAGCCATGTTATGAAAATGTTATCGTTCTTGGTCTTGTACAGGATGAGAATGGTCAGAAGATGAGTAAGAGTAAGGGTAATGCAGTAGACCCATTTGATGCTCTTAAGAACTATGGTGCAGATGCTATCAGATGGTACTTCTATACTAACTCAGCTCCATGGCTTCCTAGCCGTTTCTATGGCAAGGCAGTTCAGGAAGGACAGAGAAAGTTCCTTGGAACATTGTGGAATACATATGCATTCTTCGTACTGTACGCTAATATCGATGGCTTCAACGCTGCTGATTACAAGCTTGAGCCTGAGAAGCTTACAGTTATGGATAAGTGGCTCTTGTCTAAGCTTAACAGCATGGTAAAAGATGTAGACTCTAACCTTGAGAACTACAGGATCCCGGAAGCTGGTAAGGCTCTTGATAAGTTTGTTGATGATATGAGTAACTGGTATGTTCGTCGTAGCCGTGAGCGTTTCTGGGCTAAGGGAATGGAACAGGATAAGATCTCTGCATACATGACTCTGTATACAGCACTTGTTACAGTAGCTAAGGCAGCAGCTCCTATGGTTCCATTTATGACAGAAGAAATCTATCAGAACCTTGTAAGAAACAGCTTTGCTGATGCTCCAGAAAGTATCCACCTCTGCGATTATCCTACAGTTGATGAGAGCATGATCGACAAGCAGCTTGAGCAGGATATGGATGAAGTTCTTGATATCGTTGTACTTGGACGTGCATGCAGAAATGCAGCTAACATCAAGAACCGTCAGCCAATCGGACAGATGTATGTAAAGGCAGAGCATACAGTTGGTGAATTCTATCAGGATATCATCACAGATGAGCTTAATGTTAAGAAGGTTGCATTTACTGATGATGTAAGAGACTTTACAAGCTATACATTCAAGCCACAGCTCAAGACAGTAGGACCTAAGTATGGTAAGTCACTTGGTGCTATCAAGGAATACCTTGGCAATCTTGATGGCAATGCAGCTATGGATGAGCTTAACAATAATGGTGCTCTTAAGTTTGATGCTAACGGAACAGAAGTAGAACTTACTAAGGAAGATCTCCTCATTGATATGACTCAGAAGGAAGGCTTTATGTCTCAGGAAGACTATGGTATTACAGTAGTTCTTGATACTAACCTTACAGAAGAGCTTCTGAATGAAGGATTTGTACTTGAAGTAATCAGTAAGGTCCAGACAATGCGTAAGGATAGCGGCTTTGAGGTAATGGATCACATTAAAGTATCCATTAATGGCAACGATAAGCTTGCTGGTATTGTTCAGAACAATTCTGATGCGATCTCAACTAAGGTACTTGCTAATGAAATCGTCTATGGCAGTGACGTAGCAAATGCTAAAGAATGGGATATCAACGGCGAGAAAGTAACAATCGGTGTTGAAAAGGTGTGATCTACCACCTTAAAAAGTAGTGTTTATTTTGGGAATTTATGAAAAAAGTTATTGGAAAAAGGTAGGAAGATAACATATAAATGAAAAGTACCATGTGCAGTAAGGGAAACATGTACGGCACATGGTACTTTTTTTAATGCAATATATTATCGATCAATATCAATTATTTTTTATCAGCAGGTATAACCAACAAGGAGCTTCAGCGTATTTTCAGCACCATCTCTGTGACTGCGCTCATAACCATGTGAAGCATATACGCCTGCACCGATCAGACCGTGTTTTACGTCAGCACCGGCACGAAGAGTAGCTTCTACGTCTGAACCATAGTGTGGGTAAACATCAACAGCATAGTCTGCGTTCATCTTTTTAGCTGCTTCAATAAGTCCCTTAACAACTGAGTATGCATAAGGGCCGCCGCTGTCTTTTGCACAGATAGAAACCTGTCTCTCTGTACATGTAAGACCTTCACCTACACAGCCCATATCTACAGATATTGCTTCTGTAACGCCAGCTGGTACAGATGCGCATCCGCCGTGACCTACTTCTTCAAATACTGTTATGTGAGCATAGAGAGCACGGGCTGGAGTGATCTTGTTGTCAGCCAGGTATTTAGCAAATCCAAGAAGAATACCAACTGAGAGTTTATCATCAAGGAATCTGCTCTTGATATAGCCGCTCTTGGTGATGCGTGTATTTGGTTCAAAACATACGATATCACCAATGCTGATGCCAAGCTTAAGAGCATCTTCTTTAGATTTAACGTCTTCATCAAGTACTACTTCACAACTGTCAAAAGTTCTCTTTGTATCGTTATAATCACCATTTACATGAATAGAAGCGTTTGTAAGCTGGAAGGTTCCTTCATAGTCACCATCAAATTTAGTAACGACTCTGACATTTTCAGTCTCGGCGTTATTAGCATTCATACCGCCAAGAGGTGTTACAACAAGGCGTCCGGTAGATTTGATGCTGGAAACCATGCCTCCCAGTGTGTCTGTATGAGCTTCAAGGAATAGACCGTCTTTTTTGTCTTTGCCACCAAGAGTTACAAGGACTCCGCCCTTTCCTGTTATCTCAGCCTTATATCCAAGTGATTCAAATTCCTTTTTTACCCATGCTGCAGCTTCATCTGTGTAGCCTGTTGGAGAATCGATGCTCAGAAGCTTCACTGTTTTTTCCATGATAAAATCAGTGTATTTACTAAAATCTATTTTCTTTTGTCTAGCCATAGCTATTTCCTCTTTCTGCTGAATTATCAGCCTTTGTTAGTATAGCACACTCCCGATAATAATTAAAAAATAATAAAAACAATAAAACGCTCATTAATCTATGGAATTAAAATTCAACAAGCGGTAAAATAGATTATATCGTGGTTTTGACACAATTAGAGCACCATTGGAGGACTAAATGAAGAAAAAGAAACTATCTTTTGACAAGGATTTATTCACAAGAAGCGTGCTATACAATGTTAAGACGCTTTATCGCAGGACGCTGGAGGAAGCTACTCCGCAGCAGATATATCAGGCATCGGCTTACGCTATCAAGGATGCCATTATTGACCATTGGATGGATACACAGAAAGCAGTAGAGGAACAGGATCCAAAGATTGTTTATTACATGTCCATGGAATTCCTCATGGGTAGAGCACTTGGTAATAACCTGATCAATCTTCAGGCATATAAGGATGTAAAAGATGCCCTTGAAGAATTGGGCGTTGATATCAATCTTATAGAAGATCAGGAGCATGATCCCGCTCTTGGAAATGGTGGTCTTGGAAGACTTGCAGCTTGTTTCCTTGATTCACTTTCTACTCTTGGTTATGTAGCGTATGGATGTGGTATCAGATATAGATATGGCATGTTCAAGCAGAAGATCGTCGATGGTTATCAGGTAGAAGCTCCGGATAACTGGCTGGAAAATGGAAATCCATTTGAGCTCAGAAGACCTGAGTATGCCAAGGAAGTTAAATTCGGCGGTTATGTCACAATGTACACAGATGATCATGGCCGTACAATGTTCAGACAGGAAGGCTATCAGGTAGTACGTGCTGTTCCTTATGATCTGCCAGTGCTTGGATATGGTAATGGTGTTGTTAATACACTTAGGATATGGGATGCAGAGCCGATACAGTGCTTCCAGCTGGATTCTTTTGACAAGGGTGATTATCAAAAGGCAGTTGAGCAGGATAATCTTGCTTCTCAGATATGTGAAGTCCTATATCCTAATGACAATCATATTGCAGGAAAAGAGCTTAGACTTAAACAGCAGTATTTCTTTATTTCTGCATCAGTTCAGACAGCTCTTCAGAGATATTTGAAAAATCATAAAGACATCCGTAAATTCGGTGAAAAGACAGTATTCCAGATGAATGATACACATCCAACGGTTACTGTGGCTGAGCTTATGAGACTGCTTATGGATGAATATTATCTTTCATGGGATGATGCATGGGAAGTTACAACACATACCTGTTGCTATACTAACCACACAATTATGTCAGAGGCATTGGAAAAGTGGCCTATGGATCTGTTCCAGAGACTTCTTCCACGTATATTCCAGATTGTGGATGAGATCAACAGACGTTTCTGCGACAGGATCATGCAGCAGTATACCAATAATGCTCAGGACAAGATCAGGAGCATGGCAATACTGTATGATAATCAGGTTAAGATGGCTCATCTTGCGATCATTGGCAGTTATTCTGTAAATGGTGTTGCAAGACTTCATACTGAGATCTTAAAGCAGAGAGAGCTTAAGGATTTCTATGAACTTGAACCTTCCAAGTTTAATAACAAGACTAACGGTATTACCCAGAGAAGATTTATCATGCACGCCAACCCTCTTCTTGCAGACTGGCTCACAGAAAAGGTCGGAGAAGATTGGATCACAGATCTGAGCAAGGTATCAGCAATTAAGGAATTGGTTGATGATAAGAAAGCTCAGAAAGAGTTCATGGATATTAAGCTGGAAAATAAGAAGCGTCTGGCTAAATACATTAAGGAAAATAATGGCATCAAGGTTGATCCTAAGTCCATATTTGACTGCCAGGTCAAGAGATTGCATGAGTATAAGCGTCAGCTCATGAACATTTTGCAGGTAATATATTTATATGATTTCTTTAAGAAAAATCCGGATAAGGATTTTTATCCAAAGACATATATCTTTGGAGCCAAGGCAGCAGCTGGTTATGAGACAGCCAAGCTTACTATCAAGCTGATCAATTCAGTGGCTGATGTAGTTAATAATGATCCTGATATCAACGGCAAGTTGAAAGTTGTATTTATAGAAGACTATCGTGTATCTAATGCAGAACTTATTTTTGCGGCAGCAGATATTTCCGAGCAGATATCTACAGCAAGTAAGGAAGCTTCCGGTACAGGTAATATGAAGATGATGGCTAACGGAGCGGTAACTATAGGAACTCTTGATGGTGCCAACGTTGAGATGCTTGAAGAAGTAGGCGAAGAGAATATGTTCATCTTTGGCCTTACATCACAGCAGGTAATCGATTATGAGAAAAATGGTGGCTATAATCCAAGAGATCTCTACAACAGCAATCCTAAGGTAAAACTTGTTGTGGACAAACTTGTAGATGGAACCTTTAGTTCAGACAAGGAGCTCTTCAGACCAATATACAACTCACTGCTCAATGAAGTAAAAGGCAATAAGGCTGATAAATACTTTATCCTTAGAGACTTTGAAGATTATCTTAATACACAGAAAAAGATATCTGAAGCCTATACTGATAAGAAAAAGTGGGCTAGAATGGCCATGATGAACACAGCCTGTGTAGGAAAGTTCAGCTCAGACAGAACTATCCAGGAATATGTGGATGATATATGGCATTTGGACAAGATCACTATTCAGAAATGATATAAATCTGATCATGGCGCGGCTTTATGGTCGCGCCATTTTAAAAAAATCAACACTTTAACAAAGTAATGCAAAAAAGTACTACACACAGATATTTTTTTATGATAAAATAGCGCAATAAAGTAAGATTGCATTCTTGTATACAGGAGGAGAGTTAATGGTAAAGTCATATGAAAGTGGATGCTACCTTGTAAATGGCACAGAGATAGTGATGGATGCTTCTGATGCCCAGACAGCAGTAGCTTCCAAGACAGGTAAAACTGTTACAAAGGAAGAAGCAAAAAAAGGCACTATCGCTTATGGTATATTACAGGCGCATAATACATCAGGCAATGCAGATAAATTGGAGATCAAGTTTGATAAGCTGACTTCTCATGATATTACATTTGTAGGTATCATTCAGACAGCCAGAGCTTCAGGACTTGAGAAATTCCCTATTCCATATGTACTTACAAACTGCCACAATTCTCTCTGTGCTGTTGGTGGCACTATCAATGAAGATGATCACATGTTTGGTCTTACAGCTGCACAGAAATACGGCGGAATCTATGTACCACCTCATCAGGCAGTTATCCACCAGTTTGCAAGAGAAGTACTGGCAACTGGCGGTGGTATGATCCTTGGATCTGATTCACATACAAGATATGGTGCTCTTGGAACAATGGCAGTAGGTGAAGGTGGCCCTGAGCTTGTAAAGCAGCTCCTGAGCCAGACTTATGATATCAAGATGCCTGAGGTTGTTGCTATCTATCTTGAAGGTGATGTTAATAAAGGGGTGGGTCCACAGGACGTTGCACTTGCAATCATTGGAGAAGTATTTGCTTCAGGATATGTAAAAAATAAAGTAATGGAATTTGTTGGACCTGGTGTTAAGAATCTTAGTGCTGACTTCCGTATCGGCGTTGATGTAATGACAACAGAGACAACTTGTCTTTCATCTATCTGGCAGACAGATAGCGAGATTGAAGAATTCTATGATATACATGGCAGAAAGGGAGACTATAAGGAACTTAGACCATCTGATGTTGCTTATTATGACGGTCTTGTAAAAGTGGATCTCTCAACTGTTAAGCCTATGATCGCTATGCCATTCCATCCAAGTAACACTTACGAGATAGAAGAGGTTAATGCCAACCTGGAAGATATCATCGCAGATGTTGAGAAGCGTGCAAAAGTAAGCTTTGGCGATAAGATCGAATATTCTCTTAGAGATAAGATCAAAAATGGTAAGTTCCATGTTGATCAGGGAATCATCGCAGGCTGTGCAGGTGGTGGATTTGAGAATATCTGCAGCGCAGCTGATATCTTAAAGGGCAGCTATATTGGAAACGACAGGTTTACACTCAGCGTATATCCTGCTTCTACACCTATATATATGGAGATAATCAAGAATGGCGTTGCTGCAACACTTATGGAGACAGGCGCTATACTTAAGACAGCATTTTGCGGACCTTGCTTTGGTGCTGGAGATACTCCTGCAAACAATGCATTTAGTATCAGACATTCAACACGTAACTTCCCTAACCGTGAGGGATCTAAGGTACAGAATGGTCAGATAGCATCAGTTGCACTTATGGATGCTCGTTCAATAGCAGCAACTGCAGCAAATAAAGGCGTGTTAACACCTGCAACTGATTTTGACGGAACAATCAATAAATACAAATACCACTTTGATTCAAAGATTTATGCAAATAGAGTATTTGATTCTAAGGGTGTTGCTAATCCGGATGTTGAGTTGCAACTTGGTCCAAATATCAAGGATTGGCCAAAGATGGTAGCACTTACTGATAATCTTTTATTAAAGGTTGTATCAGAAATCCATGATCCTGTTACTACTACAGATGAGCTTATCCCATCAGGTGAGACATCATCCTACAGATCCAATCCTATTGGACTTGCAGAATTTACTTTATCAAGAAAAGATCCGGAGTACGTTGGAAGAGCCAAAGAAGTTCATGCTGAGGAAGTAAAGAGAGAAAATGATGTTCCATTTACTGAGATGAGTGATGAGATCCAGAATGCAGTTAAGACTGTTCTGGAGAAATATCCGGATGTTACAGCTCAGAATACTGGAATAGGTTCAACAATTTTTGCTGTAAAGCCGGGTGATGGTTCAGCAAGAGAACAGGCAGCTTCATGTCAGAAGGTTCTTGGAGGATGGGCTAATATTGCAAATGAATATGCAACTAAGAGATATCGTTCCAACCTTATTAACTGGGGTATGCTTCCATTTGTAATTGATGAAGGAGAGCTTCCATTTACAAATCTGGATTATGTATTTTTACCTGGAATCAGAGCTGCTGTAGAAAATAAGTCAGATGAGATCAAGGCAGTAGCAGTATCAGGCGACAGCATGAAAGAATTTACTCTTCGTCTTGGAGATCTGACTGATACAGAGAGAGAGATCATCCTTGATGGATGTCTTATCAACTATAATAGAGCTGGTAAAAAAGCTTGAATCACTTTAAAGTAATAAGAATGTATAATATAACGTGAAATAAACCGGTCAAGAGCTTATAATAAATAAAGAGGCTTTTGACCGGAATTTTTTTACAATATAGATAAGAGAGAATAGATATGAGTGGGGACTATTATTTATTTAAAAGAGCTACAGCCGTGATACTGATGGCCGTGATGTTGACTGGATGCAGCAAGGCAGAAACAGAAAATTTAGAATTACTTATAGAGCAGGATCAACCAGAAACAGTTGACCCTGCTCTTGATATGTCTTATGAGGTACCTGTGGATACTCCTGAGATTTTGATAGATCAATGTGGATACGAGGCTGATTCGGAGAAAGTTGCTGTATTTAGGGGAACGGATATTGATGGCACATTTGAAGTAAGGAATCTTGAAACAGATGAAGTAGTGTATGTTGGAGAAGTTAGAAGATCCAAGTACAACAAAGAACTGGAAGAATACGACAGCTGCGGGTATTTTACAGAGCTTACCACTGAGGGCGACTATTACATATATAACAGGACTTTGGGAAGTTCCTATGCTTTTTCAATAAAAGAAAATATATATTCAGATATGTTTGATGAGGCTGGAAAGATATTTTATCTAAATCGTTGCGGATACACAATCATGGAACAATACGCCGGTGAAAATGCTCATGCAGCCTGTCATGTAGGTAATGCATATCTAGAAGATAAAACAACTCAGATAGATGTGACAGGTGGCTGGCATCTTGATGAAAAGGCCAACAGAGATGTGGTAGATGGTTGTAACATAGCGCAAAATCTTCTTTTGGCTTATGAGCTGAACAAGGACGTTTTTTCGGATGATACTGACATACCTGAAAGTAATGATGGTATTGCTGACATACTTAATGAGGTCAAAGTTGAAGTGGACTGGCTGTTAAAGATGCAGGACGAAAAGACTGGTGGTGTCTATGCATCAGCTCTTACACAGCAGTCTGGTATAACCGATCTGTCCAATGCTGATGTTGAGGTTACGCCAATCACAATGGAGGCGACGATCTCTTTTGCAGCGCTCCTTGCCAAGTTCAGCTACCTGTATCAGAGTATCGATTCTTCTTTTGCCACTGACTGCTTAAGGGCAGCGGACAGAGCATGGAAGTGTTACAGTAAAAATGAAAATGCGGGTAATGACGGAAGATATTTTCAGGCAGCAGCCGAGTTATACAGAGCAACCGGATCTTCTACCTATAATAGTGTGCTGGATACATTTTTTTCACAGGACGGCTTTATTGAAGGTTTTGTAAATGAAGATGCGACATTCCTTGGAGGGATCACTTATTTGTCCACCAAGCAGGATGTAAGCAAAACAGTATGTAATGAAATGATGAGCGTATTGCTCAGCTCTGCAGAGGAGATTGCAAATAAGGCCAACAACTCAACCTTTTTTGTAACCAGTTGCCTGGGGGAAGACCTTTTAGACAAGATGTTTGATGATCTTAGGTGTCTGACGGTTACCAACTATATCATTTATAACCATGAGTATACGACAATAATAGAGAATCACATTCATTTCCTTATGGGTGTCAATCCGGATGCTATTAATTATGTAACTGACAGTACAGAGAACAGCTATGCCTTATATGAGGAGGCTAACAGCATTATGAGTAACCCGGTATATATATCAAAATTCATGATAATGCTAAGCGTGGTACAGTAAGCGGGGGCTGGGGCGTAAATTTTATTTCTTATATATTTATGCTATTATATATTCTTGAAAAAAGCATGGTCGGCAATATAGAGGTTTTTAATGAATACAGAAATAGATGGTTTAAATATCAATTATAGAGAAGAAGGCAGAGGACCGCTTCTGGTAATGCTCCACGGATGGGGAGCCAATATAGAGCTTTTTAACGGCATCTTTAATTTTGCTAGTAGTAAGTATCACGTTGTAGCAATGGATATGCCTGGATTTGGCAAAAGTGATGAGCCGGATTTTGCATATTCTGTGGATGACTATATTTCATTTGTGGTCAAGTTTGTCAAAAAGCTTTTTCCAGAAGATAAGGAAATCATATTCCTTGGCCATTCTCATGGCGGAAGGGTAAGCATCAAAATGGCTGCGCGTTCTGCAACAGAGGATTTTGGATTCAAGATCAAGAGTCTTGTACTTGTGGATAGCGCCGGAGTAATTGCGGTTAAGACACCGGCTCAGCTCAAGAGACAGAAAAAATATAAGTTTTATAAGAAGTTGATAACAGGCTCAGGAATATTAAAGATATATCCTGGTGCATTGGATAAATTACAGAAAAAATTTGGCTCAGCAGATTATAGTGCGGCGAGTCCAACAATGAGGGCAAGCATGGTCAAGGTGGTAAATGAAGATATGGTGCCATATATGCCTAAGGTAACAATGCCGGTGCTTTTGATATGGGGCAAAAATGACACTGCAACACCTCTTTCTGATGGTCAGAAGATGGAAGAACTTATGCCGGAAGCAGGTCTTGCACCAATTGATAATGCAGGACATTACTCATTCCTGGATCAGCCGTATATATTCTATAGGATACTGGGAAGCTTTTTGAAAATAGATATGTGATATGTGTTAGTAACCATAAACATTTGTGGATAACAAATCATAAAAAAGAAAAAGTGGTGGAAAAATGATCATAAAGATAGTGGTTATAATCGAATTATTAGTACTAATAGCAATGATGATTATGGGAACAAGATTTTATTCTCATATGCTGCAGCTTTCATCTTATCAGTTTCAGGGCTATTTCAGATTCCTGAGAACTTCAAATATCAAGAAGAATCTGATACATCTGCTAATGGGCGTAGTATTACTGGTACTTATGCTTACAACAGATTATAAGTATGTGGTGATAGTTTCCATAGTGTTTGGGATCATATGTCTTATAATGTATCGTCCACAGAAAGCCAAGAAGAAATTTGCTGTAACCAAAAGAGTTGAAAGACTATTTGTTACAGATGGAATTATTTTTGCAATTATCGTAGGGATCATAGCTGCGAATCAGTTTTCAGAGTCACATCTTTTAGTAGCTAATATTTTGTCAGTAGTATTTTTTACATTATTCCCACTTATTACTGCCTTGGCTAATCTGATAAATAAGCCGGTGGAAAAGCAGGTAAATCAGTACTATATCAATGATGCCAAGAGAATACTCAGAGAACATCCAAATCTCAGGATCATAGGTGTAACAGGCAGTTATGGTAAGACAAGTGTGAAGTATTATCTGAATACTCTTTTGTCAGAGGGATTTAGAGTACTTATAACACCGGAGAGCTTTAATACACCAATGGGAGTAGTAAGGACTATCAGAGGCGACTTAAAGAACACACATGAGATATTTGTATGTGAAATAGGTGCCCGCCATGTGGGAGATATCAAGGAAATATGCGATATTGTGCATCCTGATGACGGAATAGTGACATCTATTGGACCTCAGCACCTTGAAACTTTCCATAATCAGCAGAATATTATCAATACCAAGTATGAACTTCTAGATGCAGTAGAAGAAAAGAAAACAAGTGATGACGCAGCTGGAAAACATCTTAAGTGGGTCAACTTCGATAACGATTTTATCCACGACAATATGAAATACAGTGATGCGATCACATATGGAACAAGAGAAGGAGCTGCTTACAGAGCAACTGATGTCTCTGTCTCAAGAGCAGGAACATCATTTACTGTAACAACTCCAAGTGGTGAGTCAGAAGAATTTACAACCAAGCTTATAGGACCTCATAATGTTCAAAATGTTGTTGGTGCGATCGCGGTAGCCAATTCACTGGGTATTCCAATGAATAAGCTCAAGATGGCTGTCAGACGACTTCAACCTGTATCCCACAGGCTTGAGCTGATACAGCGTGGTAGTGTTACTATCCTTGATGATGCTTATAATTCCAATCCTGCTGGTGCCAAGACTGCTATTGATACATTGGCTCTTTTTACAGATTCAGTCAAAGTCCTTGTTACACCTGGAATGGTTGAGCTTGGAGAAAAAGAAAATGAGCTGAACATGGAATTTGGCCGTCAGGCTGCCAAGGTATGTGATTATATTATCCTTGTTGGTGAGAAGCAGACTGAATACATCAAGAAGGGTGCTCTTGAAGAAGGATTTTCTGAGCAAAAACTTTTTGTTAAAAATACTCTGAATGAAGCAACAGCGCTCATGTATGAACTTGATGCTGGAAAAGAGAAAGTAATATTACTTGAAAATGATCTTCCAGATAACTATACTAAGTAAGCGTGATTATTAATATATGGATATTTTTTGGAGGCAAAAATGAAACTGAAGATAGCAGTTCTATTTGGTGGAAATAGTACAGAACACGAGATATCAATCATATCTGCTATTCAGGCTATGGGTTACATCAATAGAGATAAATATGATGTAATTCCTGTTTATATAACCAAGAACAGCGATTATTATGTAGGAGAATTTATAGACAAGATCGAAGAATATACACATATTCCAGATCTTCTTAAAAAGAGCACTAAAGTAGTATGGATCAAGGATGGAGATAAGGTAAGTCTTGTCAGATATCCTATGAAGAAATTTGGCAATAACGTTATTTCTGATATTGATATTGCATTTCCAATCGTACATGGTACTAACGTTGAAGATGGTGTACTTCAGGGATTTTTACAGACACTTGGACTTCCTGTAGTAGGCTGCGATGTATTATCATCTGCAGTTGGAATGAACAAATATGTTATGAAGACAGTTCTCAAGGACAATGGTATACCTGTTCTTGATTGCCTTTGCTTTACTTGGAAGGATTACGAAGACAGCGAAGCTCTTATAAATAAGATCGAGGCTAAGTTATCTTATCCTGTAATTGTAAAACCAGTTAACCTTGGATCAAGTATCGGTATCAGCAAGGCTAAAAATCAGGAAGAGCTTAAAGAAGCTCTTGATACAGCATTTGAATTTGCTAAGAGAGTACTTGTTGAGCCAGCTATTACCAATCTTAAGGAAATCAACTGTTCAGTACTTGGAGATTATGAAAGTGCACAGGCTTCTGAATGCGAAGAGCCTGTTAATGCCAGCGATATCTTAAGCTTTGAAGATAAGTACATGAAGGGCGGTAAGGGCGCTAAAGGTGCCAAGACTGGTGGCAGCAAGGGTATGGCATCTCTTTCAAGAAAGATCCCTGCTGATATCAGTAGCGAGACTCGTGAGCAGATCAGAACTATGGCAGTAGAAGCTTTCAAATGCCTTGAGTGCTCTGGCGTATCACGTATTGACTTTATGATCGATATGGATACAAATAAGATATATTTAAATGAGATCAATACTATTCCTGGTTCACTTTCCTTCTATTTATGGGAACCACTTGGAATGAAATATGAAGAACTTTTGGAAAAAATGATCCAGATTGCATTGAAACAGGATAGAGAAAACCACAAGGTTGTATTCTCTTTTGAGACTAACGTTCTTGAAGGAGTTAAACTTGGCGGCGGATCAAAGACTGGTAGCAAGATGTAAAAAAATTAGGGTTGTCACATTTTATAATGTGGCAACCCTTTGTTGTGCTTAGGATTTATCAGATAAGTGATTTATTAGCCTGATATTTTTCAAGGATGATAGTACGTACATAATCATCAATATTTTTAAGCTCTTCTTTTGAAAGTTCATTTAAGTAAATAGGTTTGCAATATTCAACCACAACATGAGCAGGTCTTATAGCCCATGGATGAGCTTCAAAGATGTCATCTGTATTATTTACTACGACAGGAATAATAGGGCAGCCCGCTTTTTGAGCTATTTTAAATGAACCCTTGTGGAAATCAATAAGGTCCTGATCTGTTCTGTTTCTGGTTCCTTCAGGATAGATGGTCATTGATGTTCCGTTTTTTACCTGATCAATTGCTGTAAGAATGATCTGCAGACCCTGACGGATATCGTCTCTATCAAGGAACAGACAGTCAAGATATTTCATCCAGCGGCTCAGGATAGGAACTTTTGTCATTTCTTTTTTGGCAATATAACCTGTGAGTCTAGGAACTCTTGAATAGGTGATGACGATATCAAAATAACTGCGGTGGTTACCAACATATAAAACAGGTGTATCTGTCGGAACATTTTCTTCTCCGCGGATATCGATCTTGGCTCCAGTCAGGAACAGGATGCATTTGAATCCCCACTGTACAAAAGAAAGTGATATTTCTTTTGCTTTCTTAAGCTGGGATTTACTCATTATGAAGAGCACCAACTGGATTGGAAGACTTACTAATAAATAAATGACTAAATAAAGTACTATGATAATTAACCGAAGCATATTTTCTCCATTGTTTAGAATAAATTTTTTAGGTACAATCGGGTATAGTATACGAGTAATATTTGTACATTACAATTATAATCTACAAAAAGGAGTTTAGAAAGTGTATCTGATCAGAAATGGTTACATGATAGACCCTGCAAGTGGTACAGAGGGTGTAAGGGATATCGTTATTGAAGATGGAAAAATAGCAAAGATCACTAGTCACTATGATGGCACAGTATATGAAGAAATTGATGCTACAGGAAAAGTAGTGGCACCGGGACTTGTAGATGGGCATGTTCATTTTAGAGATCCGGGATTTACATATAAAGAAGACATATATTCAGGAGCTGCAGCTGCCGCAAAAGGCGGTTTTACCAGCGTTGTAATGATGGGCAATACAGAGCCGCATATGGATAATCCACAGACTCTAGAAGAGGTTTTGAAAAAAGGCGCAGAGACAGGGATAAAGGTCTATGCATGTGCGAATGTTACTAGAGATATGAAGGGCCAGGAGCTTGTGGACATGCAGCAGATGATAGATGCCGGAGCAGTTCTTTTTACTGATGATGGCAAGCCTGTTATGAGTGAAGAGATCATGAAAAAAGCATGTGCTCAGGCTGCAAAAGTTGGAAAAGTCATCAGTCTTCATGAGGAAGATCCTCAATATATAACTGATAATGGTATCAATGCTGGTCCTGTAGCAGAAAAGCTTGGTATAACAGGCTCTCCACGCCAGGCAGAGATATCAATGGTTGAGAGAGATATCAAGATTGCCACGGAGAGCGGTGCAGAGATCACAATCCAGCACATTAGTGCGGCTGAGTCCGTAGAACTTATAAGACAGGCCAGAAAGAAATATCCTGGAATCCATGCAGAAGCAACTCCTCATCATTTTACACTTACTCAGGAAGCAGTATTAAAATATGGCACATTGGCCAAAATGAATCCGCCTCTTAGGGAAGAAAGTGACAGACAGGCTATCATTGAAGGCCTAAAGGATGGAACGATAGAGATGATCGCAACAGATCATGCTCCGCATGCATCATATGAAAAAGAAAAAGGAATAAAGGAAGCTCCAAGTGGCATCACAGGTCTCGAAACCTCACTTGGTCTTGGCGTCAGAGAACTGGTAAATACAGGCAGATTGACAATGATGGAACTTTTGACAAGAATGACTATTGGACCGGCCAGAGTATACGGACTTGATGCAGGACAGATAAAAGAAGGCGGTGCGGCAGATCTTGTTATTTTTGATCCTAAAGAAAGCGAGATTTATTCTAATAGTTTATCAAAGTCAACAAATACACCATTTTTATCACAGGAAATTCCTGCAGTGATATATTATACTATATGCGACGGTAACATAGTTTACAGTAAGAAACTATGATCAAATAACCAATTGGAGAAAAATATGGCAAAGAAGAAAAAAATTGAAGCACTAGTTATGTCACAAAAGATGCTTGCTGATGGCATCCTCGATATGTGGATAGCTACTCCACTGGCTGAACATGCAAGACCTGGTCAGTTCATAGGAATATATCCTATCGATCAGACCAAGCTACTTCCAAGACCTATCAGTATCTGCGAGATAAGTGCAGAGAAGGATGCTATGAGGCTTGTCTACAGGATCAGTGGAAAAGGAACTGCAGAATTTGCTCTTTATCAGCAGGGACAGCATGTTCAGATAATAGGCATACTTGGAGACAATGGATTTCCTGTTGAAGAAGCAGATGGAAAAAAGGTGCTCATAATGGGTGGAGGTATAGGCGTTCCACCACTTCTTGAATTGTCAAAACAGATAAATTCAAAGGGCAATGCCAAGTCTATTGATATTGTCATGGGATATAGAAACAGTGATACTTTCCTTGGAGAGGATTTTAAACAATATGGACAGCTCCATATTGCTACAGAAGACGGTAGTGTTGGAACTAAAGGCAATGTATTAGATGCTGTAAGGGAAGAAATGATCGATGCAGACATCATCTATGCATGTGGTCCAATGCCTATGCTCAGAGCTATCAAAGTTTATGCGGCAGAAAAAGACATAAAGGCATTCATATCTCTTGAAGAGAGAATGGCTTGTGGAGTTGGAGCATGCCTTGGATGTGTATGCAAGACAACCAAAAAAGATGAACACTCACATGTTAATAATGCTAGGATCTGTACTGACGGACCAGTGTTTGATGCACTTGACGTTGAGATTTAAGATGGAGGAATTTTAGTGAATACATCAGTAAATATAGCCGGAGTTTCATTTAAAAATCCAGTAACAACAGCATCTGGAACTTTTGGATCAGGAATTGAATATTCTGAATTTGTAGACTTAAACAGATTGGGAGCAGTAGTGACCAAGGGTGTTGCCAATGTTCCGTGGCCTGGAAATCCAACGCCAAGAGTTACAGAGACATACGGTGGTATGTTAAATGCAATTGGCCTTCAGAATCCAGGTGTTGACGTAATGATAGAGCGTGACCTTCCGTTTCTTGAACAGTTTGATACGAGAGTAATTGTAAATGTTTGTGGAAAAACAGTTGAAGATTATCTTGAGGTTGTGGATAAACTCGCTGATCAGAAAGTCGATATGCTTGAGATCAATGTATCCTGTCCTAATGTAAAAGAGGGTGCTATTGCCTTTGGACAGAATGCAGATGCTCTTTATAATATTACAAAAGAGATCAAAAAGCATGCAAAGCAGCCAGTTATCATGAAGCTGAGTCCAAATGTTACCAGCATAGCAGAGATGGCCAAAGCTGCTGAGGCAGCTGGCGCAGATGCCATATCCCTTATTAATACGATTACCGGAATGCAGATTGACATCTATAGAAAGAAATTCGTTCTTGCAAATAAGACAGGAGGTCTTTCAGGACCAGCAATCAAGCCGGTTGCTGTACGAATGGTCTATGAAGCAGCTCATGCAGTTAATATTCCTATTATTGGAATGGGCGGTATCTGTAATGCAGAAGATGCCATTGAGTTCATCATGGCTGGAGCTACTATGGTAGCAGTAGGTGCCATGAATTTCCATGATCCATATGCAACTATAAAAGTTGTTGAAGGTATAGAGAAATATATGCAGGAGTATGGCGTAGAGGATATATCTGATCTTAGACTTATAGTTGATAAGCAGTGAAATACTATGGTATCAGATCATAGTGTAAATGAGGAATGAAATGATAGTTAAAAAAGCATATGCAAAGATAAATCTGGGCCTGGATGTACTTGGCAGACGTGATGACGGATATCATATCGTTAAGATGATCATGCAGACAGTAGATCTTCACGATGTACTTACTTTTGAAAAAAGAGATGATGGTCAGATAGTTTTTGAATCCGGTTCAGATAAGATACCAAATGATGAAAGTAATCTGGTATGGAAAGTAGCAAAGCTCTTAAAGGACAAATATAATGCTTCTTTTGGAGTGACGATGACCCTTGAAAAAAATATTCCTGTGGCAGCAGGTATGGCTGGCGGAAGTACAGACGCTGCAGCTGCGTTTATTGCCCTTAATGAATTATGGAGTCTGAATCTCTCTACAAAAGACCTGTGCGATGATGCTGTGGCTCTCGGAGCAGATATTCCATATTGTATTATTGGTGGAACAGCCCTTGCAGAGGGCATTGGTGAAGAACTGACAATATTGCCGGATATGCCTGAATGTAAGATCGTAATAGCCAAGCCTGCTATCGATGTATCTACAGGATGGGTTTACAAAACTCTGGATAGCAAAGAGATAGAGGATCATCCTGATATTGATGGAATGATAGAAGCTATTAAGAAGGGCAGTTTGTCCGGAATCACTGAAAAAATGGGAAATGTACTGCAGACTGTAACAGTTCCGGAGTATCCTGTAATTTCAGATATCAAGAACATCATGAATGAAAACGGCGCTATGGAAGCTATGATGAGTGGTAGCGGACCGACAGTATTTGGAATATTTGATAGTGAAGAAAAAGCTCGTAGAGCGTATGATGCCATAAAGGAAAGCTCTCTTGCACCTGAACTACATATGTCTGCACCTATCAATCCTAATAAGATTTAAATTGGAGATTATATTTTGAAAAGAGAAGTACAGATAATACTTAAAAGTAGGCATGATAGAGCAGGTGAAGCACCTGAGATATCAGAAATAACTGCCAGAGGCTTTTATGAGATAACTGCCGATGGAATCCACCGGATCATTTATGATGAGAGTCAGCAGGTTCAGGATGAGAAAGGCAATATTGTTACTGTTAATGCTCAGAATACAGTTCAGATATTTGAACAGAAGGTCGAGATCACAAGAAGTGGCGATGCTACTTCTCACATGATCTTTAGCCAGGGCAATACACATCCATTAAAGTACAATACGCCTTATGGAATCATCGAGATGGAGATTACTACTAATAATCTTGATAAATCCATCAATGAAAAGGTCATCAGACTGAAAGTTGACTATGATCTGAATATGGAAAATCAGACATTATCCAGATCTAGCATTGAATATAATATTGATATTCTATGACATCATTGAATAAATAGTATAAAAAAACCATCTAGTCACAAATAGTGTTTCTAGATGGTTTTTGTTTTTGCTATTAAATTATTATTACTTAACTGGTTTAGCACCTGCTTTTTCCTGAGCTTTAGAAATAAGATTTGACCAGAAACCTTTTTTCTTTTCAGGAATGATCACTTTACCGTGAAGTGCACGAACTTCTGTTACGTAGATACCGCTGATTGAAGCCTTAACTTCCTTCTTAACAGGAACCTGATCAAAAATGTTATCAGCACAGATAAGGCTCATAACCTGATTTCCGATTCTTACTTTAAGGATTGGGAGCTTGGATCTGCGAAGAAGCTTTGGAGTCTGTTCAATGACAGCCTGAGGAAGACCGGCATCTTTCATTCTCATTTTTTTCTTGTCGATGATGAGCATTGTGACAGACTGTTTCATAGCTTCAATCTGTGCCTGCTGTTCATCCTGCTTTTTCTGTGCTCTTTTTCCTAAAAAGTATAAAAGACCAAAAACAGCTATGATGATAACTGCAATAACAACAATAGTAATAAGTGCTGAAGTACTCAACTTAAAACCCTCCATATTCATATTTCATGAAATGTATTGTAGCATTCTTTAAAACTGTAAGCAACTTAATAACGAATAAAATACTTTAAACTAATTTGAAGGTATGGTAGTATAAAAATGCTGTTTTTATAACTTAAAAGCAGGGGGATATTAAGTAAGGAGAAGATATAAAATGAAAAAGAAATTGGTAATGTTATTGGTTGCTGCAATGAGCGTTTCAATGCTGGCAGCTTGTTCAAACAATTCTGAAGATACTAGCGATACATCAGATTCAGCAGCATCTGCAGAGGCAAGTGCAGAGGCAAGTGCTGAGACTACAGAGACAGAAGAAGTAGTAGAATTTGGTGATGAGGCTTATTTAAAGGCTTACACAGCTTCAGATTATGTTACTCTCGGGGAGTATCAGGGAATTGAAGTTGAGGCAGAGACTCCAGAAGTTACAGAAGAAGAGTTGCAGGAGTACATTGATTATGTTTTATCTCAGGAACTTCAGGAAGTAACAGACAGAGCAGTTCAGACAGGTGATACTGTTGATATTGATTATGTAGGTAAATATGCTGATACTGGTGAAGCATTTGATGGCGGTTCAGCTGAGGGATATCAGCTTGAAATTGGATCAGGTACATTCATCGATGGATTTGAAGATGGACTTATTGGTGCTGAAACTGGTGAAGTAAGAGACCTTGAGCTCACTTTCCCTGAAGACTATTCATCAACAGATCTTGCAGGCAAAGCTGTAGTATTTACAGTTACAGTTAATCAGATACTTGCTCCAGTAGAAGAGCTGACAGATGAGTATTGTGCAAATCTTGGAATCGAGAATGTTAGCGATATTGCAAGCTTTAAGGAATATTTAACAGGCCTTATGCTTGAGAATGAGCAGTCAACATATGATTCTACAGTTCAGAATGCAGTACTTGAAGCTGTTTTTGATGCTAGTGAATTCAAGGATGTTCCACAGGAAATGGTTGATAGATACCTCTACCTTTACAACAATCAGCTTGATACACTTGCAAGATATTACACAGCTATGTATGGAACAGAATATACAGCAGACAGCGTATTATCACAGATCATGGCTTCAGAAGGCTATACAGGTGATGGAGAGACATATTTAAATGAGCTTGCAGTAAAGACTGTTCAGGAACTGTTAATGGCACAGGCAATTGCTGATGAGCTTGAGATCACAGTTTCAGATGATGAAGTAATGGAAGCAATTACTGAATCAATGGCTGGTGCTGCATCATCATATGCAGATGTTGAAGATTATATTTCACAGAATTCTATTGATCTTGAGGCATACAAAGAGAGTCTCATGCATGATAAGGTAGTAGAGTATCTTGCAGAAAATGCAAGTGTTGTTGAACCGGAAAGCGAGGAATAAAAAATGGAACTTACAGACATTAAGGACTTGTTTCAGAGCCCGGAAAAATATACTGACCAGAAGGTTACAGTAGGCGGATGGATTAGAAATATACGTGATTCTAAGACAATTGGATTCATTGTGCTTAATGATGGTACATTTTTTACACCTCTTCAGGTAGTATATACAGATGCACTTTCTAATTTTGCTGAGATCAGCAAGTTAAATGTTGGTGCAGCTATAATTGCAACAGGTACAATTGTTGCAACACCAAATGCAAAGCAGCCTTTCGAAATGCAGGCTGAAAAAGTTGAGATTGAAGGTGTTTCATCACCTGATTATCCACTTCAGGCTAAGAGACATACTCTTGAGTATTTAAGAACAATACCTCATCTTCGTGCAAGAACAAACACATTTGAGGCAGTATTCAGAGTTAGATCTGTTGCTGCATATGCAATCCATACTTTCTTCCAGGAGAGAGGATTTACATATGTTCATACACCACTTATCACAGGCAGTGACTGTGAAGGTGCTGGTGAAATGTTCCAGGTTACTACAATGGATCTGAACAATGTTCCTAAGACAGAGGATGGACAGGTTGATTACTCAAAAGATTTCTTTGGCAAGCCTGTAAATCTTACAGTTAGCGGACAGCTTAATGTTGAGACATATGCTTTTGCATTTAAGAATGTTTATACATTTGGACCTACATTCAGAGCCGAAAATTCAAATACAACAAGACATGCAGCTGAGTTCTGGATGATTGAGCCTGAGCTTTGTTTTGCAGATCTTAAAGACGATTGTGATGTTGCAGAAGCTATGCTTAAGTTTGTTATCAACTATGTACTTGAGCACTGTCCTGCTGAAATGGAATTCTTTAACCAGTTTATCGATAAGGGTCTTATAGAAAGACTTCATAACGTAGCTGATAACGAATTTGGCAGGATAACATATACAGATGCTATAAAGCTCCTTGAAGAACATAACGATGAGTTTGACTTTAAAGTATCATGGGGATGCGATCTTCAGACAGAGCATGAGCGTTATCTTACAGAGAAGATTTTCAAGAAGCCTGTATTTGTAACAGACTATCCAAAGGACATCAAGGCATTTTACATGAAACTCAATCCAGATGGAAAGACAGTTGCTGCAGCAGATTGTCTTGTGCCAGGAATTGGTGAGATCATTGGTGGTAGCCAGAGAGAAGATATCCTTGAAGTTCTTGAGAATCGTATGGATGAGCTTGGACTTAAGAAGGATGATTACCAGTTCTATCTTGATCTTAGAAGATATGGTTCTGTAAGACATTCAGGATTTGGTCTTGGATTTGAGAGATGCGTAATGTATCTGACAGGTATGGGCAACATCAGAGATGTTGAGTCATTCCCAAGAACTGTTGGTAACTGCGATTTATAAAAAGTTCAGCATTTGCCCTGTGCATATTATGATATAATTTATGTATGAAATGATATTATTTTCATGTACAGAGTAAGTTTTGTTGGACTTCTTGATCAAGTCGTGGGGAGACAGTAATGAAGAAATTTTTATATACATCAATAAGTATCATCATGACATTGATTACCTTCCTAGTGGCAGTCCCTTCTTGGGCTGCCACTAGTTCTGATTTAGAGAAAAAGCAACAGCAGCTGGAAGAAGAAAAGAATAAACTTGAAACTGAGAAAAGCAATCTGCAGAACGAGAAAAATGCCAGCCAGAATGCGCTGAATGAAGCAAACAGTAATATAAACAGTATTTCTGAATCTCAAAGTGAAGTTGGAGATCAGATTGATGAAGCACAGGCAACGATTACTGACCTTTTGACCAGTATTAATTTGATAGAAATCGATATATCAAATAAGCAGACAGAAATAGAAAAGACTCAGGCTGAGTATGAGGCTGCCAAAGAGCAGGAAGAGACCCTTTATAATGCAATGTGTGAACGTATCAAGTTCATGTATGAAAAAGGTGAAATGTCCTACGCCATGATACTTATGCAGGCAGAAAGCATTAATGATATATTGAACAAGGCTACATATGTAGAAAAGCTTTACGAATATGATAGAGAACAGCTTGGAAAATATGTAACTGCCAAAAATGAAGCTCAGGAATATGGTGAACAGCTGGAAGAAGAAAAATCAGAGCTGGAGACTTCACAGTATGAGCTGGAAGAAGAACAGGCCTATATGGAGGAACTTCTTGCTCAGTACGAAGCTCAGTACGATAATTTCTCTGTTCAGTTGACACAGGCGAAACAAAGCGCTGCTGTTTATACAGCGCAGCTCCAAAAACAGACAGAAGAGTTAAAACAGTTACAGGCAAGTATTGATGCCAAGCAGAAAGAAGTTGATGCTGCAGCAGCAGAAGTTAGCAGTGCTAAGGCCGCAGAAGCAGCAGAAGAAAAAGCCAAGTCTGAGTCTGAAAGCCAAACTACAACAACAACTACTACCAATAATACTAATAACTCAAGTAATTCAAGCGGAAACAGTAATAAGACTATTTCAGCTCCAGGATCGGCTACTGGACAAAACGTTGCCAATTTTGCCTGTCAGTTTGTGGGATATCCATATGTTGCAGGTGGAACAAGCCTTACTGAGGGATGCGATTGTTCCGGATTTGTATACGCAGTCTATAAATCTTTTGGCATTACAGTTCCAAGAACATCTTTTTCTCAGGCTGCATATGGTACAGAAGTATCATATGCTAACGCTCAGCCTGGAGATGTGATATACTATGGTGGTCATGTTGGTATATACATAGGCAACGGTCAGATTGTTCATGCCAGCACCGCCAAGACTGGTATTAAATATTCAAGTGCAACATATAGAACGATAATTACCGTTAGAAGATTTTTGTAATTTCAAAGTGAAAAAGTTGAGGGGGTTAAGGATTATTTAGGAGGAACAATGCAGAGTATGGAATGGAATAAACTGCTATGTCCTGATCGTATAAGAATATACTCCAAGCCAGTTTCAACAAGAGATAAAAGATCGGAATTTGAAAAAGATTATCATAGAATCATAAGTAGTGCATCTTTTAGACGTTTGCAGGACAAGACGCAGGTATATCCATTGGATGAGTCAGATTTTGTAAGAACCAGACTGACCCATTCACTGGAGGTATCCTCTTTTTGTAAATCTCTAGGGCAAACAATTTCCAGAAGAATTATAAATGAATTGAAAGATGAGTCTTTTTTGCCAGAGTATCAGCAGTATATGTGCGATATATTGCAGTGTGCAGGACTTATTCATGATATAGGAAATCCACCCTTTGGACATTTTGGAGAAAATGTTATTCGTAAGTGGTTTAAAGAGAATATATCAAAGCTTGAGTATCCTAAAGAGTTACTTGAGGAAGGCGGAGAGGGATACGTTTCTGTCGATGAATTATTATCAGAACAGATGAAAGCGGATTTCTTCAATTTTGAAGGCAATACACAGGCACTAAGAGTGGTCACTAAGCTTCACTATCTGGTGGATGCCCATGGAATGAACCTGACAAAAGCTCTTTTATCCACTATTATCAAATACCCCGTTTCATCCCTTGAGGTTGATAAGGATAGTGAAGATATCAGAAAGCATAAGATGGGATATTACTATGCTGATAAAGAAGCTTTTGACGATATCGAAGAATCCCTTGGATTAAATGGTAACAGAAATCCTCTTACACTTATTTTAGAGGCTGCTGATGATACGGCATATCTTACTGCAGATATTGAGGATGCATTTAAAAAGGGATTACTCAGTTATGAGCAGCTTTTATATGAACTTGAAGCACATAAGTATAAAGATGCATCTGAAGATGATGAATATTATGAGCTTGTAGAATTGTTAAAGCAGCTCCACGATAAGGGGCAGGAATATGGCGCAAGCGGTGCTGACAGCTATGCAATACAGAACTGGATCATAAATGTCCAGGGTAAGCTTATATTTGATGCCACAGATAGCTTTATAAATAATTATGATTCAATAATGGCAGGTACTTATCTTAAGGAATTATTGGATGGAACAGAAGGAAAGCATATTACTGAAATATTGGGTGATATAGCCTATAGATATGCTTTTTTGTCTAAACCAAAGATAAGTATGGAAGCTATGGCTGATGATATGATGTCAGATATTTTAGATGCATTTATTCCTGCAGTGTTGTATTATGATACGGGTAGAAAATTAGATGAGAAGTCACAGCTTCTTGTCGATAAAATATCTGAAAACTATAAGGCTATATATCATATATATTCGAAAGATAAGCCTGAAGCTGAAAAGTTATATTTAAGGCTCATGTTAGTAACAGATTATGTATGCGGCATGACAGATAGTTACACCAAGAGGTTGTGCCAGGAATTAAAGGAATTGAAGTAAAAAGATCATAGGAGGAAACATGGCAAGAGAAACAGTCATTGTTATAGACTTTGGCGGTCAGTACAATCAGCTGGTAGCTCGTAGAGTACGTGAATGTAACGTTTACTGTGAAATATATTCATATCGTACTCCACTAGACAAGATACTGGCAATGAATCCTAAGGGCATCATCTTAACAGGTGGTCCTAATAGCGTATATGAAGAAGGCGCAGCAACCTGTGGAAAAGAGTTATTTGAAACGGGTATTCCTGTACTGGGATTATGCTATGGCGCGCAGCTTATGAGCCACGTCCTTGGAGGCGAAGTTAAACGTGCTGAAAATAGAGAATATGGAAAGACGGAGACATTTTTTGATACAACATCCCCTCTGTTTAAAGATCTTCCAGATAAAAACATTGTTTGGATGAGCCATTTCGATTATATCAGCAAGCTTGCACCAGGATTTACTTCTGTAGCACATACTGCTAGTACTCCAGTAGCTGCTGCTCAGAACGTAGACAAAAAGCTGTATGCTATCCAGTTCCATCCAGAAGTACTGCATACAGAAAATGGAACTAAGATGCTCTACAATTTTGTAAGAAATATCTGCGGATGTGCTGGCGATTGGAAGATGGATTCATTTGTAGAGACAGCCATAGCTGATATCAGAGCAAAGGTTGGAAATGGTAAAGTATTATGTGCTTTATCAGGTGGTGTAGATTCATCTGTTGCAGCTGTTCTTCTGTCAAAGGCTGTAGGTAAACAGCTCACTTGCGTATTTGTAGACCATGGTCTTCTTAGAAAAAATGAAGGTGATGAAGTTGAAGCAGTATTTGGTCCAGATGGTCCATATGAGCTTAATTTTATCAGAGTAAATGCAAAAGATCGTTATTATTCCAAGCTTGCAGGCGTAGCCGAGCCTGAGAAGAAGCGTAAGATAATAGGCGAAGAGTTCATCCGTGTATTTGAGGAAGAAGCAAAAAAGATTGGCAGTGTTGACTACCTTGTTCAGGGTACTATTTATCCTGACGTTGTAGAAAGTGGTCTTGGCGGTGAGTCAGCTGTCATCAAATCTCACCACAATGTAGGTGGACTTCCTGAACACGTTGATTTCAAGGAAATCATTGAGCCACTTCGTGACCTGTTTAAGGATGAAGTAAGAAAAGCTGGTCTTGAGCTTGGTATTCCTGAATATCTTGTATATCGTCAGCCATTCCCAGGTCCTGGCCTTGGAATCCGTATCATTGGAGAGGTTACAGCAGATAAGGTAAGAATCGTACAGGATGCTGATGCTATCTATCGTGAAGAAGTAGGTAAGGCAATTGACGAGTACAAGGCTAAAAATGGCGGAGCAGAGCCAAAATGGATGCCGAATCAGTACTTTGCAGCTCTTACAAATATGCGTAGCGTAGGTGTAATGGGCGATGAGCGTACCTATGATTATGCAGTTGCTCTTAGAGCAGTAAACACAATCGATTTCATGACTGCTGAAGCAGCCAATATTCCTTGGGAAGTACTTCAGACAGTAATGAGTCGTATCATAAACGAGGTTAGAGGAGTTAATCGTGTATTCTACGATCTGACTTCTAAGCCACCGGGAACTATAGAGATGGAATAATACCGTGTGGTTTGCCGGTAGGATTATAATATTTGCGATTAAAGGCTTTCGATGGCATAAACAAGTGCCTTCGGAAGCTTTTTTGTTTACATGTGTTATAACAGGATATGAAGTGACGGGTACATCATGGGTGCGGAAAGATTCGTTTCAAAGCGCATAATAAAGCGCAGTACTATAAAAATGTGCTTTATCATATTTTGCATTCGAAATCAATTTATACGTTGACAACGTACAAAAATAGCTCTATACTTTATTAAAGTATGAAATTTACGGAGACTATGTTATGGATATTTCAGCTAGAATAAAGGAGTTACGAAAGAAAACGGGATTATCACAAAGTAAGTTTTCTGCAAAATTTGGGATTCCTGTAAGAACTCTTCAGCAGTGGGAACAGGGAATAAGCGCCCCTCCGGAGTATTTGGTAAGAATGATGGAGTATATTATGCTGCTTGAAGAAAAAAGCCATATACAAGACGAAGAACCGATAAGGGGGGAAAATGCAGATGGCAAATGATAAAGTTCAATTATTTGAAGACCAGCCGATCAGAACTGCGTGGGTTGAAGAAGAGGAAGAATGGTATTTTTCAATTGTGGATGTTGTTGGAATACTAACTGAACAACCTGATATTGATGGTGCAAGGAATTATTGGAAAGTATTGAAAAATAGGCTTAAAGAGGAGGGAAGCCAGTTGGTTACAAATTGTAACCAACTGAAAATGAAGTCGCCGAAGGATGGAAAACGATATAATACTGATGTGGCAAACACAGAGCAATTGCTTCGATTGATTCAATCTATTCCTTCGAAAAAAGCGGAGCCGTTTAAAATGTGGCTGGCCCAGGTAGGTCGTGAACGAATAGAGGAAGTAATTGACCCAGAGTTGACTATAGAGAGGGCTCTTGAGACCTATGCAAAAAAAGGTTATTCGCGAGAATGGATAAATCAGCGCCTGCAGGCTATTCAGGTGCGTAAAGAACTTACAGACGAGTGGGATAAGCGTGGTGTAAAGAAAGGCGTAGAATATGCAATCCTGACAGATGAGATAACGAAAGCCTGGTCTGGAATGACAACAAGGCAGTATAAGAACCTCAAAGGGCTGAAGAAAGAGAATCTCAGGGATAATATGTCCACATTAGAGTTGGTGCTTAATATGTTGGCTGAGGCTACTACTACAGAAATATCTAAACAAAAGCAACCGGAGTCATTTGAGGAAAATCGGATGGTTGCTATTGAAGGTGGAGAAGCCGCTGGAGAAGCACGATTGGCGGTGGAAAAGAGAACCGGAAAACCTGTAATCACGAATAAAAATGCAGCCCAATTGCAAGATTTAGTTACAGGACTCATTGGAACTATAAATGACAATAGCGATGATCAAGAAGGGTAATCGGATTAAAAGTAATGATATCCGCAGAGAAATGCGGTATAATCACCTTGTCACTCGTAACAATAAAATGACAATATAAACTTCAAAAAGTATAACAAAATCAGTATTATCAAGGCTTGAGATCGTGTAAAAAATTGCACGATTTCAAGCCTTTTTTGAAACGAAAAACGGAAAGCGGATGCTAGTATAGTTGACACATCAACTAATCAAATGATATATTTTAGTTTATAATAATAGGAGGTGCCAATAATAATATGAAACCAAGTATAGGGCGAATGATTTCTCTTCTTTCAAGAGAGATTGCAATTGAACTAAAAGACGTTGTTGAGCCATTTGGAATAACTGTTGGGGAAGAACTTTACTTTATGGCATTGGCACATGAAGATGGGATTACACAGGATAGACTTACGGAGATAGTATGCGTGGATAAGTCAGCGACTGCGAGAGCTGTAAAGGCTTTGGAAAACAAGGGGCTTATTCGGCGTGATATAGATCAAAGTGATAAACGGAACAAGAAATTATATCTTACAAATGAAGGGCATGAAATGTATCCGGGATTATCAAAAGCTTTAAATTCATTTAATGAAAAGCTGACAAGTTCGTGGACTGATGAACAATATGATCAAGTTTATCATTCATTAGAGATATTGCAGCACAGGTTTAAAAAATAATATGCCAAGCAAAAGCAAATCCAAGAATAAAGGAGAACAAGCAGACGTATGAAAGAGTTTATTAAAAAGAACATAGGAAACATACTGATATGGGGGACAATAGTATTTTTTACAATCCTTTATGTGAGCCTGATATTTAATAAAAATGTATGGACGGATGAAGTTTTTACATTTGACCTGCTTAAATATGATCTGAGAGGAATAGTGGAGAAGACAGCTGAGGATGTTCATCCACCTCTATATTACTTCTATGCCAAGATATTTGAATTAGTGAGTCCACAGAATATACAGATACAAAAGATTGCGGCCATCATACCTATGGTTGCAATATTAGTGTATATGGGAGTGGTCATAAAGAAAGAATTTGGTGAGGCACATGCTTTTTTATCCATATTGTTTCTTACATGCCTTCCATGTACCATGGAATTTGCCGTACAGATAAGGATGTATTCTCTTGCGCTGTTTTTTGTGACTTTGTCGGGAATCGAGGCATACAGAGCGTATGTCCATGGAAATATAAAGCATTGGATATATATGGGCATAGGTGTATTGGGAGCCGCATACACCCATTATTTTGCATTTGTAAGCGTGTGCTTTGTCATGTTCTTTTTATTATTGGTAATATTATTTGGTAAGAGGAAAATGATAAAGAATTGGCTTATATGCTCCTGTGCATTGATTATAGGATACGCGCCTTGGTTGCCTAGCTTTATTAAACAGTATACCAGCGTAAGAGAGAGCTATTGGATACCGCCTATAACAGTTGAAGTGCTTGAAGGCTATATAACTTGGACGTTCGGGCTTGAACTGGTAAAAGGTGCGGAGATTGGATATCTCATCCTTCTTACAGTCGTATTTGTTTGGGCATGTATGGGGATTAAGAAGAAAAAAACTGGATTTGCTATATTATGCATGCTTGTTCCGACAGCAACAACTGTTTCAGGGGTTCTGATCTCACTTACAAAATCACCTATATACCGTGATCAGTATATCTTACCGGCATTGGGCCTACTTTCAATATATGTAGGAATCGTATGTGCTGGTAAACTAAAAAGCAAAGCAAAATATGTGGTCGCTTTGTTTACAGTCTTTATGCTATTTTGCGGTGCAGTTCAGTACAAGGAATGTTACAGACAGGAATACAAGAACTCATATATTGACAAGACTGTGGAGTTTTTTGCGGAGAATCTCGGAGAAAATGATTATGTGTTATATAATTATGAAGCGATGGGATTTGTGTATAAGTTCTATTTTCCACAGGATAGACTGATATATGTTGAGAATTTTGATCTTTCCTGTGAATATGACAATGCTTGGTTCTTATATACAGCAAATAACTGGCCTGTTACGGAAAATGACTGCATTAACTATAATCTGGGTATGGATTATCTTGGCGTCTATGGTATAGAACATAATGATTTTGATCTGTACAGGATTTATCATAAATAATACAAAAGTAAATATGGTATATTTATCTTATTGCAAGATAGGAGTAATAGTTTTAAATGAATATCTTAAATGTAGAAAATGTATCAAAAACATATATGGCTAAGCCTGTATTAAAAGATGTATCTGTTGGAATAAGTGATAGTGATAAGATTGGTGTTGTTGGAACAAATGGAACCGGTAAGTCAACTCTTCTGGCTATCGTGGCAGGAGTGACAACACCTGATAGTGGTCAGGTTGTGGTAGGAAATGGTATCAGAATATCATATCTGCCACAGAATCCTGTATTTGATGATAAAAAAACACTTCTTGAAAATATTACTGAAAAAATATATAGCGGTAGTGATCATTGGGACAAGATGGGCGAAATTAAAGCTAATCTTGCAAAGTTTGGGATTGATGATCCTGAATGTGATCCATCTATTCTGTCTGGAGGTCAAAAGAAGCGAGCAGCACTTGTGGCAGCTATAATGACCCCATCAGATCTGCTTATTCTGGATGAGCCTACAAACCACTTGGATTCAGACATGATAGAGTGGCTTGAGGGTTTTCTTAGACACTTCAGAGGAGCTCTGCTCATGGTTACCCATGACAGATATTTCCTTGATGAAGTAACAAATCAGATTCTTGAGATAGATAAAGCAAATACATATAGGTATGAATCAAATTATTCTGGATTTTTGGAATTAAAACAGCAGCGCCTGGACTATGAGCAGGCAGCAGAACGCAAGGCAGCATCCCTTTACAGAAAAGATCTTGCCTGGATGCTCCGCGGAGCAAGAGCCCGTTCAACCAAACAAAAGGCTCACATACAGAGATTTGAAGAACTTCGCGATAGACAAAGACCTGAAGAGGAAAGAGAAGTCTGGCTTAGTTCCATACCGACCAGAATGGGCAATAAGACCATTATTGTAGAGGGCTTATCCAAGTCCTATGGAGATAAGATATTATTCAATGACTTCTCATACACCTTTAACAAGCTTGATCGAATAGGAATAATAGGACCTAATGGATGTGGCAAGTCAACACTTCTGAAATGTATAATCGGAGCAGTTGATGCAGATTCTGGTTCTGTTGAAATAGGTCAGACAATAAAGATAGGCTATTTTGGACAGGAAAATGAACTTCTGGACGAGAATAGCCGTGTTCTTGATTTTATCAAAGATACTGCAGAGTATATCAACACTACGGATGGTCTTATATCAGCATCTGCAATGTGTGACAGATTTTTATTCCCACCGGAAATGCAGTATGCACCAATATCCAAGCTTTCAGGTGGAGAAAAAAGACGTCTCCATCTGCTGAGAGTATTGATGGAACAGCCTAACGTGATCATTCTGGACGAGCCGACTAATGACTTGGATATACAGACACTTCGTATTTTGGAAGATTATCTGGATAGTTTTCCTGGAATAATCTTGACTGTCAGCCATGACAGATATTTTTTGGACAGAGTGGTCACAAGAATATTTGCATTTGAACCGGATGGTAGTCTGTATCAGAGTGAAGGAGGGTACTCTGACTATCTGATCCATAAAAAGCCATTTGAAGAAGAACCACCAAAACAGTCTCAGTCTCCTGAAAAAGCAGAGAAAAAGCAAAAATATCAGGCACCTCGTGAAAAGACCAAACTCTCTTACAAAGAGCAAAAAGAATATGATAATATCGAGTCTGAGATAGAGGCTCTTGAAGAACGTAGTGCACAGCTTGAAGAAGAAATAGCAGGAGCGGCAACTGATTTTCCAAAGCTGATGAAGCTTAGCAAGGAAAAAGAAGAAGTTGATGCAGAAATTGAGCGCAAAATGGATCGCTATGTAGAGCTTCAGGAAATGGTAGACAGTTTTTCCAAGTAATCCATTTTGTTTTTTAAGAAAAACGATTCAAGAGTCAAAGGCACACAGATACTATATTAGAAGTCTGGTATTGTAGGAAGAAAGTGATGATCAATACAACATTATGCTATATAGAAAACGATGGTAAATACCTGATGCTCCATCGCACCAAGAAAGAAAATGATTTAAATAAAGACAAATGGATTGGTGTAGGTGGTAAATTTGAAAAAGATGAAACTCCGGAAGAGTGTCTCCTAAGAGAAGTATTTGAAGAGACAGGACTGACACTTACAAAATACAGCCTTCGAAGCGTGGTGACTTTTCTTTCTGATAAGTGGGAGACAGAGTATATGTATCTGTTTACAGCAACAGCATTTGAAGGACAGCTAAAAGAATGCGATGAAGGCGAATTGGTATGGGTAGATAAGGACGAAGTTCCAAATCTTCCAACCTGGGAAGGAGACCGTATTTTTCTTGAGCTTATTGCCAAGGATACGCCATATTTTTCTCTGAAAGTACGATATGAAGGAGATAAACTGGCAGAAAATAAGCTCATCATATATGGTGAAGATAAACAGTAAAATAGTTCAATTAAAATACAGGAAATATAATATTTAATGACATACAATATCAACATAATAAGATCTAATAGAAAGACCATGTCTATAGAAATCAGGCGTGCCGGTGAACTGATCGTTAGATCACCAAAGAAATTATCAGAAAAAGAAATACTTGAATTTGTATCTCAAAAAGAAGCCTGGATCCAGAAACATATGGAACAGGCCAAAGAAAGAGAAGCAGATAAAAGCTTTAATGAACCTGCTTCCGAATGGGATATCAGAGTTCTGAGCAATGAAGCCAAGCGTGTACTTCCGATCCTTACAAGGCAATATGCTCAGAAGATGAACGTTACCTACGGTAAGATTACCATAAGACATCAAAAGACCAGGTGGGGGAGCTGCAGCAGTTCTGGCAATCTGAATTTTAACTGCATGCTCATGAAAGCTCCACGCAGAGTCCAGGAGTATGTTGTAGTACACGAGCTTGCTCATAGATTAGAGATGAACCATTCAGACAGATTTTGGAAGATAGTTGAAGAATATATGCCTGATTATAAGCTTCAACGCAAGTGGCTCAAAGAAGAAGGACGCTCATTAATATAAAAAAGCAAAAGAATTGACTTATTTTAATAAAAAAGATTAAAAAACATCAAGAAAAAAGATAATTTTTTCGTGATGTTTTTTCTATTTATTTGGTATAATTCATGTGATTATTTTAAGAGTAATAAAAGGAGATGAACTATGCCACAGAGAACAGATATCCAAAAAGTACTTATTATTGGCTCAGGACCTATCATCATTGGTCAGGCATGCGAGTTTGACTATTCAGGGACTCAGGCATGTAAGGCACTCAGAAGCCTTGGCTACAAGATCATTCTTGTTAATTCCAACCCTGCTACTATTATGACAGATCCAGAAATGGCTGACGTAACATATATTGAGCCTCTTAACGTTAAGAGATTAGAGCAGATCATTGCAAAAGAAAGACCCGATGCCCTTTTGCCTAATTTAGGTGGACAGTCAGGTCTTAATTTGTGTTCAGAGTTATATAAAGCAGGTGTGCTCGATAAATACAATGTCAAGGTAATCGGCGTACAGGTTGATGCCATAGAAAGAGGCGAAGATAGAATTGAGTTCAAGAAGACTATGGACAGCCTTGGAATCGAGATGGCACGAAGCGAAGTAGCTTACAGCGTTGAAGAGGCATTAAATATCGCTGATAAGCTTGGATATCCGGTAGTTTTGCGTCCTGCATATACTATGGGAGGCGCAGGTGGCGGCCTTGTATACAATAAAGAGGAACTTCAGACAGTCTGTGCCAGAGGATTACAGGCATCTCTTGTTCATCAGGTACTTGGAGAGGAATGTGTTACAGGATGGGAAGAACTTGAGCTTGAAGTTGTAAGAGATAAAGACAACAACATGATCACTGTATGCTTTATTGAAAACGTTGATCCTATGGGCGTTCATACAGGTGATTCATTCTGTACAGCACCTATGCTCACAATTTCTGAAGACGTTCAGAGAAGACTTCAGGAGCAGGCATACAAGATTGTTGAACATATTGGAGTTATAGGCGGTACCAACGTACAGTTTGCACATGATCCTAAGACAGACAGGATCATTGTAATTGAGATCAACCCAAGAACATCACGTTCATCTGCACTTGCATCCAAGGCAACAGGATTCCCTATTGCACTGGTATCAGCCAAACTTGCAACAGGACTTACTCTTGCTGACATCCCATGTGGCAAATATGGAACTCTTGATAAATATAAACCAGACGGCGACTATGTAGTTGTAAAGTTTGCTCGTTGGGCATTTGAGAAATTTAAAGGCGTAGAGGATAAACTCGGTACTCAGATGCGTGCTGTAGGCGAAGTAATGAGTATCGGTAAGAACTACAAAGAAGCACTTCAGAAGGCTATCCGCTCATTGGAAAAAGGCAGATATGGACTTGGCTTTGTAAAAAATTATAATGAGCTTTCAAAGGAAGAACTTTTAAAACTTCTTATAACTCCATCCAGCGAGCGTCATTTCATTATGTATGAAGCTATCCGCAAAGGCGCTACAGTAGATGAGATACATGAACTTACACATGTTAAAGCATATTTCATCGAGCAGATGAAGGAGCTTGTAGAAGAGGAAGAAGCTCTTATAAAGAAAAAAGGTTCACTCCCAACTGATAAGCAGCTCATCCAGGCTAAAAAAGACGGATTCTCAGATAAATACCTTAGTGAGATCCTTGCTATACCTGAAGCAGACATCAGAAGCCGCAGAGAAGCAATTGGTATGGAACAGAACTGGCAGGGAGTACATGTAAGCGGAACAGACGATAGTGCATATTACTACTCAACCTACAATGCAGAAGATAAGAATCCTGTAACAGATGAAAAGCAGAAGATCATGATTCTGGGCGGCGGTCCAAACAGAATAGGTCAGGGTATTGAATTTGACTATTGCTGTGTACATGCAGCAAAGTCTCTTAAAAAGCTTGGATTCGAGACAATTATTGTAAACTGCAACCCTGAAACAGTATCAACAGACTATGATACTTCAGATAAACTGTATTTTGAGCCGTTAACTCTTGAAGATGTACTGAGCATCTACAAAAAAGAAAAGCCGG
The DNA here is from genome assembly GCA_015056495.1 of Butyrivibrio sp. Taxonomy (GTDB): domain Bacteria; phylum Bacillota; class Clostridia; order Lachnospirales; family Lachnospiraceae; genus Butyrivibrio. The sequence continues at coordinate 134,524 of SVGC01000003.1, forward strand.
TAGGAGTTATAGCACAGTTTGGTGGACAGACTCCTCTGAATCTTGCAGCAGATCTGGAGAAAAATGGTGTAAAGATCCTTGGTACAGCTCCAGATGTCATCGACCTTGCAGAGGACAGAGACCTCTTTAGGAATATGATGGACAAGCTGGGTATACCTATGCCTGAATCAGGAATGGCAACAACTGTTGAAGAAGCTCTTGAAATTGCTAAGAATATTGGTTATCCGGTTATGGTACGTCCTTCTTATGTACTTGGTGGACGTGGCATGGAAGTAGTATATGATGATGAAAGCATGACAGGATATATGCAGGCAGCAGTCGGCGTTACTCCTGACCGCCCGATCCTCATTGACAGATTCCTCAATCATGCCATGGAATGTGAAGCTGATGCCATCAGTGATGGAACACATGCATATGTACCGGCAGTAATGGAACACATCGAACTTGCAGGTATCCATTCCGGCGATAGCGCATGCATCATTCCTTCAAAGCACATTCCTGAAAAGGCTCTTGAGACAATAAAGGAATATACAAGAAAGATAGCAGAAGAAATGCATGTTGTAGGACTTATGAACATGCAGTATGCAATTGAAGATGGTAAAGTATTTGTACTTGAAGCAAACCCAAGAGCATCAAGAACAGTACCTCTTGTATCAAAGGTATGTGGTATCAGTATGGTTCCTCTTGCTACAGACATCATTACTTCTGAGCTAACTGGAAGACCATCTCCTGTAGAGACACTTACAGACAGAACTATTCCATATTACGGAGTAAAAGAGGCTGTATTCCCATTCAATATGTTCCAGGAAGTAGATCCTATCCTTGGACCAGAGATGAGATCAACAGGTGAAGTACTTGGAATAGCAGGTACAACAGGTGAAGCCTTTTTCAAGGCTGAAGAGGGTGCTCAGGCAACACTTCCTACAAGTGGTAATGTTCTTATTTCTGTAAACAGACAGGACAAGCCGGAAGTTGTTGAAGTAGCACAGCTCTTTGATAAAGCTGGCTTTAAGATTTATGCTACAGGTACAACCTGCGACATAATAAATGAAGCTGGTATCAAAGCAGAGAAAGTTAAGAAACTGTATGAAGGAAGACCAAACATCCTTGATATGATGACCAATGGTGATCTTCAGCTGGTTGTTAACTCTCCTGTAGGTAAGGATAGCATTCATGATGACAGCTATCTTAGAAAATCAGCCATTAAATATAAGATTCCTTATATCACAACAATGGCAGCAGCTAAGGCAGCAGCAGAAGGAATTGCTTATGTAAATGAGCATCCGGACGGAGATCTTAGATCACTTCAGGAATGGCATGGCCTGATCAAATAATAAAATGAGATAATATAAAAGACCTTCTTTTACCAGAGATAAATCTTGTAAAAGAAGGTCTTAATATGAGTAAGAATGGATATTCAGTAAAAGTGCCTTAATTAAAATCAAAGAAGTGCATTCAGCTTAGCTACCATAGTTGCTTTGTTAGAAGCTCCAACTATTTCATCAACAACTTCACCGTTCTTGAAGAACTTGAAGTTAGGAATGGACATAACGCCATATTTTGCAGCAAGGTCGCCATTATCATCAGCATTGATCTTGCCAACCTTGATCTTTCCATCAAATTCTTTTGCAAGCTCGTCAACGACTGGCATCATCATCTTGCAAGGTCCGCACCAGTCAGCGTAGAAATCCACAAGTACAGGGATGTCGCTCTTTAATACTTCTTCCTCAAAATTAGCTTCATTAAATGTATATTCCATGATGTAATCTCCTTTCAAATTCAAACATCGTATTTAATATCTTAATTACATTTTACACAATTTAATAGTGTTGTCAATATATAAATCTTAAGTAATTATAAATATAATATTAATAGTATAATGCAAATAGGCGAATATTTAGGTAGAATGAATATGATAACATCCAATCAACCTAAATAGAATGAGGGCAAATTGAATAATTCAATATTAGATACTATGCAACAGGAAAAATATAAGATCATAATCCCCGCTTACGAACCTGAGCCAGGGATAATTGATTTTATCAAAGAGTTAAAACAGACACTTTCATCGGAAATAATAATAGTAGATGATGGAAGTGGCTTAGAATATAAAGAGATTTTTGATACTTTACAGAGAGAATATAGCTGTAAGGTACTTGTCCATCATGTCAATATGGGCAAGGGACGCGCATTGAAGGACGCTTTCAATTACTGTCTTAATGAATATCCGGATATGCTCGGATGCGTGACAGCAGATTCCGATGGCCAGCATACTCCTACAGATATAGCCAGATGTATGACAGAGCTTGATGCACATCCGGACAGACTTATCCTTGGTACAAGAGATTTTTCTGGAAAGGATATACCTAATAAGAGCAAATACGGCAATACAATAACCACCTACGTAGTAAAATTATTTTGTGGAATGAAGATATCGGATACACAGACAGGACTTAGAGCAATTCCCAAGAACTTTATGTCTGAGATACTGACCACTCCGGGCGAGCGCTTTGAATATGAGATGAATATGCTTATTGATAGCAAGTATTCCTGTCCGATACTTGAAGTTCCTATTGAAACTATATATGAATCCAAAGATAATCACAAAACTCATTTTGACCCAATCAGAGATTCATATAGGATATACAAAATATTTGGAAAGATGTTTTTGCACTATACAATTTCATCCCTTTCCTCCTGTGTTGTCGACCTGGCTTTGTTTACTGTTTTTTGCGGCATGTTTAAGCCATTTATCTCCATCTACTATGTGACAATAGCTACGATATTAGCCAGAGTCATATCAGCAAGCTATAACTATCTGATAAATTATAAACTGGTATTTCATAGTAATGATGGATATGCCAAGACCGGTATCAAGTATTTTACACTGGCAGTGGTGCAGATGGCACTTAGCGCAACGCTTGTAACAGTTATCAATGCGCTATTACCTTTTGCACAAGAGACTGTTATCAAAGTTATTGTAGACGTATGTCTGTTTTTCATCAGTTATTACGTACAGAGAGAATATATTTTTAAAAAAATAAAATAAAATTGGAGACACATTATGTGGATTTTATCAATTTTAGGGCTGCTTTTAGCAGCCTTTTTGTTAAAAAGAAGGTTTAAGATCGGATTTTATATGGCATTACCTGCAGCTACAGCTATTATGATACTTATCCTTTATATACTTGCCTTTTTCTCAGCACTTAAATATATAGACCTATTGGCACTTCTTGAGATGCTGGCCTTTGGTATATATGTCGAAAGACAATCAAAACAGGCAAAAGAAGAGATAAGAAGAGATTTACTGGATTTTATCAAAATGCCAGAGCTGTGGAGCGTGCTTGCAGTCTGCGTTCTGACTACTGTTCTTACCATCGGACAGATAGTTACATGGTGGGATGACCTTAATTACTGGGCTACTGACCTGAAAGCTCTATATTATATGAACGGATTTGCAGGAAAATATGGAAATGTGGCTCCGGAATTTGGAGACTATCCCCCAGCTACTCAGCTTTTTAAATGGTGGTTTCTCCATTTTTCAGGCACCTATGTTGAAGGACTGCAGTTTGCAGGATATTATTGCATGAATTTCATATTGCTGCTTCCTGTTATCAAAGATATTAAGAGCAAAAACTTTTTTGTTCAGTTGGTATCATGCATAGTAATAACTGTGATTCCTAGTATTGTGGATCGCTTCTGGGCATATGGCACTTGCGCGGACGTTACCATGGGCATTTTATACGGTGCTGTTCTTTTGGAACTATATAGAGCCAGAAATAAAAAAGGAAATATATATTTTCAGACAATATACATGGCTGCATTGTTATCAGTACTTGTGCTTGTAAAAACTGTAGCAGTGGAATGGGCCGCATTTGCAGTAATATTTGGAATTGCTTTCGGAGCATTTACAATGGCACCATTTAAAAAGAAGGCTGCAAATGAAGGTGTATCAGCCATAGCCCTCTTATTACCAATTTTCACTGAAGGTAGCTGGATGCTTTTTTGCCTGTTAAACAGAAGAGTTGCCAAACTTACAAGTGCCGGTGTAAAAATGGCTGCCGGAGGCAACTATTCACTTCCGGGTGATGCAATGGAACGAATAAATGCTTATTTTACAGGCTTTTGGAAAGTTGCAATGCATGAAAATAATACTTTTTCAATTGACCTGTCAGCAGGAGCATTCCTTATTGTAGTACTAGCAGTGATAGTACTATTCTCTTTGATACATACAATTGATAAAAAAGAAACTGTTAAACTTTTTATTTTTACGCTTATAACTGCTTTTGCAGCATACGGAATCATATTGATAGGTCATTTGACTATTTTTCAGACTGAAAACCAGTATCTGGAAGCTGAGACTATGGCCAAATCCATTGAACGCTATGGAGCACCTTTTTCACTGGGATTTATCATGCTGCTGGCGGGAATAGCTCTTACTATAGATATTTCAAAAAAATATATTATATCTGTTTCATTGGCTGTAGCAGCTGTGCTGTTTGCGGATCATGGCTCGATCTATATGGCTTACGGCGGATATTATGCAGACAGAGCTGATCAGCTATCTGCAAGATCAGATATGATAGGCGATGTCGAGAGCACATTTCTTGAAGCTATAGAAGGAAAAGAAGAACTTGCAGGCAGCAGAGTACTTTGTATCCAGGATGCAACTGATATTCACTGGGTCAGAAATACCTATACCAATTTTTATGCGGCGCCTGTACCTGTAGTGTATTCAAGTGTTTATGCAGAACAGCTTTCAGCCCAGACTATCATGGACTTGATAAGCACAATGCATGGTTCATATATTTACATTCAGGATATGGATGCAGATATTGAAAGTCTGATGCAGGAATACATGTTGGACGGAGAGAGCTTTAAATATAATACTGTTTATGAGATTATAACAGATGAAGGAAAAACATATTTCAGAATAATTTAATGTGTTTTTACGCTTATCATATAGTATGATTATAGTAGGTATGTATTCTATCAGTTTGTGATTGTTTATTATTTTAAGGAGTAATGGCATGAAATCACTAAGTGAAGATATCATCAAAACTGTATTTAACAAATACAATCTCATCTATGAAGTAGATATTGAGAAGGATCTTGCAACTCTCGTATTTAAGGCAGAGGATACAGATTTATCAGAATTCCCGGATGAATGTTCCAGCGTTGATCTTGAACTCTTGATAGAACAGTATCGATATGAGAAGCTTGAGATCAATACTTCTGAAGTATGTCCTAAGTACCTGATCTGCATTATCAATGATACTACGGACATCAAGAATATGTATAGGATGGGTGATTTTAGCTTTAGTGAAACTGATCATGCCACTTTTGTCTCCAAAATGTCTCATGACATCAGGACGCCAATGAACGCACTGATGGGATATGTAACATTGGCTGGAACCAAGCTTGATCAACCGGAAGTGCTAGCCAATTATTTGAATAAGATCCTTGAGTCTGGAAAAAAGACCACGCAGATAATTGACGATGTCATGGAAATGGTCAGATTATCAACTAATAAAGTGACCATTGAAAATAAGCTGCACGATATGGGAAGTATTGTCAGTGATATCAAAAAAACTCTTGAACCTATGACTGATGCCAAAAATCAGACATTTGTGATGGAAGCGGATATTAAAGACAGTAGCATATTATGTGACTATTCTCTTTTAAATAAGATTTTATTAAACTTGCTCAATAATGCAGTTAAATATACTCAGGAAAACGGTGATATAGCATTTAAGATTTTTCAAAAGGAATCTTCCGGCGCCGGTAAGGTAAAGTATGAATTCATTATTCAGGATAATGGATATGGCATGAGTGAAGAATTTCAGGTTCATATGTATGATCCTTTCCAGAGAGAGCACAATGCCGCAGTCAGCGCGATAGAGGGAACAGGACTGGGGCTGACAATAGCCAAAATGGCTGTAGGATTGTTGCACGGAACCATGGATGTCAACAGCATACTTGGCGAAGGTACAATGATCACTATAACTTTGGAATTTGAAAAAGGCGATGAGTCGGCCAATACTGCAATTGTTGGAATATCTGAATATAAAGGAACCGCACAAAATGCCCTTAAATATGCAACAGATTCCATTATGTCGGGCAAGGTCCTTGAAGGAAAAAAGATCTTGGTTGCAGAAGATAATGAAGTAAATCAGGATATTATTAAAGAAATACTTGAACAACTCGGTGCTGTTGTTGATATTACCTCAAATGGATTGGAAACTTTTGAAACTATCAAGAATAGCTATTATGGTCAGTATGATGTTATACTGATGGATGTCCAGATGCCTGTAATGGATGGAAACGATGCAACAAGGCGCATAAGAGAACTTAGTGATGGAAAACTATCTCAGATCCCTATTGTCGGGGTAAGCGCCAATGCATTTATAGAAGACAGGCAAAAAGCTAGCGAAGTAGGCATGAATGGTTATATTTCCAAGCCAATCGATATAGCTGAATTAATAGGAACTCTACAGGGATTATTGTAATGGCAGAAAGCGTATCACAAAAGACAAGACTAAAATGGCTGGATGAATTTCGAGGACTGACGATCATCAGCATGGTTTTTTACCATGCTATGTGGGATTTAGTGTTTTTGTATGGCAGACAGGCTCAATGGTATGTATCAGATGCAGGATATATATGGCAGCAGAGTATATGCATGAGTTTCATCCTGATATCAGGTTTTTGTTATCATATGGACAAAAAGCCTGTAAAAAGAGGCCTTCTGATATCGTTTTGGGGAATAGTTATTTCTATAGTTACAGCAATAGCTGAGCCATCAGCGATCATAATATTTGGGATACTGACATTTTATGGTGCTACTATTTTGCTGACCACATTACTTAATAAGCTATTATTGAAAGTTTCCCCTATACTTGGGATGATCATTAGTATATTATTATTTGTGATAACCAAAAAAGTTTCCTATGGATATTTGAGTTTAGGCAATATCAGGATATTAGATCTTCCATCGTATTTATATAGGAATTATTTAACGACCTTTTTTGGTTTTATGCATCAGGGTTTTTATTCTTCAGATTATTTTCCTATAATTCCATGGATATTCTTATTTTTGACAGGATACTTTTTTTATAGGATATGGGAAAATAGCAGGCTAAAAGGAATGGATATTAAAAGGAGCACCTTTTTGTCTGTATTGGGAAAACACTCTTTATTGATTTATATCATACATCAGCCGATCTTATCGCTATTGTTTATGCTTGTTTTTTAAGAGTGCAATGAATAAAGCTATTATTACGGCTTATAAGTGAAATATCTTATAGGCCTATATTTTTGTTTGAGGGTAATACTATGAAAAAAGAATTTAATACAAGAGCATCTATGATCTTATATTTTGTAAGAGGCAGTAAACGCTATTATATCATGGCGATTGTCTTTGCGGGGCTATGCGTTCTTCTGGATATGATCAATCCCAAAATAATCCAATATACAGTAGATACAGTACTAAATGGTATGGATTCCACTCTTCCACAGTTTATGGATGATTACATTCAGACTATTGGAGGAACAGATTTTATCAGGACACATCTATACATAATTGCATTGATGGTCATTATCGTGGCGATCATCAGCGGAGTATGCAGATATCTCTTTAGAACACTTAACGCCAGAGGCGCAGAAACACTGGTAAAAAGAATGCGAGATGTACTGTATGAGCATATAATACATCTTCCTTTTGCATGGCATAACCAGAACCATACAGGAGATATCATCCAGAGATGTACTTCTGACGTGGATGTTATCAAAAATTTCTTATCTGAACAGCTGACTAACCTCTTCAGAGTAGTTATCCTGATGATCCTATCGCTATACTTCATGGTTCAGATAGATGTGAGACTTACAGTGCTTTCAGCAGCATTCTTTCCAATAATCATTTTGTATTCACTATTTTTCCACAACAGGATTGCCAGCTCCTTTACTGAAGTGGATGCAATGGAAGGTAAAGTATCAGCTATCGCTCAGGAAAACCTTACAGGAGTCAGAGTAGTAAGGGCTTTCGGTAGAGAAAAATATGAAAAAGAGCGATTTGAAAAGCAGAATGAAGAATATATGAATACCTGGATAGGTCTTATGAAGCTCCTTTCAAGCTTCTGGGCAACAGGTGATCTTATTTCAGGATTGCAGGTCATGCTCATTGTTGTGATTGGCGGTATGTTCTGCGTTCAGAATGAGATGACAGTGGGCGGATATATTGCATTTGTTTCTTATAATGCAATGCTTACATGGCCAGTACGTATGCTGGGAAGAGTAATATCTGAAATGAGTAAGTCAGGAGTTTCCATTGATCGTATCAGATATATCATGAACTCAGAAATTGAAAAAGATACTGAGAATCCAATAAATCCGGATATGAGCCAGGATATTTCCTTTAATCATGTATCTTTTTCTTATGGGGAAGACTCCGCTGAAGTTCTGGATGATGTTTCTTTTACAGTAAAAGCAGGAACAGTAGTAGGTATACTTGGCGGAACCGGTTCAGGTAAATCAACTCTTATTTACCTTTTAGACAGGCTATACAATATTGAACCTGATTCTGGCAATATCACCATAGGATCTGTCGATATCAAAGATATGAGCAGAGAGCACTTAAGAGAAAATATTGGAATGGTACTTCAGGAGCCTTTCCTTTTCTCCAGGACCCTTGCTGATAACATTGCAATTACAAAAGATGAGATCAACATGAAGGAAGTTCGTGAGGCCTCCAGAATTGCGATGCTTGACGATACTATAGATAAGTTTTCTAAAGGATATGAAACCTACGTTGGAGAACGTGGTGTAACACTATCCGGTGGCCAGAAACAGCGTGCAGCTATAGCACAGATGCTGATCAGAAAGCCCAAGATCATGGTATTTGATGACTCATTATCAGCTGTTGATGCAGAGACAGATGCCAAGATAAGAGCTGCATTAAATGAAAAAACAGAAAACACAACTGTTATCCTGATCGCACATAGGATCACTACCCTTATGAAAGCAGACAAGATCATAGTAATGGATCATGGAAGAGTGATCGAGAGCGGAACTCATGAGGAACTGCTCTCAGCAGGCGGACAGTATAGCAAGATTTATAAACTTCAGAAACCAGAGGAGGCTTAAGTGATGGAGAAAAAAGACACTAATATAAAGCTGCCTTGGTATGGAATCCCAAGACTTTTACCTTATCTGAAACAGTATAGGACCAAAATAGTGATCATGGTGTTGATAGGAGCCATTGTAACTGCTATTGATGCGATCTACCCACTATTTAACAGATACGTGCTCAACGTGGTTGTGGCTGGTAACGATATGTCACCGCTGCCGATAGTGGCTGCAATATACCTGATATTGCTTGTAGCCCAGGTAATCATGAATTATTATTCTACATTTATGTGCAGCAAAATGGAGCTGTGGGTCAATAGAGATTTAAGAAATGCAAGCTTTGGCCATCTCCAGACACTTTCTTTTTCCTATTTTAACCAGAATAATGTTGGTTATATCCATGCCAGAGTTATGAGTGATACGGGCAAAATTGGCGAACTTGTATCCTGGAGACTTATGGACATGGTGTGGAACGGGGCATATATATTGGGCGTTATCGTAGTCATGTTTGTGATAAATGCCAGACTGGCTGCCTTTATCATAATGCTTGTTCCGGCAGCAGTCGTTATAATCATCCTGTTCCAGAAAAAACTTGTTGGATTAAACAGAAAGGTCAGAGAGATCAATTCCAAGATAACAGGTAATTTCAACGAAGGGATCACAGGTGTCAGATCCATCAAGACATTAGTTGCTGAAAACCGCATGATGAAGGATTTTGAAAAAGACACCTCTGATATGAAACATACATCAGTTTATACAGCTCATGTACAGGCTTTGTTTTCAGCCAGTGTCACCTTTTTATCAGCGCTTGCCCTATCTCTTGTAATGTGGCAGGGCGGTAATATGACTCAGCAGATGCTGATGGAGATTGGTACACTGTCAGTATTCATGTCATATGCGCTGGGGATCATGGATCCAATACAGTCAATCATCAACACTATATCGGCTCTGATATCAATACAGGTCAACATTGAGCGTTTTACAAGACTTATGTCTACAGAATCTGATGTGGCAGATACACCTGAAGTTATTGAGAAATATGGCGATACATTCAATGCCAAAAAAGAAAACTGGGAACCTCTTCATGGAGATGTTGAATTTAAAGATGTTTCCTTTAAATACCCTGATGGTGATGAGTATGTGTTAGAGCACTTTAATCTCAAAGTACCACATGGCTCAAGCATTGCGATTGTTGGAGAAACCGGTGCAGGCAAATCAACTCTGGTCAATCTTGTGTGCAGATTTTTTGAACCTACTATGGGTCAGCTGCTTATAGATGGCAGGGACGCAAGAGAACGCTCTCAATTGTGGCTTCACAGCAATATTGGATATGTTCTTCAGACACCGCACCTTTTCTCAGGTACTGTCAGAGACAATCTGAAATACGGCAATCCTGATGCAACTGATGATGAGATAAATAAAGCACTAGCTCTTGTATCTGCTGATAAGGTCGTTGCCAAAATGGATAAAGGCCTTGATAGTGATGTGGGAGAAGGCGGAAGCATGCTGTCCACAGGTGAGAGACAACTGTTGTCCTTTGCAAGAGCAATTCTTGCTGATCCTCGTATTCTGGTACTTGATGAAGCAACCTCATCTGTAGATACAGTAACAGAAAAGGTGATCCAGGATGCTATAAAAACTGTTATTGATGGCAGGACATCCTTTATGATAGCTCACAGATTGTCTACTGTTGTTGATGCAGACGTTATCCTTGCAGTAAGAGATGGTAAGATAGTAGAGCAGGGCAATCATAAAGAACTTATGAAGAAAAAAGGCTATTATTACGAGCTTTTCAATAGACAATATGAAGACAGCGCAATAGATATGGTTACTGCGTGAGTTATAGATTTGTGCCAATACTGTTAAGGTTGATTTTTTGAGTTTGGGGTTTATACTATATAAACGGATAAAAAATATTGAAAAATAGTATTGGCACAGTGAGAGTGCAATTGATAGGAGAGTAATTATGTTTAGCTTATTATTTGGCGCATACAATAATATTGTTATGCTTGCAGGAGTGATACTGTCATTCTTGGGGACATTTATCCTGACTAATGTGTTGAAAGACAGACTTCCTTCAGACCAGGGAAGGGCTTTTGCTGTAGATGGAGCAAAATCAGCTGGTAAACCAAGAGGCGCAGGTATCATATTTGTTCTTGTATTCACTGCAATAGCGCTATTATTTGCTAACTTCAGTATAGAATTACTGATCTACGTTGCACTTGTTGTTATTGAGATGATCACAGGATATATGGATGATGCAGCATCTAAGCCTTGGGGTGAATATCTTAAGGGCTTTTTGGATTTGGTTGTAGCAATACTTGTTGCTGTAACATATATCTTCTACAACGGAACTGCTGTGCATCTTGCTTTATTTGATATCAGTTTTGAATTGCCGGTTGTTCTGTTTGCAATTTTAGTTGTTGCACTTGTTTGGACTGCAATAAATGTAACCAACTGCTCTGATGGAGTTGATGGTTTAGCAGCATCCCTCGTTATAGTAACTTTGCTAAGCTTTTATGTAGCAATGATGCGCATGAGCCCAAACGAAGATTTCGGTTATGTGATCATTCTTTTTGTAATGAGCCTCGTAGCATATCTTTGGTTTAATGCGACACCATCCTTGCTACTTATGGGAGATGCCGGATCAAGAGCAATGGGCATATTTGTTGCTATCACAGCACTTAAAAGCGGAGCACCATTTTTATACATTTTGTTGTCATTAGTACTTCTTTTAGATGGAGGACTTGGACTTCTAAAAGTTGCTCTTATTCGTTTTTGTAAGATCCACATATTAAAAAATACAAGAACACCACTACACGACCATGTGAGAAAAAATGTAGGCTGGTCAAATACACAGGTGGTTTTCAGATTTGTGATCATTCAGGCCGTGATATCTGCCATAGTGATCTATCTGATATAAGCATTTATGCGGCTGCACCAATTGAGTTCAGCCGCATTTTTTATATCATTGGAAATTGCTTTCCTATGATATAAAAAACGCTCCGCTAAGGATGCGCAACTCGAGAGAAGGAGAACATGAAATATGAGAATACTGATAATCAGACATGGAGAGCCAGACTATGAACATGACTGTCTTACAGAAAAGGGAAAAAGAGAAGCCCAGCTTCTTGCAGATAGATTGACCAAGGAAAAAATAGACCACTTTTATGTTTCTCCTCTTGGCAGGGCAAGAGCTACCGCAGAGCCTACTCTTAAGAGATTTGGAAGAGAAGAAGTCATAAAAGACTGGCTAAAAGAGTTCTGCGTTCCTGTAACTGACGATAATGGAATAAGGCAGGGACTGCCTTGGGATCTGATGCCTAAACAGTGGATGAGCCATCCGGAGAACTTTACCATCGATAAATGGCAGGATACAGCTTTATCAAAATCTGGGGATGTGCAAAAAGAATATGACATGGTAGCAGCTTCTTTTGACGACCTTTTAAAACAACATGGTTATGAAAGAGAAGGCATGTATTATAGAGCAGTAAAGCCAAACCATGATACTATAGCATTTTTCTGCCATTTTGGTCTTGAAAGTGTATTGCTCAGCCATATACTTAATCTTCCGGTATATGTACTATGGCATGCAACTTGTGCCCTTCCGACCTCAATCACCACTCTTTATACGGAAGAAAGACAAGAGGGCATTGCAAGCTTTAGAATGACTAGCTTTGGAGATGTATCCCATCTCTACAACTATGGAGAAGAGCCATCTTTCCATGCAAGATTCTGCGAAAGCTTTACAGATGAAACAAGACATTAATTTTAATTTATCTGAGTTATGCTATGCCTGACTTTTGGCGATTTTACGCCATTTCTCGCAAAAAATCGTCTTGTATTTACCTCTGTTTTATCTTACTATATTCGTAACAAGGGGAAGATTTTTCATATTCTATGAAAAGTCTTTTGGTCATCTATGATCGAATTAAAAGATAGGGGGTAATAGCTATGAATGAAAAAAGATTTGTTGAAAACTTGATTTCTACATTAGATGCAGCTACAGAGCCTGGCATCAGAGAAGCCTATATTTCTCAGGCTGGATCAGCTGAAAAATATGATGCTTTTATAGAAGAGCTCAAAAAGACAATTGAAGCTGTAAATGTTGCATAAATATAATATAGCTATTAAAGGGCGTATCCTTAAACTAAAGGATGCGCCTTTTTAACGCATAAACAACCATGAATTTAAATACAAAAACCATAAAAGTCTTGCATAATTATATACATGTATGCTAGTATTTTGCATAAAGAATGCAAAGGCGCACCTTTTTATTGAGGTGCGCCTTCTTTAAAATCAGGAGGGCTTTATGATAGAAACAATCGCTAATATCAATAATGCTGTCAACAGCTTTGTATGGGGATTACCTATGCTGGTACTTTTAGTTGGCACAGGTATACTTATGACTATTTTGACCAAGTGTTTTCAGCTGACGCATTTTAAATATTGGATGAAGCATACTCTTGGAGGAATTTTTGTAAATAAAAAGGTTACTGCCCATACAGCCAAGGAAGATCGCCAGATCAGCCAGTTCCAAAGTCTGTGCACTGCGCTGGCAGCTACAATTGGAACAGGTAATATTGCTGGTGTGGCAGCAGCTCTTGCAACAGGAGGCCCTGGATCGATATTCTGGATGTGGATCACTGCATTTTTTGGAATGATGACCAATTATTCAGAAAATGTTCTGGGAATCTTTTATAGAAGAAAAAATGAGCATGGCGAGTGGTCAGGCGGAGCTATGTATTACCTGAATGACGGACTTGGAAGCAAGAAGAATTGCAAGTATCTGGGAAAGACATTAGCAGTCCTGTTTGCAGTTTTCTGTGTTTTAGCATCTTTTGGAATAGGCAACATGAGCCAGATCAACTCTATAGCAGTTAATATGAATTCAGTATTTGGCGTTCCAATGTTTATTACAGGCATATTCCTGATGATCATTGCTGGCCTCGTTGTAGTAGGTGGTATCAAGAGGATAGCTGCTGTAACAGAGAAGCTTGTTCCTTTTATGGCAATAGTATATGTGGCCGGAGCAATTATCATTGTTATATTCAATTATGATCAGCTAGCAGCTGCCTTTATAGCTATCTTCAAAGGAGCTTTTGCTATGAAAGCTGTAGGAGGAGGCATAGTTGGATCTGGTGTCAGATCAGCTGTTACATGGGGTATGAAGAGAGGCGTATTTTCCAACGAAGCAGGCCTTGGTTCATCCGTAATGGTACATTCTGCATCCAACGTAAAAGAACCTGTTCAGCAGGGAATGTGGGGTATTTTTGAAGTATTTGCAGACACAATTGTAGTGTGTACTCTTACAGCCCTTGCAGTGCTAACAAGTGGAGTTATGGATCTAGGTACAGGTGAGATGATCTCTTCAGCAGAAAAAACTGCCCTTGTATCAGAATCATTTTCAACCGTATTTGGACCTGCAGGTGGTGCATTTATTGCAATAGCAATACTTCTGTTTGCTTTTTCCACAACTCTTGGATGGAGTATCTATGGCACCAAAGCCTTTGAATATCTTTTTGGAACCAAAGCAACTATAGGGTACAAGGTCGTATTTGTTGTATTTATTGCTGTAGGTGCAACTATGAATCTTGAACTTGCCTGGGATCTTTCTGATACATTCAATGGACTCATGGCTATACCTAACCTGATCGGTGTACTGTCACTTAGCGGAACAGTATCAGCCATTACCAAGAACTATATTGACAGAAGAATAAATGGAAAAGACATAAAGCCGATGTATTCTGCATTCCCTGTGATCCAGAAAGAACAGGAAGATAGGGTAAAAGCAGAAAAAGAACAGCAGGAAGAGGCAGTATAAGACTGTTAAAAAATAAAAAACAAAGAGCTATCGAAGTGCAGTTCCAAAAGTTATATAAATACTAACGATTGGAAACATGTGGCATCAGATAGCTCTTTTTTGTATTAGCGGAGTTGAGGGGATTTGAACCCCTGCACCGGACAAGCCGACCTACCGGATTTCGAATCCGGACCCTTCAACCACTTGGGTACAACTCCTTGTATGTTCAAACAACCGAACGCCTTTAATTATACGGAATAGGGGCTATCAAGTCAATAAACTGTTGTTGTAGCAGTTCTAATTTTGTATAATGAACATGGATGTTTTTGTTTGAAATTGCATATATATTTTAAGGAGGCTTTTCCATGAAGAGAATTGGTATTTTAACCAGTGGAGGTGATTGTCAGGCTCTTAATGCAGCAATGAGAGGTGTTGTGAAGTGTCTTGCCACAAGTGGCCTTGAAATGGAAGTTTATGGCTTTTTGGAAGGTTATAAAGGACTTATATATGGCAATTTTAGAATGTTGACTCCTAAAGATTTTTCAGGAATCCTTACAAGAGGCGGCACCATTTTAGGCACATCAAGGACACCATTTAAGACTATCAAAGAACCTGATGAGAATGGACTTGATAAGGTAGAGGCTATGAAACAGAACTACTACAAGTTGCAGTTGGACTGCCTGGTTGTACTTGGCGGAAACGGATCACAAAAGACAGCTAATCTTCTTAGCGAAGAAGGCTTAAATGTTGTATCTCTTCCAAAGACCATCGATAATGATCTCTGGGGTACAGATATGACATTCGGATTTCAGAGCGCTGTTGATGTAGCAACCACAGCAATTGATTACATCCATACTACTGCAGATTCTCATGGAAGAGTGTTTATTGTTGAGGTAATGGGACACAAGGTTGGATGGCTGACTCTTAATGCAGGAATGGCAGGTGGAGCAGATGTTATCCTTATCCCTGAAATACCTTATGATATAGACAAAGTAATAGATGCTATTGAAGGCAGAGAGAAACGTGGATCCAGATTTACTATCCTTGCAGTTGCTGAGGGAGCAATCTCTAAAGAAGATGCTAAACTTAGCAAAAAGGAATATAAAGAGAAACTGGCTCATTATACATATCCATCAGTTTCATATGAATTGGCAGACCAGATCCAAAAGAAGACTGGCCGCGAAGTTCGTGTGACAGTTCCTGGCCATATGCAGAGAGGTGGAGCTCCTGACCCATATGACAGAGTATTTGCCAGCAGACTTGGCGTAGAGGCTGGACAGCTTATCTTAAAAGAAAAATATGGATACATGGTGGCATATAAAAATAGAGAGATCGTAAAGGTTCCATTATCTGATATAGCAGGAAAATTAAAGAAAGTACCTGCAGATGCAAGTATAATAAAAGAAGCCAAAATGCTGGGGGTATGTTTTGGCGATTGATCATCAAAAAGTTTTGTTGGAGTATTGATATAAATGGCTTATGTAGCACTTTACAGAAAATTCAGACCACCTGTCTTTGAAGATGTTAAAGGACAGGATCATATAGTTACAACACTGAAAAACCAGATAAGATCTGACAGAGTAGGACATGCTTACCTGTTCTGCGGAACCCGTGGAACAGGTAAGACTTCTGTTGCCAAGATTTTTGCAAGAGCAGTCAATTGTGAACATCCGGTTGATGGAAGCCCTTGCGGAGAATGCGATACCTGCAAGGCAATTGCATCAGGCAGCAGCCTTAATGTTATTGAGATCGATGCTGCTTCCAATAACGGTGTTGATAACATCCGAGAAATTGTCGACGAAGTATCTTATTCTCCAACAAAAGGTAAATATAAGGTATACATCATAGATGAGGTTCATATGCTTTCAACAGGAGCCTTTAACGCCCTGTTAAAAACATTGGAAGAACCACCGTCATATGTGATCTTCATACTGGCTACGACAGAACCACACAAGATCCCTATCACGATCCTTTCCAGATGTCAGAGATATGATTTTCACAGGATCACAGCAGACATCATCGAGGATAGATTAAAAGAAGTAACTACTGCAGAAAATGTCAGCGTAGAAGAAAAAGCATTAAAATACATTGCAAAAGCGGCAGATGGCTCAATGCGAGATTCTCTTAGCCTTTTAGATCAGTGTATTGCTTTTAACTATGGACAGGAACTTACTTATGACAAAGTCCTTAGCGTTCTTGGAGCGGTTGATACAGGTATTTTTGGAAATCTTTTTTCTTATCTGTATAATCAGGACATCGCAGCTGCTCTTAATCTCCTGGCTGATGTTGTAGTTCAGGGACGTGAGCTGACGCAGTTTGTAAATGACTTTGTATGGTATCTGCGAAACCTAATGCTGGTTCGCACTTCTGACCAGATGGAGGATGTTGTAGATATGTCCTCAGACAATCTTCTGGCACTTAAAGAGCAGGCTGCCAATACAGATATGGATACGATCCTCAGATATATCAGGATTTTTTCTGAGCTATCTTCCAAAATGCGCTATGCAACTCAGAAACGTATTTTGATAGAAATGGAATTCATCAAGATCTGCAAGCCTCAGATGGAAGATACAAGGGATTCCTTAGAAGACAGGATCAGGATCCTTGAAGAGCATACTGCAAAAGCAGATAAAGTGCTAAGTGGCATCAAAAGCGGCAAGATAGCAGTTGCTGCTGCACCAGGTCAGAGCGTTAGTGCTCCTGTTGAAGTCAAAAAGCTGGATCATGCTGTTCCAGATGATATAAAGCGTATCGTTAATGAATGGGGCAAGTATATGATGAATATGCCTCAGCCTGACAGAGGATATTTAAAAAATGCTCGCTTAAGTATAGACAATGATGATAAACTGCTTATAGTCATCGATAATAAAACACTTGCTGAGCATTATCATGAAGAACAGTATTATCAGAATCTTGAGAGATTTTTTGAAGAACAGATGGGAAAACAGGTCGATTTTGAAGTAAGATATCTTGAAAGTGAAAAACGCTTTGAAGAAAATTATATCGACTTGGCATCAATAAACTTTGATATAATTACTGAGGAAGAAGTATCGATTCCTACAACTCAGGAAACGGCAACGGATATAGAAGAAGCATCTGTAAGTGCTGATGCGCCTGAAGA
This sequence comes from Butyrivibrio sp., assembly GCA_015056495.1. Lineage (GTDB taxonomy): Bacteria > Bacillota > Clostridia > Lachnospirales > Lachnospiraceae > Butyrivibrio. The sequence continues at coordinate 152,571 of SVGC01000003.1, forward strand.
TATATCAAAAGATACTTTTGCAGAAGCTGATACAGTACAGCCGATAAGTACAGATGGTCTTGCAGAAGGCTTTGATGCAATAAATCTGGATATTGATGAAGAGGAAGATATTATCCCGCCTGAAGCGCTTGCTCTAAGTGGTGCTATGCAGGAAGATGCAATGGATGATGAAAATGCATTCGAAGAAAAAGATGATGATGACATTCAAAATGAATAGATAGAAAAGGAGAACTAAAATGGCAAAACGTGGAGGATTTCCAGGCGGAGGAATGCCTGGTAATATGAATAATCTGATGAAGCAGGCACAGCGTATGCAGCGTCAGATGGAGGAAAGCCAGAAAGAATTAGAAACAAAGGAATTCACAGCTAAAGCTGGTGGCGGTGCAGTTGAAGCAACTGTAATGGGAAATAAGACACTTAAGAGCGTAGTTATTTCTCCAGAAGCTGTAGACCCTGATGATGTAGAAATGTTACAGGATCTGATCGTGGCAGCAGTTAATGAAGCTATGTCACAGGCTGACGCTGCTAGCAGCGACATGCTTGGCAAGATGACAGGCGGTCTTGGAGGATTACCATTTTAATGGATCTCTATAGCGGACATATTAATAAACTTGTAGAGGAACTGGCGTCTCTTCCGGGTATCGGAGGTAAATCAGCTCAAAGACTTGCTTTTCATATAATCAACATGCCAAAAGACAGAGTTGAGAGACTGACCAGAACCATTTCTGAAGCAAGAGAAAACGTACACTACTGTAAGATCTGTTGCACATTAACAGATGATGAAGTATGTCCTATATGTAGTAATGAAAAAAGAGACCATCATACAATAATGGTGGTTGAAAACACCAGAGATCTGGCGGCATATGAGAAAACCGGTAAATACGAAGGTGTTTATCATGTACTTCATGGAGCTATATCTCCAATGCTTGGAGTTGGCCCGGGAGATATTAAACTTACTGAGTTAATGCAGAGATTACAGACAGAAGATATTTCAGAAGTAATAGTAGCAACCAATTCCAGCCTCGAAGGTGAGACTACAGCAATGTATATCAGCAAACTGATCAAACCTACAGGAATAAAGGTTACACGTATTGCAAGCGGAGTTCCTGTTGGAGGAGATCTCGAATATATTGATGAGGTCACACTACTTAGAGCACTAGAAGGACGTACAGAATTATAATTACTTGAAGATGTATAGTGGAGGACAAAATGGGAGTAAAAAGGGAGTTTTTAGGAGAAGCAAATAACGGAGCACCTGTATATGGCTATCATATAACCAATACAAATGGCATGGAAGTTGTAGTAATGAACTTTGGTGCAACTATTAAGAATATCTTTGTTCCAACCAAAGATGGAGAAAAGATAGATGTAGCATTGGGTTATGATGACCTTTCACAGTATTTTACTAATGATGTATTCTTTGGCTCTACTGTTGGACCAAGTGCTAACAGGGTTAAAGATGCCAAGTTTACAATTGATGGCCAGGAATACATTTTAGCTATCAATGATGGTGCCAACAATCTTCATTCAGATGCTAACGAAGGACTTCATAAAAGAGTGTGGGACACTGTTGAGGAAGAAAATAGCGTTACTTTTTCTATTAAAATGGAAGACGGAGATATTGGCTTTCCTGGAAATAAAGAATTCTCACTCACATATACACTTGGCGATGACAATGCACTAAGTCTGCACTATCATGCAACCAGTGATGCCAATACTTTGATCAATCCAACTAATCACGTATATTTTAATCTGAGTGGACATAAAGCTCAGCTTATTGGTGACCATGTTATGCAGATGAATGCATCAAAATATACACCAGTAGTAAAAGGTGCGATACCTACAGGAGAAATAGCTGACGTGGCTGGAACACCGCTGGATTTCACACAGGCTAAGCCTATTGGTAAAGATATCGATGCTGATTTTGAGCAGCTGGAACTTGTAGGTGGTTATGATCACAATTTCTGCATTGACAATGCTGATGGAACAAGAAGAAGCTTTTGCGATGTTACAAGCCCTGTAACCGGTATAACATTGCATTGCTCTACTACACTTCCTGGATTCCAGTTTTATTCAGGTAACTTTATAAATGATGTTCCTGGAAAAGAGAATGTTGTTTATAAGAAGAGAAGCGGATTCTGCTTGGAAACACAGTTTTATCCTAACTCTATAAATGAACCTGAATTCCCGGATTCAGTATTTGGACCAAACAGAGAGTATGATTCTATTACTGTTTATCAGTTTTCTTGATAAATAGTAAGAGACGGGGAAACAGATGGCAGAAGTCAGGGATTTCAGCTTATACGCAAATAAAAAAAATAATATTGAAGATCAGATAAGTGAACCATCTTATCAGGAAAAGATAAGAAATCACAGGATGCTGGTATTTTTTAGAACAGTCGCAATAGTTGCAATAGCCATTGTGGCTGTTGCTATTATATATGTAAATTGGAGAGACAAGTACTATAGTACTGCTACTGTAACACAAAATGCCCAAATTACAGACGCAACTAATTCAACGATGCTAAATCTCAATGGACAGATCCTGATGTATAGTAAGGATGGTGTCTCACTATTAAATGCTCAGGGAACATCTCTGTGGAACCTGACTTATCAGATGCAGAACCCTATCAGCAGATCCTGCCAGGATGTTGTAGCCATAGGTGACTATAACGGACATTATATCTATGTTGCTGATTCAAATGGAGAACTGGGCGTAATAGATACCAATCTTCCTATCCGTGATTTTTGTGTAGCTTCGCAGGGCGTAGTAGCAGCAATTTTGGATGACACAGATGTAACCTTGATATATCTCTACGATTCTCAGGGAAATGAACTAGCCAATTTTAAAACAACTATGGCTGATAGTGGATATCCTATAGACGTGGCTATTTCTCCAAGCGGAGAGTTGGTATGTGTGTCGTATCTATATCCTGAGGATGGAGAATTAAAGACCAGCATCGCTTTTTATAATTTTGGATCAGTTGGTCAGAATGCAATAGACAACTATGCAAGTGGATATATCTATCCAAGTGTAGTAGTTCCTTTTGTACATTTCCTTAATAATAAGACAGCATTTGCCGTATCAGATGACAGGATCATGTTTTATAATGGGAGCGAAGTTCCTGTTAGCGGAGTAGAGCATCTTACAGGTACAGATGAGATCAGATCGATATACTATAGTCAGGACTATATTGGATTAGTGTTCTTTAATGGAACCGAAGAAGGAGAATATAGACTGGAAGTATATAACGATTCCGGATCAAAAGTATCAGAGGAATATTTTGACATTGAATATAGTAACATATTCTTTTCAAATGGACAGATCATAGTTTATTCTGACTCAGATATGATCATATATAGTAACGAAGGAGCGATAAAATACGAAGGAAGCTTTGACCAGACAGTTAAATCTGTCATACCTACTTCTATTAGAAGTAGATTCCTGCTTGTAACAGAGAACGCCATTTACACAATGGATCTCAAATGATAAAAAGAATTACCTTTATATATTCGATGCCTGAAACAATAATGATATCTAATAGTAATAAAGAGAATGAACAGGTAAACACTATATGATAGCAACCTTAAATGTGCCGCAGTTGATCATGATAACTGCGGCATTAATAATAATTATATGGAGAGTATCTTACGGATACCAAAATGGAATAATGGAAGAAGCTGCAGGTATAATAGCACTAATTGCAGCTCTTACAGCTCTATACATAGCTATGAACATTTCACATGACATTACAAATCACTCATTTAGCAGTATAGCAGGTAAAATAGTTTATTTTGTAATAGCTGTGATCGTTTATAAGCTTGGACATACAATAGGTAAGGCTCTTAAACCGGTTAAATATATTCCATTGATAGGACAGGTGGATAAACTGGCAGGTGGATTACTTGGTTTTGTTGAAGCATATATATTGATCCTTATAGTTCAAAAGATATTTGGAGTTGAAATAATTGGATTAATAATATCAACAATAACGGAATTGTACACAATTGTCAGAAAATACATTACAACTTTATGAAATTAACATAAATAATTAATCAAAAAATTATAAAAAGCCATATATGGTCCTCAAAAATAAAAAAGCTCTAGATGTTGTATATATGGTAGTTGTGGAATTTCTGGGATCAGCAGGACCATATTGTTGTATTTATACCAGTTCTAATTTGGCTTAAAAAAATTGTGTAAAAAATTAATAAAACTTGTTGCATTAATTAAAATCTAGTGCTATACTCTGTATTACCCGCTGCGGTGAGGAACACAAATCACTGCAAAAGGAAAAATGAATAAGTTTGAAAAAACTTTTTCAAAAAAGTTTTCGAAAAGTTCTTGACAGCAAACAAACGAAGTGATATCCTAACAGAGTTGCTGCGAGAGATGCGGCAAGAACAAAGCACTTTGACAAATAAACAGTAATGCAACCCTGAAAAATTCATTGAATTTATTCAGAACAACTTATGACAACCAGCCGGGAGTCATAAGTATAAACAAACCAAAAGTAATAACGGACAGGACTAGCAAATAGTCTTGTGCCGAGATTGAACTATTAACTTGAGAGTTCGATCCTGGCTCAGGATGAACGCTGGCGGCGTGCCTAACACATGCAAGTCGAACGGAGTTTAT
>SVGC01000037.1 GCA_015056495.1 Butyrivibrio sp.
TGATACTGCAAAGAATAAACATATCCTCTACCATATGTAAGATTAGATATATTAGTAGTATATATTATTTTGTCCATAAATACATTATACCATATGCTCTGATTAAATAAAAGGTGCGGCGGCTAACTCACGACTAAAGTCACGAGAATGCGCCGCCGCAATTTTCAAAGTAGTCGTACATAAGAAAGAGCTTGTCCCACATATCTTCGAAATCACCTTGTGCAAAAATACTTTCAAAGCGCCTCATCTCATCCTCTGACAAGTATTTGTTCAAATATTTGGAAAACACACCTGTTGTGACCTTGAAGTCATTATCTATGCCAATTTTCCAGTTCATCATCTTCATGAACATATTCATCATAAGAATTTCCATAGAAAATCTTGCATAGTAAAACTGATGCCTGCAAAGCCCCTTTGTGGCATAGTTACTGATCCAGCGGAACTCATTTACTGTATTAAAAAACTCAAACTCGCTTGGCTTCTTGATCAGAAAAGCCTCGTCAGATGTAATCTCTTTTAACTCTGAGAAGTTATCCTTGTTGATAATGACTGTCCTGGGTTCATCGAAAGAAATCTGCTCATGAATATCAGAAACATCAATGAATGTCAGGTCAATCCTGTTGCCGTCCTTGTACTGAGTAAGAAAAGCAAAACGGCCATGGCCGTCATAGTCATAAATTTAAAAATGTCTCTTCATCTCCATAAAATACATTCATATCAATATATCTCTCAGTGCCAGAATATCCTGCCAAAACATGTCTATTAGAAAACTGCCAAAACGTCCATTTTATTGATGAATCAGATTTACCATAGACATTTCTGATCCATATATCATAATCATCAAATTCTTCCTGAATTACCGGTAGCCAATCTTCAGTAGTATATATTACAGGCCGCTTGCCATAATAAGCTTCAACACTGTTCATGAAATCGCCCAATTCGGCAAGCATTTTTTCCTTATCCAACTGCTCCGGATTGCTGTAATTGCCATATGGTTCAACATCCACCACTGGTGGCAGCATATTATCAACGGCATCAACAGTACTGCAAAAATTCTCAGCCTGCCCGGTTCCAGATGAATCAAGACTGAAAAAATGATAAGCACCAATTCTCAAACCTGTTCTCTGTGCATTTTTCCAGTTATAGTCAAATCTCTCATCCTTTGAGGAAGAGCCTTCTGTAGCCTTTATATATGCAAAACTAATATCTTCTTTGGACAATACATCCCAGTCTATCTCACCTTGATAATGCGATACATCAACTCCTCTGATCGGATACCTCTTCTTAGACGGATTGTTTATATGGATGATTCCAATATATAAAAGGAATACAGATATAATCGCAAATAATATCACTAAAATTGATGCTATTATTATTTTTTTCTTCATGATTCCTTACACAAGCCTTTCTCTACATGCCATTTATTTATGCTTCATATTTTTCGCTTTGCTTCATATCCTCTTTCATGCACATGAACATAAGAAATATTATATAAATGATCAGGACCGCTCCTACTACCATAGCAACCCTATATCTGATGGAATTATTCTCATACAGGCAAAAGATATTATGTTTAAATTCGGCCTTTTTATTATAATCTATTTTCCATTGAACATTATCTGAGATATCGTAATGAATGTACTCTCCATAAGGCAACCTAATAGCGGCATATCCATTATTATAGCCTTTAAAATCTCCCAAAATATCTTGCGGATTTAATATCCATTTTTCCTCTGTATCAATGTAACCGCCACCTACATCAGTATAAACAAGAGCTATTCCGTCCTCAGAAAAATCCTCTCCATAGTTGAACTTATATGGAATTACGAGATTACCATTCGTATCAATATAGCCGTATAATTTAGTCTCTTCATCCTTTGCATAAGCCAGACCTTCATGAAAACTTCCAGCCTCTTTATACTGAAAATCAATTACCACATTACCATCTGTGTCAATAAATCCATATCTATTTGATTCATTATCTACAACGCAGGCAAGTCCCTATGGAACTGACGACTTAAGTCTCCAAATTCAGGTTTTATCACCCATTCGCCATATTTATTTACATAGCCGACTTTGTCAGTTTCTTTATCTATCAAAGCAAAAAGCCCATTTTCAAAACTATAGTCATCAAAGCACATTGTGGCATTCTCAACAATATAGAAATCACCTGTATCCAAATCAATAATATCAACGTTAGTTCCATCATCTGCTATAAGTACTTCATCACCCAGGTATGGAATGATTTTTGCAGAATCTATTTTCAGGTCTTTGATTGTTTTTGTAGCCTCTTTATATACACTATTTCCTTCTCCGTCAATAAAACCCATTTCATCAGTCAGGCCTGCAATAGTCCATTTATGTATGTAAAAAGCTACGCCATTGGAATTAAAATCTTTAATATGAAAGAATGATGCATCTATTACATTTTTTCCTTCTGTATCTATAACTTTATAACCACCACGAAATTCATTACTATAGCGCTTATTCAGATGTCCTATGTAAAATTCAGAAAAGATGAACAGGAAAAATAGTATAAAGAACAACAACAGTGCTTTTAAAAGCCTTTTCTCATAACGATTACCGTGCATAGAAAATTTTACCTCATAATATATTTTTCATCTATATGATAAGCCAAATTCATCACTTGCAAAACCTTTGATTTACATATTTACAGCCACTGGCACGCTTCAATCTCATAAATATCAATACTTAATCAATTTGGAAAGTTGTTTGTACAGATAATATTTGGTAGTATACTCTTTTTGTGAAAAATAAAAGGAGTTTGTCATTACCACAATGATTACAAAAGAAGAACTGGAAACAAGAAAGAAAATAGTTAAAGTAGGTAAAATCCTATCTATTGCATCGATTCTCGCTCAAGCAGCAATAATATTGCTTTATATGTTTGATATATTCACATCATCAAAGGATACTCTTTTACTGCTATGCATACTGCCTTGGGTAAGATACATATATGGCCTGATATTTTCTGATATTACTATATGGGATGAAAATGAGAAAAGAATAGGCAAACGTAAAAAAAACGTAGGCGAAGCCTGGAAACAGACTCATATGCAATTCTACACTGATTGGATATCTTGGATTCAATGTATTATCGTATTTTTTGATATGATTATGATATTTTCAATCGTACAGCCCTACAAAGGAATTAAGACTATTCTTTACTTATGCGGTATTGCATTTGCAATAATGATGATCATTGGTTTCTTTCGAATACAGGGACCTGATAAAGGTATTCAGTTATTATATTATGGAATGATCATTGTATTTTTTGTGTATTTTACGGTGAGTTCAGTTTGCTACTATTTTAGCTCTTCTGCTGTTCATGAAGAATGCACTTTTGTATCTAAATCAGTAAGCCATTCTACAAAAGGCGGAGACAATTATTATGTTACAGTAGAGCTGCAGGATGGAACTACTTATGAAAGCCTTGTCAGCAGCGATTTATACGATGATGCGGAAGATTTAGATCTTGTGGCCTGCCACAGAATGGGACCTTTTGATATCGAATATCTGAGAGTACATGAAAAATAAACTGTTCTGCTTTATCTAAGTAATGTATTTTTCACTTATCAAGAAGAATTCTGCAATATGGCAGACTGAATAATTTTAAAAAATATTGGAGCCTGAGCAATCAGTATATAATACTCAGGCTCCATTTTTTGTTATCTATACTTTTTGTTAATCATTGATACTAATCTTTGTACATTAATATCATCCATATCATGCCTCTTTTAATTTTGACATACATTTAAACTCTCTTATCACCAAAAGTGCTGCAATCAAAAATGCTGAAAAATCAGCTATTGGACCTGCATACATTATTCCATCTATTCCCCAAAACAGCGGAAGCAGAATTATCAAAGGAAGCAAGAATACAATCTGTCTGGTCATGGACAAAAAGCTTCCAATTTTGGCTTTTCCAATTGATGTAAAAAAGTTGGATGTGATCGGCTGCACAAAATTGACCATAGTAAAGAACAGATAAATCTTAAAGTATCTGATTGCAAACAGATAATAGTACTCATTTTCCTCTTTTCCAAAAATAGAAATGATCTGATCCGGGAAAAAGAAAAATACTATCCAGGCACAACTAGCCATGATAAATCCAATAGAAACAGTCATAATATATGCCTGTCTTACTCTTGAATACTTCTTAGCACCATAATTAAAACTTGATATTGGCTGAAGCCCTTGTGACATGCCTATTATAAAGGACATAAACAGCTGATTTACTTTGCTTGCTATACCAACTACAGCTATAGGTGTTGCTGCACCATAAACAGATAAAGCTCCATAATGTTTTAATGAATTATTCAGCACTATCTGAACGATCATCATGGCCAGCTGGTTACTTGTTGGAGCAAAGCCAAGTGATATTGAAGGTAAGATATATTCTTTTTTGATCTTAAGATGTTTTTTCTCAAGCTGCGCAGTTTTGCCATGAGCCATAAACCACATAGCAAGCGCACCTGATACGTACTGACCAATAACTGTAGCTATTGCAGCTCCAGTCATGCCCCATCCAAATGCAAAAACAAAAAGCGCATCCAGAATAGTATTAATGATTGCACCTGAGAGGTTACATATCATACTGATACGAGGTCTTCCATCAGCTCTGATAAGATGACCACCAGTAGAAGTAAAAATAAGCATCGGGAAACCTAAAGCAGTTATCCTTGAATACTCACGTGCATATGGCAATATATCTGAAGTTGTTCCAAAGAACAAAAGCAATTGATTAAGAAATAGCTCTGCGATAACCAGCAATACAAGTCCACATAAAAAAGACATCATAGCTGCGTTACCCATAAAATATTTAGCTTTTTCTTTTTCGCCTCGTCCCATGGACAAGTTAAAGGCAGAAGCTCCGCCTATTCCAAATAAAAGTGCTGTAGCTATACAAGCAATTGAAAAAGGAAATGCAATATTCGTAGCTGCATTTCCCAGCTCTCCAACCTTCTGACCAATAAAAAACTGATCCACTATATTATAAAGTGATCCTACAAGCATTGATACTATACTTGGTATTGCAAATGATCTAAGTAAGCTACCCACAGGTCTTGTTCCTAGTGGATTAGCATTTTTCATATTGTCTGACATATTCTCGTTCTCCTCTTTTCCACTGATTATAATAAAAAATATTAGTTGAGTTGTCAACTAATATTAATAAAAAAAAGAATGTCGCTTGCGACATTCTCGCGCCGAGCGCGGTTGCATTTATGCAACATATTCCTATCGCGCGAGTGCGCATCCATAGCGGAGCGCACCCGGTAACTCATTTTTTATATTTTACGATTTATCACTTAACAGGGAAACAATGCTTATCATTGATCTCACAGACCTTCTTCACTCTTCTTCTGTACTTCTCTTCTGTAAGAGGTTCAGTATTTAGCCAAGTCTTTACAGTCTCCATTGCCATAAGTCCGCCAATGATCTTGGCTCCAAGGCACAATATATTAGAATCTGTATGCTGTCTTGCAAGTGCAGCGCACACCGGATCCTGGCACACTGCAGCATAGCAGCCATTTAACTTATTAGCTATAAGGGCACTGCCATATCCGACTCCGTCACAAAAGATACCTCTATCTGCCTTGCCTCTTGCCACTTCCATGGCTGCAGGATATACAAAATCAGAAAGATCGCATGATTCTTCATCAAAGGTTCCAAAATCTTTTACTTCATGACCAAGTGAGATAAGATATTCCTTAATTTCTTCCTTCATCTGAAAACCTGCATGATCGCAAGCCATAGTAATTACCATATAAGCCTCCTTCTATTTCAACATCTGACGATATAAAACATTGCAAAATATAATTGGTATTGCGTGTATTAATATTATAGTTTATTGATATTAATAAATCCTGTTTTTTATTTAAAATTTATAATTCAAATATAGTTCTTAATATAAATTTCATTCTGGCACGAGCAGTAAATAAGTGAATAGTTATAAAAAAATCTATTCTCTAAAACTACTCCTCCTTACAGCTGTGTTATAATATGCTTATATTGTAAGAATATTCGGGGGTTCTAATGGCTAAAAATTCTGAATACCAGATAAAACTACGACAAGACAAGCTTAATAAGCTTCATAATATGGAAAAAGTACTTCCCACATACGTCTTGCCCTATCTTGATGAAAAAGAATTAAATTCACAGATAAATACTGCTGTTTCATATGCTTATGATCTTCATACTTTTTTTGAATATTTAATTGAATCTAATCCAATGCTCAAAAATACTCCTATCAGAAATGTTCCATTGGAATTATTGGAAGAGCTGAACTTCCAGGATATCAATGATTTTCAAAAGTACCTTGCTTTTAATGATGGAGAAAACAAGCATTCCAATGAATCTAAAGGGATTGCCAGACGTATGGCTGCTCTCAGAGGATTTTTTGAATATCAATGTGTTCACGGATATATGAAAAACAATCCTACCGTAGGCGCTGCCAAGCAAAAAAGGGAAAAAGATCATGTTATCGTAAGAATGAATGCTGATGAAGTTCATAGATTGATCGATATCTCAGAAAACAGTTCACTCTCCAATGAGAGGCAGCGTATGTTCTGTGAAAAGACTCAGCTTCGTGATACAGCAATTTTCATTTTATTATTAAATACCGGAATCCGTGTATCTGAGCTTGTAGGCCTTGATATTGATGATATCAATTTTGAAGAGAGCTCATTTGTTGTAGTACGAAAAGGTGGCGGAACCGCAACCCTTTATTTTAATGATGAAGTAAGCGCAGCTCTCATGGAATATATAGAGATAGAAAGGCCTGTCTATTGCGCATCTGAAGATGAAAAAGCTTTGTTTTTATCCATGCAGAAAAAACGTATGACAGTTAGAAGCGTTCAGCTGATGGTTAAAAAGTATACTAAAGAAGCTGTTCCTGAAAAACATCTTACACCTCATAAAATGAGAAGCACCTATGGAACAGCTCTCTATCAGCAAAGTGGCGATATCAGACTTGTGGCAGATGTCCTTGGACATAAAGATATCAATACTACTGCCAAACACTATGCTGCAATTGAAGAAGAACACAGAAAACAGGCCGCAAAATTCAATCCATATTCAAAATGAGTCACTGGGGACGTATCAAAATGACTCATTTTGCACAATGAGTCATTTTGATACGTCCCCAGTGACTCGCCAGTTAATCAAAAAATCCGCTGATACACAATATCAGCGGATTTTATCATTTATTTGTTATTTTCAAAATCGTCTACGAATTGATAAATAAGATTACATGTACCATCAATGCCAAGTCTTGAAGAATTGATCGTCAGATCATAGCTATCAGCTCTTCCCCATTTCTTTGAAGAATAATAATTGTAATAGCTCTGTCTCTGCTTATCCTTCTTGATCATCATCTCTCTGGCTTTTTCTTCAGAATCAACATCATCAAAACGACTCATGATCCTCTTGATCTTGCAAGATTCATCACCACAGATAAAGAGATTCAGGACATTTTTTCTATCTGCAAGAGCATAATCAGCACAACGACCGATTATTACGCAAGGTCCTTCATCAGCAATCTTTTTGATGGTATCAAACTGAGCAAGAAATACCTTGTGACTGATTGGCATATCAACAAAACTGGATGAATTATAGCCAAAAGAATAAGTATCTATGACCAAATTGTACAAGAAAGAATTAGTAGGTCTCTCATCATGATTCTGGATCATTTCAGGAGCAAATCCACTTTCCTGTGCAGCCTTTGACAACAATTCTTTATCATAACACTTAATACCGTAGTGCTCTGCTACCTTTTCTCCGATCTCACGTCCGCCAGAACCAAACTGACGACCAATTGTAATTACAGTATTCATACGCACACCTCCAGCATAAATATTCAGACAATTTATAAAATCGACCTATTTATTACAATAATTATACCTTTTTTAGTGCAATATTTCCAGCAAATGAACAAAATAATCTGGTAAAGGAGCATCTGTCTCAATGTATTCTCCAGAAACAGGATGAACAAAGCCAAGAGTTTTGGCATGTAGGCACTGTCCCTCTAATTTGAATTTACTACTTCTACCGGATGCATATGTATCATCACCTAAAAGCGGATGTCCGATACTTGACATATGAACCCTGATCTGATGAGTTCTACCTGTCTCCAGGCGGCACTCAACATAAGTAAATTTATCTTCTTCAAATCTTTTTATGACTTTAATATGAGTAACAGCATTTTTGCCATTTTGAGGATTTACAGCCATCTTTTTACGGTCTGTAGTGCTTCTACCTATTGGCTTATCAATAGTTATCTCATCCTCCTGTATAACGCCGTAGCAGATAGCATGGTAAACACGTTTTATACTATGCTCTTTAAGCTGCGCTGCAATTGACTGATGAGAAACATCATTTTTACAGATGATAATGGAACCGGTGGTATCCTTATCAATCCTATGAACGATACCAGGTCTCATTACTCCATTTATTCCTGACAGATTATCCTTGCAGTGATACATTACAGCATTTACCAAGGTATCAGAATAGTGGCCGGCAGCAGGATGCACAACCATATTTTTAGGTTTATTGACTACAAGAACATCTGAATCTTCATAAATGATGTCCAGAGGAATGTCCTGCGGCTCAATCTCAGGTACCATTGAAGGTGGAACATCCATATCAATTTCATCGCCCTCACTGACACCAGTAGATGCCTTAGCCACCTTATTATTTATAGTCACCTGACCATCTTTAATAATTTTTTGTATATATGAACGTGAAAAAGAATCGATAAGCTCACTAATAAGTTTATCGATTCTCATACCGTCATATTCATCAGTTACAATATAATGAAAATGCTCTATCATTTAATCTCCCTGTACTTTGTCTGTTGCTTGATACTTAGGAAATCGAAATCTTTTTCTTTGTAATAGAATAAGAACAAAATAATAAATACAAAAGTTGCAACAGTTACATAAATATCAGCCACATTAAATATCGGGAAGTTGATGATAACAAAAGAGATGAAATCAACAACATAATCCTGCTTGATCCTGTCGATCATATTACCAGCAGCACCACTGGCAATAAGAACAAGGAGTGCATTGATATAATTATATTTCTTATCATCAGGAAGTCTGAACAATACATAAGCTATTACGATCAAAATAAATGCAGCTATAAGGATAAAAAAGACCTTCTGATTCTGGAGCATTCCAAATGCAGCTCCGCTGTTTTTAAGGAAGTTCAACTCAAGAACTTTAGGAATGATCTTAAATGCTGCCTGATCTTTTAAATACTTCACTGCCAGATACTTGGTAAACTGATCTAAAAAGATCAGAGCACATATTATCAGCAGATCAGCTATAAGTACAATCTTTTTCTTTTTCGATAATTTTATCTTCATAACAAAATCTCACTTTTATATTTCATCAATCATTAGTCTCTTCATAAAGGATCTCTTTTAAAGCACCTCTGACATCATCATCTGTAACATCAGTAGTTATAAAGGCTTTTCCGATTTTCTTTAGAAGAATAAATCTTATCTTATTAGAATCAGCTTTCTTGTCTGATTTCATAAGCTTTATGATCTCTTCGATATCAATATCTTCAACAGATATAGGAAGGCCAAATGGAACAAACATATCTCTTACTTCATAATAATCTTCCATTGAGATATACTCTTTTTTCCATGATATATATGCTGCTGCAACAGAACCAAGAGCAACACATTCTCCATGAAGGAGTTCGAAGTTCTTATATTTCTCAATGGCATGACCAATTGTGTGTCCAAAATTAAGAAGAGCTCGATCACCTTTTTCAGTAGGATCCTTTTCAACAACAGCTTTTTTAACTTCACAGCTTCTATGGATCATCTCAATAAGAACATCAATATCTCTATCGCTGATCTCTACCATGTTATCCAGAAGCCAGAGATAAAAATCCAGATCCTTGATAAGACCATACTTCATAACTTCAGCAAAACCAGATGCAAACTGTCTTCCATCTAATGTCTTAAGTACATTGACATTCATATAAACAAGCTTTGGCATGTAAAAAGCACCAACCATATTCTTGTATGCATTGAAGTCAACACCTGTCTTACCACCAATACTACTGTCGCACTGAGCCAGCAAAGTAGTAGGGATCTGAACAAAAGCAATCCCTCTTAAATATGTAGCAGCTGCAAAACCAGTCATATCACCAACAACGCCGCCGCCAAGAGCAATCAACAGATCATGACGATCGAAATGATTCTGAATCAGATATTCATAGATCTTTTCGATCTCTTTAAGATTCTTATTTTCTTCTCCTGCAGGAATTGCATAAATAAAAACATTGTTTGAAACTGTAGAAAGCTGTTCTTTAATAGCATCACCATACAGAGGCTGTACCTTTGAGTCTGTAATTATGGCTATTTTTCTGTTTTTAAAGCCAAGTTCTTCAATCTTTGATGCTAATCCATCAAAACTGGAATCAAAAATAATATCATAGCAAGGTTTGTTGTTATAACAAACATTTAATACGTCGCTCATTTAAGTAATATCCTTTCAGCATTAATTTTGAACCCGAATATGCAAAGAAAATAAGACTCTATGCATAAAAAGGCAGAAGCAAAAGAAATGCTTCTGCCTGAATATTCTTTTAAAAATTATCTAAGTAAACTATCATGTGGTGATACTTCATCAAAAGTACCATTGAGAATATCCTGGAAATCACCTGATATATCAACACTTGCAGGTGTAATGATAAAAATATATCTTGAAATCTTCTGCAGATTACCAGAGATTGCAAAACATGATCCGGATGTGAAATCAATGATCCTCTGGGCAATATCTACATCAAGTCCTTCCAGATTAAGTACTACTGTACGGTTTGCAAGTAAAGTCTCTGTAATCTCTCTTGCATCCTCAACAGATGTAGGCTTTATAACGCATACTTCCATGCCAGTGCCCATAACAGTCTTTTTAGACTTATTAGGCATTACCTTTGGAGTTGTTCTCTTGAGCTTATCTTCTGAAACTTCTATTGAAGGATCATCCTTACCAATAGGAGCTGAAGCTTTAGAAATAGAAGTTATATTGCTGCTGTCATAATAACCGTCATCATCAGCATCATAGTAACCGTCATCTTCCTCGCCGTTTAACTTCATAGCAGTAAGAAATTTATCCATCATACTCATTTTTCCATACACTCCTTACAAAACTTTTTATACATACAAAAACGAATTCATAATCCCCATAGATTACTATCAAACTATATTATCCTTGTTTTTACGCCCTTTGTCAATAAAATTAGAATATAGTTCAAAGGCTGTTAGCTTGTAAAAATATCTAAAATCAACCATTAGAGGATTCATCACCCGCAACAGATGCCTCACTATCAGTTCCATCAATAGTAGATGCATCAAGTACTATATAGTCATAAACATTAAGTCCATATGTTGTATTTGATTTTACAATAGAATACTCACTATTCTGGTACAAGATAATGATCTGTTTAAAATCAGGATATCCTTTATTGATATTGTAAACGCCAACAAGAGTATCCTTGGCACTAACTGTAAATCTATCTGTAGAATCAAGTTTGATCAGAATATCTCCCGCTCGGAGAGTACTATCATCAAGGTAATAATTCTCATCCTGTTCGTTATAAATGGTGGTAGCAACAAATTCACTGGTCTCCTGACCGTTATCGTCGTAAGTTACTCTTAAAACACCGTCACTTCCATCTGTTCCCTTAGTAACATATTCCTTTGGAACAATGAAAAAGCTCTGTTCAGAAATTGAAGAATTTGGAATCTTCAATCCACTCTGTTCTTCAGTGATCAGCTCAACACTTAAAAATCTGTCTTTACAAAAAGTCAGCATGGAATTGGTAAAAGACAGCTGCACAAAAGTATCGCCATCTGCATTGGTATAACTGGACACCTGACCCCAGGACTCATACTGATTCTTAAGGAACCTGACTTTTACATATTCAAGGTCAAGCAGTTCCTGAACTTTTTCAGGATCAGATTCAGGAATGACAATTGACCAGTTTTCATCTGTACACACTTTGTATACTACATCACCAGACTTAACTATCTCATTATTTATCAGCTGAGTTTTAGAATAAGTCGACTGATCAAACATATCCATGGTAACTGTATTTAAAGTAACATCTTCAAAACCATCAGTAGAATAAACAACTATTCCTGAAAGCGGGGAATAATAATAATTTATAGACTGCAGTGTAGCACTTCCCGAATTCAGTGACTGTATATTCTGTAAAATACTTGCATTAGAGAGCTTCTGTACAGTGCCATCAAGACTGGTCTTAAAATCATATACTGTATAGAACTGATTCTCATTAAAGCCGGAAGCATAGTTTACTATCTGAGTACGAAGCTCGCTAAGATCTTCATTGGACAATTTGAAATCATCTGTTCCCTGAGACTTTAGATACTCAAGAAGCTGTCCAGACTCATCAATAGTATATACAAGATTGCCAACGCCCACTCTTACACCCTCAGTGGCAAAATAATTAACGTAGCCTGCGTCAGTTGCTTCTACAAGTTCCTCAGTTCTAAGAGCCAGTGCAGTATATATGTTATCTGAAGAAAGAGATCCTTCTTTTACCTCATAACCTACAATATGCTTGGTATTAAAGTACTGAAAAATACAGATGACAATGTAAACAAAAATAAGAGCAAAAAGAACAATGCCAATATTAATATTTAAGCTTCTGGGATATTTAGTTATTTTGCCATTGCGTCTTTGTGCCATTAATTATCCTCTCATAAAATTGAGTAGGAAGTCCTACTTCCTACTCAATAGTAGTTGTTTTTAAAAAGCCGCGAATACTCGCGGCTTAAAAATTTTATCAAAGTGAAACTATTACCTTAGATTTAACATTCTCAGGCAATTCAGATTCATCCATAGAAACGCTAAGTACGAAATCAATATTGAATTTATCACTTAACTTATCAAGCTTGTCAAGAGTACCTGTAATATCTGAATCCTCCAGGCATGCGATTTTTAGGAAACTATCAAGATACATCTGTTGTAGATCGTGGTCTTGAGAAATAATACCACTAATGAAACCGATAAATTCATCTGAATTAGAAACATTGAAATCAGGAACAACGATGAGTCTAATCTTATTATTAAGCTCATACATGTGTTTTGCAGTTTTATCGAGATAAACTACATTACCAAGAACGTTTTGGATTTCTGAGTTAACCTTGTCCAAAAGGCATTTTGTCTTACCCTTACCTTTTTTCCCAACAATTAATTGAACCATCGCATACCCTCCTTAGGTAAAAGTATTTTGTTTTTTGATACATTAATTATAGTTTAATTGAATATAAAAGACAACCCTAGTTGACTATTTCCTGTAACAAATTAGTCATCTCATTATATAGCACATCACTGCTCTCAGCACGCATTATTACTGCAATATACGGGTTTGATGAATTGTCTCTGGCAAGCAAAATAAGACAATGACCAGCCGCATTTGTAGTACCTGTTTTTCCTCCAATAACAGTAATATTAGAAGGAGCAGTCTGAGTGCCCTGAGAATATAAATTGGTGGATTTGACTGTTTTTTCCTGAGATTCACCATCTGCGTTGTAATAAACAGTGGTATATTCAGTCATTGCAATAATTTCCTGAAATGTATCATACTGCATGGCTGCATTAAATATCAGATACATATCGTAAGGAGTTGTATAGTGATCCTCTGCTGTAAGTCCATGAGGATTCACAAAATGAGACTTGGTAGCTCCAATAGCCTGTGCTTCCTGATTCATCATATCCGCAAAGCCTTCTATGGAGCCTCCTATATTTTCAGCAATGAGATTAGCTACATCATTGGCTGAATATATGAGCAGTATCCTCAGAGCCTGATCAAGAGTCATGGTATCACCCTCTTTAAGGCCAATCTTCTGCGCTCCGGATTCAGTTACATAGACATTGCTTGAAGCAGTAAGTCTCTGATCAAGTGATCCGTATTTTAGAGCCACAAGAGCTGTCATTACTTTGGTAAGTGAAGCCGGACTAAGCTGTGCATTAACATTTACAGCATAAAGGGTCTCACGATTGTTAAGATCAAAAAGTCCACCACAAGAAGCCTCTGACATTGTCATAGAATCAGATAAAATATCCTCATTTACAACACACAGATCAGAAGCAAAAGTATCATAATATATGTTCTGGTTTGTTCCATGATAATTTTCTACAGAATACGATAAAGAGTAAGCACTATTGCCACACGCTGATAAAACGCTTACGGCAATAGTACATATAAAAGAAACAAAAACTTTTTTATTTATACATCTCACGCCATTCAAGATCTCCCCTGTCAAGTGATTTAATAAGCAGTTCAGCTGAAGCAAGATTTGTTGCAACAGGGATATTATGTATGTCGCATAAGCTCATAACGTTATTTACATCAGGCTCATGAGATTTCTGAGTTAACGGATCTCTTAAAAAAATAACAAGATCGATTTCATTATGCTCAATAGCAGCACCTAGCTGTTGAGATCCGCCAAGGTGACCTGCCAGGAATTTATGGACACTAAGATTTGTTACTTCTTCTATCAGTCTGCCAGTTGTTCCAGTAGCATATAATTCGTTTTTAGTTAAAATCCCCCTATATGCAATACAAAAATTCTGCATCAATTTCTTTTTTGAGTCATGTGCAACTAGTGCTATATTCATTATGTCCTCCTACCTAAATCAATTCTTATTGCTCTGCAACCTGACGTTCATTACAAATCCCATTCCAAGATAAATACATAGTAATGATGTAAGACCGTAGCTGACAAAAGGAAGCGGAATACCTGTGTTAGGGAGAACACCGGTAGCAACACCGATATTCAAAAAGCCCTGGAATCCGATCCAAGTAGCCATACCAGTTGCTATGAGCTTGCCTGCCAGATCCTTTGCTTTAGAAGCAGCGATAAGGCATTCAATAGCAATGCATAGAATCAGTACAATAACTATACATGCACCTATAAATCCAAATTCTTCACCCACAACAGTAAAAATAAAGTCTGTCTGGGATTCAGAAATGAAACCACTATTTAAAACAGAACTAATCTCATTTGTATTATAACCCTTACCAAGAAGCTGACCGGAACCGATAGCCATCATAGAGTTCAAGGTCTGATATGCTTCAGAATTGGCATAATCCTCCGGATGAAGCCATGCAAGGATACGCCTCTGCTGATAATCTTTCAAAAAAGAATCCTGTCTGACTGCACTATATACTACAAAAATCGCAGACGGAATGGAAACTCCAAGTACTACAAAGACCAGTTTCCAATCTATTCCACCTACAAATAATATCACTGCAAAAATAATACAGATCATAATACTTGTAGACAGATCCGGCTGTGATAAGATCAGTACAAGTGGCGGAGCCAGTAATAGAATGCATATTCCGACAAAATACAACTTTTTGATTTTATCCTTATATTTCATAATAAACTGTGAAAAAAATAAAATCAATATTATTTTAGATGACTCAGATGGCTGGAAACGAATTCCGGCAATGGTTACCCAACGGGTAGCACCGCCGGCGTCATATCCAACAAGCTTTACAAGGAGCAATAAAACTAGATTTATTGCATAGTATACCCATGTAAACTTTAGAAGCACTGAATAATCGAGTAATGATACAAAAACCATCAAAACTATGCCAAAAGCAAAACCAAACATCTGCTTTTGTGTATAGGAAGCATCAGCACTGCTAATAGCCAGAATACCGACAATAGTCAGAAGTGCACAATATATAATTAGTTTAAAATCGTAATTTTTTAACTTATATTTCTTTAACATTGATACTCCCTAAAGATCAGTCTGCATTTACTTCGCCGCCCTGAAGTTCCTGAGCAGAACCTTCATTGATCTCATCTTCATCAGACAATCCAAAGTAATACTCTATCGCCTCTTTAGTTATCTGTGCAGCATAGCTTGATGTATAACCATAAGCTATACGGGTCGCAATAGCTATTTCCGGGCTTTCGTATGGAGCATAACATACAAACAACGCATGGTTAGGTCTGCTTGATGACTCCTGAGCAGTACCGGTCTTACCGGCAACATTTACCTTAAGTCCAGAATAATAAGACTTATCTTCAACCACCTGTCTCATGCCGGTATGGATAGCATTCCAGTAAGAGCTTGGCATCTCAATAGTATTTCTTACAGAAGCACTGTATTCTTCAAGTATATTGCCATTTGAATCAGTTGTCTTATCAATTAATGTCAGATTGTAGCATGTGCCGCTATTGGCAACTGTAGTTACATATCTGGCAAGGCCAACTGTTGTATATGAGTTAGTACCCTGACCAATTGCAGAACGCACAGCATCCATTGTAGATACTTGTGGTTCAGATTCAGCAATCTCTATGCCTGAAGTCTCTGTAAGTCCATACAGATCAGCGTAAGTCTTGAGTTTTTCAAGACCAGTATCAGAATCATATGTATCATCAACAAGTCCCAGTCTATAACCTACCTCGTAAAAGAAATAGTTACAGGAATTTCTGATACCGCCAGATACGTTCAGTGCTCCATGGGCACTCGGATATATCCAGCACTTAGGACTACCATAAATCTTATCGTAAATACCAGCACAATTAATTGTAGTATCTGTATTGATGACTCCTTCCATAAGACCTGCAGTAGCAGAAACCATCTTGAAAGTAGAACCAGGTGCAGTTCTCTGCTGAGTAGCATAGTTATACAAAGGATTAGAGTTATCACTACGAAGGCCAGCATAATATGTAGCATCAACGCCGTTAGCCATCTTATTGTTGTCATAACCAGGATAAGAAACCAATGCCAGTACATCACCACTATTGACATCAGTAATGACCATTGAACCTGTACAAGGATCAAGTGCCAGCTGAGCTGGAGTGATATCAAGATTAGATATTCTGTTCATCATGAATGTATATGCTGTTTCACCAGCAGCATTCCACAATGACAGCTCATCATCATCAAGTTCAACAACTTCCTGCTCAAGTAAAACATTACATACCTGAGTACCGGTTATCATATCTGAAGCAAGCATGTATTTATATAATTTAACGAGAAAATCTGAATCGTCTTCTATCTCATCAAATATATAAGTTACAACATGATCGTAGATTTCTTCTGAATCAGCATATTGATTATCAAGACTAAGCTTAGATACATCAACCCAGTTTGAAGCTATCGCATAATGCAGATATTCAGAAAGAGATATTACTTCATCAGTTGTCCAGGCAATATATGTTTCATCCTCTTTATCTACTTTATTAGAATCCAGGATTCCATCAGAATAAAGCATAGCCGCAATATAGCTTTCATATACCTGATATTCCTTGGTCAGATTCTCATATGTAGTAAAGTCTTCAGTAAGCTCTTTCTTTAAAGTAGCAAAAACAGATTCCTTTTTTGAAAGATACTGAGAATATATAGCCTGCTCAGCACTTCCTGCATCTTCTGCAGCAAGGTGATCCAGATCAATAACATTATTATCGAACAAGGCATAATATACGTCATAGATTGGAATCACAATATCACTGGCATCAGAATTCTCAGAAGCAGAATATGATTTAATATTTTGTATCTTAGAAATAAGAATACCAGCCAGAGACTGCTCTATAATGTTATAGCATGCAATCTGAAGATCCTTATCAATAGTTATATAAACGTCATTACCGGCAATAGGATCGATATAATTACTTGTCTCGATCAGCTGACCGGTATTATCTACATAAAGAGTTTCAGAACCTTTTTTACCCTGAAGAACGCTCTCCATAGCCTGTTCTATGCCGGATTTACCTACAACATCATTCAATGAGTAATCATATCCGGATGCTGAAAGAGTACTCAGCTCATCATCTGATATTTTTCCTGTATAACCAAGAAGATGGGAAAAATATTTAGAATCTACATATTTTCTGGCAGTGCTCTCTTCAATAGATACACCATCAAGAATATCAGCATTTTCCATTACATCTGCAACAGTCTTTTCGCTGACATTAGAAGATACAGTAGTATCAATGTACTTCTGATATGAATTGGTGTTCATATTATATCTGACAGTTATGATATCAAGGATACGCTTATTATCGTAACCAAGACCCGGAATAAAATTCTCTTTTTCAGTATCTTCTTCCTCATAACCACCAACGCCAAAGGTCTTGCACAGATCATCTATGACTTCTGATGCGTTTTTAGTCTTTTCTTCATACAAAAGGTCATTTATTGATGAATGTCCATATACATCGGCCAAAAATCTCAAAAGTGTGTTACCTGAAACAGTAAATTCAAAATTACCATCATTATCCAAGGCAATATTGAAATCACTATCAGCTGAATCACCGTTTTTATCAAGAATATCCAAAAGTGTATTTATAGTCGAATTGATAGCAGCATTACGTCCAGAACCAGTCTCCCACACGTCTTCGATCATAACGGAGTTAGCCAGCTCATTGTAAGCCAAAAGATTACCATTTCTGTCATAAATATTTCCACGGGCAGCGGCAATATCCTTTTCTTTTCTGATACGCAGCTGGAAAGAATCAAGATAAGTCTCACCATTAATGATCTGGAGATTAAAGAGCCTGTAAACCAATCCAGTACCGGCACATATCAGTACAGCCGCCACAATGACCAATCTGGAAGTAAAAAATTTAATTAATGCATCACGAATTTTCTCAAACAAATTTCTTAGCACTCCTTTGCTCTATTTCCTCTAACTTATTATTTATGCGCATAAGCAGCGGATATAGAAATACTGCAACAATCGTTGTATATATCATCTCAGGAATGATCACATGAAACATGTAAT
Source organism: Butyrivibrio sp. (assembly GCA_015056495.1). GTDB lineage: Bacteria > Bacillota > Clostridia > Lachnospirales > Lachnospiraceae > Butyrivibrio. The sequence continues at coordinate 18,814 of SVGC01000037.1, forward strand.
AAGGCAGGTTGAGCCTTACTCTGAACAGGAACATGAGCACATAACAGATAAAACCATATACAAAGTCTCCGGATATGATAAGGAGAATAGGTAATAAAATATTCTGTCTAAAGAACTCTCTGCTAAACTGACCTACAATAAATCCAATATACATGTATATAAGAGCATAAAATCCCAAATACGTTCCAAACATGATATCAACTAAAATGCCACACAAAAAGCCAACCCATATTCCGCTCTTGTCTCCTCTCATAAATCCAAATGAACAAGTCATTATGATAAGGAGATTTGGAACTATATATCCAAAATCAAAATAGCGGAAAAGAGTTGTCTGTAGTATAAATGATGCAATTATCAAAATAAAAGTAACAACAAATCTTCTCATATCATTCAGTTGACTGCTTTTTCTCCAAAATAACCAATACTACATTCATATGTTCAAAATCAACGGCAGGAGTAAGTGTACCGGACTTTGTAAGGTTATTGGAATCCTCTTCCAATGTTGTAATATAACCGATCAAAATACCAGGAAGATATTTATCACTGATATTTGATGTAACGATCTTGTCACCAACAGATACCTTATCTGCATCATCAACAAGCTTGGAAAAACTGATAACGCCATCGTTATAGAGTTCCAAACTACCTGAAACAATGAGATTGTCCTGAGTTGATAAAACTGTACCACTGACAGCAGAATTATCTGCAATGATAGACTGTACCTTAGACCAGTGTGGTCCTACATCTACAACTCTGCCAACAAGTCCGCTTCCGGCAATGATGTTCATATCAACATCTATGCCATCTTCGCTTCCTTTATCAATAACAAAAGAATGATACCAATTGCCTGCATCCTTTGCTATGATCCTGGCTCCGATTTTTTCATAACTTGAATACTGCTGATCAAGCTCATAAAGCTGCTGAAGCTCAGTCAGTTCGTACTTTTCCTGCTCAAGATTAGTATTCTGAGTTGTTAAAAGATCTACCTGTTCTTTGAGATTCTCATTTTCTTCCATGAGATTAGATACAGCCTGAAGCCTATCAGTAAAACTGATTATTCCCTCGCTGACTGTAGTGATACCCTTCTGAAAAGGCACAACAATATACTGAGCCACAACATTTAAAGGCCCAGAGAACAGATTAGTATTAAACGTTATTATTATTAATGCTGTACATAGGATTGTTAAAATAAAGAGGAGATATTTACTCGGCAGAGTAAATGGTTCTCCTCTTCTATTAAATAATGGATTCATATATTACTCATCCTCAGAGGCGAGTGCCTTATACTGATCATCTTTAATAATTTTAGAAAGACCAAGTGCTACTGAAGCCACAGGGTTTTCTGCCAGGTTAACATTAAGTCCTACTCCATTGCTAAGACGCTGAGCAAGATGGCATACCTGTGAAGCACCACCTGATAAATATAAACCATGCTTAAATATATCTGCAGCAAGTTCTGGTGGAGTTCTCTCAAGGATAGCTCTGATGCTATCAAGGATAGTATCAAAGTTCTCTACTAATGCATCATCAATAACATCAGTTGGGATCTCACGCTCAACAGGAAGACCTGTTACAATATCTCTACCATAAACAACTGCATTCTTGCCTTCTTTTTCAAGCTCTTTAAGAGATATCTTAACATTTTCAGCAGTCTTTTCACCGATGATAAGACCAAATTCTCTTCTGATCACAGATCTGATAGATTCATCAAATTTACGTCCACCGACCTTGATAAGCTTACTAAGAACGATACCTCTAAGAGAAAGGATGGAAATCTCAGTTGTATCATAACCTACGTTAACTACAAGAACACCCTGAGAATTCATAACATCTACATTCATTCCAAGGCCATCTGCAAGAGGCTTGTTTACAAGCATGATCTTCTTTGCCTTGATACCTGAATCATGTATAAGATCTTTGAAGGCTCTCTTTTCTACTTCTGTAACATCCTTAGGAACTGCAATATAAACATCAACGTTCTTAAGTGATCCCTTCATCTGATCTGAAATGAACAGCTTTACAAGCATGGACATATGCTCAATATCAGCAATAACTCCGTTATTTAAAGGATATGATATTTTGATTTCAGGCGGAGTCTTCTCATACATCTCATAAGAAGCATCACCATATGAGAATAAACGATTTTTATTCTCTATAGCTATCATATTTTTCTCAACAAAAACTTCATCTGTAGCTTTGTTATAAATTTTGATATTACTTGTACCGAGGTCGATACCAAAAACATTGTTTGCCAAAGCAGCCTCCTAAATAAGTTTCATCTTACTGAAACTATAATAATTATTGTCTCCAATGATGATATGATCCAACAATCTGATATCAAGCATATCACCAATCTTCTGAATGGATGATGTTACTCTCACATCAGCTCTGCTAGGTGTCGGATCACCACCTGGATGATTATGTAAAAGCACTATCTTAACAGCTCTGTTCTTAACAGCCTCTATAAACACATTTCTAGGGGATAAAAGTGAGCAATTTACAGTGCCTACAGATATCAATGTTTCTGCTAAAAGTTCCAAATGTGTATTTAATGATAAAAGTAAGACTTTTTCATACTCTTCATGCCGCAGCTGTTCCATATAGTAGCTGGCGATCTTGTCACAGTCATCAAACTGAAGCTTCTGACTATGTACAGAAAGAGCCATACGCCTTGAGATCTCTGCAATACATTTTAACTTGATAGCTTTTACCTTGCCTATACCATTTATATCAGTCAGATCATTCAATGTCAGATGATACAGACAGGCAAGTCCCAGCTCTTTATCATGGGACATATCCAATATCCTGCGACCGATTTCTACAGGAGTCATTTCTTTAGTCCCGGTCCTGATGATGATTGCCAAAAGTTCAGCGTCTGTTAAAGCCTTTTCACCATATTTTTCAAATCGATCATAAGGAAGTGCTGAAATATCAGCGTCTCCTTCACGGATCATTTCACATAGTGACTTTTTTGCACATTCAATTTTATTCATTAATTTCCTTTCATGCTTCTCCGGGCAGACAGGAAATCATTAAATATTTTATCACATTTAATTTTTACTGTATAGCTTTAAGGTCAATTAATCCGCGGCTGACCATATTCTGAACAGTCTTCAGGATACCGAATTTGGCATGTGGCCATGTAAGACCGCCCTGGAAAAATACAGCATATGGAGGTTTGATAGGTCCATCAGCTGAAAGTTCAATGGATGAGCCGGATACAAAAGCGCCTGCAGCCATAATAACCTGAGCATCATAACCAGGCATATCCCATGGCTCTGGAGTCACATAAGAATCAACCGGTGCAGCTGCCTGGATACCCTGACAAAATGCTATAACGCCTTCTGGATTTCCAAAAGTGATAGACTGGATAATATCATGTCTTGACTCACTTCCGTTTGGAAGAACTGCAAATCCGCATCTCTCATAGAGATTAGCTGCCAGGATCGCTCCCTTTAATGCAGAAGCTGTAACAGTTGGTGCAAGGAACAGTCCCTGATAGAACTGAGGCAGTATTCCAAGTGAAGCACCTACTTCTTTTCCAAGTCCTGGAGATGTAAGTCTGAATGCTGCATTTTCAACACATTCCTTCTTACCTACAATATAACCGCCAATTGGTGCAAGTCCGCCACCCGGATTCTTGATAAGTGAACCTACGACCATATCTGCACCTACATCTGTAGGCTCGATCCTCTCAACAAATTCACCGTAGCAATTATCTACCATGCAGATGATCTCTGGCTTGATTCCTTTTATAAAGCTGATAAGCTCACCGATCTGAGTTACAGAAAGAGTCTTTCTAGTCTGATAACCCTTAGAACGCTGGATTGTAACAAGCTTTGTACGCTCATTTATAGCTTTTTTGATATTTTCATAGTCAAAAGAGCCATCTTCAAGAAGGTCAACCTGTGAATATGTAATTCCATACTCTGCAAGAGAACCCTTAGAAGGTCTGATACCAATAACTTCTTCAAGAGTATCATAAGGCTTACCAACAGGTGATAACAATTCATCACCAGGGCGCAGATTACTCATAAGTGCAAGAGCAAGTGCATGAGTACCACATGTGATCTGTGGTCTTACAAGAGCATCCTCTGTATGAAAAATATTGGCATATACCTCTTCAAGCTTTTCTCTTCCGATATCATTGTAGCCATAACCTGTAGTTCCAAGAAGGCAGGCTTCGCTGACTTTAGCCTCCTGCATAGCCTTTATAACTTTAAGCTGATTATACTCAGCAGTCTCATCAATTTCTTTAAATCTTTTCTCGAGCTCTTTGCATACATTTTCGCCAAAATCAATTACTTCCTGGCTGATTCCAAGGCTCTTTAGCATTGCTGCATTAGTATTCATTTCTAAAAACCTCTCTAAACAACTTCAAATAACATAATATCTTCAACACAAGTTGAAAAATTCACATAGAAATAGGCCTAACCAAAATTAGACCTATTTAACTATACTACAAAACATGTAGCTATAAAATTAAATTTTATTTAAAATTTCCTGTAAAACAAGTGAATCATCTCTATTAAAGGCCTGTTTATCAATCCAGATAACATCTCGCTCACGTCTGAACCAGGTAAGCTGCCTCTTGGCAAAGTGTCTGGTATTGAGCTTTATGAGATATATGGCTCTTTCAAGGTCATACTCACCTCTAAAGTAACCTAAAAGTTCACGATAACCAATTCCCTGCATAGAAGTTGCATCAGCCGGAATACCGCTCTCATACAACTGTCTTACCTCTTCAACAAGACCGTTTTCTACCATTTCATCGATTCTTTTTTCAATCCTGCTATACAAAAGAGATCTGTCATCAGTAAGAACAAAATATCTAAAATCATATTTTGATGTTTTCTCACGCTGATCCTCGTTATGCTCGGATATCCTGTTTCCTGTGAGCTGGTAATATTCTAGAGCCCTGATAACTCGTTTAACATTATTGGCATGTATAGCCTTGGCAGATTCAGGATCCACCTGTTCAAGCTCCTTATGCAGAGCCTCAGGTCCTTCTTCAACAGCTCTTTTTTCCAGAGTCTGTCTGATGCCTTCATTGTCAGAAGTCTGGGTAAAATCTATATCATAAAGAACTGCCTGAATATAAAAGCCAGTACCGCCTACAATGATCGGCACATGACCTCTTGAATATATTTCAGGAATGATCTTATTGACCATATCTTTAAATATATAGACATTAAACTCATCTTCAGGATCAAGGATATCGATCATGTGATGAGGCACACCATCCATAGCCTGTGTAGTTATCTTATCTGTACCAATGTTCATTTTTCTATATACCTGCATAGAATCAGCTGAGATTATCTCTCCGTTTATCTTCTTGGCAAGTTCTATAGACAATTTGGACTTTCCTACAGCAGTAGGACCAGTCAAAATAATAAGTTTATCCATGTCACCCTATTATTCTTTTAAATTTTTTATCAATCTCATATTTACTCATCGAGATGATGGTCGGTCTTCCATGAGGACAATTGTAAGGATTATCCAGAGTCATCAGTTCATCAATAAGAGTCTCCATTTCAAGAGCGCTCATTTTGGTATTGCCCTTGACAGAAGCCTTGCAGGCCATGCTGGCAATCTTGTAATTGATCACGTCCGGAGTTCTCTCCATCTCTGTCTCATGAGACAGATCATCTAATATCTCAAGAAACATTGATTTAACATTGTCGCAGCCATAGAGATCAGTAGGTATCTCACGCATAGCATATTCTCTGCCACCAAAGTTCTCAATATTAAATCCAAGTTTTTCAAAATATTCCTTGTACTGTAAAAAAAGATCTTCTTCAGCTGCTGATAAAGATACAATGACAGGAGGATTGACGATCTGTGATGTGATAGTCTTCTCCTTATACTTCTTGATCATGCGCTCATAATTGACTTTCTCATGAGCTGCGTGCTGATCAACAATAAACATCTTATCCTTAAAAGCTATGATCCAATAAGTATCAAATATCTGACCCAGAACCGAAAACTCAGATCTGTTATCCTTTTGAAGGATCTTCTCATCAAACATGTTCAGCTGAACATTGGTCTCAACAATGGTAGCTTCATCCTTCTTGATGATAGTCTTTTTCTGATTGTTTTCAGCCTTAGTTCCATCTGCATCGCCATAAACTCTTGACCAGATAGCCGCTTTATTATTGTCTTCAATCTTTACAGGCTTTGGAGCTATACCCTCAGCAAAAACCGGCTTAGCAGCTTCTTTTACCTGCTCCTGCTCAAAACGCTTTTTCTCAAAAGGCTGAGGTGCTATAGGCTTTGGCGCCGGCTGCTCAGTTTTCTTATCCTCATCATCAAAGTCAGCTATGACAGTAGTCTTGGAATTAAAGGCTTTGCTTTCTTCCATTACAACATTTTTAGGATTCTCAGCTTCTTTATAGGAACTTTTTTCAATGTCCTTTTTAACAGGAGTTTCCTGCAGCTTTACAGCCTTCTGTCTTTCTTTTTCCTGCTGTAATTTAAGATCTTCCTGCTCATCAAGAAGAGCATCAGGTATCATTTCATGGTCGCGTAGCACTTCAGCCACATGACTTCTGATAAAATCATACAAAGCAGTCTGATTGTTGAATCTGACCTCCATCTTGGCCGGATGAACATTAACATCAACATTATCCGGATCCATCTGGATATGCAGGACTACAAAAGGAAATTTATGCTGCATCAGATACTGCTTGTAGCCTTCTTCCAGAGCCTTGGATACAATCTTATCCTTAACATATCTGCCATTGATAAAGAATACTTCAAAATTCCTGTTGGAACGATTTAATGTAGGTTCTCCAAGATAGCCTTCAATAGTGATCCCATCTCTTGTGGCTTTGATAGGAACAAGGCTACACGCTACGTCTCTACCATAGATCCTGTAAATTATCTCCTTCAGATCACCATTTCCTGATGTGGAGAATTTATCAGCTTTATTATTTATAAAATGGAAGGACACAGACGGGTTGTCCAATGCCATATGTTCCATGATATCTGCAACATATGATCCTTCTGTCTGAGGAGTCTTCAAAAACTTCTTTCTGGCCGGTGTATTGTAAAAAAGATTGCGAATAATGAAGGTTGTGCCTGTAGGAGCACCAATATCTTCAAATCCGGCTTCCTCGCCACCATTTATAGAGTATCTTGTACCTTCAAGATCAGCTTCAGTCTTGGTGATCATATCCACCTGAGCAACAGAAGATATACTTGAAAGAGCCTCTCCCCTAAAGCCCAGTGACCTTATGGTAAAAAGGTCCTCTATTCCTGTGATCTTACTGGTAGCATGTCTTTTAAATGCTTTCCTGATCTGAGATTTTTCAATACCACTACCATTGTCAGAGACACGGATCATTGATATTCCGCCATCCCTTATCTCAACTGTTACAGCAGTAGCTCCTGCGTCGATGGCATTTTCAACCAATTCTTTTACAACACTGGCTGGTCTTTCAACAACTTCCCCCGCAGCAATCTGATCAATAGTATGTTTATCTAATTCGTTAATGATTGCCATATAAGGCTCCCTCCATAATTAAATTTAAGAAACCTTCCACCTGTTTTTTAACTCGCTCTGTAATTTGTATAAAGTATTTAACGCATCCATAGGCGTAAGATTGCTGATATCAATCTCCTGAAGCTCTTTAAGAACATCCTCATCGCGGACAGTATCAAAAAGACTCATCTGATCCATATCCACGCTGTCATAATGCTTAACAGTAGCTTTTCTATCATTCTTACTTTCTATGGCAATACTCTGGACTTTTTCAGTAATATCGTTATTTGTCAGTTCGCTGACGATTTCTTTTGCCCTGTCAATTACCATATCCGGAACTCCGGCAAGTCTTGCCACCTGAATACCGTAGCTCTTATCAGCGCCGCCTTTTATGATCTTACGTAAAAAGACGATATCATCGCCATTTTCCTTAACGGCTATACAATAGTTATTGACGTTATCGATCTTACCTTCAAGTTCAGTAAGTTCATGATAATGCGTAGCAAATAAAGTCTTGGCACACAGATACTTTTTATTACTGATGTGCTCTATAACTGCCCAGGCAATAGCAAGTCCATCATATGTAGATGTTCCTCTTCCGATCTCATCCAGGATAAGGAGGGAATTGGATGTAGCATTTCTCAGAATATTAGCCACTTCATTCATCTCAACCATAAATGTTGACTGGCCACTGCCAAGATCATCAGATGCACCAACTCTTGTAAATATCCTGTCCACAATACCAATATTGGCACTTTTCGCAGGAACAAAGCTTCCTATCTGAGCCATGAGCACTATAAGGGCTGTCTGTCTCATGTAAGTAGACTTACCTGCCATGTTAGGACCGGTAATAATAGAGATAAGGTGCTTCTTATTATCAAGCAATGTATCATTGGCGATAAACATATCAGTTGAGTCCATAAGAGCCTCAACTACAGGATGTCTGCCATCCTTAATATTGATTATGCCCTTATCATTAAGGGTTGGCTTAACATAATGATTACGCTCAGCAACAAACGCCAGACTGCAATAAACATCAAGTGTTGCAATAGCCTTGGCAGTTCTTGATATTCTGCTGATCTCATCACCAATTGCATCTCTTATCTGACAGAACAGATCATACTCAAGAGTATTGAGCTTATCCTGAGCATTCAAAATTGTATCTTCAAGCTCCTTAAGTTTAGGAGTTGTATATCTTTCGCAATTTGTAAGGGTTTGCTTTCTGATAAAGTATTCAGGAACCTTATCCTTAAAGCTGTTAGTAACTTCAAAGGAATATCCAAATACATTGCTATATTTGATCCTAAGGTTCTTGATGCCGGTATTTTGTCTCTCTGTCTCTTCAAGCTCTGCAAGCCACTGTTTACCATTAGTGCTTGCCTCTCTGAAATGATCAACATTTTCATCAAATGAATCCTTGATGATACCGCCTTCACGAATAACAAGCGGTGGTTCCTCAACGATAGAACGATCAATAAGATCATAAATATCCTTAAGGTCATCTATAGCTTCATTTATTCCAGCCAGCTCTTCGTTATTTTCCAGATCCTTTAACACTATCTTAATAGCAGGTAGCATTTTAAGTGATGCTCTAAATGCCAGAAGATCTCTAGGATTAGCTGTTTTATATACAATCTTGGACATAAGTCTCTCAAGGTCGTATATAGGATTCAGGTATTCTCTGAGCTCGTCCCTTGCCATAGCATTATTAACAAGACATTCAACAGCACCCTGACGCTTCTTCATCTCATCAAGATCTATAAGAGGCTGCTCAATATAACTGCGGAGAGTTCTGGCACCCATAGCAGTCTTAGTCTTATCAAGTACCCACAAAAGAGTTCCCCTCTTTTGCTTGTCACGCATAGTCTCAACAAGCTCAAGATTACGTCTTGTAGAGCTATCCAGAAGCATGTACTTACTTGTCAGGTATGGATAAATATGAATAAGGTTAGCCACTTCAGATTTCTGCATATCCATGAGATATTGCAAAATAGCGCCTGCAGCAATAATACCTATCGGGAACTCATCTATACCAAGTCCGATCAAAGAATTAACTTTAAAATGCTTCATAAGAAGCCTTTTAGAAGAATCCTCATCAAAATACTTAGATTCAAGAGGATACAGAGTAATACCCAATCTGTTCTTGATATCATCAATATTGACGCCGCTAAATGTAAAGGCATCATTACATATGATCTCAGAAGGATTATATTTATTGATCTCATCAAGAATAGCTCTGGTATTGTCTACTTCTGTCAGATAATAATCACCTGTAGATACGTCAGCAATAGCAAGACCGCTCTTATCAGACGCATAAAAAATACACATCAGATAATTATTCTTGGTCTCTTCAAGAGACTGCATATTGAGATTGGTACCAGGAGTAACTACTCTGATAACATCTCTCTTTACAATGCCCTTGGCCAGCTTAGGATCTTCAAGCTGTTCACAGATAGCTACTTTATAGCCCTTAGAAACAAGCTTATTTATATATGTATCTGCAGCATGAAAAGGAACTCCGCACATGGGAGCCTTTTCTTCTAAGCCGCAGCTCTTACCAGTAAGAGTCAGTTCCAATTCTTTAGAGACGGTCTTGGCATCATCAAAGAACATCTCATAAAAGTCCCCCAATCTGTAAAAGAGGATACAATCACTATACTCGTCTTTCATAGACAAATAGTGCTGCATCATTGGAGAAACCTGGCTTAAATCAACTTTTTCCACCCCTCAATTCTCCTCCATCTTGCCTGTGTAATAAAATCCATGGCATTCATCAAGATGAACATTAACAAAAGTACCAATAAGAGACGCATCTCCCGGGAAGTGAACAAGAGTATTATTTGACATACGTCCTGTCACAAGACTGTTATCATGTTCATTTACTTCTTCAACAAGAACTCTCTGAGTAGAGCCTTCGAACTTGCCAGACTGAGCGTGAGCGGTTTCCTGTACAACTTCAAGGAGTCTGTTGAAGTTTTCTTTTACTTCCTCCTCAGGAACCTGATCCTCAAAAGAGGCAGCAGGCGTTCCTACACGTTTGGAATATATAAAAGTAAATGCATTTTCAAAAGCAGCTTTTTTAACTACATCAATTGTCTCATCTACATCTTCTTTAGTTTCACCAGGGAAACCAACGATGATATCTGTAGTGATGGCTACATCAGGAACTTCTTTTCTGATCTTTTCAACCAGCTTTAAAAAGTCCTCTTTTGTGTAGTGACGGTTCATGCGCTTAAGGATCCTGTCAGAGCCTGATTGAAGTGCAAGATGAATATGTCTTGCAATCTTTGGGTTATCCCTGATAGTAGCGATAAGCTCATCAGAGAGATCCTTTGGATGAGAACTCATAAAGCGAACTCTCTCAATGCCATCTATCTTGCATACCTGTTCAATAAGCTGGGCAAAAGTAATCTTGTCTTCTTCATCAAGACCGATTCCATAGGAATTTACATTCTGTCCAAGAAGCATGATCTCCTTAACGCCATCAGCTGCAAGTTTTTCTGCTTCTCTCAAAATATCTATAGGTCTTCTGCTCTTTTCACGTCCTCGTACATAAGGAACAATGCAATAAGAGCAGAAATTGTTACAGCCAAACATAATGTTCAGGCCTGATTTGAAAGAATATTTTCTTGAAACCGGAAGATCTTCAACAATCTTGTTGCTATCTCTCCAGATATCAATGATCATTCGATCAGACTCAAACATAGTGCATAAAAGTTCAGCAAACTTAAATAAATTAAAGGTACCAAAAATCAGATCTACATATCTGTAGCTCTTCTTTATTTTTTCTATAGAAACCTGTTCCTGCATCATACAGCCACATAACGCAATCTTCATCCAAGGCTTCTTTTTCTTGTAACTGCTGACAAGACCAAGTCTTCCAAACACTCTCTGATCAGCGTTATCTCTGACTGTACATGTGTTATAGATCACAAAATCAGAATCTTCGTTGTCGCTGATCTCGTAACCAATATTCTCAAGGATACCGATGAGCTTTTCAGAATCTCTCGCATTCATCTGACATCCAAATGTAATAACACACGCAACAGGCTTTCTTCCAAGTTCCTTTTCCAGATCACTGACATAGGCCTTTGCCTTGGCCATGAATTCCATCTGTCTTTCTGTTTCATTCTCTGTATATTCTGTGATCTGATTTGAAAAAATAATATCTTTATTCATAAATTACTAAAACCAAAACTTTCTAATAAAAATCAGAAGGATCATTTACCTTCATACTCGCCATAAATTGAAACTATGTTCAATAATATATCTACTACCTTACGGATTTCCTGAACTGAAGCATATTCGTACTTACCGTGATAATTGTATCCACCTGTGCAGAGGTTTGGACATGGAAGTCCCTTAAATGAAAGAGTTGCTCCATCTGTACCACCTCTTATAGGATTAGTGATAGGTGTAACACCTGCATCCTCCATAGCCTTTGTAGCATTGTCTATCAGATGCATGTGAGGTTTGATCTTCTCGATCATGTTGAAATATGAATCTTCAAGCTTCAATTCTATAGTTCCCTTACCATATTTTTCATTCATATAGTCAACGATGGCCTGGATTCTATGTTTCTTTTCCTTAAACTTATCCATATCATGATCACGGATAATATAATAAACAACAGCCTTCTCGCATGTTCCCTTCATCATTGTCAGATGATAGAAGCCTTCTCTGCCCTCTGTATACATAGGATTGTCAAAAACAGGAAGCATTGAATGGAACTCATATGCAAGAAGTGTAGCATTGACCATCTTATTTTTGGCATCACCAGGATGTACGCTTCTGCCGTTAATGATCAGCTCAGCCTCAGCAGCATTGAAATTCTCATATTCAAGCTCTCCAAGCTTTCCGCCGTCAACTGTATAAGCATAATCTGCGCCAAATCTCTTGATGTCAAAAAACTTAGTGCCTTCCCCGATCTCTTCATCAGGAGTAAATGCGATCTTGATCTCTCCATGAGGTATCTGAGGATTCTTGATAAGAGTCTCAGCCATAGTCATGATCTCAGAAATACCAGCCTTATCATCAGCACCAAGAAGTGTTGTACCATCTGTAACGATCAGGTCTTCACCTACATGATTAGATAACTCCGGGAAATCCTTTGGAGAAAGGATCACATTCTCTTTTTTATTTAATACGATGTCTTTTCCATCATATTTCTCTACAATGCGTGCCTTAACATCTTTTCCGGATACAGCATCGGAAGTATCCATATGAGATATAAAGCCAATAACAGGATGCTTTCCTGAAACATTTGAAGGAATTGAAGCATAAACATAGCAATGCTCTTTATCATAAAAAACGTCACTGCAGCCGATACCTATAAGTTCCTTTTCAAGCTGCTTGGCAAGCTCGTGCTGCTTGGCAGTAGAAGGACTTGCTCCTGTATTTTCATCAGACTGTGTATCAAATTTAGTGTAACGGATAAATTTTTCGATTACATCTTCAACTTTAGTGTTAGACACAAAATCACCTCTTTCTAGCATTATTTCTTATGTAAAAATTTATGACGAATATAATTACAGGTATAATCTTCGCCTTTTTCCTCGATCATATGTAAAAACATCTCAAGTTTTTCCCTTGTATAAGGATGCAGCAAATTAGCTTCAGGAGCCTTGTTGTAATAAGCCAGCGGAGAACTGAGTGTATATTTATCTCCCTCATATATCCTGCAGGCAGCGATCCTGTCAGCTACCATCTCAGCAATATATCTGTCAGGCATCTTACAAGGAGAGATATTTCCCGGAGTATTTTTCTTAAAATCCAGCCAGTACTCATAATGATGCTTATTTCTGCCCTTATGATGAAGCCATCCCGGTGAAAAGCCAAACTGCTCTCTCAAAGCCGCATGCGGACTTCTATTACCCTGATAGAATCTGGCACTTATCCAGAACTCAGAAGGTGAATACTTGGAAAGATCATGAGTAAGACCTTGCCAATACAAACCCATTTTAAAACAATATTTTCTTACCAAATGTCTGTGTCTCGTAACTGTTTTAAAGTTCCCAACTATATTTTTAACAGTAAGTTTAGGAATCTTGCAGTCCTGAAACTCGTTCATATCAATATATTTCATTCTGCAAAAACACTTTCATCCTTAATTAAAATGGTTGCTTTGAACCCTCAAAAGCATCCTTTTGAGACTCTTTGATCTGACCTTTACTGATGAGGATAACACAGGAACGCTCTTCACATTCAATTTCCATATGCTTTTTGATATCCTGATCTCTGATAGTCTTGGTCTCTCCAGTTGTAGACAAAATATGCCATTTAAGACCTTCTGGCAATTCCGGAAGAGCAAATCTTATCGGAGTCCAATGCATGTTATAGATCACATATACAAAACTGTTGTCATCAGGGTTACTACTGTATAGACCTGAATAAAGAAATCCTACGCTATGACTGTAATTAGACAGATCCGGTCTCCAAGCCTCCTGACCGTGATAAGACAGATCCGGATAACCGCATGCCTTATAATCCATAAGTTTAAAAGGCTTATCCTTATGAAGAGCCTCATGCTGAAAACGAAGCTTTACAATAGCCTTTAAATACTCAGTAAGATCAGCATTCTTTTTGGCTGCATTCCAGTCAACCCAGCCTATGGCATTATCCTGGCAATAAGGATTGTTATTGCCCAGCTGGCTGTTACCAAACTCATCACCGCCAAATATCATAGGAGTACCCTGAGCAAGAAGAAGCATAGTCAAGATATTCTTCATCTGCCTCTTTCTAAGTCTCAAAATATTAAGCTTCTTGGTATTGCCTTCTATTCCGCAGTTCCAGCTTAAATTATTATCAGTACCATCTTTATTATTCTCGCCATTATCCTCATTTCTCTTATGTTCATAAGAAACAAGATCAGCAAGTCTAAAGCTGTCATAATTGGCAATGTAATTGATGACCCCATGCTCAGATGAGTTATTTATCATATTGCTGATAAAATCACCCATAGTGCAGTCATCACCTTTTAAAAATCTTCTTGCGCAAAACATAAAGCTATCTCTGTATTCCGCAAGTCTTCTATCTAAAAATCTTGATCTGGCAAGATCTCCAAGTCTGCCATAATCAAACCATTCATACCAAATCTTAATATCAGAAAGAGCTGGATCAGAACTGATTGTCTTTATAGGCAGTTCAGCCCCTTTAACATGAAAACCATCTATATGATATTCGCTAACCCAGAAACGCAGGCAATCAATGATCACAGAGTCTGAAACATCATAAGGGAAATAGAACTGCAAAATAACTTCGATTCCTTTTTTATGAAACTCATTGATCATATCCTTTACTTCTGCTTCAACATGTTTTTTGTCGTAAGCATAAGCGGATCTTGGAGCAAAATACCAGCCTTTTTTATAGCCCCAGAAATTGAGCTTGCCACTAACGGAACGCTCATTTCTAAGAAGGCCGTTATCATTATAAACGATCTCAGATCTGTCCTCTCTGGCAGAATCTTCTGTACCAGCTGCAGGAGCACCGCTTGTAGGTATCCTGTCATAGGAAAGCATCTCATATATAGGCATAAGCTCTACAGTAGTAACACCAAGAGACTTAATATAATCAATCTTGGATGTAAGTCCCTTATATGTTCCTCTATAAGGAGCTTCTACGCCACTGGCTGAATGCTTGGTATAACCTCTCACATGGAGAAGATAAACAAAACTGTCTTCATATCTGATATTTAATGGATTATAAGCCTTGAACTCAGGAGTTGTATCAGAAAAGCCACATCTAAGATCACTTTCATTTACATCAGCTCCAAACTTCTCAAGCCCATATATCCTTGTAGCTCTTGGGTCACAAATGAGCTTTCCATCTTCATATAACATATAGGAATCATACAGACCGGTAGCGTCTTTTAGCCTTATACTGAAAAGATTTCCTGTTCTATATTCATCAGAAAACAAAACCAGATGCTTAGAATCATTTTTAAACAATACAATCCCGCACTCTTTAGCAGTGCTGCTAAAGGAAGCACAGATACATATATCGTCACCATCAGTCTTTACACCTGGAATAAAGGATCTCTCATATGTAGTTTTAAAATTAGTAATAGAAATGCCTTTTATTGTCTTCATACCCATACCAGCTCATTCAAAATTTCCAAAACATATTATATCTTAACACATTACATCACTTATTGCATTACTGTTAAATGAAAAAGAATATCGCCAAACTAAGGCTATAAAAAGATAAATGGCAAACCATGCAAAAAAATATGCAAAGTTTGCCACCATTTTTAACATATGAGAAAAACCGCATCAAAGCTGCATATATCAGTCTTCCTGAGGAATATCCTTAGGATCAACATCAACCAGCTCATCAAATTCAACATCATCAAGATAGAGATTGAAAGCCTCAG
>SVGC01000038.1:0-19082 GCA_015056495.1 Butyrivibrio sp.
TATCCAGAAACGGATTGTAGACTGTGTCAAAGCATGAATCAAAATATGATTTTATCTTACTGTAATGCCATTCAATTAAGTCTTCCCCAACGCTCTCTTGCGTATTGCTGTCTCCCATAAGTTATTTTCCCCAACTTTATTTTTTATGATTCTTAAAGAATTGATAGAATATCAATTTCAGCATGAATAGTGTAATTATATACAATCAAAATACTCTATTCAAGTACAGTTCTAAAATCTCCTGCATGTTTCTGATTTTTCTGATGATCATTTATCACCAGCTTTTGCCACGATACATATCCTCGTAAGAAGAATAACTGCTATACTCCTCTATTTCATCTATTTCCTGCTGCCTTTGCTCAAGTGCTTCCTTCTGCTCTTTATCAAGCTTTTGCTTGATGCTCTCCTCTTTTTCATCAGAAGTCTGCTGAGACTGGCTTTGCTGATCTTTGGTGTCCTGGTCCTGAGGCTGCTCCTGATCCTGCTTATCATCGTCAGAAGAACCGCCTCCTGCCTCCTCAAGCATCTTTTTCAGGATTTCTATCTCATCATCAATATCTTTTTTTAAGGCTTCTGCTTCAGGGGAATGACCATTTGTATCCTGGTCACCTGCACAATTATCCTGTGTCAGCACACTTCTGGCATCCTGAAGTTCCTTGATAGCATCTTTAACTTCTTTTGCAAAAGCATCCTTGTCGATATTCTCGCCTTTTTGAAGGAGATCATACTGGCTATTAATGCTAGTAAAATCAATAGTCTTAGTCATTGCAAGAGCCATATTTATCCTGATCTTGCACTCTTCATATTCAGGAATATCATAGGAAAGTGCCTTGCTGTAATAGAATATGGCCATCTCATATTCTTCCTGCTGATAATAACCATTTGCAAGGTTATAATTGACCACATATGGATCTATCAGCGTATCCATGGTACAAACCTGTTCCAATTGCTGCTTGTAGTTGCCTTTTTCATACCATTTAGCATACAAAAGATTTCCTAAAACTCTGAATCCAGCAATAAAAAGTATTATTGCGCAAATGATAAGGACTACCAATGAAGTATAATTTGCAATTGAAAGCATTTTGAATTTAGAAATAGCTATATTTATTTTTCTTTTCTTTTTATTATTGTTATTAGTATTCACGTTTTCCTCTATCATGTTCATATAGTTTTACAATGTAAGGCTCAAGAGCCACATATATAAAACCATTAAGAATTACACTTTCAAAACAGCCGGTCTGCTTAATAATACTTCTCCAAGCAAAAGTACTATCAGAACTGGCACCAGATAATAATATGTATCCTCATAATTTGCCAGCCCCTCCTGTGTATCTTCCACATTTTCTGCATTTGCCAGAGCATTGGCAATAATACTATCTACATCTTTTTTATCAGTAACATGTATGTATTCAACACCAAGATCTGAGGCAACCTGCTGAAGATTACTTTCATCCAGCTTGGAAACAGCGTCATCATAGGTTTCTGTATCTCTTACTGTGTAGCCATCTACGTCTTCCATGGTACTGCCCTCCTCTGTTCCAAACCCAAGAACAGCACCTCCGTCTACCATATCAGCAAGAGCCGCATAAGACTGAAGTTCATCGCCATTAGTGATTTCTCCATCGCTGATGAAAAAGACGATCCTTGAATGTCCCTCTTTTTTTCCCATATGCAAAAGCATTCTTTCCATATCATTGTATGGAGTATTGAGGGATGTTCCTTTGGCAGAATACATACTCTTAACAGAGATGACATCCAGTGTATCGCTCAGATATTCATCATCCTGAGTAAGCGGCATGCGGATACTGCTTTCATAATCAAAAGTAACAAGAGCAAATGAACTTCCTGCAAGTTGGTCCATTATATAATTACAAGTGTCCTTGGCGCCATCTATACGTGCTTTATTAAATCCGTAATCTTTGGCCCACATACTGATGGAGGTATCTACCACAAACAGTACATCAAGATTTGGTCTTGTATACTTCGAATCAGAATCAGGTTTCATGATCCTAAGATTGATAGTAAAAACACAGGCACATATCATAAATGCCAGAATAAGTGCTGCCACTCGTCGTATAGCTGTAGCTCCATATCTGATGGCTCCATAAGCAAAAGCCGCAAACATGGCAAGCACAATAGGTCCTGCCACAGCGACAGGAATCATAGGATTAGTGATCATCAGATTCCGCCTCCTTTCGCAACAGCCACAAGCACTATACCAATAAAACATATAACGAAAGAAGTTGTTGGAACGTCGGTAACTTTAGTCATGGATATCTCATCCACTTGCATTGCCTCATGCTGCTGGATGCTCTTGACTATAGATGAAGTATCAAAATCAGATCCGGCAACATAGAATGCTCCACCGGTACTCTCTACGGCACTCTTCATCTCGTTCTTTAGCTGCTCATAGTCGTAGTCTTCTCCAAGTAGATCAAACTCTTCCTCTGGTGGAAAAACGCCAAATACTGTAACATTATTTTTTGCACACAGCCCTGCTGCCTCTTTCAGCTCTACAGTAGGCTTTTTAAAAGCATTTTCAGCATTATCTGTTACCATGATGATGACTCTGGTACGATCATCATCCTCCAGATAAGGAAAACTATATAAGCAACTGGCAAGTCCTTCTCCGATTAGCGAACTACCCTTTTCGGAACTATTTGTAAGAGTTCCTGCCTGGAATAGCTGGAGCGCATCAGACAATTCGAGATATTTATCAAATTCCTCATCACTCATAGAATAATAATCAACATCTGCATAATCTTCTTCCAGCTTCTTCTGATTGATAAAGTATTGCTCCATCTCATCAAGTCTTTCAATGGCAAAATCTTTATCCTCAGTCATAGGCAGATACAAAACACTTGTAGTGTTGTACATTGTTATTCCAATTCTGTCGCCGTCAAGCCCCTGAACTAATGATTTAAGATTTTCAGCAAAATCATAATTCAGTCCATATAATGAATATGAAACATCAAGGCACAGGAATATATCTCTTCTCTTAACACCTGTTGTGATCTTACTTGTATAGCTTGGTCTGGCCATAAGCTGAGCAGAACCCACAATTGTCATGATCACGCCTACCAGTGCCATTACGCAGCATACATAGTACTTTATCTTTCTGAATTTATATCCTGGCATCTCACGGATCATCCACATGGCTCCGTATCCCCAGGTCTTATTTTTTTCTTTATTTCCAATAGTCTTTCTTGATTTCCATATTCTAAAACCAATTATGAGAACAAGTACGACTATACTTATTCCAAGACAATACCCTACATATTCGGGATGTCTGTATGTTAAATTATTTAATTCCATCGTGCTACCAGCCCTTTTGCGTCATTTATACATGCGCTGGCATCAAGTTCAAGATTGCCAGCAAATTCAAGTCCATACAGATTTTCCATAAGCATGGTAAGAGCATCGAACCCCCACAACCTGAGTTCTGCATAGGTCTCACAATCGGCCTCTCTACCGGTCATATTCTTGATAAACAACCTGACTGCGATACTTAGCTTAAGGCACGCCTCTCTAGAATCAATGAGTTTCTGACCATACGCATACTCAATCTGTGCTATTTCCTGTAAAGTGTTATTTTTGATCATCACAGGATTTAATATAGGTCTCATTGGAACCTGCTCCTGCTTTGTCACAGGTTCTTCCTTGTCCATAGTCTTTAATTTCTTGCTAAGTTTTATGAAAACAAAAGCCAAGATCACTATTACACCGAGTAACACCAACAAGAGCAGGTACCACCACGCCTTATCATATGCAATTGCCTGCAGATCTACCGAATAATTCATTAGTCTGTTATCTCTCCATTCAAAACTAAAGTAACTGTTTCCGGAATCTCTCTAAGATCCTCCAGATAAGCATAATATACGCCTGCTCTTCTAAGCTTTTTCCTTACAACTGACTGACATTCGTCCCATTTTTTACGGATATCAGCTGCAAATCCATTATCAAAAGTCAGGAATTCCGGAATCCTGCGCTTACTCTGAGCGTTATAAAAAGCTTTTCCTCCCCATTCTGCATCAGAAACCTGAAAAACATAGAAATCTCTTCCTGCAGCAGCTGCTCTAAGCAGATTTTCGTCCAAATGGTAGAGCCCACCAAGATCAGTGACCAGACATATTGCTACGCCTCTCATAGGCATATCAAGAATAGTCCTTAGCAGTCCCTGAAGATCTTCATAATTGTCATTAAAAAGAGCTGTCTGCAGAGCAGAAAGTTCCTGCTCTAGCCATCTGGCTCCGTTTCCATAATGTCCCGGAGTATTCTTGTATGGATCATTGCATACTACGCAATAATCCGCACCGCCTCTACCTGCAAGATAAGCAGCAGTTCCTATAGTAATGATCTCACATTCTTTTTTGGAACTTCCATCAGGCATGCTGCCTTCCATATTTGGTCCTACATCTCCAATGAATATGATCTGCTTACGCTTATCAGCTGTGTAGTTACGGATCATAACTTCACCGGTTCTGGATGTTGCTTTCCAATCCACATCCCTTAGGTTGTCCCCATAAACATAAGGTCTTAGATCTTCAAGCTCCATACTCTGTCCACGATATGCAGAAGCAAAGGTTCCATCAGTTCTACTGATAGATTTCCCACTATTTTTAAAATTTATCCGAGCTCCAAGTGGTGCAAGCACCTCATAGTTCGGTCTGATTCTCGGAGTAACCTCCGGTTGATTATTTTTTTTCAAAACAATTCCTTCCTAAAATAGCAATATAAAGGATCAAAAGCTCATCAAATCAAGGTGTACGGATGTTGGCAAGAAGGCTCTCAATGATCATGTCCTCATTGATTCCATCTGCTGAAGCGATGTATCTGAGTGCAAGTCTATGTCTAAGTACCTGTTTTGCAACGAATTTAACATCGTCAGGTGTTACAAATACTCTTCCCTGCATGATTGCAGAAGCTTTACTCATCTTCAGAAATGCTATCGTAGCACGTGGGCTGGCGCCAAGATTGACGTAGCCGCGCATCTGTGTTGGAAGATACTGATCTGCCATACGTGTTGCACATACTATTGAAGCAATATATGTCTTGATAGCAGGATCGCAATATACTCTGGATGTTATCTTCTGCAGTCTTGAAACATCTTCAATATTAAGAACAGGAGCCATCTTCTGCTGGTCTTCTTTCTCTTCGATCATATTCAGGATACTTACTTCCTCTTCAGCTGTAGGATAAGTGATCTTTTCTTTGATAAGAAAACGATCTTCCTGAGCTTCAGAAAGAGGATATGTACCTTCCTGTTCAATAGGGTTCTGTGTTGCAAACACTATGAAAGTCTCTTCCGGCATGCGATAAGACTTTCCGCCAATAGTTACCTGCTTTTCAGCCATTGCCTCAAGCATGGCAGACTGTGTCTTGGCACTGGATCTGTTGATCTCATCCAAAAGAACGAAGTTGGCAAAAACCGGTCCGAGAACAGTTTCAAATTTACCACTATCCTGTCTATAAATCTGTGTTCCGATGATATCACCCGGTAAAAGATCAGGTGTGCACTGGATTCTTGAAAAACGGCCGTTAACTGAATCTGCGATTGCTCTGGCCGCTGTAGTCTTAGCAAGTCCTGGAACAGACTCGATAAGGACATGTCCATTTCCCAAAACAGCTCCGACAAGAGCTGCCTCCAATGGCTTTTGTCCAACTACATGTGCTGAAAAATAATTATCTAACGCACGAAGAGCATTTTGTGACCACTCGTACTCTTCCTGCGAAATCTGTGATGCGTTATTCATTTTGTTCAACCTCCTAACAATAACTTTTTCAAATAAATCTTGATATTCTTTTTTCCCCGAAGTTCAAGATAGATTGCAATTTCATCTCTAAAACATTTTTTATCAATTGCCATTATACGTTAACAACAATCATTATTATACGATAAAAAAAAAGAATTACACCATGTTAATTAGACAAATTGCAATAAGCAAGCAATTGTTAGCAATATCAGATAAGACATTTCCGATCTAAAGTGCAATTATAGAAAAGGGTATACAAATTGGGTTTTACAAGAAGTCATAGTGTGGTTTTCGCATGTCCACATTATGGCTTTTTGTAGCAAAAAGCGACTTCATGGAATAGGGCTGATCACTTATTTACATTGACATCGCATCAAAAAACTATGGAGGTGTGTTTCATGGGGAAACAACTAATCTATTCGGTATATGTGATATTACCGATTCTCTTGCTGTTCAAAGCAAAAATTTCAAAGAAGGGTGAATGGAATGATGCTTTTTCTCTGGATCAGAGCAAAGCTTTTCAGGGATTCCTTGCAGTATGTATCATGCTGCATCATATTGGTCAGAAGACCTGCGCATCATGGCTTTTCCCGCCAACAAGAATAGTCCACGGGCTTGATCTGTTCGTTCCAATAGGCTATCTGTTTGTATCATTCTTCTTATTTTTCAACGGTTATGGAGCTTACAAGAGCTTTCATTCCAAGCCTAATTATCTGAAGGGATTTGTAAAAAGAAGGATCCTTCCGGTAGTTCTTGCGCTTTATTCAACAACACTTATTTTCTTTGTTGCAAGGCTGCTTGTGGGAGAAAAAATGGATCTGAAGGGAGCTCTTCTTTACCTTACCAGCGTTAAGCTGTGCAATCCAAATACCTGGTATGTAATTGTTCTTCCATTTTTCTACCTGGCATTCTATCTAGCATTTAAGTTTATCAAAAATGATCACCTGGCTGTAACTGCAGTGTGTCTGTTCGTCGGTGGGTACATGCTACTTGGTACAAGAATCGATCACAACGACTACCTTATCTGCGGTCAGTGGTGGTGGAACTGTGTTCACATGTTCCCGATTGGAATTGTTTTTGCAAAATATGAAAAGAAGATAATCCCACATCTGCAGAAATACTACCCTATTTATCTGATCGTTGCTGTACTTGCATTATATCCACTGTATCAGTTATCCTGCTACGCATCTAATGTCTTTTCCTATTACGGAGAAAACTTCTTTGCACCGGATAAAGTATTCAGAAGACGTATGACTCTTCTTTCAGAGATGCTTGTATGTATTGACTTTGTCTTTGTATGTCTGCTTCCAGGCATGAAGATCAAGATTGGCAACAAGTTCCTGAGATTTATGGGTACTATCACTCTTGAATTTTACCTGATACACGGTCTATTCGTAGAACTGTGTGACCACACATTTGCAGGTGGTGTTCCATCACCATTCCCTATCAAGAATGTATTCCTGTATGTGATCGTGGTATTTGTATGCGGCGTACCATCAGCCATCCTGTTAAAGAAGTTCCATGGATTGATCCTTGGACTTGGTGGAAAGAATAAGAATAGTAAAACAAATAGAACCGGAAAAGAATTAAAAAAGGTTTCTTAAAATAATCTGTGGGGAGTCAGTGGGGACGTATCAGATTGACTCATTGCATGCAATGAGTCAAATTGATACGTCCCCGGTGACTCATTGCATGCAATGAGTCAATTTGATACGTCCCCGGTGACTCATTGCACGCAATGAGTCATTTTGATACGTCCCCGGTGACTCATTTTTATATTCTGAATCATGGTTTTTCCACATCATAAGTCACATCATCAACTGTGATCTGTGAGATATCATCAATATAGCTGTAGATCTTCTCATCAACATAATTGAATTTATCCGGGGTCTCTCCTCTTTCAATAGCTTCTATCAGTGCCTCAACTCTAGGTCCGTGAAGAGGATTACATTCAGCAATGCAGGCAATCTTGCCTTCTCTTGCATATGCAAGTGCTTTTTCATTTACACCATCAAAAGATACAACCATGATCTCGCCATTTGCAATATCTGAACCAACCTTCTTGCCGGCACTTTCCAGTGCACTTATGGCACCTATGGCTTCGTTGTCATTTTCGCAATAAACAACATTGATATTATCAAAACGCTTGAGCAGTGCCTCCATTACTTCACGGGCTTTAGTTTCAGTAAAATCGCCAGACACTTCAGCCATAAGGTCCCAGCCGTTGTCCCTTGCAGCATTGGCAAGCCCTCTGCTACGGCCCAGTTGTGCTGTAGAACCGATACTTCCCTGAATATTGACTATATGAAGATCTGCCGGATCTATATTTTTTGATTCAGTGTAAGCCTTTATCCAGGCAGTAACTTTTTTGCTTTCAAGTTCAAAATCTGATCCTACCCAGCAAGAATAAAGATTCTTATCAGAAGTATTGACCATTCTATCCACGAGTATTACCGGGATGCCAGCCTCTCTGGCCTCTCCAAGCACTGAGTCCCAGCCATCTTCTGTAGCAGGCGCCAGCAATATGTAGTCTACTTCCTGCTGTATAAACATCCTGATAGCAGTGATCTGATTAGATTGTTTCTGCTGACCATTTTTGTATTCCAGATCATATCCATTTTCCTTGGTAAATGTTCCAAGCATTGATTCTGTATTGGCACTGCGCCAATCAGACTCTGCCCCCAACTGTGAAAATCCGACAGTAATATAATTTTCTGCCGCAAGGCTATCACTATCTTTTTTTTCTGCCGTATCATTGTCTGATTGTCCAGGCTTGTCTATTCTAAGTCCGCAGCCGATCAATAAACATATAAGTACCATTGCAGAACATAATAGTGCTAGCCACTTTTCTTTTTTGCCAATCCTCTTCTCCATAATTCTCCCAAATAAATACAGCCTCTTTCGTCCATTAAAAATAGAATGCACGAAAGAGGCTCAAATCTTTCCAATTATTTCCTCACAGCTTTCCTCTTCTGAGCCATGACTACGCTCTGGATGATGAGGAATATGCAGAGCATGGCTGCTATTGTGATCCCTGTCCACCAGGCATCGTCAAGACCAGCTGAGGCAACGATATTCTGAATGGTACTAAGGGATAATACTCCAAATAATGTACCAATTATATTTCCTACGCCGCCTGTAAGCATTGTTCCGCCGATGATGGATGAAGCAATGGCGTTCATCTCCATACCCATGGCGTGAGATGCTGCTCCTGAGCCTACATGGAGGAAGTATACATAGCCGCCGATCCCTGCAAGAGTGCTACAGATAAGATGAGAAATGAATTTCGTTCTTCTGACATTGATTCCCATCATAAGTGCACTCTGGGAATTGCCGCCCACTGCATAAAAGCTTCTTCCAAGCCTTGTCCACCTGAGTACTACAAATAATAATATCACAATTATCAATGCAACGATAACTCCTATTTCAACATAAGCAGGCACATATATGCCTTTCTTGTTGACTGTACCCATTAGAGGTACATTGATCCTTGTAAGTTTTAAAGCTGTAAATTCTTCGTCAGCTACATTAAATGGTGCTGTATTGACTATTGTTGTCATACCTCGTGCAAAAAACATTCCTGCCAGGGATACGATAAATGGCTGGATATCAAGATATGCAACGAGAAATCCCTGTACCAGACCATAGGCGAGGCCTATTCCAATTGCGATCAAAATAGAACCAAAAATACTTCCATCATGATAGTCCAGGTACACGGCACAGCACATGGACACCAATGCAACCACTCCACCTACCGAGATATCAATGCCCCCTGAGATCATAACGATGCTCATACCGCAGGCAGTTATTATAAGTGCAGCATTGGCATTTAAGATGTTAAAAAACATCTGTGGTTTGGTGAATCCACCTCCCTGTATGACAACAGCACCAATATACATTACAAAAAAGATGACTACTGTTATAAGAAGCAGCAAATTACTATCATTCAATCTGCCACCCAAAGTCTTCTTCTCTCTCATCTACGTTACTCCCTTTCAAAAGCTTTCCCGACTCTTTTGCCCAGTCACTATTTTCCATGCTGTCCAAACTCTACTCTTCAAGCTATCTCCTTTTTTCTGGTAATGCTCTTCCTCAGATTGGCCATATACTCTCGAACCTTTGGAGCAGAAAATACTACCAGGATAATTACGACAACTGCCTTGTAGGCTGCAAGAGCATCAGATTGTACGTTGAATTTGTACAGAGTAGTTGTCAAAAACTGTATAACATAGGCGCCAAGTACGCTTGCCCAGATATTGAACTTACCACCTGACAGAGCATTGCCTCCAAGAGCAACAGCAAGGATCGCATCCATCTCGATATCCTTGGCAATAACCGAATAATTGATAGTTGATAGCCTGCTGACCTTGATCAGTGCTGCAACAGCAACGCAGAGGCCAAGAATGACAAATGCCAGGAATTTGATAAGTGTAGGATTGATACCGTTAAGTCTTGAGGATTTCTCATTGATACCAACAGCCTGAGTATAGAGGCCCAGATTGGTAAACTTAAGTACCAGTGCTATCACTATAAGGCATATTGCTGCTATGAATACTGTTGTAGGAATAGGTATTCCCGGTATAAAGCTTCCGAAATATGAGAACTTTGGATCCGGAACAATTGGTAATTCATTGTTGTTGATCCATGCTGCAATGGAACGTCCTGCAGTAAAAAGAATAAGAGTTGCAATCATAGGCTGTATCTTAAAAATAGCCACCAGCATGCCGTTAAAGGCGCCGCAGAGCATCCCAACAACGCAGGCTACTAAGAATGCAACAATGATAGGTGCCTGTATAGTATCAGGTCTTGAATTGCCGCCGCACAAAACTCTGAGCATTGCAGATCCGGCAATGGCAATGGTTGCGCCTACCGAGATATCCTGACCTCCTGAAGCCGCTGTTACCAGAGTCATACCTATTGCAAGTATCACAAGCTCTGAACCATAATCAAGAATTGTTATAAGATATCCTGACAGCACAGGATTGCCTGCATTGTTATATCCTGCAGTTATCTTAAAAAAGCTTGGATCATTGATCAGATTGATCACTGCCAAAAGAAGCAGCGCAATGATCGGGATAAAAAGCTGATTACTGCTGATCTTCTTCAGCATACTTTGATCCTTTTTCTTTATATTATTAGTCATACCTTAATTGCCTCCTGCTATTGTACTCATGATCTTGTTCTGAGACAGATCTTCACCAGATAGTTCCCCAACCACCTTTCTGTCTCTCATGACAATGAGTCTTGAGCAAGTCCTGAGCATTTCATCTGTTTCAGATGAGATGAAAGTAACGCTCATACCATCTGCTGCCAGTTCAAGGACCAGCTTCTGAATATCAACCTTGGTACCTACATCTATACCTCTTGTAGGCTCATCAAGGATCAGGTATTCAGGATGCATCAAAAGCCATCTTGCTAATATAACCTTCTGCTGATTTCCTCCGGAAAGAGATTTTATAGGAGTATCAGCGGAAGCTGTTTTGATATTCAGCTTCTCTATGTATTCCTGGGCAAAAGCCTCAGCCTGAGCTCTGCTAAATGGTTTGAAGAATCCGCGAAGTACCTGGAGCGCCAGAATGATATTCTCTCTTACTGAAAGATCTCCTATGATACCATCAATTTTTCTGTCCTCCGGAAGGTAAGCTATGCCATTTTTCATTGCATCAAGAGGACTCTTGATATTTACATTTTTGCCATGCATCTTAACGCTGCCACCTGTTACAGTATCAGCTCCAAAAATAGCTCTGACACACTCGCTTCGTCCTGAACCCAGAAGTCCGGTGAAGCCATTTACTTCACCTTTTTTGATGTAAAAATCAAATGGTGAAATGCCGGCATTACTCTGCAGATCATGGGCTTCAAAAACCACCTCATCTACCCCATCTCCTTCGTATGGCTTTTGTTCTCCCTTTATGTCTGAGAGGTCATCCATCTCTTTACCAAGCATCTTGGCAACAAGCTGCACTCTCGGCAGATCCTTGATCTCATATGCACCAACCAGCTGGCCATCTCTAAGGACAGTTATCTTGTCGCATACTTCATATACCTGATCAAGGAAATGAGTTACGAATATAATGCCAACTCCCATGGCCTTAAGGTCTCTCATAAGGCCAAAGAGTTTTTGTACTTCCTGTTCATCCAGTGAGGATGTAGGTTCATCCAGTATCAGAACCTTACAATCCATATCTATAGCTCTTGCAATTGCCACCATCTGCTGTACTGCTATGGAACAGCTTGAGAGCTGCATGGTAGCACTTGCCGGAATATCCAATTTTTTAAGAAGTTCATCGGCTTTTGCATTCATTTCTTTCCACTTGGTAATATTGCCTTTTCCTCTTCCGATGAACATATTCTCTGCCACTGTCAGATTAGGGCAGAGTGTTATTTCCTGATACACTGTGCTGATACCCAGTCTCTGGGCATCCTGAGGGGAATGGATACTTACTGTTCCTTTCCCTTCCAGTTCTATGTTTCCTTCATCTTTGGAATAAACTCCAGTTAATACTTTTATAAGTGTTGATTTACCAGCCCCGTTTTCTCCCATCAGCGCATGTATCTCACCTCTGCCAAGGGAAAAATCCACATTCTGCAATGCACGTACTCCGGGAAATGATTTACAGATGCCTCGCATCTCAAGAATCACATTATCCTTCACTTTTTCCTCACCTCTCCAGTTACTTTTAAAATGGAGCTGTTGCATTTGCGAAAACGAGTCACTGGGGACGTATCAAATTGACTCGTTTTGTTTCAAAATGAGTCAATTTGATACGTCCCCAGTGACTCATTTCATTAAATGCAACAGCTCCAAACCCTTTTCACATTTATATGATGAGGGATCAGATTCCGTATGTATCTACATCTTCCTGTGTGATAGTTGTAGCATCAAAGCCCTTCTCATCCATGATGATGGTCTTCTGTGAAAGTGATCCGCCACTTTCAAGAGTCTTGATGATATCGTTGATGTATGAAGCCTGGAAAGGATTGCACTGTCCATCATAGTTCCAGTTCTGAGCAAGAAGTTCTTCAAGAGCCCACTTGTTGCAGTCAAATCCCATAACAACAACGTCCTTGCCAACACCGTGTGAGATACCAGCTGCATCAAGAGCTGCTACAGCACCTTTTGCCATATCATCATTTTCAGCGTATATTACGTTGAAAGGTGTACCTGCATCGATAACTGACTGAACGATCTGCTGAGCCTTTTCTGCATTCCATTCAGCTGTCTGCTGAGTAACAATGTTCCAATTATCTTCAGCTTCTACCTTGGTATCAAGAGCGCCACTTCTGCCCTGCTGAGCAGCACTGCCCATAACACCCTGAATATGGATCACGTTGTATTCTTCAAGGTTCTGACTTGCGAGCCAGTCAACTGCTGTCTGGCCTTCTTTTGCCATATCAGATACGATTGAAGCCTCATAAAGACTCTCGTCTGCATCGATAGTACGGTCAAAAAGGATGACCTTAACGCCTGCTGCCTGTGCATCCTGAAGAACTGAATCCCAACCTGCTGTATCCGCAGCTGACAGGAGCAGATAATCTACTTCGTCCTGAATAAAGTTCTGAGCGTACTGGATCTGCTCGTCATTTTTTAAGCTATATGCAAAAGAAGCATCATAGCCGTTTTCTTCTGTGAACATTGCTTTTAAGTCAGCGTCATTAGCTGTACGATAACCGGATTCATTAGGATCGTTATTGATGATACCCACTTTGATGAGTCCATCTCCACCAGATGCTGTCTCTGTTGTCTCTGTCGTTGTGCTGCCACCGCATGCAACAAGACCAAATGCCATTACAGATGCCATAAGAGCTGCAAAAACCTTTTTCTTCATTTCATTCCTCCTAAAATTAAATGATTTACTGTAGAGACTATCCTCTACGCCTTTAATTCTAATGAAATGTGAAAAAAGCTCCATTAAGATAATTATCAAAAATTGTTTGTTTTTTTATGATTTTTTAATCTTGTTTCATTTTTCTACGATTTCGGTTAAGATTTTCGGCAACAAAATATAAACCTCTGTTCCTTCGCCAAAGGTGCTATTGATACTGATTCCATACTTATCGCCGTAGCTGAGCCTGATACGCTCATTAACATTGTACATTCCATAGATAGTGGCAGACTTACTCTCATTACCTGAGAGCTCGTTCTTTACCTCATTTAGACGATTCTCATCCATACCAATCCCATTATCAGAGACCTCGATGATCATATCCTTTTCAACTTCCCATGCCTTGATGCTGATCTTGCCTCCACACCTCTTGTTCTTTATGCCATGATAAAGAGCATTCTCAACAATAGGCTGTATAGTGATCTTGGGGATCTGATAGTCATAAAGTTCTGCCGGAACATCAATTTCATAGTCCAGGATGTCCTGATATCTGATCTTTTGAATTTCAAGATAGCTCCTGACATGCTGAAGCTCGTCCTTTATGGACACTACTTCTTTACCTCTGTTCAAGGAGGTTTTAAAAAACTCAGAGAGACTCCCTACCATATCAACTACCTGGCGCTGATTGCCTGCCTCTGCTGACCAGACAATGGCATCCAGGGTATTATAGAGAAAGTGTGGATTGATCTGAGCCTGAAGAAGTTCAAACTCTGCCATACGCAGCTTTTTCTGCTCCTTTGTGACCTGCTCTTCGATCGGCCCCGTGATCCACAGTGGACCGGCAATAGAGACGCCTATGATAGCTATCAGGATAATGGCAAAAAGAGCCATGGAAATCTTGGCAGTATCAAGAAACAGCTCCCTATTGCTAGCCTGAGCAATCTGCAGCTGCTTGTTCTCATAATAGATATATTCGTTTATGGTCTCCTGAACCAGAGCTGTCACTATCTGCACGTCGTTTTCCCAGATAAGCATGTTCTTCTCATAGCGATTTCCGTTGTACAGATTGTCCTTGATTTTGCCATAATAGCTTTCCAGATTGGTAAGATATTTATCAGCATTTTCCAGCCTCTTTTGATTATCAGTAGTATCCGTGTAGACCTTAAGACCGTCGACTACTTCTCTTGCATCGGCCAAAAGCTGCGGTATCCTGCAATCCTGCGGCTTGACATTACCTACGATCAGCAGGTAGGTCTCATAATCAAAATCCTCTTTAAAATCCAGACTAAACTCGCTGGCTACAACCACAGAATTGAGCATTTCATTGTACCTGTCGTTGATCAGCCACAGGTTGTAGAAGGCATAGAGCATGAATATCACATTGGGCAAAAGAAGTATCAGATAGGATATACGGATCTGATTAGCCAGCCTTGATTTGTTTCGGGCCCTACCGGCAGATAGCTGTTTTGTCATATTACCTGTCCTCTTTCTCTATACTGGGTGGTAGTTACGCCCTGGGTCTTTTTGAACAGGTATGAAAAATAATGCGGATCCCTGTAGCCTACCAAAAGCCCGATCTCATTACTCTTTTTGGAGGTGGTCATCAACAGCTCTTTTGCCTTTTCCATACGATAATCTGTCAGATATTTGATAAAGTTCTGGCCTGTCTGCTGGCGAAAAATTGCACTTAGATGATTAGGTGAAAAATTAACGTGAAAGGCTATCTGATTGAGAGAGAGCTCCTCATCACTATAATGTTCGTCAATGTATTCCAGCATCTCCTTTACCACTTCGCTGTATCTTCCCGGATTGTTCTCATTTTTGAGAGTGATAGCCTTATTCAGGATACTGATCAGGTACTCATAGGTACTATTTTCATCGGATAAGATCTCTGTGGCAGGAATCATGTTTTCATACTCTTCTTTGGACAGCATAAGCTCCGTCTCAATATATTCAGACACGCAGAAATAAAAGTCCATAGCCACATACTGTCTGAGCATGGTAGAGCTTAAGACATTTTTGCCCATGGCCTGTAAAAAATCTCTGACAAAGTCTTCGATCTCACTTATATTGCCTCTTCTGAGAAACTCCTTTACAGACTTTCTGTCGATGTGGCGTGGATCAACTTCCGCAAGGATAGCTTCCTCCAGCTCATCCTTCTTTTCTTTTTCATGATCAGCAAGCTCACTGGCGTTGCCATAATTCTTGATATTCTGGTATTTTGCAAAAAGACCTTTGACTTCATCCAGGTACTGGCCAATATCGTTCATATCTTCCTCGTACTTTTTGGCAGCATCAGTCTTACGCCTTTTTTCCAGTATTTTTTCACCTACATTATTGATTTCTTTTAAGAGATTCCCACTACTAATAGGCTTAGACAGATAAGAAGCAACGCCAATATTGATAGCATCCCTTGCATAAGCAAAATCTTCATATCCGGTAAGCAGTATTATCTCTATCCATGGGAATTGTGCCTTGACCATGCGACTGAGAGTCAGTCCGTCCATAAAAGGCATCTTGATGTCAGTGACAAGGATATCAGGCTGATCTTTTAGTATCTGTGAATACGCAAGTTCCCCATCTCCTGCGGTTCCACACAGCTCATATCCATTCTCACTCCATTTGATATTATTCTTGATCCCCTCGCGGATGACATATTCATCCTCTGCCAAAAATACCTTCAACATTTTTCATACCCCCAAAGCAAAGATATTTTCCTCTGGGACATTACTCCGCACCCCTCAGCGGAACGTTTTTTGTCCTTTTTACTTATCCCTAAGATAAAAAGCAAGTATCATGATACCTATCGTATCAAGTGTATGATAGATAACCGATGTCCATACTATACCAATGGTCCTTCCCGCCAATGTGATAGTATGCATCTGCAAAAGAGCAAAAGCCAGGATAAAAATAAGTATCAAAGCCATTGCTGCAATCTTTAGTTTCCTATCTCTGATAAATACCCCTGTTACAAATATAGCTATTATGATTGCTGTGATCATACCCATGTATTTAAATCCATGAGTACCATTGTAGATATTAACAAAATCATCAGATGAGCTCTCCAAAACAGAAAGTGACAGCATTGCCACAAAGCGCTGATACATTGCGCCGCCCATCTCCTGCAAAAAGCTGACTCCTATCAGGATGAACCCCCACACCTGAAGAAGCTGAGATGTAGAATATATAGAAAGAGATGAAATTCCATTTGGATTAAGCTCTTCCTGCATCTTGGCAAGCTCCGTATACTCTTCCTTTGGAATGAGATTTCTGAGCTTGTGCATCTTTCTGTATGAATAAATAAATACAGCCGATACCAGTATCATCTTAACTACAGCAATGGAATTGCTCACAACAACCACGGTGGAATCGAGCATGTCAGGCAGGTTTTCATAGGCTCTTTTTACAAAGAGCCTTATGATAGCTGCTATGGCTGCCCCCACCAGATTGATCAAGGCTGTAGCCAGCATGGCATCAGTCAGAATATGATTCTTTTTGCTAATGTACATATGTCCCCTCTAAGATTGAAATCAATCAAGTTCGTATAACTTTCCAAACTTATCTTCAAGATAATCAAGGAAATCAGTTGGATCAAAGTCTCTGCCTGTGATCTCTTTGAGCCATACATCAGCATCAAGAAGATCTGCTCTCTTCCAGACATTTTCCTTCATCCATTCATTGATCTTGTCGATATGACCTTCTGAAACAAGCTTATCAATATCCAGCTCATTTTTCATACGATTGTAGTACATAGCGTTGTATGCATTACCAAGAGCGTATGTTGGGAAGTATCCAAAGCCTGAAGCCCAGTGTACATCCTGAAGAACACCCTCTGCATCATTAGATGGGCGTACGCCAAGATACTCTTCATATTTATCATTCCACTTCTGTGGAAGTTCTTCAATAGTAATATTGCCATTAAGAAGCTCTTTTTCCAGCTCATAACGGATCATGATGTGGAAGTTATAAGTAAACTCATCAGCTTCTGTTCTGATAAGTGAGGCCTCAACATAGTTGACTGCTTCGTAGAGCTCACGCTCAGAAACATCAGCCATGACTTCAGGGAATATCTCTTTTACCTTGTCATAGATCAGGTGGATAAATGCTTCAGATCTGCCGATCCTGTTCTCATAGAATCTTGAAACAGACTCATGCTGACCCATACTCTTTTCTGTTTCGATAAAGCTATCCCAGTGCTCTGCAGGTGAATACATATCAAACAGTGCATGTCCGCCTTCGTGGATGATAGAATACATGCTTGATATGAACATATTTGGATAATAATGAGTTGTTACACGCTCATCATTTTTGCCGATACCTGTTGTGAAAGGATGCTCTGTTGTAGTAAATGCAGCCCTGTTGAAGTCATATCCCATGATCTCCAGAAGATATCTTGCCATCTTCTGCTGAGCTTCATCTGTTACAGTCCTGAACATGAAGTCAGTACGGATCTTCTTTTTGCTGTTCTGGATCTTTTTAAGCATTGGAACAAGGCGCTCACGGCACTTGTCAAAATACTCATCCAGCATTTTGGTAGTCATACCAGGCTCGTACATATCGATAAAGTTGTCATATAATACTTCTTTTTTCTCATCAAGAAGCTCAACCTTTTTGATCTCAATATCTTTTACTGCCTGAAGAGATGGTGCAAATAAGCTGTAGTCCTTTTTCTGCTTGGCATTTACCCAGTCAACATAAGACTTGTTGTAGATCTTGGAGAACTCAAGGTTCATCTCCGGTGTGATATTCTTATTGCGGATATAGTCTTTATGAAGGCTTGTTGCCAGCACTGCTGTCTCTTCGTCCAGCTCATCCTTATGAGCATAGAGTACTTCTCCAGCCTTAATAAATTCATCCTGCTTGAGCAGTGTAAATACCTTATTTCCAAGGAATGCAGCAACCTCTCCTTCTCTCTCCATTCCTGCAGGCGGGCATATGGTCTCCATATCAAAATTGATGATGGAACTTGCCTGTCCATATATCATTGCTTCTTCAAGAGTCTTTTTTACAAACTCCAGGCTCTTCTTAACTTCTTCTGTCATACCATTCCTCCAAAAACA
This sequence comes from Butyrivibrio sp., assembly GCA_015056495.1. GTDB lineage: Bacteria > Bacillota > Clostridia > Lachnospirales > Lachnospiraceae > Butyrivibrio. The sequence continues at coordinate 18,640 of SVGC01000038.1, forward strand.
ATCATTTCAAAAAGTACAAAACACCTATATTAAATATATAACATTTGACCCGCAATTAAAAGAAACACTATGTTACTTAAGGGCACAGTGAAGGCATTTCGGCTTAAAATCTGGAAATATAAAAAGAGTCCGAAAAAAATAACCTATTCTTTCGGACCAAAATAAGAATATTTAAAATAAATCCGTAACAAGAGCCTTAATTCTACGGATCAAAATCAATAAGAGGGAAATATGTCCGTAATAAAGGTTCCAGCTTACAACTATATATCTTGAAGATAATTTCCTTTTTCAATTATTCAATAGGTTTTAAGTTGGGTTTTCCTATTGGTTTTTGTTTTTTTCTATTTTCCAATAGGTATTTGAAGTTGATTTTACCTATTGGTTTTTGCGTTTTTCTATTTTCCAATAGGTATTTGAAGTTGATTTTACCTATTGGTTTTTGC
>SVGC01000038.1:19182-32331 GCA_015056495.1 Butyrivibrio sp.
TGATTTTACCTATTGGTTTTTGCGTTTTTCTATTTTCCAATAGGTATTTGAAGTTGATTTTACCTATTGGTTTTTGCGTTTTTCTATTTTCCAATAGGTTTTTTAAGCTGATTTTGCCTATTGGTTTTTGCATTTTATGATTTTCCAACAGGAAGTATATGCATGAAGCTGCCTATAGATGGCTTGTTTTCAGGATTTTTGACACAAAATGGCAAAAATCTATGTATTCTTGTGACTTAAAACCTAGTCCTCTCCTACAAGATGTACAATCTGCATGCCATGCCCAGTGGCAGGCAGAAATCTGTCAATAATATCAGAAGTCTTGATTTTCAAGCTGGAAGTGTTTACGCAAGGATGGCATCCTATATAATCTCCAGTCATAACATCCTCGTCAACAAGAAGCGTAACTGCATGATCCTTATCATTCAAAAGTCCCATAACACTAACAGCGCCCGGCTCTATATCAAGATATTTAAGCATATCCTCTGCATCAGCAAAAGATAGTCTGGCAGACCCTATCTGACTTGAAAGCTCTTTGGTTTTAAACTTCTTGTCTCCGGGCATTAGCAACAGATAAAACCTTGTCTTTTGTCTATTGCAAAGAAACAGATTCTTGCACATCAAAGTCCCCAAAGCCTTGTCCACTTCCTGACAAGCTTCCATAGTCATAGCCGGCTCATGGTCTACTCGTTCAAATTCTATTCCAAGCGCTTCCAGATAGTCATAAACCCTTATCTCTCTTTCGAGACGGTCATCTTTACCCTCAGGTCTTCCTGTATATAATTTCATGTGATATTACCTCTTCTAAAATTCTGCAAAATCCCATCTTCTATACAAATAATACTATAACAGGATACTTCTAAAAAGAAAAAAGAGTCACCAGGGGACGTATCAAAATGACTCATTGTATGCATGAATCTATTTATTCTCTGCAATATCATGAATTGTACGATTGTGACATAAACATTCCATTGTTGAGATTATCTGATTTGTAATGACTCGATTCTCTATCACTCCTATCTATTCATCCGGATAAGGTTCCAGTACTTGTGTAAATCCCCTAGCTAATACTCCCACTTCATAGGTGTTTAAGTATCAGATAGGGGATAAATGTGTATTTTTCAAACTTCCTGTTTAATATTCAAACCATTAAATGGGAAATTTGAATTATTTATTTAAATAGCCATATAATTCAAATCCTATCATAGTAATGTCATCAAACTGGTCTGCCTTGCCCTTAAAATCTCTTACGCTGGCATAAACATATGGCAGTGTGTTAGTGATGGACATATCCTTGACATCATTAAGAGTTTCAAGCATTTTATCGGTTCCGTACTGTTCAACTTGTTCGTTTATGGCTTCCGGAATTCCATCAGTATAGACAAATATCTTATCTCCAGGATTTAATTGCAGTTCATACTCTTTTGCCCTGGCATCAGGCATTGCTGCAAGCGGCAGGGAGTGTTTATCTTTGAAGAGTTCATATTCGCCACCGGCTCTTTTTATGACCGGATACTCGTGACCGGCATTAGCGCACTTCATGATTCCTGTTTTCAGATTGATTATTCCAATCCATGCTGTAACAAACATCTCAGCATCATTACCTTCACACAGGACGTTGTTGGCCTTGTATAAGACTTCATCAGGGGTTGCACCCGATTCTGCAAGGCTCCTGATGGCAGTTTTACTCCTCATCATAAACAGTGCTGCCGGGATACCTTTTCCTGAAACGTCAGCTATGACTAATGCCATCGTATGTCTGTCTACAAAAAAGAAATCATAGAAATCACCACCAACTTCTTTAGCTGGTTTCATAGTGGCATATATCTCAAATTCATCTCTTTCAGGGAACTTGAATGTCTTGGGCAGGGCTGACTCCTGGATAGTCCGCGCCAGAACAAGCTCCTGCTCTATCCTCTTTTCAGCGGCATTGATATAGCCTTTTAATGTCTCTACAGTCTGGTTGATATCGTCAGAAAGGGAAGCAAATTCCGATGAGTTCCTGACTCTTACCACAACGCTGAGGTCTCCGTTTGTAATTTTAGAAAGTGATTCGTTAATAAGTCGTATGTTATTAACTACTATCTGGTTTACCAGAAATGCGATAAGGACATAAATAACTGTGAACAGCAGTATGTCAGCAAATCCTATTTCATAGGCTTCAGCATTTCTATACCAGTAGACTTCACTATCAGGCATAGCCAGTACTAGTACATTGTCATCAATTCCATCAACACATACAAGGGAGTCTACTCCCAAGTATTTTGCTGAATAGATACGTCCTGCATTTATAACAAGTCTTGTATATTCGCTGTTGGAAATCACCTGTCCCTGGTGCTCTCCCTGGAGCACTACCCTGTCAGGAGCTATGATATCGTATATAACAGAGTTTTCTGCTTCAACATTGTCCACACCAAGGGCGATCAGATGCTTGACCTTGCTGCAGCTGTTTTCCAGTATCAGCCGACTATTCTGGTAAGCTGACTGGCTCTGTAATGCGTATGAAAAGAAGAAATTGCCTATGATCACTATAGATGTGATGATAAACAGCCAGCGTTGGAATTTCTGCGATACTGAGATATCCTCGTCGCTTTCTTTTTTAAAAGGATTTCTCCACTCACCTGCAAACATCTGCAATAGCACAGATGTAATTGCCAGTCCAATTCCTGTGAAGATGATCATAGGTATTGAGCATGTATCCACTACAACAAAGGCCATCCTCATGTCATTTCGATGGGTGATAAATACAACGTACATGTGGAAAACTTCCATGACAGCGCCCATGGAAAAGGCATAGAAAGGCGAAGGCTTTCTGCCCTTGAACATCCAGACATTCATACCCCAGGCCACGAAACCTGCAAGGCAGGTGGAAATACTGCAGGCTATCCTGGTATAAGAGCTTACGCCAAAATACGTTCCGGCTATATATCGCTCAATTCCACCGATAAGTCCTGACAGTACACCTGACATAGGCGAGAAAAACAGTCCTGCTGCCAGTGGGCCTATGTCTCTGACATTTATGATCATATTTTCATAACTAACTCCGAAATGCGTGGATAGAATAGAACTTATTCCAAACAGAATTCCTATTATTACTTTTTTCAAGGTGTTTAGGCCTGTTTTCCTGACCCAAAACCAAATAATAATAGTAAGCAGTATGTACAACATTGTACTCAACGACATTTTTAATATCATGCTGATCATAATAGCTACCTGATCCTTATCGTATAAGATTCACATTATTACAGTTATGATATTATCATTTTACCACGTATCGTTTTTATATGCACAATAATACGAAAAGAGTCACCGGGGAGTCACCGGGGACGTATCAGTTTGACTCATTGTGCACAATGAGTCACTGGGGGACGTATCAAATTGACTCATTGCACACAATGAGTCAATTTGATACGTCCCCAGTGACTCTTTTTTACCAGATACTTATGCGATTTTCAGGTGCGATATACATCTTGTCTTTTTCAGTTACATTAAATGCTTCATACCACTCCTTGAAATTTCTTGGTGGTATGTTGGCGCGAATAGCTGTTGGAGAATGTACGTCATTGGCAAGAAGGAGCTGGATGTATTCTTCTTTGGCTTTCATACACCAGATCCTTGCCCAGTTCTTGAAATAGGACTGATAGTCTGCATTGTCAAGGGTACTCATGATTTCAAGAGTAACGCCTACGCCACCATTATCCGCAATATTCTCGCTGACAGTAAGTTCACCACTTACTTTTCCGCCATGGAACTCTAATCCATCGAACTGCTTTATCATGTCTTTAGTCAGATCTTCGAAGGCTTTAAAGTCTTCTTCAAGCCACCAGTTGTTGAGATTACCGTTCTCATCAAATTTAGCTCCGTTATTATCAAAGGCGTGAGATATCTCGTGTCCGATAACTGCGCCGATTCCTCCAAGATTTTCACTAAGACTCTGAGTAAGTGAATAAAATGGTTTCTGAAGAATTGCTGCAGGGAATGTGATGTCGTTGCAGTTTGGATTATAGCAGGCATTGACCATATGCCCAGGCATTAACCATCTTGTTCTATCAACTGGCTTATAGAGTTCTTCAAGCTGATCCTGCATACGTATCTTACTTATTTTGCATACCGCATCAAAGTATGAATCCTCTTCATCAAATACAAGCTTTGACCAGATTTCCTTTATTTCGTCCGGATAACCCATTTTAACTTCCATTGTTGAGAGCTTCTTAATTGCCTTCTCTTTTGTCTGCTCAGCAAGGAAGGTGTTTTTCTTCATTCTGATCTTGTATGTATCGATGATCTTGTGAACCATATCGACAACGTCTTTTTTAGCATCTTCTCCGAAATAGGTTCTGCCATAATAAACGCCGACAGGCTCTTTATACATTGCAGATGCAACCTGATAAGCCTCTTTTTCAAGGACAGGATCAGATGCAACGCCTCTCAATGTCCTGCTATAAGTGGTTCCAAGTGATTTAAGTTCTACAGACAGGCATGTTGTAGCATTTAGAAGAGTTCTAACATATAACCAGTGTGTGTATAGTTTAAAGTTCTCTTCTGAGAAGTATCCGTTCATTTCTTTAATGGCTTTTGGATCATATACGACTACTATTGTCGGAGCCTTGTCGCCATAGAGATCACTAAGAACTTTTTTGATATCAAAAGGAGCAACATGTTTTGCAACTTCTTCAACGTCCATAGGGTTGTTGTTCTTGTAATATTCTGACCACTCAAGCTGACTTTTTACCTTGGCTGCGATAAGAGCATCATAGGCAAGAGTATCATCCAAAAATTTCTTCTGCTCTTCTTCTGTAAGAGGTGCATATTTAAGGATCTTTGCAGCCATATCCGCATAGGCTTCAAGAAGTTTTTTGCCAGATTCATTGTCCTCTGCATAGTAGGTGGTATCCGGAAGGATGATATCTGGTCCATATGCTATGAATACGTGCTTTGTAGCATCTTCCATATCTTCTGTTACACCCATGCTGATTGGAAGTTCTAATCCTTCAAGTAAAAAATCTTTAGCTACTTTATTGAGGTCTTCCACTGTTTCGAGTGCTTTTATTTTTTCCAGAACAGGAAGTACTGGTGCTATGCCTTCTCTGTCTCTTCTTTCTGTATCAAGTATCTTTTTATATAAAGAAATTGCATAGTGCATTTCTTTAATATCTGTTTCTTTTTTGCCCTCTGCAAATGCTTTAAAGTCTTCCATCATTATCTTTTCTACATTTTCTGCAAGGGTTGAAAAGCCACCTGTTGTAGCTTTGTCATCAGGAATTACTGCTGTTTTAAGCCATTCCCCGTTTACGGCTTCATAGAGATCATCCTGAATTCTTACTTTCTCTTCACTCATTTTTTCATACTATTCCTTTCGTAACTTTGCCGGGTTTAACGCTTTAAACCAACGTAGTAGATTGTAACAAATATGGATAATGTTTGGCAACAGAGTAGTGAGTCAGTGGGGACGTATCAAAGTGACTCATTGTACACAATGAGTCATTTTGATACGTCCCCGGTGACTCACCCTTGGCTCGCCACAAAAAAACCGCTACTACATATGTAATAGCGGCCTTCTCATAGGTATTTGCATTATAGTTTTCCCAAAGGTACTGCTTCATATTTTAACTTTTTTGACCATACAAACAAGTTTAATATTGCTCTTTTTTGCTAATATATTGCTAACTTTTAGAAGAATGTAAACTATTTTAGTTTTACCTATTGTATTTTTTCCTTTCATGTTATATTATCTTCATTGTGTTATTTTTTTAACTTAGCATGAATGGCTACAAAAGCCTAAAAATGGCACATTAGCCATCAACAATAATTTATTTTTTCGAAAGGGAGATATTATGGAGGAAGTGAAAACTAACGTCTGTGAAGAAAAAGGTCCTATTACAGACGCGCTGCTTACCAAGATGAACGCTTATTGGCGTGCAGCAAATTATCTATCTGCCGGACAGCTGTACCTTTTGGAGAATCCTCTCCTTAAGAAGCCTCTGACATCAGATATGATCAAGAAAAAGATCGTTGGTCACTGGGGAACAGTTCCTGGACAGAACTTTGTTTATGTACATCTTAACCGTGCGATCAAGAGATATGATCTTGATCTGATCTTATTATCAGGTCCTGGACATGGCGGAAATTTCTATGTTGCCAATACTTATCTTGAAGGCTCATATAGCGAAATATATCCTAACATCAGTGAGGATGAAGAGGGTATGCAGAAGCTGTTCAAACAGTTCTCATTCCCAGGCGGTGTTCCTAGCCACTGCGCACCTGAGACTCCAGGTTCTATAAATGAAGGTGGTGAGCTTGGTTATTCTATCGCACACGCTTTTGGTGCTGTATTTGATAACCCAGATCTTATCGCTGCTGTAACTGTTGGTGATGGTGAGGCTGAAACTGGTCCTCTTGCTACATCATGGCAGTCAAATAAATTCCTTAATCCTAAGACAGATGGTGCTGTACTTCCTATTCTGCACCTTAACGGATATAAGATTGCTAACCCTACTATCCTTTCACGTATTTCACACGAAGAACTTGTGAAGTATTTTGAAGGTATGGGATGGAAGCCATATTTCGTAGAAGGCTCAGAGCCTATGGATATGCACAGAAAGATGGCTGAGGCTATGGATGCCGTTATCGAAGAGATCAAGGCTATCCAGAAGCATGCTCGTGAAACAGGCGATACAACTCGTCCTCAGTGGCCTATGATCGTTCTTAGAACTCCTAAGGGATGGACAGGTCCTGACTATGTAAATGGCGACAAGGTTGAAGATTACTGGCGTGCACACCAGGTACCAGTTATGATGGATCATGACGATCACCTTGAAATACTTACAAAGTGGCTTAAGAGCTATCACGCAGAGGAGCTCTTTGATGAAAACGGCAAGCTCATACCAGAGCTTAAAGCCCTTGCTCCTACAGGAAATTCTCGTATCGGTGCTAACCCACATGCTAACGGCGGTCTCCTGCTTCGTGATCTTAGACTTCCTGATTTCCGTAAATACGCATTTGACGTTACTACACCTGGCGCAAAAGACGGACAGGATATGACTGAACTTGGTAAGTTCGTCAGAGATATCATCGAACTCAACAAGGAATCTCGTAACTTCAGAGTATTTGGTCCTGATGAAACAAATTCAAACAGACTGAATGCTGTATTTGAAGAAACAAACAGAGTATGGAATGCTGAAACAGTTGATTATGATGACGCTCTTAATGCAGATGGACGCGTTATGGACTCAATGCTTTCAGAGCATATGTGTGAAGGCTGGCTTGAAGGTTACCTCCTTACAGGTCGTCATGGTTTCTTTGCAAGCTATGAAGCTTTCATCCGTATCATCGATTCAATGGTAGCTCAGCACGCTAAGTGGCTGAAGGTATGCAATCAGCTTCCATGGAGAGAAGAGATTGCTTCTCTTAACCTGATTCTGTCATCTAACGTATGGCAGCAGGATCATAACGGATTTACACACCAGGATCCTGGATTTATGGATCATATTGCAAATAAAAAGGCAGACGTTGTACGTCTCTACCTTCCACCAGACGCTAACTGCCTGCTTTCATGCTTTGATCACTGCGTAAGAAGCCGTAACTATGTAAACGTGATCGTTGCATCTAAGCACCCACGTCCACAGTGGCTGACAATGGATCAGGCTGTAAAGCACTGTACACAGGGTATCAGCATCTGGGATTGGGCTTCAAACGACCAGGGTCAGGAACCAGATATCGTATTTGCTTGTGCAGGTGAAACACCAACACTTGAAGCACTTGCTGCTGTATCAATCCTGAACCAGGAACTTCCAGAAGTTAAGATCAGATTTATCAACGTTGTTGACTTGTTCAAACTTCAGCCAGCATCAGAGCACCCACACGGTCTCTCACACGCTGAGTATGACATGCTCTTCACAACAGATAAGCCAGTAATCTTCAACTTCCATGGTTATCCTACTCTGATCCATGAGCTTACATATCGTCGTCACAACAACAGACTGATGCATGTTCGTGGATACCAGGAAGAGGGAACAATCACAACTCCATTTGATATGAGAGTTCAGAACAACATCGACCGTTTCCACTTAGTACAGGATGCTCTTAAGTATCTTCCAAAGCTTGGAAACCGCGGTGCTTACCTCTACCAGCGCATGAGCGATAAGCTCGTTGAGCACAAGCAGTACATCCATGAAGTAGGTCTTGACCTTCCAGAAGTAGCTGATTGGAAGTGGACAAAATAATCTTCTAAGATAATGCACTTTACAGTGCAATGCTTATAGAATAAGGCAGGTTCGCAAGGAACCTGCCTTTTTTATGTGTAACAAAATACGTCCCCGGTGACTCATTAATCCACAAATCGTTTGCAGATATTTAATAGTATCTCCACATTCTTTTCCATGGACTGTATAGGAACATATTCAAATCTTCCGTGGGCATTTTCGTAACCGGCTGAGAGATTTGGACATGGAAGTCCTCTAAAGGATAGCGCTGCTCCGTCCGTACCACCTCTGAATGGTTCACAGACAGGTGTCAGGCCTGCTTCTTCTATGGCCTTTTTGAGATAATCAGTTAAAAATGGTGTTTTTTCAAGGACTTCTTTCATATTGCTGTATTGGTGATTGATAGTGAGCTTTACTCTGTCCTGACCGTATTTGCTGCCGATTTTATCTGCTATTTCTTTTAACAGCTCCTGTCGCTTAATGAAATTATCATGGTCAAAATCACGGATGATAAGTCTGATCTTTGAATGCTCACAGTCTGCCTGACATGAGATTAGGTGGAAAAAGCCTTCTACTCCTGAGGTATACTGTGGTTTTTCATTTGACGGAAGCATTGCCATCAGTTCTCCTGCCATATCTACTGCATTGATCATGATGCCTTTGGCAGTGCCTGTATGGACACTTCTTCCAACGAATTCAAAAATTGCTTCAGAAGCATAAAAAGTCTCATCCTCGTACCATCCAAGATGATCTCCATCTAAAGTATACGCAAGCTTTGCACCAAATCTCTCGAGGTCCAGGTCTCTTGCAAGTCCGCCCACTTCTTCATCGGGAGTAAATGCCAGCGAGATGTCACCATGCTTAAATTCAGGATGTTCACATATATACTGTGCCATGGTCATGATAGCTGATATTGACGCCTTATCATCACCTCCAAGCAGAGTTGTACCATCCGTCAGAATCAGATCCTGTCCTATGTACTGCTGTAAATTAGCATAATCAGCTGCTTTCATGACTATGCCAAGTTCTTTATTTAATGTAATATCCCCTCCATCGTAATTATCAAGTACCCATGGCTTTACATTTTCACCACTTGCATCCGGTGCAGTATCCATGTGTGCTATAAAGCCTATTGCCTGTGCCTTGTCATTATTGATATTAGATGGGATGCGGCCATATACAACACATCTCTCATCATCAAGATAGACGTCAGAAACTCCTATTGAGTCCATCTCATCCTTGAGCATCCTTGCCAGATTGATCTGTTTGTCTGTTGTTGGCCAATGTCCGCTATATGGCTGTGATTGAGTATCAACCTTGGCATAACGGATCATTCTTTCTTTTACCTGTTCATATATTGTGCTGCCCATAAAAGCCTCCTGAATTTCCCTACAAAATCGTTTTTAAACAACATGTTCAAGTTATTCCCCAAATTTTTTTGTCCAAAATCCAGTTCTGATGCATTATTTTATTTGGAAGGATAAATACATAATTTGCTCCAACTACAGTCTCCACATATTTTGGGACGGTTTCCAGGCCTTAGTATCTTTTCTTCCACAAGCTCGTAAAAGTCCTTAAAATGCATCGTAGAGCCTGATTCCAGACCTAAATATTGTAGCACAGCCCTATCATATCTTAAAACCTTATCTTGGGAGGTGCAGACTCTTTTGCTACCATTGTTGATGCATTCTTTTGCTGGGCTATCTTCTGCTAATGCCTGTAATTTATTGGATATATCTGCCTTTTCCTCAGATATGTTGTTGGGACATTTTGCGCAGATATCATCAAGTTCCGCAACTATTTTGACTATTGGATTTTCCTCAAGGAGCATTTTTTTATAGCTCCACATGTTTTCAGTAAAATCATTGCTGTAGCCTTTTCCTATAAAAAAGAAAAGGCACATGCCATGATGTGCCCTTACTTTGATCATAATATTTATTCTCTCTCGATATTTTCTATGTGTTGAAAAGTACTTAAGAATGAAGAACCTTGCGGATCTGCTTGTTAGAGCTGATGATAGCTGCAAGCACAATCTTGCATGCATCCGGAATCAGGAATGGTGTGATGCACCATGCAAGAGCCTGTGCAAGTGTGATAGCTCCATTTGCTCTGCCATATACATACATGAACCAAATTGTTCCAAATGTATAGCAAACAGCAAGTCCAAGTACCATAGATACAATCTTCATCCAAAGTGCTGTTCCAACAAATCTTTCAAAAGCCCACATGATAAGGCCTGTGAAAATGAATCCTAAGATATAACCGCCTGTTGATCCAAGAAGAACTCCCATTCCTCCTGAGAAACCTGCAAATACAGGTGCTCCAACTGCTCCGAGTAATATCCATACTATAATAGATACGGTACCTCTTTTGCCTCCAAGAAGAGCACAGGCAACGAATACACCAAATGTCTGCAGTGTAACCGGTACTGTAAGTGGTATTGAGATCCATGAGCAGATTGCAAGAAGTGCTGCAAAGATACCAATATACACAATATCAATTGTCTGGAAAGAACTGTTTTCTCTAGTTGTAGCTGTAGTTGTTTGTGACATAAAACTTCCTCCATGTATTTCTAAATTTGAACATAGAGATAATATCACATTGTAAAGTCATTTTCAACATACCTTTACAATCTTTTTTATATCTTTCAGAGCCATTGTTAGTGTTCAGAGGTTGCAGGAAGCGCTACACAGTTAAGTCCCCACTGACTCATTGTGCGCAATGAGTCAGTTTGATACGTCCCCGGTGACTCATTATTTTTCCAATACATATCCTTCAAGGTAAATGTGAGACAGTTCTATTTCTTCGTTATTGGTACCTGATATTGAAATATAAGTTATTAAAAACATTTTGCCGGAATCAAGTTCTATTGGTTCAGATATAAGCTCTTCCTTATTCTTATCCTTTGTATCATATTCTATGGAGGTAGATTCATCGATATTGATCAATTCTGTTACTAGTGGCACTAAATCCATCTTTCCCAGTTCTACACCATCTTCGTTTTCAATATCAAAAGATGAAATATCAATTCCATTATTTATATTCGTTATGATCTCAATTGTATGAATCTTGCTATAATCACTGACATCTATTGAAGTCAGCTCATGTTTAGATGCGACATAGAATTCATTATCATATTCTTCTGATGAATAATTGTAATTGCTCAACAATTCAATCTGCTCAGATGTTAATGTCTTTTCTATATATCTATCGCCTGCATAACCGCTATCATAGTTTATTGTACGATAAGCTTCCCTGGCATTCTCAAGCAACACCTGGTCTTCGCTATGTTCAGTTCCAGCGTTTTTTACATACTCTTCTAAAGCACCCTTTTGTGAAAGCAGAATTGCGTCAAAAACATTGACGCCGGGAATGACTAATACTGAAAATGCTGTAGCCATGATAACAAATAGCATAATTGGTATAAGGTCTTTTTTAATTATCATGGAGATGATATATAGTGCAAAAAAGAGCACTTCTAAAACTATTGCTACTACTCCAAAATATCTCGAAGTCGTAAGGCCATAGGCACCTATTCTAATAGAAAGGCTTATTATCTGCAGAACTATAAATGGAATAGATAAAAATGGCATAAATCTGAAGAGTTTGTTATCTCCATCACAGCCCTGGGCCATGATCCATACAGGTATTCCACAGATAAAAAGAGCTGTTGAAATTGCAAACACTTCATTGGACGGAAGTTTACATGTGATGATTATCTTTAAAATGTATAGGTATACAATGAAGTAAGCTATACTTACAACTATAGGGAAAAGATATTTCAAGATCGCATTTTCAAATTTTGACAATGAATTTTGAGCACTGGTCATCCCCATAAGAATTCCCGGATACAAGATCAATCCCATGTACATAAGCATTGCTCGTTCTGCAATGCTTAATTTGTATATAGAGAAAATCAGGGTGTCGAATATTTCAGTGATAGCAAAAGTCGCTATTAACATGATAATGTATATAATTCCTGTTTTAACAACTCCGCTAAATACTTTGGCAAAATACAGTTCAAAGTTTTCTCCGGATTTTTTATACAAAAGATATACTGATATTGCCAGGATTGTGACTATATAACATGTTATGCACTTGATGACACATTCTGACAAGAATGTAAATCTCATACCTTCTATGTGATAGGCATAGTAGCTCTCAAAATATGCCGTAAAAGCAGCAATTATCGTTGCTACAAGAATGATAGCAGCATAGATGATAATATCTTTTTTGAAGGAATAGCCTTCCTGGATACTCTTTTTATACAGAATAATGCTTTCACATAAGAGAACTCCAATTCCCAAAAGGAAAGCAAAATATGCCATAAATTTGGAAACAATAGTGATAGGCTCATCGAATGAAAGATAATCCCACGAGCATTCTACTATTGACTCAAAAAAAAGACTAATGCAGATCAGAATGATAGAAGCCGTAAATTGTTTTAAAACACTAAGATACTCGTCTTTGATTTTTTTAATTCCCAACAATTTCATCATACCCTCCAAAAAATCCTCTGCTCTTTATTACAATCCCCGTTTTTCAAGCAGAAGTACTGTTTTATATAATATTATCTTATCCTAAAAAAGCATGCTATAAAACAATTGAACAATAAAAATATGGCGCTTTAATACAGTTTTTATACAGGGAACTGGGAAAAATGAGTCACTCATAAAAGAAAAAGAGCGCAGGCTTATGGCCTACGCTCTGGAATATTTATGAAATAATTTAATTATCAAGCGATCCTAATGAATGCAAGCACTCCGGTGCTGTTCATGTTGACTACTACGTGGTCTTTTCTGCACTCAGTAACTGTAATCTGAACCCATGAGCCGTTTTGTAGCTGGTATACAGATACGAGATTGTTGTCTGTAAGGCCTTTTACATAGAAGTTAACAGATGCATTGCTAAAGCCTACTGTTGATGAGACATTGACTACATTCAGCAA
>SVGC01000004.1 GCA_015056495.1 Butyrivibrio sp.
GTGATGCGGCTCTTAATAATATCCTTGGTTACTGGAACATCGAAGAGCTCCTTATAAATGTGCTCGAAATATGAGACGCTCATATTATGCTGGGCGGCCAGTGCTGCGATATCGTTCATTGTTGCAGCATTGTTTCCACTATAGATATTGCTTCGCAGTTCTCCAAAGGCTTTTCTGTAGCGGTTGAATTTGTTAGGAGTTGAACTCTCTGAATGAAGAATGTCAGCAAATTTATATATGAGAGTCTTCATTTTCATATCCAAGAGCTGTTGCCTATGCTTTCCATTTTGGTGAAATTCTGCGTCAGCTATGTGCCACAGGTCTACCAATTCAATAGTGTTATAGATCACATGAGGAATCCCGCAAGGAATATCAAGTTCATCAATAAGCTTCTCTATATCATCGGTATAGGAACTAGCACCTGATGTGGATGTTTTCCTTAAGTCTTCATTCTGAGTAGTATGGCTTTTTAAATTTTTATTTTTTGAATTGTTTCGTTTAGAATCGAAACAATTGAGATCGTCAGCTTTATCACAATCAAAATGTATCCAGCTGTCGATATATTTATTGCCATCATGATCATGGAATATCTGTGGCTGACCTTTTTTGAACAGAATAAAACAAGGCTCAGGGTAATAGCGCCACTGGCCGTCTACCAATACGTCTGCTGGTGTCTCGATATGTACAAACAGGTAATTGCCTGTGCCTTCAGGCCTGTTGATGATCCAACCCTTACTATGTACATAACTGCAACCAATACCTTCTACCTTGATCATTACATTACTCCTTATATCAATAAAAAAGCTTTATCCCTTAATAAAAAGTTTATATAAAAAAGCAGAAAAAATCAATCATGAACAATTTATATCATTGTAATAAATCAGTAATAGTCTATTATTAACTTTGACATCAAACAAAGATAGAGCATTTTTTTACATATAATTTTTGAAATATATTGTGAAAAAAATGCTTTTTGTTTGTCAAAAAAAAGAGGAGATTATTATGAGGATTAAAAAGAACTTAACAGCGATGAAGTGGTTCTATTCTTATCTGAAGAAGTATCGTTGGAAGATGTTTGTGGGACTTTTTCTGGTAACTATCACATCAGTGCTGGCTATCATCAATCCGAGGATAACCGGATTTATCGTTGATGATATCATTGGTGATGGTACTAATATCAGGATCGACCTGTTGCCGAAGTTCCTGATACTTATGATCACGGTGACAGTTGTAAGGTCACTCCTAAGATTGCTTTTCCTGTATCTGTTTGAAACAGCGTCTCAGGATATGCTTTATGACATGCGAGATGGCGTGTACAGAAATCTTTTGTTAAAAGATTTTGCCTTCTACAATAGAAGTCGTACAGGTGATCTGATGAGCAGACAGACGGGCGATATGATGGCCATCAGACATTTTGTAGCCTACGTTATCTACAATATTTATGAAAATACTTTGCTATTTGTAATTGCTCTTTTCATGATCTTTTCAGTTGACTGGAGGATTGGTTTTGCAATGGTGGCAGTGCTTCCTATCACAGCTTTTATGACCTATAGCCAGTCCAAGGCGATCAGACCTAAGTTCATGCATATCAGAGACAAGTTCTCATCACTGAATGCTTTTGTTCAGGAGAACATAAGCGGTAACAGAGTAGTAAGAGCTTTTGCAAAAGAAGATTTTGAAATAGAAAAGTTTGATAAGGAAAATGCTGATTACAGAGACTCAGAGCTTGATGCAGCAACAGTTTGGACCAAGTATATTCCTATCTTTATTTTCCTGTCACACCTTCTTACATTTATGCTGATGGTGGCAGGCGGAATCATGTGTATCTATGGCTATATGTCACTAGGTAATATGGTCATGATCAACAGCTATCTGTGGATGCTCAGCAATCCTCTTATGATGATGGGTTGGCTGATCAATGATTACCACAGATTTACTACCTCAGTTGAAAAGATTTTTGCTACTATCACTCAGAAGCCTGATATTCAGACTCCTAGATATCCAAAGGAAGTAGATAAGATAAAGGGTGACGTAGAGTTTAGAAACGTTTCATATGTAGTTGATGATGAGCCGGTACTGCATAATGTCAGCTTCCATATCAAGCAGGGACAGACGGTTGGTATCATAGGAGCTACAGGTTCCGGTAAATCTACGATCATGAACCTTATCTGCAGATTCTTTGATACTACTGAGGGTGAAGTACTTATGGATGGTATCAATGTCAAAGACCTTGATCTTCACAGGCTTCGTGATGGTATTGGAATTGCAATGCAGGATGTATTCCTGTTTTCAGATACTATCGAAGGTAACATAGCGTATGCTGAGCCGGATTGCTCTTTTGACAAGGTTAAATGGGCAGCAAAAATGGCCGATGCAGATGATTTCATCATGCAGATGGATGAAGGCTATGACACTGTTGTAGGTGAGAGAGGTGTAGGTCTCTCCGGTGGACAGAAGCAGCGTATATCTCTTGCGAGAGCCCTTCTTAAAGAGCCTTCAATACTCATACTTGATGATACAACTTCCGCAGTTGACATGGAGACAGAGGCTGAGATCCAGCGTGATCTCAAGAAACTCCAGGGTCATACAGTATTTATCATTGCTCACAGGATCTCATCTATCAAGGATGCTGATGTGATTCTTGTTGTCGAGGATGGAAGGATCACAGAGAGCGGAACTCATGATGAGCTTATAGAAAAAGGTGGTTATTACAGAAAAGTATTTGATCACCAGTATGGCGAGTTTGATACTATCAAGAAGAGATGGAAGGAGGGCGCATAATGGCTAGAAATCGTATTGAACAGGATGAAGAATTAGATAGCGGGTTTGACATAAAACAGCTAAAGCGCCTTGCTGGATATGTTGGACCATACAAAAAAGATTTAAGTGTTGCAGTAATTATAATGGTTATCTCCAGTGCCATTTCAATGCTGATACCTATTTTTATGAAAAACATCATGGATGTGATCACAGAGACTGTGTATCAGAATGGTCACACTCCTGATGAAGCTGTAAGGCTTATTCTAATCAATGCTTTTAGTTCATTGGCAGTTGGTTTTACCTGCGCTCTTATCATGCGTTACAAGATAATCCTTACTTCAAGGGTTGGACAGGGCGTTATTTACAGACTGAGAAGAGAGCTGTTTGTGCACCTTCAGGAGCTTCCTTTTTCCTATTATGATGACAAGCCTCATGGCAAGATACAGGTAAGAGTAGTTAACTATGTCAATAATTTAAGTGACCTGTTGTCCAATGGTATTGTAAATACCATCACAGATATGTTTTCACTGGTGTTTATCCTCATATTCATGCTCTATCTGAATGTGAGATTTACACTTATCTGCCTGTGCGGTCTGCCAATACTTACTGCAATAGTTCTTTTTGTCAAAAACAGACAGAGAAGGGCCTGGCAGATACAGAGTAATAAGCAGTCCAATTTAAATGCTTACATTGCTGAGAGTATCAATGGTATCAGAGTTACTCAGTCTTTTGTAAGAGAAAATAAAAATACTCAGCTGTTCAATCAGTTAAACGGCGATGCAAGAACAGCTTGGATGAATGCTGTAAAATACAATTTCATCTTGAGCCCTGTTATTGAAAATATTACTGTTGTTACAACATCAGTGATCTACGTGCTTGGTATCGGATGGCTTATAAATGGTGAGACTGCCATAACAGTTGGTCTTTTGACTGCCTTTGCGGGATACGTTTCCAGATTCTGGCAGCCTATTACAACACTTGCCAACTTTTACAATTCATTGCTTACAGCTATTTCATATCTGGAGCGTATTTTTGAGACGATTGATGCACCTGTTAATGTTAAGGATAAAGAGGGTGCAGGTATCATGCCTGAGATCAAAGGTGATGTTGAATTTAAACATGTTAAATTCAGCTATGATGATGGTGTTGAAATTCTTCATGATATCAACTTTAAGGTTGGCGCCGGTGAGTCTTATGCGATCGTTGGACCTACAGGTGCAGGTAAATCAACAATAGTCAACCTTATAAGCAGATTCTACAATGTTGATAGTGGTGAGATACTTGTTGATGGTATTGATATCAGTGATGTTACCATCAAGTCCCTTAGAAAACAGATGGGTGTCATGATGCAGGATAGCTTTATTTTCTCAGGCACCATTATGGATAATATCAGATACGGCAATAAGGAAGCTACAGATGCTCAGGTTGTTGCCGCTGCAAAAACGGTATGTGCCCATGATTTCATCATGTCTCTTGAGGATGGTTATGAGACTCAGGTAAATGAGAGAGGTAGCCGATTGTCAGCAGGTCAGAGACAGCTGATCTCTTTTGCAAGAGCAGTCCTGGCTGATCCTAAGATACTGATCCTTGATGAGGCTACTTCAAGTATTGATACTGAGACCGAGATCCTGTTGCAGAAAGGTCTTCAGGAGATGTTAAAGGGAAGGACTTCATTTATCATTGCCCACAGACTTAGTACTATCAAGAATTCTACCTGTATCATGTATGTTGATCAGGGCCAGATCCTTGAGAAAGGCTCCCATGATGAATTGTTGAAGATTCCTGACGGTTATTATCATAACCTGTATGATAGCCAATATGCATTTTTGAATGCTTGATCCGCTAACTAATTAATGTTCTTCAAAGTAAAAGACTATTTTTACAGGTTTTTCCTCGATGAGGCCGTATTTTACGGCTAGCTTATATATGAATATTTTACGCAGCCTTGTGTGAAGGGTTTTCAGCTTTCTTCGAAAGCCCTCTATCGAGGCTGCTTTTTTATAGTAATTACATGCTCTGCAGGCAGGCATGTAGTTGTCTATGTCGTTAAGAGTTTCCCGGAGCTCCTTTTTGAATTTAGCTTTGCAGACACTTTCGATATGATCCACCTGCATATTTTTATATTCCAGTTCGCAGCCGCAGTAGGCGCAGTGCCCGTTGTATTTCTGGTAAACAGCCATTCGCTGATCTTTGGTGAGAGTTTTTCTTAAAGAGTTCTTTTTTGAAGCCATGATATTGTTGTCCTTTAGTTAATAAATATGATAAAATTAAATATAATTATAAACGTTTTTACCAAGAAGGAACAGCATGAAACTAGTAACTACTTCCAATTTAAAAGACGGTATGGTATTAGCAAGCAATGTGTATTCCTTGGATGATCAGCTTGTTCTGAAAAAGGGTACTGTGCTGGATGACAATGCCATTAAAAGAATAAAATCTTTTTCCGTTTATAATGTCTTCATCGAAGAAGAAAAAAAGCCGGCTCAGAAGACTTTTGAGTCTGAGCCTAGTCAATATGACCTTAATCTGACGCATTCTGAGAGGGTAAAACGTTCTCCTGAGTTTGCTTTATTTAAAGCAGATATCGAGAAAAATGCAAGTGCTCTTAGAAATAAGATGCAGTATATAGTCAATTCTGATGTTCCGGTAAATGTTGATAGTCTTATAGACCCTGTACTGAACCTGTTTGAAGAGGCAGGCGGTACTGTAGGAATCTTTGATATGCTCAATAATCTGCATGTCTACAGTGATGCAGTTTATATGCATAGTCTTAATGTTGCTCTTATTGGTAACACAATAGCCAGATGGATGAAGTTAAAAGAGAATGAGATAGAGCTTGTGACTGCAGCAGGCCTTCTTCATGATATCGGTAAGACTCTTATGCCTGAAGAACTTCTCAATAAGACTCAGCCTCTGACTGAATATGAAGAAAAAATCATGAGAACGCACGTTACCAAGGGCTATGATATTTTGAAGGATCAGAACATAGATGATCATATCAAAAATGCTGTGATCATGCATCATGAAAGAGTTGACGGATCAGGTTATCCATTTAAACTATCCGGCAACAAAATTGATGACATTGCCAAGATCATTATGGTAGCAGATGTTTATGATGAAATGACCTCACTGCGAACCTATAAAAAGCCTATGTGTGCTTTTAAAGTAATAGAAGCCTTTGAATATGAAGGCTTTAGAAAGTATGATCCAGATGTATTGATGACATTCTTAAGTCATATAGTCAATACTTTTATTGCCAACCGAGTCAGACTCTCCAATGGACTTGAAGGTGATATCGTATTTATCAATCCCGATCATTTGTCCAAGCCTCTTATCAAGGTCAAGGAAAAGTACATTGACCTTTATCAGATAAAAGATGTTACAATTGAAGAAGTAATTTAAATACATGACTGTATCGGTATGCTTTTTTGGCATGCCTGATACAGTTTTTTTATGATATAGCGACATTCTTTTTATTGAACAGAAAATTGCACTAAAATTGGAAACGAAATTTGTGAAAAACGTTTCTTGTTTTAGGTAAAATAATTGAGTAAAATGTAAACTGTAAAGATAAAAATAGTTTCCTATTAACTCTTTTACATATATAAACACAGGAGAGTAATGAATGTCAGATAAAATCTATTTAAATGATGGATGGGAGTTTACAGAGAATTTTACAGACAAGCTTCATGATATTTCTTATAACAAGAATCTTGAAAAAGTCAGAATTCCACATACTGTAAAGGAGCTTCCACTACATTATTTTGATGAAAGTATGTACCAGATGCTCAGCGGATATCGCTACATCCTTAAGCCTGATGAGTCTTGGGATTGGAAGAGGATCATACTTACTTTTGAAGGTGCTGCACATGAAGCAGTTGTATATATCAATGGAAAAGAGATGTGCAGACATTCCTGTGGATATACTGCTTTTTCCCTGGATATTACAGAAGAGATATCACTGGATAAAGACAATGTGATCGTTGTAAAGCTGGATAGCAGAGAAAGTCTTAATGTACCGCCATTTGGCCATGTTGTTGATTATCTTACCTTTGGCGGAATATATAGAGATGTTTATATTCAGGTAAAAGAGCCTGCATATATAAAAGATGTTTTTGCCAAGCCTGAAGTTGCGGCTGTTTATTCTGCTGAAGAAACAGAGGTTGTTCCTAAATCTATCGGAGCCAATCTGTCTTCTGTAGTTACTGTTGCAGGTACTGATGAGCAGAGCGGTTTTGTTATCAGACAGTCACTGTGTATGTGGCATATGAGACAGAACAAAAATCAGTATAAATACAAGCAGGTCGTTTATGATAAGGCTTCTGAAAATAATTATTCCAGGGAGACAGTTCTTGGAGATGAGGCTATTTCAGTAAATTCAGATAAAACAGAGCTTTCTTTCCATTTGTTGCCTGTTACAGTCTGGGATGTGACCAATCCGGTACTGTATCTGCTTAAAACTGAACTCATTAGAGGCGATAAGGTTTTTGATACTAAATACACCAAGGTTGGTTTTAGAAATATTCAATTCAAAAAGGAGGGCTTTTTCCTTAATGGTAGAAAGCTCCTGCTGAGGGGACTTAACAGGCATCAGTCTTATCCATATGTGGGCTATGCAATGCCTAAGTCCATGCAGATCCTTGATGCAGATATACTCAAAACAGAGTTAAGCGTCAATGCTGTTAGAACATCCCATTATCCTCAGTCACAGAGCTTTATAAACAGATGTGATGAGATAGGACTCCTTGTATTTATGGAGTTTCCGGGTTGGCAGCATATTGGAGATGCCAAGTGGAAAGAACAGGCTTATGTTAATGAACAGGAGATGATCCTGCAGTATAGAAATCATCCTAGTATTTTTATCTGGGGCATCCGTATAAATGAGTCTGTTGATGATGATGAGTTCTACACCAAGACCAATGAGATCGCTCATAACCTTGATAACACAAGGCCTACAGGTGGTGTCAGAGCTTCCAAGAAGAGTCATTTGTTAGAGGATGTATATACCTATAATGATTTTTCTCATGATGGAAAACGTCCTGGATGTGATAAAAAGCAGACTGTTACTTCTGATATGGAAAAAGGATATCTGATCACTGAATTTAACGGCCATATGTACCCTACAAAGGCTTTTGATGATGAAGAACAGCGTTCAGAGCATGCTCTCAGACATGTGAGAGTCCTTGATGCTGTAGCAGGAGAGCCTGATATCGGAGGCTGCTTTGGATGGTGCATGTTTGATTACAATACTCACAAGGACTTTGGAAGTGGCGACAAGATCTGTTATCACGGTGTCATGGATCCATTTAGAAATCCTAAGCTTGCAGCCAGTGTGTACGCTTCTCAGGGAGATGAAACGGTTGTTTTGGAAGTGTCTTCCAGCATGGATATTGGTGAGCATCCTGAGTGTATCAGAGGAAACACATACATTTTTACAAATGCAGATTCTGTGAAAATGTACAAAAATGATGTTTTCATAAAAGAGTACAAGGCTGAAAATTCGGATTTTAAGAATCTGAAACATAATCCGATCCTTATAGATGATTTTATAGGAGACCAGATAAAGGATTCAGGAGCCTATAGTGAGAGAAAGTCAGAGCTTATCAAGAGGTGTCTTAATGATGCGGCTGTGCATGGCATGAACAATCTTTCTTTTGCTACCAAGATGGCAGCCCTTAAGCTTGTGACAATTTACAGGATGAACTTCAATGATGCGGTTGAACTCTATAACAAATACATTGGAGACTGGGGCGGCAAGTCAACTGTATTTAAGTTTGAAGCTGTTAAAAACGGTAAGGTGGTCAAGACTGTTGTCAAGGAGCCTGCCGGAAATGTAAAACTTGATGTGGTATGCGATCATACGAGACTTTTGGAAAAAAGATCCTATGATGTGGCTCTTGTGAGAGTGAGAGCTGTAGATGAGAGAGGCAATGTTTTACCATATTTTAATGATGTGGTTAAGTTCAAGACAGAGGGGGATATTGAACTGATCGGACCTGACACAGTCTGCATGCAGGGCGGTATGACAGGTACTTATGTTAGAACTGTTGGACGTTCAGGCAGAGGAAGACTTGTTATCTCTACATCTAAGGAGCATAACTGCAAGGAAACACTTGAATTTAAAATAGAAATAGGAAAGAGGGATGTGACAGAAGATGAATGAAAAGTCTAAAGTGATTTTTGGAAATGAATTGTCTGATAAGGTTTACAAAAAGGCTTTGAAATCCAAAAAGAAGTATATTAAGAAATTTGGCGATGACAGTAATGCAGATTACAAGATTGCAATAAAGGATAACGAGTACATTGGTAAGTCTCTTGGAGTAAAGAATATTCTTCTTACTGATGAAAAAGGCGATTATGATTTTGATACTGAAAAGGGGATCATAGTTGGAAATATCCGTATGGGATTTGGTCATTACCGTATATCAATGGCTATGGCTTCTTGTGCCAAGCATCTGGGATATACTCCTTACTGGATGGATCTTAATTCATATAAACAGACTACATGTACTAAGGTTATTGGAGCCCAGAACGACCTGTATTCATTAGGTTCCAGACTTTCCAAGAATCCGATTTTCAATAAGCTTGTATGGGAGCCAATGAACTACGAAGGCTTCAGAGCTCTGTCCTATAACTCAGCTGATCAGAAAAACGCTGAGCTCATGGCACCTGTTTATAAGAATGTTCCAAAGGATATTCCTGTTATTGCAACACATGTATGGCCTGCACAGGCTGCAATACATGCAGGTATGAAGAACGTTGTAAATGCAATTCCAGATAACTGGCCAATGGCTCTTCATCTTTCAGAGGGCAGTATCCATACAATCCAGTGCCACAATGCATATATGGGATATCGTATCCTCAATGGCATGAATGGTAAGAATGTATGTAAGCCAATGCCTAAGGAATCACTTGTTTACACTGGACATTACATTGATCATGAGCTTGTAAGCAATATTGAAGCTGATTGTGATGCAAGGATCGCCCGTAAGAAGAATAAGAAGCCTATGAGATTCCTTCTTACAATTGGTGGTGCCGGCGCTCAGAAAGAGATTTTTGCAGCTATAATCAAGTATCTGCTTCCATTTATCAAAGAGGAAAAGGCTGCTCTGTATGTAAATGTTGGTGATTACAGAAATGTCTGGGAAGATCTTATCAAAGAAATTCCTGATATGAAGGGACTTTCAACAGAGCATTTCAATAACTGGTCAGACACAGAGTCTTTTGCAGAAAAAGCTCTTGATCCAAATACTTATATTACTGGTATCCACGGCTTCTGGCATGAGAATATCTTCGAGGCTGTATATTGCACCAACCTCTTGATGAGAAGCTGCGACGTACTTGTAACAAAGCCAAGTGAACTGGCATTTTATCCGGTACCTAAGCTCTTCATCAAGCGTGTAGGTAAGCATGAGATGTGGGGCGCTATCCACTCAGCTGAGATTGGTGACGGAACACTTGAGTGCAGAGATATACCACATACTATTCAGATGATCGATATGTTCCTGAATGAGGACGATCTGTTAAATGATATGTGTGAGAATATCAAGGTAAATAAATCAATTGGTATATATGATGGGGCATACAAAGTAGTTGAGATTGCTATGGGTATGAAGAAGTAATAAGCCTTGGAGTAATCAAACGATAGATGTGATGACAGAGGTTTTTGAGCGTGTGAGTTTCAAAAAAGTAATAGCTGGTCTGTAAATACTTGTTGGGCAGACTTTTGTTAATCAGAAATAGGAGGCAGTAGTGTAATGGGAGAAACTACAAGAAGTTTAACTGGCAAAGAGAAATTTGCCTATGGTATTGGTGCAGTTGGAAAAGATATGGTGTACATGCTCAGTGCATCATACATACTGTATTATTATCAGGATATTTTAGGAATTGAAGCCTGGATAATGGGAATCATACTTCTCATTGCCAGAGTATTTGATGCATTTAATGACCCTATCATGGGCGTTATTGTTGCCAAGACTAAGACTCGTTGGGGTAAATTTAGACCTTGGCTGTTTATTGGAACTATAACTAATGCAGTTATTTTGTATCTTATGTTTGCTTGCCCTCCAACTCTTTCAGGTAGTGGCCTTGTAGCATATGCTGCAGTATTTTATATCTTATGGGGTGTTACATATACAATGATGGATATCCCATACTGGTCAATGGTTCCAGCTTTTACAAAGGGTGGTAAAGAGCGTGAAGGTTTATCAGCTCTTGCAAGATCCTGCGCAGGTGTTGGTTCTGCCATCGTTACTATTGTAACTGTTATGGCTGTATCTGCTATTGGTAGCAGCGTTTCTGCAAACAGTTCTACAAATGTTACAAATACATATACTTCAAGTACAGATGCTATAACTGCTTATATTGTTGAACTTGATGAAGCAAGCGTTGCAACAGGTAATGTATACGAGATTGGTAGCGGTGCTGGAAATATTACATTGAAC
The DNA here is from genome assembly GCA_015056495.1 of Butyrivibrio sp. Lineage (GTDB taxonomy): Bacteria > Bacillota > Clostridia > Lachnospirales > Lachnospiraceae > Butyrivibrio. The sequence continues at coordinate 11,205 of SVGC01000004.1, forward strand.
ATTACAGCTGATGCTTCTGAATTTGAAGATAACCTGTCACTTAATGCTAACAATACAGATTTTAAGATTGTTGTTGGTTCAAAGGAATATGACAATTCCAATGCTACTTTTGATCTGACTAAGGATGTAAATGGAGAGACAGCCATTGCTGTTTATGTTCCATCTTCTGATTTTGAACAGTTAAAGGATGTAGATGCTATTTCAGCTGATATTACATCAACAAGACAGGTTGAGAGATATGGTTTCAAATATTTCTCACTGATCATTGCAATCCTCTTTGTAGTATTTATCACAATTACTTGTGTAGGAATCAAAGAAAAGTCAACAGTTGACGTTAAGACAGCAGGAGTTGGCGAGATGTTCAAGGCTCTTGTTATGAATGATCAGGCTATGACAATGGTAATTACTATTGTTCTTGTTAACTCAGCTACTTATATTACTTCCAACCTTTTGATCTATTTCTTTAAATATGATCTTGCAGGTGCTAACTGGGAAGCTAATTATACATTGTTCAATACTTTTGCAGGTGGTATCCAGATCCTTGCTATGATGCTTCTGTTCCCACTTCTTCGTAAGGTATTCAATACAATGAAGATTTTTGATATCTGTATTTATGCCGGTATCGTTGGTTATATAGTTCTCCTTGGCCTTGCTCTTGCAGGAGTTACAACTGTATATCCATTCCTTGTGCCTGGATTCTTTATCATGGCTGCAGTTGGTATTTTGAATGTTATTGTAACTGTATTTCTTGCTAACACTGTTGATTATGGTGAACTCAAGAACGGCAGAAGAGATGAGTCAGTTATCTTCTCAATGCAGACATTTGTTGTTAAGCTTGCATCTGGTATCGCTGCTCTTATAGCTTCAATCGCACTGTCAGTATTCCATATTAGTGATACTGATTCTGCAATTGCAGCAGTAGATGGCAGCGTTGTTAAGGGCTTAAAGGAAATCATTTCAGGTATCATTGCCAACGGCGCAACTGTTGTATCAAATAATGATATCGTTGGTCTGCGTCTTACAATGACTCTTGCTCCTATATTTGTCCTGATTGTTGCATTTACTATCTTTAAGAAGAAATATATTCTTACAGATGAGAAGCTTGCTGAAATATCTAATGAGCTTGCAGCTAAGAAGGCTTGATCCGTTGGAGTGATATGCTGATTTTTAGTTGATATTTGTGAATGAGACTGAGTTTTAGCCTCGAATTGAATATTGATTTTTGTGATCCCAAGTGGCTTTGGATTGGCTGCTTGGGATTTTTTATTGAATATGAAATTGCTTTACTTTGCTGAACAAAACAGTAAAGAGGATACACTCAATCTTGAGGCTTTTTGGTTTTTAGTGTAGACTAGAGGTAGCTTGGTTTATGTAGCGTGGATTATCTCTTGTTGGGGAGTTTTGTATGACGCATTTGGCTGCTCAGAAAATGATTTCCGGTTTTTTGGATGATGAACTGAATACGAATCAGCTTAAAGAATTTCTGGATCATGTTGATGCTTGTCCTGAATGTAAAGAGGAATTGACTATTCAATTCCTTGTTGTAGTAGGTATGCAGAAACTTGAAGATGGAGAAGCTTTTAACCTTAATCAGGAGCTTGCTGAACTGCTCAGAGATGCAAGGAAACGTTTGAATGTAAGAGAATCACTTGAGAAAATGAGTATTATTCTAAGGATCCTTGTACTTATTGCAAGTATTCTGACCGTTACTCTGGCTTTTTTCCTGGGTGGCTGACATTCCTGCTTGTTTTCTTATGATTTCAATCTGAAAACTGCAGGCATAAAACCAATCTAATTACGTTTTTTGATGTGAAAGAGCTTCAGTTAGATTAATTTGCAAATTAAAGAATTAGATATAATAAAAGAATGGATGACGATTATGGACAATCAATTAGTTATCAATGGATATGATTTTTTTGACAAAGCATTTAATGGCCTTCCAGACATTGTAAATCCTCAGGGAGAACATATTGGAGCTGTTATAGGCTTTTTTTATTTACTCTTTAAAGAAGTTGGAGAGAGTAAATGCCAGTCTGTAGACATTGACTGGAGTACAGAGGGTCAGGACCTTCCAGAGACCTTTGGAGGCAGTTTTCAGAGTAAGACAATCAGAGAATTATTGACTGCCATGGGCTTTGAAGAAAATGGAGATTCACATTACAGACTTGGCACATCAGGTTCAGATCCTCTTGAATCTAAAGAGCTGATAACTTCACCTGCACAGAAGGTGATCCTTGCCCACGGTCTTGATAAGATTGTGGACTTTGCAGGGGCAGAGCCTCAGCAGGCATGCGCTGCATGTGAAGTTATAAGTACTTCTGATTTTAATGAAACAGAGAAGATATTTGAAGATATCAAAAAGGCATATGGTAAGAACAGCCAGCCGGTTGGTTTCTATCCTCTTTTTGAAAAAAATTCTAAAGATGAGCTTCTTGGAATCGCACTTTGCGCTGATGAAGCGAAAGGCTTTTTTGTCAGATGCGAAGGCTTTATTACAAGGGACTATATTGCAGGCAAGTTGCAGGATCTGGCAAATGCTTGCAGGTTAACAACTTTTGATATCAAGAAGAGTTTTGGACTTTTTACTCCTAATGATATTGAGAATAGTATGGGAAAGACTCCTGATGCGGGTAATGGAGATAAAGTAATTGAAGAAGGTGGCGAAGACAGCAAGAACGCACCTTTTGGCAAATCTCAAAAGGGCAGTTGCATTGATATCCTTATAGGTGCATATTTGCTTAATCCTCTGAAAAATGATTATATGCCGGAAGATATTGCTGACGAGTACCTTGGCATGAAGATCAAGAACTATGCGGATACTTTCGGAAAGGCTTCTTTAAAGGAAAGCGATGAGGCTCTTGTAGCGTTTTTTGCCGGAACTATTGCGCAGGTATCTTTCTTGTCAGCGCCTCTTATAGAGAAAAAACTCGTTGAAGAGCAGATGGCAGATCTGTTTTATGATATTGAGATGCCTCTTTCTTATATTCTTTATGATATGGAGAGAGTTGGCATCATTGCAAAACGTGATCAGCTCAAGGTTTACAGCGATAACCTTGCCCAGCGTATTGAAGTTCTTGAAAAAGAGATCCTTGCAGAAGCAGGAACTGAGTTTAATATCAATTCTCCAAAGCAGCTTGGAGAAGTATTGTTTGAAAAGCTTGGACTACCAGGCGGCAAAAAGACTAAGTCCGGCTATTCCACAGCGGCAGATGTACTGGATAAACTGGCTCCAGATCACAAGATCGTCAGAGACGTATTGGAATACAGAGGTCTTGCAAAACTAAAGAGTACCTATGCTGATGGTCTTGCAGAGTACATTGAAGGAGATGGCCGTATTCATACCAGCTTCAACCAGACTATTACAGCAACTGGCCGTATCAGTTCTACAGAGCCGAATCTGCAGAATATTCCTATGCGTACTGAAGAGGGCAGAAGCATCCGTAAGGTATTTGTTCCAAAGGATGGATATGTTTTTGCTGATGCGGATTATTCACAGATTGAGTTGCGTATTCTTGCCCATATGTCCGGTGATAAGGGCCTGATTGAGGCTTACCATGAAGGCAAGGATATTCATAGGATCACAGCTTCCAAGGTATTTAATACTCCTTTTGAAGAGGTAACTGACATCCAGAGAAGAAATGCCAAGGCAGTAAATTTTGGTATTGTCTATGGAATGAGCACATTTGGACTTAGTGAAGATCTGAGTATCTCAAGGGCTGAAGCAAAAGAGTATATGGAGCAGTATTTTGCAACATATCCTGGAGTACAGCAGTATCAGGAAAGAGCTATCTCTCAGGCTAAGGAAAAAGGCTACGCAGAGACAATTTATGGTAGAAGAAGGCCAATGCCTGAACTTAAATCCGGAGCATATATGGTAAGGCAGTTTGGCGAAAGAGTAGCTATGAATGCACCTATACAGGGAACAGCTGCTGATATCATGAAGATTGCAATGATCAAGGTCTGGAGAAGATTGAAGGCTGAAAAATTAAAGTCTCAGCTCATCCTGCAGATCCATGATGAACTTGTTATTGAGACAGCTCCTGATGAGATAGAGCTTGTAAAAACTATTCTTGAAGAGGAGATGATGCATGCAGCAGACCTCCTTGTTCCATTGGAAGTTGAATGCCATACCGGAAAGGATTGGTACGAGGCTAAGTGATGAAGATAATTGGTGTTACGGGCGGCGTTGGTGCCGGCAAAAGCAGAGTCCTTGGATATATACAGGAAAAATACAATTGCAGGATCATTTATGCTGATCAGGTTGCTAATGACCTAAAACTTAAAGGAGGCTCTTGCTATGAGCCTCTTATTGAGCTTTTAGGCACAGATGTTGTTGGCAACGATGGTGAGATAGATAAAAACAAAATGGCTTCAAAAATATTTTCTAACGAAAAATTGTTAAAAAATGTAAATGAAGTACTGCATCCTGCCACAAAAAATTATATAATAGAAGTAATAAATAATGAAAGATCATCGGGGGTTTTGGATTTTCTTTTCATCGAAGCAGCACTATTAATTGAATGCGGATACGATAAGATCGTTGATGAGCTTTGGTATATTTATGCAGATAAAGAAGTTCGAAGACAACGACTTAAAGAGTCTCGTGGCTATAGTGACGAGAAGATTGATAATATCTTTAAGAATCAGTTGTCCGAAGACGAATTCAGATCTCATTGCAAAGTCGTAATTGATAATAGTGGTACTCTTGAAGATACCTGCAAACAGATTGATAGGGCATTGTTGTAAGAAAAGAGACAAGATCCTGCGAAACACAGCTAGCTATTTGAAATCACACAATTATTATATATGAGGGGACTAGTGATATATGGCGAGTTTACAGCAGAGTGATGAACATGTAGTATTTGGTCTTGATATTGGTACAAGAAATGTCATGGGAACCGTCGGCTATATGAGAGATGGCAAGTTCGTTGTCATTGCTCAGAATGTGCAGACTCATTCCACAAGAGCCATGCTTGATGGTCAGATCCATGACATTGGCAAAGTTGGAGCTACTATCAAGGTTGTAAAGGAGCATTTGGAAGCTGATACAGACATTCATCTGACAGATGTTTGTATTGCAGCGGCTGGTCGTGTGCTTCGAACTGTAAAAACATCTTTTGAATATGAATATCCTGATTCACATGAAATAACAGATGAAGATATCTATAATCTGAATTCCAAAGCAGTTGAAAAAGCATATGCAGACTTTTTATCAGATGACAGTCATGATATGAAATTCTATCTGGTTGGTTATTCTGTGATGCATTATTATCTGGATGGGTATCAGATAGCCAATCTGGAAGGACATAATGCAGGAAAAGTCGGAGTTGATCTTATAGCAACTTTTCTTCCTGATGATTGCGTTGATGGTCTGTACAAGGCGTGTGAAAGGGCTGACCTGTCAGTAGCCAATCTGACACTGGAGCCTATAGCAGCTATGATGGTTGCAATTCCTGACAGATACCGTATGCTGAATCTTGCGCTTATTGACGTAGGTGCAGGAACATCGGATATATGTATTACTGATGATGGCACGATCACTGCTTATGGTATGCTTCCAATAGCTGGTGACCATATTACAGAAGCTATTGCTCATCATTGTCTGGTTGATTTTAATACTGCTGATCAGATCAAGATCGAATCCAGTAAAGAAAATAAAGTGCAGTATACAGATATCATGGGCCTTGAGAAGACTATCACTTCCAAGGAAATAGCCAAGGTCATCAAGCCGCTGGTTGAAGATATGGCGGCAAAAGCAGCTGCACAGATCAAGACTTTAAATGGAGACCGCCCTGTAAGTGCTGTATTCGTTGTTGGTGGAGGCGGCTGCGTTCCGGGCTATACCAAAGCAATCGCCAAATACCTCGAGCTTCCTGAAGAGCGTGTAGCCCTTCGAGGAGAGGAAGTCATGAAGGATATTGAGTTCCTTAATGACGGTGCGATAGAACGTAATTCACTTATGGTTACGCCTCTTGGTATCTGCATAAGCTATTATGAGGAGTGCAACAACTTTATCTTTGTATCCTTTAATGGTCAGCAGACTAAGATATATGATAATGGACGACTTGCGATTGTTGATGCTGCAATGCAGGCTGAATTCCCTAATGAGGATCTTTTCCCTAAGAGAGGTCCTGAGCTTAAGTACACTGTTAACGGACAGGAGCGAGGCGCACGAGGTGAATTTGGCGAGTCAGCAGTTATAACTCTTAACGGCAAGGCTGCAGATATCCATTCCAAGATACGTGCCAATGATATTATCGAGGTAAAAGGCGCTACCGCAGGAAGACCTGGTAAGGCTAGCATTGAGAACATTCCTGAGTTTAAGACCAAGTTTATTGTCAATGTTAACGGCAAAAATGTTGAAGCTTCCCGCTATGCTACGGTTAATGGTAATCCTGAGACCAGATTTTATGATATTAAGCCTGGTGATGATGTAAGAATACTTGATTATGATACAGCTGCTCAGATTGCTGAACTTATGGATATTGAGCTCACGCCTAACACTGTGATCATAGTCAACAATGAAGTTGCAGAACCTGATACTCCGGTATATGAGAACTTCAAGGTTGAATTTAAAGATCAGTCTGAAGTTGTAATGGAATATTACAAGGATTATCCTGACGCAGAAGAGGTTGAGCAGGAAATCGAAGATGAGGCAAAGAGCGAATACGACAAATTGCCGGAACCAGATCCTGAGGATGTATATGATGAAAATGCTGTTCAGGAGCCGGTGAAAAATGTACTTGCAAGAGACCTTCATATCCTTGTAAATAATGACGCTGTAACGCTTCATGGCAAGTCCAGTTATATTTTTGTAGATATTTTTGATGCAATAGACTTTGATTTATCCAAACCTAATGGTAGAATGATTGTGACCACATTGAACGGATCTACTCCGGATTATATGGAGCCCATCAATGAAGGCGATAAGATCGAAGTATACTGGCAGGAAAACAAATAAATTGTTACTCCAGATAGCCAAAAAACTATTTGGAGTAACTTTTTTATTTTATAACAGAGTGGAGTAAAAAGTATGAGATTAGTTAGTATTGCTAGCGGGAGCAGCGGCAATTGTATTTATGTGGGTTCTGACACTACACATATTCTTATAGATGCAGGTATCAGTTGTAAGAGGATCAGGGAAGGTCTTGAAAAGCTTGATATTTCACTGGGAGATCTGGATGGAATATTTGTAACTCATGAGCATTCAGACCATATAGCTGGTCTTAAGACCCTTTTGAAAAAGCATGATGTTCCTGTTTTTGCAACCAGAGGAACACTGGCAGGTATTGATAACGCAGATAAAAAAGGTGATATGCCTGTTTTTGACAGAAGAGTTATAAAGGCAGATGAAAAGATTGCTTTAAAGGATCTTGTGATCAATCCTATGGCTATATCCCACGATGCGCTTGAACCTGTTGCCTACAGAGTCAGCTATGGCGATAAAAAGATTGCAGTGGCAACTGATATGGGCTGTTATACAGATTACACAATAGACTGTCTCCAGGGGCTTGATGCGCTTTTGATAGAAGCTAATCATGATGTGCGTATGCTGCAGATGGGACCTTATCCATATCAGCTTAAGAGACGTATTCTTGGAGATAAGGGACATCTTTCAAATGAAAAGAGTGGAGAGCTTTTGACTAAGCTTTTGAATGACAAGATGAAGGGAATTTTACTGGGACACCTTAGTAAAGAAAACAATCTTCCTGAGCTTGCTTACGAGACAGTCAGAGTGGAGATTGAGATGTCTGATACGCCTTATCATGGAAATGATTTTCCACTTTATGTGGCATCCAGAAGCGAGCAGTCACCTATTATAGAAGTTTGATGAATTGTTTTTATAAAACAGATTAAAAATCAATTATTGCATAACAGATTCAGTAGATTCAATGAATGATATAGGTATTAAAAAGGTGCAACTATATGGGAATTATTCCATTTAGTTGCACTTTCTTTTTACATAAATACAAATTGTGAAACGCTCAAAGTTTCTCCATCACTGGTGATGCTGACCATTCCGTCTCTTGTAAGATATGTTGTTATCTCACGATCTTCAAGAAGCTCTACAAGTTCATCGTCCTCTGGTTCTTCATCTGAGCAGGTGATCACAGCATAATCAGGATCTATGTAATCTATAAGATCTTCGCTGTTCTTTTCAAGATTACCATGATGAGGAATCTTTAGTACATCTGATTGAAGATCAGGGATCTCCAACAGCTCATTTATTCTTTCTTTCTGAGCATCTCCGGCAAATAAAAATGAGGTATCACCATATACCATGCGTATCACAAGAGAAGAGTTATTGCTGGTGTCTTTTTCATACTCTGTCTGCTGAGGCGGATAGATTGCAAAAGAAACATCGCCTACATTCAAGGTCTCATCGCTGCTTACAAGGTCAGGTGTAATTCCTTTTTCTTCGAGAGCGGCATGATAATTATCTAATTCATCAGATACCTTTGCCTCGTAGAAGGTGGTTATTACTTTGCCAACATTATAATTTTCGATCAGATGAGCCGCGCCGCCGACATGATCCTTGTCAAAATGAGTTATGAAAAGCATGTCGATCGTATCATAGCCTTTTAATTCAAGGTATTCATCAACTACTTCTATAGATTCTGTTGTACCTGTATCTATCATTATGAGCTTGTCTTCAATTTCAATTGCTATACAATCTGCTTTGCCGACATTTAAAAAATTAACTTTGATCTCGTTGTTTTCTTCCGTGGATGCTGTGTTTGAGGCATCAGAACTTGAAATAGTATTATCTGTTCTGCATCCGGTAAGGCAGGCAAGCATTGTTATTATTGCAAGAACCTTATATATAATGTATTTCATTTTTTTCCTCATGAACTATTTCTGAACTGTGATTAGCTTTTTTATTATAATCAATAAATTATATATCATCAATTGCTTTTTATAGTGGTAATGGTATATAGTTAAAAACAAAGTTGCATTTTTTTGCAAGTAAAAGTAAAGACAGGAGACTATTATGAACAAAGCTATTATTACTGTTGTGGGCAAAGATACTGTCGGTATCATCGCAAAGATCTGTACATATCTTGCAGATCATAAGATCAATATTCTTGATATTTCTCAGACAATTGTTTCAGGTTATTTTAATATGATGATGATAGTTGATCTATCTTCTTCAGATGGTGAATTCAAGGTTATAGGCGACGAGCTGGATGAACTTGGAAAAGAAATTGGCGTTGTAGTTAAATGTCAGAGAGAAGATATTTTTGATTCTATGCACAGAATCTGAGTATTTTTGGATAATTATTCTAAAAATACAGGTAACAGGCCATTTAAAAAGGAGAGAATATAATGATTAACTTTTCAGAGGTTTCAGAAACCAATGAAATGATCGAGAAGGAGAACCTTGATGTCAGGACAATAACAATGGGTATCAGTCTTCTTGATTGTATCGATTCTGATATAGATAAGCTTTGTAAAAATATATATGACAAGATTTATGATTCTGCCAAGGATCTTGTTAAAACCGGTGATGATATTGCTGCTGAGTACGGCATTCCTGTAGTTAATAAGAGAATATCTGTTACTCCTATTGCACTTATTGGTGGTGCTGCCTGTAAGAGCAGCAGCGATTTTGTAAAAATAGCCAAGACTCTTGATGAAGTTGCAAAAAAAGTCGGAGTTAATTTTATCGGTGGTTATTCAGCTCTAGTCAGCAAGGGAATGACTCCTGCTGAAAAATTGTTGATAGAGTCAATTCCAGAAGCTCTTGCCAGCACAGAGGTTGTATGTTCTTCTATAAATGTTGGTTCAACTAAAACAGGTATCAATATGGATGCAGTCAGACTCATGGGTACTATTGTAAAAAAGACTGCAGAAGCAACCAAAGAAGCTGATTCACTTGGCTGTGCCAAGCTTGTGATTTTCTGTAATGCTCCTGATGATAACCCATTCATGGCTGGTGCTTTTCATGGAGTTACAGAGGCTGACAGAATTATTAATGTTGGTGTCAGCGGACCTGGAGTTGTTAAGACTGCTCTTGAAAAGGTTAGAGGAGAGGACTTTGAAGTACTCTGCGAAACAATCAAAAAGACTGCATTTAAGGTAACCAGAGTAGGACAGCTTGTTGCAAAAGAAGCTTCCAAGAGACTCGGAGTACCATTTGGAATCATAGATCTTTCACTTGCACCTACACCTGCTATTGGTGATAGTGTTGCTGATATCCTTCATGAGATAGGTGTTGAGCATGCCGGAGCACCTGGTACAACAGCAGCACTGGCTCTTTTAAATGATCAGGTCAAAAAAGGCGGTGTAATGGCATCTTCTTACGTTGGAGGATTGTCTGGTGCATTTATTCCTGTCAGCGAAGATCAGGGAATGATCAATGCTGTTGAGGCAGGAGCACTTACTCTTGAAAAGCTTGAAGCTATGACTTGTGTATGTTCTGTAGGTCTTGATATGATCGCTATCCCTGGAGATACCAAGGATACTACAATTGCCGGTATCATTGCTGATGAGATGGCTATTGGTATGATCAACCAGAAGACCACAGCAGTGAGACTTATCCCTGTTATTGGTAAGGGAGTTGGTGAGACTGTTGAATTTGGAGGCCTTTTAGGCTATGCACCTATCATGCCTGTAAATCAGTTCTCCTGCGATAATTTTGTAAACCGTGGCGGCAGAATACCTGCACCTGTACATTCATTTAAGAACTAAAGTAGTATTTTGAAAGCAAGCTCTATGTGTCAATTTTGGCATGTAAGGCTTGCTTTTTTTCACCCACTAATGACCCTAAGGGACGGGGTTAGCGGGTCATTTTGACCATTGGTCAGAATGACCCGTTAACTCCGTCCCCTAGGGTCATTATATAAAAAACTTTAAAATATTTGTTGACATCCAACGAGCGAAGTGATAATTTATAAGTGTACTAGTTCATATAGTACACCCCATACTTTATTTTTTCTATGCTTGTGCTTGCGTGTCCCCTAACATGCAAGCACTAAATGTATAAAGAACTTTTTAGTTTTAAGATAGATCAATATTTTTGAGAGGGAGATGGCAATGAATCTGGTTAATTTTCAGGATAGCAGACCTATCTATGAACAGATCGTTGAAAATTTCAAAATCCAAATATTGAAGGGCGTTTTACAGGACGGCGACCAGATGCCATCTGTAAGAAGCCTTGCTGTTGAGCTTTCTGCCAATCCTAACACGATTCAGAAAGCTTATATTGAATTGGAGCGACAGGGGTACATCTACACCGTCAAGGGTAAGGGGAATTTTGTCAGGGCTGATCAGTCCTTAAAAGAAGCCAAAAAAAATCAAATTATCGCTGATATCAAGGCTCTTATGGAGGAGGCTTTTGATATTGGTTTTACAAAAGAGGAAATATTGGAAAAAATTGTTGACGGAGGAAAAGCACATGATTGAAGCGGTTATGCTAGAAAAATCATTCGACAATATTAAAGCTGTTCATCAGGTTTCACTTTCCGTTAAAGATGGAGAAGTTTTCGGACTTATAGGTACTAACGGGGCAGGAAAAAGTACACTTCTTCGTATGATGAGCGGAGTGTTAAAGCCTGATTCAGGTACGGTATGCATGGATCATTTTCCTATTTATGATAATGCAGAAGTTAAGAAGAATCTTTTCTTTATTTCTGATGATGCGTATTTCATGCCTAATTCCAATTCAGATGACATGTCAAGATACTATGCCAGTGTTTATGATAGTTTTGACCTTCTGAAGTTTAATAAACTTATTGTTGGTTTTGGTATTGATAGAAATAGAAAGATCAGCTCTTTTTCAAAAGGTATGAAGAAGCAGTTATCAATACTTCTTGGAATCAGTTCCAATACTAAGTATTTATTGTGTGATGAGACTTTCGATGGTCTTGATCCTGTGGTAAGACAAGGGGTCAAGAGCCTTTTTGCTGCAGAGATGGCAGATAGAGGACTTACTCCTGTAATTGCTTCTCATAATCTTAGAGAGCTTGAAGATATATGCGATCACGTAGGTCTTCTCCATCAGGGCGGTATTCTTTTATCTGAGGATATTGAGAATATGAAGCTCAATGTTCAGAAGATACAGTGCGTATTTGAATCCAAAGAAGATGAGGAGGCAGCTCTTGAGGGACTTGAGGTCATGATCCATGATACAAGAGGCAGACTTCATACAATTACTGTCAGGGGCACCAGAGAAGAGATCGAGAGCAGGTTTAGAGCAGTGAATACTGTATTTTTTGAGATTTTGGCTCTTACTCTTGAAGAAATATTTATCAGTGAAACGGAGGTTGTAGGTTATGACATCAGAAAATTCATCCTTGATTAAGTCAAAGAAAAAAGCTTATAAGATCCGTTTTGCGCCTTTAACAATTGTTTCGCTTATTACAATGCTGCTGTTTTATGTATCTGCCGTTATAGTTCTTGTGAACAGGGCATATATGTATGGCGTTAACAGCCTTCAGTCACCTGAGGCCATTCATATGGAGCAGATCAATGCTATCAGTAAGGTTATTGGTTTCAGGCAGGTAGGAATAGTTTTTGCTGTTGTTCTTGCTTTTGTTTTTGCTCTGTCAGAATTTAATTACCTGTTTTCACAGAAGCAGTTGGATTTCTTTGTTAGTCAGCCAACTTCAAATAAAAAGAGATTTATTACAAGATATGTAGATGGAATCGCAACATTTACGTTTCTTTATCTGATCGTTGTTGCAGTAACTCTTATACTTGCTGCTATTTTCGGAACTTTTTCCAGAGTCCTTTTATTAGAGGTACTTTGTGCTTTTGTGTATGTGCTGGTTGTTTATCTGGCTTTTTACAATATTACTATTTTAGGAATAATGCTTTCAGGTAATTTGTTTACAGCCATTATCATGTCAATTTTCTGGCAGTTTGTTTTCTCTGTTGGAGCTGCTTTACTTTCTTTTTACAGAGAAATCTTTTTTATAACATATTCATTTCTTACTAATGAGAGCTACTTCTTTTCTCCGGCAGTTGATGTTATCCATGTTATAGAAAAGTGTACCGGCGTATTTGGTTATGATACAGGAAGACTGACTATGAACAATCTGAAGTCTATGATCTGTTCATCCTGGATCAATGTTTTGGATATTGCAATAACTGGGCTTATAGCATTGTTTTTTGCAGTAATGGCCTATAAAAAGAGAAAAAATGAATGGGCAGGAAAGACTATATGTTTTCCTATAGTTCAGAAGATCGTTAAATTATCTCTTTCAATAATTTCAGGTTTATTGCTTGGACTGATCATTTATTATATTTACTCAGAATATAATTCCAGCAGGAATTATATGATATTCGCTGCTATGGTCATTGGCTGCATCCTGAGTGCTTTCATAATTGAAGTATATATTCAGGCTGATTTTAAGCTGTTTTACAAAGGCATATTTGGCAATATCATTGCGCTTGCAGCTGTTGTGTTTATATTCTTTAGTTTAAACAACGATATTTTTGGATATGATTCCTATGTTCCGGATGAAAATGCTTATTCTTCATATTTTATTGTGAGGTCATCAACCTATGGATATATGGATTATTTCAATAATTACCGTTCATTTTCTTATGACGATGGACGTGCCAGAGATCTGGAAAAGAGGATGTTCCTTACTGATAAAGATGCAATGAAAGAGCTTGCAGATTATAGTAGTGAGTATGTAAAAAACACTAACAGAGAAAAGCTTTATGAAAATGCCTGGTCTGTTCAGGTTGGATACAGACTCAACTCTGGCAGAATAGTATATAGGACTTTGTTTATTCCTTATGATGTTGATGCTGCGCTCATGGATAGGATCATTGGTTCCAAAGAGTACATCACTAGTTATTATGATGTATTTAAAGACTTTTCAACTGAGCAGGAAATGTTCACTCAAGCTGATTGTAGCTTTACAACTGATGCGGAAATGATATACGGAGTTATGGATGACTACGAAGCTTTTAAATTGGTATATCAGCAGGATGTTCTTCAAAATTATAGTTACACAATGGTGAACAATAATGATTTTGTAGGCATTTTTGAGATCAGTAATTATGAATACAGTGATGACGATTACTATTATGTAGATGTGAGTTATCCGATTTATTCAACCTATACCAATACTATCGAGTACCTGCAGAGTATTGGTGTATATAATGATTCTGCGAGGGATGTTGACAATATCAAATCAATTACAGTTGAGAATTATTATCCTGGTCATGATCTTGAAGTAGAGGATGAGAGCACTCTTGAATATGAAAACAGTAAATCTGTTGAATATACTGATATGGAGCAGATCTCAGAAATAATGGAACATGCAGTATCAGCTAATTTTGTATCTGATTGGTTCCCATATGATAAATTCAACAATCAGTATGGAATAAATGTACAGTATGATGATGCTCATAAGGAGAATGATACTTATATAAGTTCGTATTTCTTTTTTGAAAAAGGCTGTGTACCTGATTTTGTAGTGAAAGATACGAATAATTGATTGAAACTATGATATAATTTTCTATATTTGTTGTGAGGAAACGGTGGAGAAATTAAAAACAGGGGAAAAATTAAATAGATTTCTTAGGAAAAATGCATCCTCATCTTGCAGTAACAAGTCTGTAATCAGCAAGAAGATTGCTGCAAAAAAGCGCATATCATGGATGTTTTTGGTACCTAGTCTCTTGGGAGTACTTTTGTTTTTTGTGCTACCTTTCTTTGTGGTAATTTACTATTCATTAGTAAATAATCCTATCCAACATGAGTTTGTAGGTTTCAGTAATTATGTAAAAGTATGGAATAACGGCGCGTATCGCCTTGCTTCTAACAATACATTTATGTTTTCAATTGTTTCAGTCCCATTGGCGGTTGTATTGTCATTGTTTCTGGCAGTTGTAATGGAGTCGAGGATATTTTTTAAAAGTCATTTCAGAACCTTTTTTCTGACTCCCATGATGGTACCTATTGCATCGATAGTACTTATATGGCAGGTGTTGTTTCATTATAACGGCCTTGTAAATGATATTATGATGCAGTTTGGTGGAGGCAAGATTGACTGGCTCAAATCTGATCAGGCTCAGATAGTTATCGTAGTCTTGTTTTTATGGAAGAACCTTGGATATAACATGATCCTGTTCATGGCAGCGTTATCCAGTGTGCCAAAGGATCTTATAGAGGTGGCAAGGCTTGAAAATGCTTCAGATTTGCAGATATTCTGGATGATCAAAATGAGATATTTGTCATCAACGATTTTATTTGTTGCGATCATGTCTGTTATTAATTCATTTAAGGTATTTAGAGAGATATATCTGCTGACAGGAGATTATCCATACGATTCGCTGTATATGTTGCAGCATTTTATGAATAATACATTTGCTTCGCTGGATTATCAAAAGCTTTCATCTGCAGCCATAATAATGGCAATTGTAATTGCAGCTTTGGTAGCAGTTATGATGATGGTTGAAAATAATTATGGTAAGGATATTGAGGGCTAAAAAAGGATTTTATGAAGACACCAAATTATATAAAAAGAGGGAGACGGCATAAGAGGGTAGTTCTTGCAGAAAGAATTACAGGAACTGTCATTGCAGCTTTTTTTGCGATACTGTTCCTGATGCCGGTCATACTTACAATTACAAATTCATTTATGGCTCCTTCTGAGATCAGTTCTAACTATGGTTCTGTATTTGCCAGATCTGATTCCGGAGGTAAGGTATTTATTTCAAAAACTGTCAATTTGAAGTTTATACCTGATATGGTCACTTTTAGTCAGTATTTTACAGTTTTATTAAAGAGTCCGGATTATCTGTTCAAGTTTTGGAATTCTGTGATCTACGTAGTGCCTATTGTATTTTTTCAGCTGTTTGTAGCGGCTTTGGCATCCTACGGTTTTGCAAGGTATCATGGCAAGGTTAAGGAGATCATATTCTTTTTGTACATTATCATGATGATGATGCCTTATCAGGTAACGCTGGTTCCAAACTATATGGTTTCAAACTGGCTTGGAATTCTTGGTACCAGATGGGCAATATGGCTTCCAGGTATCTTTTCACCATTTGCGGTTTATCTGCTGACAAAATTTATGCGCAGGATACCGCTTGAAGTACTTGAAGCCGGACAGATAGATGGCGCAGATGAATGGCAGTTGTTCTCTAAGATTTGTTTTCCATTATGTAAAAATGGTATTTGTGCTATCGCGATCCTGATCTTTATAGATTTTTGGAATATGGTTGAGCAACCGCTTATTTTGTTATCTGATGAGCAGTTACATCCATTATCAGTATTTTTGTCCAAGATTAATTCCGGGGAAATTAGTCTTGCTTTTGCAGTAGCAGTTATTTATATGGTTCCGCCACTTTTGATCTTTATGTATGGTGAAGAGTATCTGGTTGAGGGTATATCCTATCAGGGCGGTATCAAAGGTTAACAGTTTTATTATTTTTAGTTTTATTCGAGGAGTAAGGGAAGGAATAGTTATGTCTGAGGTAGATATTCAGGAAAAGAAAGCTAACAGGAAAAAGGATCTTATTAAGGATTTTGCAATTGCATTTTTAGCAATCATGCTGGTTCTTACCTTTTTCTCAAATACGATCATGAACTACACTTTGCCGGAAGTTGCGACGCAGATGGTCCAGTCAGGTAAGGTGTCACCTAAGATAAGGGGAACAGGCACTGTTGAAGCCGACGACCCGTACAGTATCATGGTGTCAGAGACTAGAAAGATCGCCAGTGTCGCAGTTAAGGTTGGTGACCATGTAAGTAAGGATGATGTTATTTATTATCTTGAGGATAAAGAATCTGATGAGCTGGAAGAGGCAAGAAAGACTCTTGATGAATTAGAACTTGCCTATGAGCAGTCTCTTTTTTCTGGTGATATTCCTGATGATGTTATTACTAATGTCAGAAGCGGAAGAAAGACAACTTATGATACTTATCAGACAGAGATAAAAGCCGCTGAGGATAAATATCAGGCGGCTAAAGCTGCAGATGATGCTGCGCAGGCTGTAGTTGATTATTATACTAATCTTGCAGCTGCTGATGCTGCTGAAAATTCTTATAATACAGCAACTCCAGAGTATATGAAAGCTGAACTGGATTATGAAATTGTTTGTGCTCAGCAGGCTGGTGATACTGAAAGAGTAAATGAATTAACTAAGCAGAAAGAAGAATTAGAAAAGAATAAGTCTCAGCTTTCGACTTATGCAGCTCAGATGGCTGCTGCATATGCATATGACCTGGCTACTGCTACTCAGGAAAAGACTAAAACTGCTCAGGCATTAAAAGATGCAGAGCAGGAGAAGAAGGATCTTTTAACAAGCATTAAGACTGAGATCAGTTTATGTGATCAGAGAGATAAGATTGCTGAACAAAAAGAAAAAGTAAGTAAACTTGAATCCGAATCAGTCGGCGCATCTATCAAGGCTCCTGTTGATGGAATAATCAGTTCACTTGGCCTTGTGGCAGGTGAGACAACTAAGGCAGATACTGCTGTTGCAGTTATCCAGATTGATGGAAAGGCAATGACTACAAGCTTTTCTGTGACTACAGCGCAGGCTAAAAAGCTTAAAGTTGGCGATATTGCTGAACCACAGAATTCATGGTATTACACTGATTTCAAGGCTACACTTACTGCTATCAAGGCAGACACTTCTGATCCGGCAAATAAAAAGGTATTGGTATTTACTATTGAGAGTCCGGAAGTTACTACAGGTCAGAGTGTAAGTCTTCAGATCGGAGAAAGCTCTTCTGATTATGATTTCACTGTTCCTAACAGCGCCATCAGACAGGATAGTAACGGTAAATTTATTCTTATCGTAAATATCAAATCAAGTCCTTTAGGAAACAGATATATAGCACAGAGAGTAGATGTGGAAGTGCTCGCTTCTGATGATACAACTAGTGCTATCAGCGGAAGTCTGGAAGGTTATGAATACGTAATTACTACAACAACAAGTCCAATTACAGCAGGACAGCAGGTAAGGCTTGCCAATACTAATTTGTGATGAAAAAGATAAAGAGTTTTTTAGAGAAATTTAAACATCTGTCGAAGTGGCAGATCATAAGGCTGAGTATATGTCTGGCCTGTTTGATAATATATTTTGTAGCCAGTAGTTGGATGAATTTTAAGATATCTCTTCTTAATGATCAGCTTGTGTCTAACAGGTGGAGCAGTGATGGAAGTTTTGGTCAGGCCAGTATCTATTTTACACAGGGAACTGCTGTTACTGAGAGCAAGATCAAAGAGTTTGAGTATCGTATCAGTAAAGCATTGACTGAGGATTCTATTGATGATGGAACTGATGAGGAAGATACTATTGATAACTGGACAGATTGTTACAGTAGCGTTGGTTCCATAACAGCCATGGCAAATAATAAGTCTGTAGAAACTACAGCAATTGGAACTGGCGGTGATTTTTTTGTATTTCACCCTGTGACACTTATTACGGGCTCATATTATAACGGCGATGATCTCATGAATGACAAAGTAGTGATCGATGAGAATCTGGCGTGGCAGCTGTTTGGATCTAATGATATTATCGGAGAGACTATTGAGATCAGTGGTGTTCCACATATCATTACTGGTGTAGCCAGATTTGATAGTGACAAGATGAGTAAAGCGGCCGGTATAAATGGCCCAATCTGCTTTTTGTCATATTACTCTTTGTATAATTACGGCAGTGTATACGGAACCAGCGTTTCATCAGCTTTCAGATCCAGCAGTGATACGAAAGCTTCGGATAGTTCAAGCACTAGCAACACTTCAAATTCGACATCTGACAGTGCTTCATATTCTGAGTCAGATCCTGGTGCTATTTCTTGCTATGAAGTGGTTATGCCTAACCCTGTTGATGGTTATGCAAGATCAGTTCTTGCAGGTAAGCTTGGTATGGATGAGAAGAGCGTTCTTGTGGTAGATAACAAGGAACGTTTTGGATTCATCCCGATGCTAAATGTTATAAATGCTTTCCCTACAAGGAGCATGAGAACTTTTAATGTTACTTTTCCTTATTGGGAAAATATAGCAAGAGGCTGGGAAGATATTTTTGCCATAATATTTGCTATCAGGGTTATATGTGTACTTGTTCTTGTATGCATGCTGGTTTACAAGATTGTATATAGTTATAGACATAAAAAATGGACAGCCAAGGGCATTTATACGTATATATTAGATAGAAAGTATGATCTAGAGTCCAGTTTAAAATATGAAAGAGATAAATGGAGATATTTTTAAATTTTTTAGTGAGGGGGCTTTTTATGAAAAAGAGATTTAATCAACTTGTAGCTTTTTTACTTGCTTCAACACTTCTGTTATCTGCAACAGGATGTAGTAAGAAAACAGATAGTGAAAACACAACTGCGCAGACTGCGTCTCATGCCAAGGATTACGTTTATAGCATCGAAGAATTTGATGCTGTTCAGTTGGACGGAAACGTGTCATATTACAATATCAGCAAGGTGGATGATAAGATATTCCTCTATGGTAATGATTATTCTGATGATGGCAGTTGTACCATGC
This sequence comes from Butyrivibrio sp., assembly GCA_015056495.1. GTDB lineage: Bacteria > Bacillota > Clostridia > Lachnospirales > Lachnospiraceae > Butyrivibrio. The sequence goes on from SVGC01000004.1 coordinate 30,677, forward strand.
ATATTGCTTCATTTGGTATAGATGGAAGCAATTTTGCAGAAAATACATTTTTTTATGAGGAAAGCAATTCTTATTCAAGTATTTCTTATGATGGAGATGGTAACATCTATGCTATTTTAAATAATTATGATTATTCACCAAATAATTATCATGATAATTATTATCTGATTAAGTTTGACAGTAATTTTAATGAGTTATGGAGAACTGATTTAAGGATAAGTACTAGTGAAGAAGATGATTATTTTTATCCTTCCAATACTATTTATCTCAAAGATACAGGATTATTTGTAAATAGCACACAGGGTTTGAACCTGTATGATCCTGAGAGCGGCGAATTTGTAAAAACTGCTACTGATGCAGAGACTGTTGCTTCATGGCAGAATCTTTATGCTTCTCAGGGTAAGCTGTACGTAACAATCTATGATAATGGTTCATCTTCATTATATGAACTTGATGATAATTATAAAATTGTTGAAAGCAGTGCAACCAATATAGGAAATGCTTATAGCCTGAAAGAAGGCATAGGCTATACTTTTATCGGATGTGATAATACTGGATTGTATGGCTTAAATATTGGGAATGATGGTGGACAGCTTCTTTTGAATTATATTGATTCAAATATCGATACTTATAGTCTTGATATGGCTGTTCCAATCAGCGAAACAGAGTTTCTTGCTTATTTTGACAATGGAGATGGCAATAAGCTATATAAGCTGACTAAGGTTGATCCTAAGGATGTGGTTGATAAGAAAATACTTACTTTAGGTACTTATTATATCGATTATGATATAAGGAAACAGGTTGTAAAATTCAATCAGAACAGTGATGAATACAAGATATCTATTATCGATTATTCTAAATATAATACTGATGCTGATTATGAGGCAGGTCTCACCAAGCTGAATAATGATATTGTATCCGGTAATACTCCTGATATTTTGATCCTTTCTCCATGGATGCCTTATGAAAGCTATTTTGCCAAAGGTGTTTTTGAAGATCTCCAGTCATACTTTGAGAATGATGAAGAACTTAGTAAGAATGAGTATCTGGATAATGTCATAGATGCATTTAAGTATAATGGCAAAATGTATGCTGTTGTTCCAACTTTTTCAATTGAAACAGTTGTAGTTAAGAAGTCGGTTTACGATAGCGCTGAGGAATGGACAGTAGATGGATTAACCAAGCTGATGAAGGATATGAATGTTGATACTTCATTGTTTGGCGGATTGAAGACAAGAAATGATATGTTCCAGACTATCCTAAAGATAGGAGGCAGTCATTTCGTTGATTTTGCTTCTAAGGAATGCAAATATGATACAGATGAGTTTAAGTCAATTCTTGAACTGGTTGCCAAGGTTCCTGAAGAAATAGATGAGTCATACTGGGATAAGGATACAACAGCCTTTTACAGAGATAATACTTCTATTTTGGAATTTGCTAGTATATCATCATTCAGTAACTTTAATTACATTGCAAAAGGCGATTTTGGCGAAGAAGTGGTCATTGCCGGATTCCCATCAGAAGAAGGAGGCATGTCTTCTATAACAGCCAATACCAAGCTCTGCATGAGCGCATCTTGTAAGTATAAGGATGGCGCATGGCAATTCCTTAGATATTTCTATACTGATGAATATCAGACAAGTGACGATGTTGTTCTGTACAATTTGCCTGTAAGTATCAATGCACTCAATCAGATGGCTGAACTGGCCAAGCAGAAACCGTCATATACAGATGATGAAGGTAATGTTGTAACTTACGATGAAACATATTATGTAGGTAATCAGGAAATTATTATTGAGCCTATGACAGATAGTGAGGTTGCATATTTAACAGACTTTATCAAGAGCCTGAATAACAGGTCTTACAACGATAATTCAATTCAGAGCATCATTGATGAAGAGGCTTCAGCTTACTTTGCAGGTCAGAAGAGTGTTGATGATGTTTCAAGCATCATCCAGAGTAGAGTAAAGATATACGTAGAAGAAACAAACTAAATAAGCTATTCCTTGTAAAGCCCGCAGAATGCTGCGGGCTTTATGCATTCTTTTAGAGTATGAATTGTAATTGCGGGCATTTTAGTTATTTTTTAGGTTAATGATATATGATTTCTCATGTTACTAAAGTATGTAGTTTTTGTGCGGAGATAGAATATGGAAATCAGCCAGATAAATATGATGATCAGCCAGGCAAAAAGAAGTAGTAATATTCAGTTTCAAGATGCAGAATTTAGGCTTCAGCAGATGGCAAGAACCTCCAATAGAACTCAGAACGAAGAGAATACAAGAATCAGAATGGAGAGTTCTGTTACAGGCAATGGGAACTTGTTGAATATAACTATATAATGTCTGGGGAGATTAAATATTTTTGCGTGTTAGACTATTTAAAAACATCTGTACTGGATAATAATAATATATTTTGCATCAATTCATGTGATATAATAAGTATTGTAGTTGTAAAAGGCTACAATACTTCTTTTTTAAGTAATTCAGGGGTAAGTTTTTAGTATTTGTTGGAAACAAAAGGAGGATAGTATGACAAAAGAAAAGGCTTTAGAAAAAAGTAAGGGTTTTGCAACAGAGTTTCGCGAGTTTATAATGCGTGGAAACGTCATGGATCTGGCAGTCGGTGTTATTATTGGTGGAGCTTTTCAGAGTATTATCAATTCACTTGTTAATGACATTATTATGCCTGTCATCAGTTTACTTACTGGTGGAATTGACTTTAATAACTGGTTTATTTCACTTGATGGAACTAAGTATGAAACACTTGCAGCTGCACAGGAAGCTGGTGCTGCAACACTTAATTATGGTACATTCATTACAGCAGTTATAAATTTCCTTCTTATGGCTCTTGTAATTTTCTGCCTTGTAAAATCACTTAATAAGCTCAATGACAAGCTTGCTAAGAAGAAAGAGGAAGAAGCTCCAGCTGTTAAAATCTGTCCATATTGTAAGAGTGAGATCGCTCATGACGCTACAAAGTGTCCTCACTGCACATCTGAATTAACTGCTTGATGGTACTTTCTTAATTAAATTATTCGCTGACACACAAGTAATTACGAGATTATAGACAAGAAGGAAAGCAATTTGTTATAAGCTAGAAAAGAAGAGGTTCAACAGCTTAAAAAGCTGTTGAACCTCTTTTTATAATTTCACCGGAGAAGATTGTCTTCTGCGGCATCTCGTTTTGACCTAAGGTTCCTATGAGTGTTTTAACAAGCTGAACGCACATATCTTCCAGACGGTTATTTACTGATGTAAGATCTGGTTCAGAACATAATGTAAGGATTGAATTGTTGTATCCAACTATCTGAAGATCCTTTGGTATATTAAGTCCTTTGGACTTAGCAAATTTCATGGCACCGATTGCCAGGAAATCTTCTGAAGTGATTATGGCATGGAAGTGAACTCCTTTATCCCATAATTCATTTAAGAATACCTTAACACCTTCTACATCCTCATGGCTTCCGTTAAAGCACTGCTGAAGCTCTTTTTTGAGTTCAAGATCATGACCTATGAAAGATGTCTGATAACCTGAGATCTTTTTGATACCACTATAGGATCTGCTGTTATACAGATAAAGTATGTCAGTGATTCCCATTGCTATAAGTGCATCTGTTACTTCCTGAGTAGCTTTCTGATCATCACATAAGGTGCAGTAAACATTTGGACAATCAAAGTCAGCATTTAATAACATGATCGGTACACTGCTGGCAGCGTCTTTAATATACTGATTTTCTTCATCATTGGATGATACAAAGTTAGAACCTACCATTACAACACTGTCTACATGCTGAGAGAGCAGAAGACTAAGTGATTCTTTTTTTGCATCGAGCTCATAACCTGTACAGCATAATACTGAGTTATAGCCATTTTCTCGAAGATTACGTTCTATAAAATATATTGCCTTGGCAAGATATAAGTCTGATGAATCGGCACAGAGGATGCCTATGGTCTTCATAGAGTTAAGACCAAGGCCTCTGGCAAATGCATTTGGCTTATAACCATACTGATCGATTATGTCCATTACCTTTTTACGGGTTTTTGGCTTTACACTTGAGCTGCCATTTAAAACTCGTGATACAGTGGCAATGGATACGCCGGCTTTTTTTGATATGTCGTAGATTGTTAACTGATTACTCATAGTCTTATTTTGTCTCAAGAGGGAAGTTGAAATATCTTACAGCGTTGTTATAAGAAATATCTTTTACAATGCCGCCAAGGATATCAAGGTTCTCCTCTGGATATTCTCCATCTTCTACAAGTGTTCCGAAGTAGCTGCAAAGAATACGACGGAAGTACTCATGTCTAGTGTATGATGTAAAGCTTCTTGAATCTGTAAGCATTCCTACAAAACCAGAGAGGTTTCCGGATTCTGCAACAGACTTAAGCTGCTGTTCCATACCAAGTTTTGTGTCATTAAACCACCAAGCAGAACCCTGCTGGAGCTTAGCAACTGTAGGACCTTCGTTAAAGCAGTTAAGAATTGTGTTAATGATCTGAAGATCGTTAGGATTTAAGCTGTAAAGTATTGTCTTTGGAAGACATCCCTGTGTGTGCAGGCAGTTAAGGAAGTCTGCAAGCTCTGACATAGGATAGTAAGCATCGATACAGTCATAACCGGTATCTGGACCAAGCTTTTCATACTTAGGTGTGTTGTTGTCACGCTTACAACCGAAGTGTAACTGCATTACCCAGTTTCTTTCAGCAATTTCTTTTCCTTCAAAGATCATGAATGCTGTCTGATACTTGAGGTCTTCATCCTTTGTAAGCTCCTTGCCTGCAAGACGCTTAGCAAAGATCTCTTCGATTTCTTCGTCTGTAGCTGGCTTGTACATTACATACTCAAGAGCATGGTCTGTTACTGTGCAGTTCTTAGAAGCGAAGTAATCAAGTCTGTTATGAAGAGCTTCCTTAAGTGCTTTGAAAGAATCAACCTTTACGCCACTAACTTCTGAAAGTTTTTCAATATAAGAAACAAAATCAGGCTTTGTGATATTTTTAGCCTTATCTGGTCTCCATGCTGGAGTTACCTTTACATCAAAAGATGTATCAGCGGCGATCTTATCGTGCCATTCAAGTGTATCGATAGGATCATCTGTTGTGCAGATAAGTGTAACGTTTGACATCTTGATGAGCTTTCTTACGCTCATAGATGGATCCTGGAGGATCTTATTGCAGTGTTCCCAAACCTGTTCTGCAGTTGACTCATTCAGAATACCATCATAACTAAAATACTTGCGAAGTTCAAGGTGTGTCCAGTGATATAATGGATTTCCTACAGCCTTGCCAAGTACTCTGGCATATTGTAAAAACTTTTCCTTATCAGAAGCATCTCCTGTAATATATTTCTCATCAACACCAAAAGCGCGCATGAGACGCCATTTGTAATGGTCTCCGCCAAGCCATACCTGTGTGATATTGTCAAAATGACGGTCCTCAGCAATTTCCTTTGGACTGATGTGACAATGGTAGTCAAGGATTGGCATTGTTTCAGCATAATCGTGATAGAGCTTTTTAGCTGCATCGTTATGAAGTAAAAAATCTTCACCCATAAATTTACTCATATAATTTGCCTCCATAAGGTATAAGTAATGTTAGATTCATGTAAGTGTTTACATAAAATTTCAAATGTATTATACAGTATGTAAATACTAATTACAACAGAAAATATTTATTGACTAATAATGACGTTAATTATATTATAATCATGTAAACGCTTACAATTCTTTTTAAGAATTTATTAGAATATTAATAGCAGAGGTAGAAGATGGGCAGATTTTTACAGATAAATCCGGATGACAATGTAATAGTTGCACTGGATCCAATATCTAAAGGGGACGAGGTTAGGATTAACGATAAACTTACTGTGGTTGCAGAGGATGATGTTCCTGCAGGTCACAAGATGGCAATCAAGGATATTGCCGAAGGAAGCAACGTAATTAAATACGGTTACGCTATTGGCCATACTACTGAAGAGATCAAAAAGGGAAGATGGCTTCATACTCATGATGTTAAGACAAATCTTGAGGGAATTTTAGACTATAAATATCAGCCTGATACAGAAGATATTCAGAATAAAATAGAGAAGATGGGCACTCAGTCCAGAACATTCAAAGGCTTTGTCAGAAAAAATGGCAAAGTTGGTATCAGAAACGAGATCTGGATCATTCCTACTGTAGGTTGTGTTAATAATATTGCTACAGCTCTTGCAAAAGAGGCTAATAATTATGTAGAAGGAAGCGTAGATGAAGTTGTTGCTTTCACTCATAATTATGGATGCTCTCAGACAGGTGATGATCAGGAACATACAAGAATAATCTTATCCGATATAATCAAACATCCAAATGCCGGTGGTGTTTTAGTACTTGGTCTTGGTTGTGAGAATAGTAATATTGATGTTTTAAAGCCTTATCTTGGTGATTTTGATGCTGACAGGATCAAGTTCCTTGTATGCCAGCAGTCAGATGATGAGATGGCAGATGGACTTGAGATACTGAAAGAGCTTATCAATACTGCAAAAGATGATAAGAGAGAAGATGTAGATGCTTCAAAGCTTATTATTGGTCTTAAATGTGGCGGTTCTGACGGATTCTCTGGAATTACAGCTAATCCGCTGGTTGGACGTATTTCAGATAAGATCGTACAGTGCGGTGGTACATCAATTCTTACAGAAGTACCTGAAATGTTTGGTGCTGAGACAATCCTCATGAATCGTTGCAAGGATGAAGAGACCTTCAATGATACAGTTAATATGATAAATGGCTTTAAGAACTATTTTACTAAGCTTGGAGAGCCTATTTATGAGAATCCTTCACCTGGAAACAAGGCTGGCGGTATTACAACTCTTGAAGATAAATCACTTGGTTGTACTCAGAAGTCAGGTAGCTTCCCTGTTATGAATGTAATGGAATATGGTGAAACTACTGATACAAAGGGTCTTAACCTTTTGTGTGCACCAGGTAATGATTTATGTGCAGCTACAGCTCTTGCTTCAGCCGGAGCACAGATCGTTCTCTTTACAACAGGTAGAGGAACACCATTTGCTTGTCCTGTTCCAACAATGAAGATTGCAACTAATCCTACTATTGCTCAGAAGAAGAGCAACTGGATTGACTTTGGTGCTGGACAGATTCTTGAAGGCAGAACCTTTGAAGAACTTACAGAGGAGCTTTTTGATAAGATCCTTGCAACAGCATCAGGAGAAAAACTTAAGAGTGAACTTGCCGGATTCCATGATATGGCTATCTGGAAACAGGGCGTAACATTATAATTTAAGAAAAAATAAACCCTTCTGTTTAGCGAAAGCTATTCAGAAGGGTTTTCTTTTGTTAATCATGATCTGTGACAGGAGTTTTTTACATATCTCTCATGGCACTAGGAGTTATACCAAACTTTTTCTTGAAGGCACGTCTGAAGGTGTTGGCATTATTGTAGCCTACAGCGATGTACAGTTCATTTAAGCTTGTGCCTGTTTCTTTAATAAGTCTTACAGCTTCATTCATTCTAATATTTTCAAGATAAACAGAGAAGTTTTCACCTGTTTTTTCTTTAAACATATGAGAGAAATAGCTCTCAGATATATTAAATTCATCACTTATCTTAGAAAGACCGATTGAAGGATCATTAAAGTTATCTGTGATGTATTTCTTGATAGTATCGATCAGCTGATCGTCATCCTGGCCTGCTGCGTTAAGGCTACACAGAGCATGAGCTATATCCTCAAGGGTATTGAGAGATAATATTGGCTTTGAATTAAATTTTGCATCTATGCTGGCAAGAATCTCTGAATTTTCCTCAGTTACAGTTATATAAGATTTTGCTCTGAAAAGAGTATTTCTTATGTCTGATAAGAGGAAATTCATCAGATTGTTTGGAAGTGATCTATACTCTGTATTTTCCTGCCTGATGATAGTAAAGATAGATTCGATCTGGTCATCAGAACCTGCTCCAATGCAACTGATAAGTTTTGTTGAGAAATCAGAAGGATAGTAGTAGGTACTGGAATCTTTTCTTATTAACTGGTAAGGAAGAAATATGTAGTTTTTGTTTGTATAATTTATTGCTTCAAAGGCCTGATCGTAGGATCGCCATATAGTTGCCACTTCGCTCTTAGGATTGCCAAGTCCTGCATAGAGCCAGATAGAATATTGTTCTAACAGGTAGTTGTGGAGCTTCAGTATCTTTTCCTGAAGTTCTAATGTCTCAGAATCATTGCTTTCTTCATAAGAAATGAGTACCGCATAGGATCTGACATCAGGAGTGAAGTAATACAGAGGCTCGCCAAGATATTCAGTAAAGATATCTATGAGCTTTTCATTTCCGATGATGGCATTGATCCTGTAATCACTGTCTGCAATGAGAGCTTCATGTTCAGGTGCATCAATGCTGTTATTATCATAAATATTGATGTACAGAACAATATATTTATTATTGTCTTTAAATCTAAGAAGGTTTTTGATATATGTCAGCTCAGCATCATCTCTTACAAGGCCCAGCATAAGTCGTCTTGCGCAGGCATTGAGCATATATGGCTTTTGCTGATCTACAATATTCTGAAGATGCGTCTGTGCCTCTACCGCTTCATCGAGCTCTTCACCAAGGTCGATGATAGGTTTCATATTTCCTTTAATGAAATGATATATAAGTACTGCGCCTAAAAGTATGGACACACTCATTATTGCAAAGAATATGAATCTGAAAGGTACAGAATTATTTGTAACAAATTCGTAAGGTGAAAAATAATAATAATATGTAAATTCGGTTTTAGGAGAATAATAGTATCCAAAAGTCACATTATTTCCATCATATTGATAATTTGCAAATGAATTAACAAAAGTCAAATTTTGCACGTCGGTGTAGTTTACTTCTGTTTCCGTGGCTTTTGCCAAATCTAAAATAATGTCGCCTGAATTGGAAGATGCAAAAAGCAGTTCTGAATCAAGGTTGTTTGAAAACATATCATGGATTTTGGATTCATCCAAAATAAAGCATACAATTGCATCTGCTTCCATATAGTAAAGGTCCTCAAGGTCTATACTATATAAGAAATAATGCTTGGAAGAATTAGGAGTAAATTCGTCAAGAGATACGAATTTACCATAATTATCCGGATTCCGGATAATTTCAATAAAGGATTCCTGCATATTGGCAGGGTATTTCTGGATCCAGTTATAATAACGGTCAATATCTATAAAATATGTAGGATTTAATATATAGTCAGTGTTTTTGAAATAACAAAAAACGTCCGTAATAGGCAAAAGAGCAGTGGCATAAATATCTGTAGCCATAGTATTGACTGATTCGTTACCTGCTGCAATATAGGCATCATTTACGGTAGACTCATTCATTATCTTACGGAAATTCTTATTTTGGAGAATCTGTCGCGCATAGACTTCCATTATATCCATATCATTTTCGAACAGCTCAACATTGCTTACAAAATTAGTGCGGCTCTGGTAGTTGTATACCTGATTGGCATTCTTTTCTGTAGCAACGAAAATAATATAGAAGAGAACAAGGATAGCGACTAAAAAAATGCTATAAGAAATGGTCATTCTTACAAGAAGTGCATTTTTTGACTCATTATTATTCTTATAGCGAGTTGCTTTTTTTCTATTTAAAGGCATTGGAATATGCTCCTAATAACATTTATAAATTATGCACATTGTATCAGTTTTATAAAAAAATTACAATATGTAAGCACTTTCACAAATGCACTAAAATAGGCACTTTCAGCCTGCTGGTCAAAAATTGCACATGACCTAAAAAATTGGCTCTTGAAGGCATGTAAACAGAAATGGTAGAGTTTACATGTCGAGAGGCGGTAAGCTTCTGGCATGATAACTTTTTCTAATTTTATAGGGAGGTAACAACAATGAAGAGAAAAGTCTTATCAGTTTTGCTTGCTTCTGCTATGGTAACATCTCTTGCAGCTTGTAATAGTTCTACTACTACAACTACAAAAGATTCAGCAGATCAGACAAGCACAGAGACAGCAGCAGCTGACTCAACAGCTGCAACAGAAGAAACTGGGTCAACTTATGAACTCACAGAACTTAAGATGGTAGTTAACGGTACTCTTACTGCTACAGTAGATGCCGGCCAGGCTGAGTTCGAAGCTCAGTGGGAAGAGGCTGTAGGTGAAGCAATCGGTCACAGTATCGATCTTCAGATTTCACAGCTTGACCACTCAGGTTATGTTGATGCAGTAGGTCGTCTGTTCGCAGGTGGTGATTACCCAGATGTTATCATCATGAGCGCTGATATGTTCAAACAGTATGCACCAACAGGTCTTCTTTGGGATATGGCTGATGCATATGACAACGCTGATTTCCAGGCAAGAATGATTCTTCCTGCAATCAACGAAAACCTTAAGGATTCAGAAGGTCACCTTTACGGATTTGCTCCTACATATGGTAACGGATGTGTTACATATGTAAAGAAGGCTTGGCTTGATGCAGTAGGTATCGATGCTGATTCAATCAAGACATATGATGACTACTACAACATGCTTCTTGCATTCCACAATGGCGATCCAGATGGTAACGGAGTAGAAGGCGATACATATGGTGTTATCGCAGCTGGTTTCGTAGGAAACGAAGCTCCTTATGTTAACTACTTACCTGAGTTCTGGCAGGGATCATACCCAGCTATCCTTCAGGATGAGAACGGAACATGGTATGACGGATTCCAGACACAGGAAACAAAGGATGCTCTTTTAAGATTACAGCAGGCTTATGCTGATGGCGCAATTGATCCTGAAACTCTTACAGCTTCAACAAAGATTGCTCGTGAGAAATATTGGTCAAATGATCAGGCAGGTTCAGCTGGTGCATTCACATATTGGGCTGGTTCATGGTATCAGAATATTACAGATGGTCTTATAAAGAACGAAGTTGATTCTGAACTTGTAGAACTTCCACCTATCGAAGAGATTACAAGCACATTTGGTGGTTACCTCAACAGAGAAGCTCCAGTATGGTGCATCATCGATGATGGTGATGGTGACAACAGCCGTGAGCAGGCTATCTTCGATGCATTCATCGAGACAATGATGGATGGTGACACAGTACAGACACTTTGGACATATGGTGCTGAAGGCGTTCACTGGTCAACAGAAGCTGAGACATTCACAATCAATGCTGGTACAGAAAACGAGAAGACATATGAGTATCAGGATGGAGAATTCCACTTAAAGCAGTCTCCTAACGATCCTAACACTCTTTGGAAGAAGAATCACCTTGATCCAGCTCTTGTTGTTTGCGAACTTACAAACGGATTCACAGATACATCAGAGCTTGCAGCAGAAGGTAACAAGTTCTTCACAGAGAACTGTGTAGATGCTCCTGCATCTCCATCTTCTGAGACCCTTACAAATGAGTCTGGTAACATCTATGATGCAAAACTTGCTGTTATTACAGAAGTTGTTGTAAATGGTGGCGACGTTGATTCAGCTATGCAGTCACTTTATGTTGACGTTGTTGGTTCAACAGTTGATCAGATTCTTACAGAGCTTAACAGCGCTGAATAATCTCATTGTTTAGTTTTATTAGATTTTAGTATTGCATCCTGTCCTATCGTCTAATGGTAGGGCAGGATGATTTTGAGAAATGATTTTTTAATAATTAATATATTTTTTTTTGAATAGGTAGTATTTTATAATATTTATAGGTATTAATGCATTATTGTTTGTAAAGGAGAGGATGATATGAGCAAGAAGGATAAAGTAGTAAGATCTTCCAGCGGCACAGAAATCCGTAAGAAACCTCTTGGCCTTCGCATTTGGAATAACAGAGGGTATTATTTAATGTTTCTTCCGGTTTTGATTTTCGTTCTTATAATTTACTACTGGCCTATGCTCGGTATTCGTTGGGCTTTTTATGACTATAAGCCAGTAGGAGCTAAAATTTTTGTTGGTTTGAAACATTTCCAGACTATGTTTTCAACACCTGCTTTTAAAACGGCATTTTTTAACACATTGGAACTTAGTATTATGAAACTTCTTATTACAACGTTTACTGCTGTATTAGTTTCAGTGTTCCTTAATGAGATGGGAAATTTATTTGCAAAGAAGACTTTGCAAACTATTATATATCTGCCTCACTTCATGTCATGGGCAGTTGTAGCATCAATATTCTCACTTTTCCTTTCTCCATCAGCTACAGGTCTTGTTAATAACATCCTGCTTGATATGGGAGTCTTTGATTCATCAAAAGAATTCATTTACTTCCTTGCTAGTAAGGCATGGTGGAGACCTATTTTCTACCTGATCAATATCTGGAAGGAAACAGGTTGGGGAACAATTATATTCCTTGCTACATTATCAGGTATCAACCCTGAGCTTTATGAAGCTGCTGATATTGATGGTGCTTCAAGAATGCAGAAAATTAAATACGTAACACTTCCAGCACTTGCTAACACAATCATTATCGTTCTTATTCTTAACCTTGCTAAGGTTATGAATATGTTTGAGTCAGTATTCGTATTATATAATAACGCTGTTTACGATGTTTCTGATGTTATTTCAACATATATCTATCGTCAGACATTTGCAATTGCACTTCCTAACTACGGTTATTCAACAGCTGTTGGTCTGTTTAAGTCATTAGTTGGTTGTGTACTGGTTATTATCTGTAACTATGCAAGTAAGAAAGTTCGCGGACGCGGAATTATTTAATAGGAGGTAAGTGACGATGGCAGAAATGAAAAAAGTGGCTTACCGTAAGCCTAAAAAGCATGTACATGCTTTTGATGTAGTTAACTATATTGTTTTTATAATTATTGGACTTTTAGTTCTTATTCCAATTTGGAAGGTAGTAGCTGATTCATTCAATGCAGTTGGTGTGTACCAGTTCCAGTTATGGCCTAGCCACCCAACACTTGATGGATACCGCACAATTCTTGAGACTTCAAAATTGTACAGACCTTTCATCAATTCATTTATTACAACAATACTTGGTACAGTACTTGGTCTTGTTCTTTCAACTCTTGGTGGTTATGTACTTACAAGAACTGAGATGCCTGGAAGAAATGCATTGTCATACTTCCTGCTTTTCACAATGATCTTCTCAGGTGGTATGATCCCTGAATACCTTGTTATGAAACAGCTCGGTCTTGTTAATAACATGTGGATCCTTGTTGTTAAGCATGGTATGAACGTTTACAACCTTGTACTTATGAGAAACTTCTTTGAAGGTATTCCAGTATCTCTGTTTGAGGCTGCTGAAATTGATGGATGCTCACCAATGGGTATCTTCTTCAAAATCGTTCTTCCTCTTTCAAAGGCTGCTCTTGCATCAATCGGTCTTATGTATGCAGTAACAGTTTGGAATGACTATTCAACAGTTAAGATCTATATTACAGATCCTGATCAGGTTAACTTCCAGTATCAGCTTCGTAATATGATCATGGATGGTGATACGCCGACCACGTCCTATGCCGTATCACAGAATACTCTTTATTATGCAGGTATCGTATGTGCGATCCTTCCTTTCATGATTGCATATCCATTCCTTCAGAAATACTTCGTAAAGGGTGTTAATATCGGAGCTGTTAAGGAATAATAGTTTTAGTTTATATGCTGCTGCGTCCTTGTGATGCAGCAGCTTTTTCTTTTTCACTCTTTTCGTTTAATTGTTCAAGATTTTCACTAGGATGTTGGATTTATTTAACTTAAAATGAGAATGTGCGTTTATAAAAATAGTGAAGCGTCACAAATAGGAGAAAAAACATGCGAAAAATTTTTTGGGCGGGAGATTCAACAGTAAAGACTAATAAATTTGTAACCTTCCCGCAAACCGGTATTGGTCAGGCTTTTGACAGATATGTCAAGACTGACGTTATTATCTACAATCATGCTGAAAATGGTCGTAGTACTAAGAGTTTTATTGATGAAAGCAGGCTTGCACCTATATATAACGAGATAACTGAGGGAGATTTTCTCTTTATACAATTTGGTCATAATGATGAAAAAGAGAAGGATCCTGCCAGATATACTGATCCTCATGGTGAATTTATTGTAAATCTTGGCAAATTCATTAATGTTGCCAGAAACAAAAAGGCATACCCGGTACTTATTACACCAGTTGAAAGAAGACTTTTTGATGAAAACGGTGTTTTAAAGCCATCAGCTCATGAGGAATATGTAAAGGGAGTATTCGAAGCAGGTGAAAAATTTGATGTGCCTGTTATTGACCTTTGCTCTATGAGTAGAGATTTTTTATCCAAAATTGGGGATGAAAAGAGTAAGAAATACTATATGATCCTTGAAAAAGGCGAGGCTTCATGGTGCCCTGATGGTCAGGTAGATAACAGCCACCTTAAATATGAAGGTGCCATGATCTACGCAGGTATGATTGCTAAGGGCTTATCTGCACTTGGCGGAGTGTATGCAGATCTGATCGCCCAGCAGGATGCTCTTGAGGATTCGCTGAAGATAGAATTTAACGGCTGATAAAAATCTTTTTACATATAGACAGGAAGGTAAATTATGAATGGATTATGGACTCCGGACAACGGAGATGGCACTTATACAAACCCGGTTATTTTTGCTGATTATAGTGACCCGGAGGCAATCAGAGTAGGAGATACTTATTATCTTACGGCGTCAAGTTTTAACTATACTCCAGGTCTGCCTATTTTGACTTCACATGATCTTGTGAACTGGAAACTGGTTAATTATGCGATTGATAACATTGAAGAAGAAAAATATTACATACCTAGAAATTCAGAAGGCGTATGGGCTCCGGCTATGCGCTATCATGATGGCATGTTTTATATATATTACGGAATGCCTGACGAGGGTATATATGTAGTCAGGACAAAGGATCCTCTTGGAAAATGGGAGAAGCCTGTATGTGTACTTCCGGGAAAGGGACTTATTGATCCCTGCCCATTCTGGGATGAAGATGGAAAAGCTTATATTATCCATGGCTATGCCAAGAGCCGTATTGGCTTTAAGAGCATACTTGGTATTTTTGAGATGTCTCCGGATGGCTTAATGGCCATAACTGAGGACCACTTTATTTTTGATGGCAATGATCCTGCTCACCCTGCTTTAACTATTGAGGGACCAAAGGTATATAAGAGAAACGGATATTATTATATTTTTGCTCCTGCAGGAGGCGTAAAGGAAGGCTGGCAGGTTGCTCTTAGAAGTAAGAATATTTATGGACCTTATGAGATCAAGACTGTTATGCATCAGGGAAATACTGTAATCAATGGACCTCATCAGGGAGCATGGATAGATACAGAAGATGGAGATGACTATTTCCTTCATTTTCAGGATAGAGGACTTTATGGCCGTATCATGCACGTGCAGCCTATGACTTGGGTCAATGACTGGCCTGTTATTGGTGTAAATCCTGATGAAGATAATTGCGGTGAACCTGTAATTGTTGCTAAAAAGCCTGCAACAAGGATACAGGATGAGATAACTTCTCTTGATGCATCAGATGACTTTATTGGCGGCAAATACAGCCTTATCTGGCAATGGCTTGGAAATCATAAAGATGAATATTGCTCTAAGACTGATAAGGACAATGGTCTGAGATTATATGCTCTTAATCCTTCAGGGGACCAGATATCTACGATCTGGAGAAGTAGTAACGTCCTTACTCAGAAGCTTGTATGCCCTTATTTTGAGACTGACATCAAATTTAATTATAAGGGACTTGTAAAAGGTGACAGAGCCGGATGCGTTATGATGGGCGGTCAGTATGCCTGCATCTATGTAAAAAAGACTGGTGACAAGGATTATTCAATTATGTATGCCCAGTCAGAGGGTGGCGACCTTCATAAAGAAGAAAAAGTATTATTTGAAGGTACTTTAAACAGTGAGGCTGCTGAAATCTGCATTAGATTTAATTTTGATAAAAAAACTTCTGAGGATGAGTCTCCGGTGCTGCATATCAGCTATTCAGAGGATTTATCTGACTTTAAGGATATTGGAATGACTTTTGTTCCTTCAGATCATACATGGGTTGGTGCTAAGGTCGGTATTTTTGCATTGGCAGATAGCACATCTCAGGGTGGATATGCTGATTTTGAATATGTTAGAACAAAAAAACTGGGTTAAAAAAGGTTTAAGATATGGATCTATTAACAGCAATTGAAAAAAATGATTTAACTGTAATCAGGGAATTACTGGTAAATGAGCCTACTATGATTGATGCCAAGACTTTTTTTGCTGCAGGTAAAAAAGGTGATCTTGATGTTATCAGATATTTGGTTGAATATTCCAGGATCAGTCTGAATGAGGTTGATGATCAGAACAGAAATATTTTGCATTACGCAGCTTTTTCTGATAACGACAAGACATTTGAATACCTCATTGATCGTTGCGGCATGTCTCCGTTTGTAGGAGATGTGAACAGGGTAACACCTTGGGATATAGCTGTAAGTCAGGGCTCAGAGCATATTGTTTCTTTCCTTGAGAAAAAATATAACAGTAAGCTTGAGGATTACTATAGAAATCCGATCAGGACTGGCATGTTTCCTGATCCGTCTATTGTAAGAGTTGGGGAAGATTATTATATGGTCAATTCTTCCTTTATCTTTTTTCCATGCATACCGATTTCTCATTCCAGGGATCTTATCCACTGGGAGATAATTGGTCATGCTATTACTAATCCTGAGTGGGCTGGACTTGACGAGCTTGAAGGCGGAAGAGGATATTGGGCACCTGATATTTCCTATTATGAAGGCAGGTTCTATATAACAGCTACCTATAGATTAAATGATGCACCTCCGACTTACAGAAGACAGATTGTTGTATCTTCTGAGAGACCGGAAGGACCTTACAGTGAGCCAAGCTTTATAGATGAGGATGGAATTGATCCAAGTATCTTCAATGATGATGATGGCAGACGCTATATGCTGCTTAACAGAGGCGCAAGGATATTAGAACTGAGCTCTGATGCTACCAGGCAGATATCAGAAGCGACATTATTGTATTATGGTGACAATAAGAGAGCTCCTGAAGGCCCTCATATCATTAAAAAAGATGGATATTACTACCTGTTTATGGCTGAAGGTGGTACAGGCATCGGCCATAAGGTAACTGTTGCAAGGTCTACAAGTCTTATGGGAGTGTATGAGCCTTCACCTTACAATCCTATAATGACTCAGATCGATCCCGGAGCTGCACTTCAGAGGTGTGGTCATGGGGATCTTGTTGATACAACTGATGGCAGATGGTATATGGTCTATCTGTGTGGAAGGATGTATGACAAAAAATACAGTCTCCTTGGACGTGAGACAGCAATCGATCCTGTGGAATGGACCAGTGATGGCTGGCCGATAGTCAATCACGGAGATGGACCATCATGCATGAATTTAAAACCGCTTCCTGAGGTAGTAAATAAGTTTGATAATGTTGGAATGTCTGTAACAGGCCTCCCTCTTGATTTCATGACTCCAAGACCTTTTGAGGCCGGAGCAGTTAAATGCTATATGGAGGATGGAAGGCTATCTTTTTCTATTAAAGGAAGTTCTGTGCCTTTGTCTTCAAAAGACAGCAGGAATATTGTGGTCAGAAGGCAGTCGGACTTTGACTTTAATGCGTCTGTTGTAATGGATATACCGCAGCAGATGCAGGAGGGACAGTTTGCGGGCCTTACAGGTTATTATGATGAAAATACATGGATGATCTTTGGCGTTACATGTAGAAATGGTCAAAATTGTATTTTTGAATGTGAACATATAGGAGATGATGATAAGATATTCTATGGAGATAATGTTGGCAGCGCTAAAAGCATTACTCTCAAGATGTTTACAAAAGGTCTTGAAAGAAAACTGGTGTATTCTTTAGATGGAGACTCTGATAAAGAGCTTACTACCCTTGGTAATGTATATTATCTGTGCGATGAAGGCATCAAGAGGGGCAAGAGATTTACCGGAGCTACTATTGGTATGGCAGTTTATAGAGGCGATGGTGAGCTGACCATAGATTTTTCTGATTTTTTATATGAAAAAATGTAAATGAGGATTTTATGGAAAATAAAACAGATCGTTCAGTATTTGCGGAAAGTTACAAAAAGCATGGTAATAATTCTTTGCTTGTACTGATTGGCTTTTATAAGGGGTATTATCTAAATTTTTTATTGTCAACAATTTTTTATGTGATAAAGCATTCTCCAGTGTGGGTTTTACCTATAGCAACTGCTAATATCATCAACTATGCTACTGAGGGTAGGCAGGATGCGTGGTTCTGGGTTATTGTAAATGCTATAGTGCTGTTTGTTCTTGTGATCATGAACGTGCCAGCCAACTATCTGCATATGCATTTTAGGAGTAAGGCTGAAAGGTCGGTGGAAGCTGGACTTAGAAGCGCTCTTGTGCACAAGATACAGCATATTTCAATGCCATATCAAAGTGACCTTGAAACGGGAAGGCTTTCGTCTAAGATAATGCGTGATGTGGAAGCCATTGAAACTGTTTCAAATCAGCTTTTCACTAATCTGTTAAATATCTGCATCAACATTGCGGTTGCTCTTGCAGTTACAGTGACTAAGAGCAAGATCGTATTTATATTTTTTATAATGATGGTTCCTATTTCCGGCGCCCTTGTGGCTGCATTCAGGACCAAGATAAGGACCATAAACAAGAACTTCCGTAAGGAGATGGAGACTACTTCTGCCAAGGTCATTGAGATGGTAGAGATGATGCCTGTTACAAGGGCACATGCCTTAGAGAAAAAAGAAATCAGCAAGATGGACGAGCAGGTTGGACATATTGCTGAACAGGGCTATAATCTCGATATTGTTCAGACTAATTTTGGTGCAGTAAGCTGGGCTATTTTCCAGTCATTCCAACTGGGGTGTCTTGTGTTTACATCTTATCTGGCTCTGAAAGGACGCATTCCTGTGGGAGATGTAGTTTTGTATCAGACATATTTTACAACCATTGTTAATCAGGTGTCTTCTCTCCTGAACATCATTCCTACTATTACCAAGGGCCTTGAATCAGTAAACAGCGTAGGTGAAGTGCTCCTTAACGATAATGTTGAGGTTAACAAAGGCAAATATGAGCTCAAAGATCTTAAGGGAAGTTATGAATTTAAGAATATCTACTATAGATATCCGAACAGCGATAATGACATAATCAAAGGACTTTATCTATCTGTAAAAGAGGGTGAGACAATAGCCTTTGTTGGTGAGTCTGGTGCCGGAAAGACAACTATGATCAATCTTTTGATCGGCTTTTGCCTTCCAACCAGTGGTAGCCTTTTGATTGACGGACATGATATTACAGAGATCAATCTCAGAACTTACAGAGAATACCTTGCGGTAGTTCCTCAGAATACAGTACTTTTTTCAGGAACTATCAGAGAAAACATCCTGTATGGCGAAGATAATGTATCAGAGGAGATGCTTCAGAAGGTTATTGATGAATCCGGTCTTCGAAGCGTTGTCGATTCGCTCCCTGATGGTGTTGATACATCTCTTGGAGAGCATGGAGGGAGATTTAGCGGTGGACAGAGACAGAGACTTGCCATTGCCAGAGCCCTTGTGAGAAATCCTAAAGTTATTATCCTTGATGAAGCAACATCAGCACTGGATAACATTTCTGAAAAATATGTTACGGGAGCTCTTGATAATCTATCGCTCGGAAGAACAACATTTATTGTTGCTCACAGACTTTCAACTATTGAAAGAGCAGACAGGATAGTAGTCATGAAGGAAGGAGAAATAGTTGAAATCGGTACTTATAAGGAACTGATGAATCAAAAAGGCTATTTCTATGAGATGGAGTCAAGGTAGTTTTTGATTTTGCAATAATAAGATAAAAGCACATATTATTCATGGTATGAGCCATGGGAATGGAGATTATATAATGCAGATTGGACTTAGATTTCACGATTCAGTTGATTTACCATTGGAGGAGAGACTTAAAGCAGTTAAGGATCAGGGCTTTGTGTGCACCCACATCGCACTTGGCAAGACAACAGGTCTTACAGCTGATCCGGTAGCTCTTACACCGGGATTTGCAGCATATTTAAAAAATGCATTTACTAAAGCCGAAATAGATGTGGCTGTTCTTGGATGCTACCTTAATCTTGCTACACCTGATGAAGAAGCTCTTAAAAAGAATCAGAATAAGTATATGGCACATCTTCGTTTTGCATCTCTTCTTGGATGTGGGATGGTAGGAACTGAGACAGGTGCTCCAAACGTTGACTATCACTACGATAAGGAAGCCTGCCATAGCGATGAGGCTCTTGATATATTTATCAAAAATGTCAGACCTGTAGTTGAATATGCAGAAAAGATGGGTGTGATTCTGGCAATTGAGCCTGTATACAGACATATTGTTTGGAATCCAAAGAGAGCAAGAAAGGTTCTTGATACAATAGGCTCACCAAATCTTCAGATCATTTTTGATCCTGTAAATCTTCTTCATGCAGATAACTATGAAAATAGACAGGAAGTGATCAGAGAAGCTATAGAACTTCTTGGTCCTGATATTGCCATGGTACACCTCAAGGACTGCAAGCTCATTGACGGTGAAGTTAAGAGCATGGCCTGCGGCCTTGGTGATATGGATTACACTGATATCATCAGATTTACTAATGAAAAGAAGCCTTATATCCAGGCTACTCTGGAAGATACAGTTCCTGATAACGCAGTTGCTGCAAGAGAATATATTCAGAAGCTTGAAAGAGAGCTTAAGTAAGTATTAAAAAGCTGCTACATTTGGGAAAATGCTACTTACCCAAAATGTGGCAGCCTTTTTACGCTCATTGGATAACTAATTTATCAACTCTTCAGGTACTCAACCTGATCAATGATTTCCTGTGGTACTGGCATATTTTGCTGTTGGATCTTGTGCGCTATTGTTACTACTGGTTTTATCTTGCCGTTCTGGTGAGCATTGTAATGACTTATAAGCTGTGAAAATTGAGGATTATCAGACATCTTGTCTCGAAGCTCCTTATTAAACGGACAGAAGGTAAATATGATCTCTCTGGCAATCTTGTTTAGTCGAGGAGATGAGTTTAACTCAAATTTCAAATAAGCCATGTAATCTGATATAAATACATTCTTGTAATTATTGTTATTTTTCTGAAGGGCAGTCTTGATCTTTTCCTTGTTTTCAGTAGAAAGTGAACTGTTTTTCTTATAGAACTGCAGGTAATCACAATACATTGATGTAAGGGAAGGATCTGTAACATCGTTCCAGTGAACGCCCTGGATTGTTTTGCACATTTCCCAACGATATTCACCAAACAATTTTATAAGGCACTCATCAAGATTTTCTGTGTTAAACAGTGATATAAGCATTCTGGCTGGGGTGCTTCGTTTTTTACCTTCGATTTCCTGCCATAGAGAAGCTCTGCTACCTACATTTGGAAGCAGGATCATGTACGGGTAAATTACTTCGTCTATGTACAATTGAGTAACACCAAGTTCTTTATTGGTATAGAGCTTTTGCCTTGCAAAAAGTGAAAAATCAATAGTGGCCAGGTTCTTTACTGCCTCGGTAAGCTTTTGAACTGACAGGTAAGCAGTATCAAGAGGCCTGAGAACGTTGGCTTCATCAAAAACAGGAACGAATGAAGAGATACGTCCAAAGGTCATTCTATTACCAAGAGCAAACAGATTTTTTACCTCAAATTCAAAACGGGTCTTAGGATCATTGGTTTTTTCTTCCAACTGTTTTGCAGTGATCTCACCGTTGATCTTAAGTTCTCGTAGCCATGCCGCATAGTCCTGATCGAATTCGTTTCTTGATGGCTCTACTTCAAGATTATATATTTTGAGCAGCCATTCATATACTGTAAGTATCTTGCCGTTTGGATCAGGCTGATAGGCTTTCATTATGTTATAGAGCTTGAGAGTACTGTCGTCACCGGCCAGCTGTTCATCAACAAATCCAAACATGAGGAACATCTTGGCTTCGATAGGAATATCAGGATCATCCAGACTCTTGTAAAAAATAGGAATATATATGTTGTAGAACAGATTTCCAATGGTTCTTCTAAGAGTACGGCTTTCGTCAGAAGAATCGTATCTGTTTTTATTATTTTTGAATTCAATGATGGCATCCCTGAATTTATTGGTTGTTTCCTCATCGGCCTCAGCATAATTAAGGATAGTATCCAGTGCATTGACGATACCAGGACCTATTTCAGAGGCATCACCGGAAGCAAGAGCTTTTTCGATACCGGCAGCTTTGGTCTTTAACATATGTACATTGGCAATGAACGAACCTGCATCCTTCAGGAGCTGCTGCTTATAATCAAGCAGGATAGAGTTTTCATTTGATACTATATTTATTATGGATATAGCATGCATGATTATTCCGGTGCATATATCGGTTGAAATGCTGTAAAAGCCTTTTTTAACAATATCTTCGTTGTCATGAAGTGCCTGAAAATAGCTTACGACCCAATCTTTGATATGTGTTGTTTTTTCAGGAGCTTCCAGATCATTGATCTCAGGGAATTCTTTTGGAGTTTCGCCTACAGATATGCAGAGAGTATTATAGTCCTGATAATCATTTTTTATCTTGTTATATTCATTTTCCGTATCGTCAAACTGCTTATTATAGGCATCAACTGAATTTAGTGCTGCGCTGATGGCTGCACTTGCAAGTATAGGCGCAATCTTAGGGTTGGATTTTAGGACTTTGAGAATGTCATCGTTGGAATTAAAAGGATAGGAGAACACGTTGGAGTCTTCTTCAGCTTCGTAGGTATATACATAGTTCTCCCCAGGTATTTCAGCTGTTCCAAGGATAGTGCCCAATTTGGCATATATCGAACCATATTGATTGGATATCTTGATACAACCTTTGGTAACGATCTCCAGAGTCTCAACGGTGTCTCTTCCAGCTGAATGTAAAATAGTTCCTTTTGCCAGTTCTATCTGTCCCATAATCCCTCCATGCGGAAAAATCAATAATCATCTACCATATATTATATGATATTTTCCAAACATAGTAACGCAAAAACGATTAAATAATAAAAATTTAATTTCTTTATATTATCTAAGGACTATTTCTTTTGAATATTCATTTTTAGCATTTTTGCAGTGACAAAAATCGTATATAGAAGATGCGGCAACGGTTTCATTAAGCAGCTGCTTCTCCAGATCAGTCAGAGAGAGGCCTGCCTTTCTAAGATTCTGTATAAGAGGCTTGTCTGAATTTGAATTAATTTTTTTAAGCAGTCCTGAAGAAGCTCTTTTCAGGCCAAGGACCCTTAAATAAGTTGTGTAGTTGTCTTGCTGATAGCTGGCTACCTTGTCATCTGTCATGTTAAAAAGAATATGCATAAGACTGCGGCAAAGTCTCGTATATGTAATATCCTTGGATTTTAAAGAAAGTGCAAATTCTTCAAATCCTGTGTAATCATTCAGATGGTTGGCTATTTTGGCTGAGAGATCCTCATTTATATCCCAGTATTGTCCGTAACCTTCGTATCTTTCAAGCATGAGCTTATACTTTAACAGGTCGCTGAAAGCATTGGAACTTCCGTAACTATAACCGGTAATTTCTTTATAATTTACAAGATTTTCCAATACAGATTCTGGCAAAAATGGTGCAAGTATTTCCTTACTTTCTGCACTGTTTTTCTGGAATAAGATCTCTCTTATTGAAGTGGCACTTGCAAAAGAGCCTTCAGAAGGAAGAACTGTACTTGAATAACCGTTGTCTGATCTGCTTATGGTCATTGGCGCTATAGTGCTTCCTGATCTGAGCAGAGCTTTGGTATATTCTATGCCAAGTATGTTATTAGGAGAGACTATAAGGTCTGATTTATCAGAAAGTGATGGCAAAACGCTGGTTAGAGCCTTTTGTCTTGCTGCAGGATAGCTCAAGCCTTCTTTTGAAGCCTTTTTTAACTGACTGGTATATTCGACAGGCTCCTCCAGTAGTATCTTTGCGACTTCCATAGTAGTGCTTATATCTTCGTATTCAGATCCAAATAGAAGAGTATCTACACATCCAAGGTGGTTTAAGACAGATATGGCGCCGCTTGCAAAAAACTCAGCGCTTCCAAGGCTGTAATATATTGGAAGTTCTAGTACCAGATCTGCTCCCTGATCCAGCGCGTAGGCACAACGAGTAAACTTGTCGGTAATTGCCGGCAGGCCTCTCTGTACATAGTCACCACTCATGACTACAACTATATGATCAGCTCCGCTTTCACGAGCTTTTTCAAAAATTCGACGATGTCCATTGTGAAATGGATTAAATTCTGCGATAATACCAACGATTTTCATTTGTGTAAGTGCTTACAAAAATATCTAATTTTTGTACAGTTTTTTCCTTGTTAAGTTTGCTACAATGTGTGATACTTAAATAGAACTATTATTGTGATTATAGACCATTGTGGCCAAATTTAAAATAAAAATGAGTCATGGTGGTTATTTTTTATGGAGGCAATATGAAGATATTAGTTATTAACTGCGGAAGCTCATCACTTAAATTCCAGCTTATCGATTCAGATACTGAGGCTGTAATTGGAAAGGGCTTATGTGAAAGAATTGGAATTGAAGGAAGTAAGATAAGCTTTACTCCAGCTGGCAAGGACAAGATTACAAAAGAAACTCCTATGCCAGACCACAACGAAGCTATCAGACTTGTAATTGAAGCAATTACAGATCCTGTTAACGGAGTTGCACAGCTTTCAGAGATTGGAGCAGTTGGACATCGTATTGTACATGGTGGAGAGAACTTCACATCATCAGTTGTCATCAATGATGAAGTTATCAAAGCGATTGAAGAAGTATCAGATCTTGCACCACTTCACAATCCTGCTAACCTCATCGGAATCAGAGCATGCCAGAAGGCTATGCCAAACGTTCCTATGGTTGCTGTATTTGATACAGCTTTTCATCAGACAATGCCTGAGGAAGCTTACCTCTATGGTCTTCCATATTCATATTATGAAAAGTATAAGATCAGACGTTACGGATTCCACGGTACAAGCCATTCTTATGTAAGCAAGAGAGTTGCTGAGATCATGGGGAAAGACTATGACAGCCTTAAGACAATCGTATGTCACCTTGGTAATGGTGCATCTGTTTCAGCTGTAAAGAACGGTAAGTGCGTTGATACATCAATGGGTCTTACTCCTCTTGAAGGTCTTATCATGGGTACAAGAAGTGGAGACATTGATCCTTCAGTCATCGATTTCATCGAGCAGAAAGAAGGAATTGATACAAAGGCTGTTATGAACATCCTTAATAAGAAGTCAGGTGTATTTGGTCTTTCAGATGATCTTTCATCAGATTTCCGTGACCTTGAAGCTGGCTATAATGCTGGAAATAAGGGCGCTATCAGAGCCGTTGACGCATTCTGCTACAAAGTAGCTAAATACATCGGTTCTTATGTTGCAGCAATGAATGGTGTTGATACTATCTGCTTCACAGCTGGTATCGGTGAAAATACATCATTTGTACGTGAAAAGGTATTAGCTTATCTTGGATACCTTGGAATCACTATTGATAAAGAAGCTAATAAGGTTCATGGCGAAGAGAAGCTTATCTCTACAGCAGACAGCAAAGTTAAGGTTTATGTAGTTCCTACTAACGAAGAACTTGCTATTGCCAGAGACACATATGCTCTTTGCAAATGATAAAAAAATAACTATTGGCTAAATGGCAGTTATTTGATTAGAATCAATTTATTTTAGCTTTTTTGCTTTTATAATCGGTAGAGCACAGAAAAATGTAAGCGCTTTTATGCGTTAAAACTATTGATAATAAAGGAGTTTGATTATGTACGGATTTGGAACAATGATAGAAAAGTTAAAGAAAGATCCTAAGTCTATCGTATTCACAGAAGGAGCAGATCCACGTATTCTTGAGGCAGCATCAAGACTTTTAGCTAGCAATTTCTTAAAGCCAGTTTTACTTGGTAATCCAGCTGAGATCGAAAAGTCAGCTGAAGAAGCTGGTTACAACATTCGTGGTGCTGTAATTATAGATCCAACTAACTATGATCGTTTTGATGAAATGGTTGAGCAGTTCTGCGAGATCAGAAAGAGCAAAGGCATGGAGCCTGAGCAGGCTAGAAAGATCCTTTCAGGAGCTAACTATTTCGGAACAATGCTTGTAAAGATGGGTGTTGCTGATTGCCTTCTTGGTGGTGCAACATATTCAACAGCTGATACAGTTCGTCCAGCTCTTCAGATCATCAAGACAAAGCCAGGAAACTCAATCGTTTCTTCATGCTTTATCCTTGTTCGTCCATCTGCTACAGGTGAGAACGAAGTACTTGCTATGGCTGACTGCGCTATCAACCTTTATCCTACAGAGGATGAGCTTGTTGAGATCTGCGGTGAGACAGTAGAGTGTGCTAAAGTATTTGGTATGGATCCTAAGGTTGCATTCCTTAGCTACTCAACACTTGGTTCAGGTAAGGGTGATGACGTTACAAAGATGCACAATGCTACAGCTAAGGCAAAGGAAAAGTACCCAGATCTTCCTATCGAAGGTGAGCTTCAGTTTGACGCTGCAGTTTCTCCTCGTGTAGCTCGTACAAAGTGCCCAGGTTCAGAAGTAGCAGGACATGCTAATACATTTATCTTCCCTGATATCAACGCTGGTAACATCGGTTACAAGATTGCTCAGAGAATGGGTAACTTTGAAGCATATGGTCCTATCCTTTTAGGATTAAATGCTCAGATCAACGATCTGTCTCGTGGATGTAACGCTCTTGAAGTATATTCAATGGCTATCATCACAGCAGCTCTTGCTTAAGATTTGGACATATAGATGTTTAGATAATGAAAGGGGCTGTGAAAAAATGATTTCTCATTTTTTCACAGCCCTTTTAATATGATGAAATTGAAGTTCATTTGTTACAGTACTGACTATACTTTTTGGGAGAGATACCAACTGATTTTGTGAAGGCTTTCAGGAAATTGCTGTAATCACTGAATCCGCATTTTTCACAGACCTCGCTTACGCCAATGCCTTCTGCTAAAAGTGATTTTGCAATACTGATACGTCTTGCAGTCATATATTTATTGATCGTTGTTCCTGTAGCACTCTTAAATATCCTGCATATGTAGCTTTCACTGATATAGAACTGTTTTGCAAGGTCACCGATACTGATTGGCTCCTGAATGTTGTTATTTAAATAGGACAGGATCGCATCTACCTGTTCGTTGTACATAGCAGGCTTTTCTACTTCTGTGTGATTCTGCTTTTCGTTCACGATGCCATTTATCATTACGAAGAGCTCTGTAAAAGTAGCTTTTTCCAAAAGATCATGTCCGAAACCGTTGGATGTAAGGATCTTGTTAATGAAATACAGGAATCGACCCTGCTGTTCCGGAGTCAGTGATATTTTGTGAGAAAAATCACTGCTTCGATCCTGAAAACATGCATCCAGATTGGTCTCCTTGGATGATATACTCTTGATGAATTCTGGATCGATCATGATAACGATCCTTTCGTGCAATTCTTTATCAATTTGAGTAAGATAGTGGGAATCATATTGATTTATCAAAAACAGATCCCCAGGAGCTATATCGTACATCTTGTTATCTATCAGAAACTGTTTGCCGCCTGATATTGAAAAATAGACTTCATAACAGTCATGAATATGCATCTCCATGGCTTTTTCATCTTTATATAGGTGAGCTACGGAGAAATACTTATTCTCAATAGCTGTGGACATTGCGGTTTTGCATGAATTAAGTTCTTTCATTTTTTTACCCCTTAAAACTCTTATACATTTATAATGTGCGTGAAGCTTTTTGCGAAATACTAAAGCTTTGTAGAAGTCATATCCTTCATTGTTTCTGTACTAGTATATCTTAATATACGATATCAATATTTTCAAGTTTTATCGATAAAAAGTTAAAAAAAGAGAAAATTTATTACTTTTCGGAAAAATAGCAGAAAGCCCTAAGGCCTTACAAGCTTTTTTAACTATGTTTTGTGGTATTATGGTTTATGGAAGGAACGAGGATGCTTATGAAAAAAGAATTTGCAGTAATATTTGATATGGATGGAGTGATATTTGACTCCGAAAGAGCTTATATAGAATGTATGGAAGAAGTTGCCGATATGCATGGCCTTGAAAACATGCATGAGGTGGCACTGCAGTGTATCGGAAGAAATGAACAGGCCACAAAACAGATATTGATGGAAGCCTATGGTGAGGATTTTGCTTATGACGAATACCGTAAGCAGTCCAGCGATATTTTTCATTCCAGATATGATAATGGCAGACTTCCACTAAAACCTTATGTTAATGATATATTTGAGGGACTTGAAAAAATGGGAGTGCCGATCGCACTTGCTTCATCTACAAGAAAAGCCTCTGTAATACAGGAATTATCTGACGCAGGACTGCTTCATTATTTTGATGAACTGGTCTGCGGAGATATGGTTGAAAAAAGTAAGCCGAGTCCTGATATTTTCTTAAAAGCCTGCGAAATGCTTGGCGTAGCACCTGAAAATGCATATGTGATCGAAGATTCCTACAACGGTATCAGAGCAGCCTTTGACGCTGGGACACATCCAATCATGGTTCCGGATATCATCGCTCCTGATGATGAAATGAGACAAAAGGCAGAGATTATTTTGCCTGATCTGGAAAGAGCTTTGGAATATCTCAAAATGCCTGTAAAAAATGAGACTGGAAGACTATTATGCAGTATTGAAGCAGTTGCCCGGGAATGTGGCAATGTAATACTTAATGCTGATAGAGATACCAATGTGATCGCTTCTAAAGAGGGTCATGCCAATTTTGTGACTAAATATGATAAAAAGGTTCAGGACATCCTTGAAGATAAGCTCTTAAAGCTGCTTCCTGAAGCTGTTTTTGTTGGAGAGGAAGGCGAAAACAATGAAATTTTGAGCTCGGGTTACGCCTTCATTGTTGATCCAATTGATGGAACAACTAATTTTATTAAGGATTATCATGCCAGTGCTATATCTATAGGCCTGTTAAAGGACGGACATCCCTTTTTAGGCGTTGTCTATAATCCGTATTTGGATGAGATGTTTACAGCTGTTTCAGGATATGGTTCATATTGCAATGGTGAGAAAATTCATGTTTCTGATAAGGATCTTTCCAATGGGATAGTTTTATTTGGTACAGCTCCTTATTATGAAGAATTGAGCAGAAAATCATTTGATGTAGCTTATGATTATTTTAAAAGAAGTATGGATATAAGAAGAAGCGGCTCTGCAGCTCTGGATCTGTGCAGCATAGCAGCAGGACGAGCTGAGTTGTATTTTGAACTGATACTTCAGCCGTGGGATTATGCAGCTGGTTTTCTTATTGTTAATGAAGCAGGAGGAAAGGTTACAACATTTGAAGGCCAGGAGGTCTGCTTCGATAAACCTTGTTCTGTTCTTGCTACTAATGGAATTGCAGGTTGTGTTTAGCGCTTTTTCATAGGATGTAAGTTTTTTAAGGTGGGATCAATGGAATATATAGTACAACTCTTACAAGATAATCGAGATGAAAAGTATGGGACTTTTCAGGGAGCTCTGATCCCCTCAGTTTCACAAGATAATGTGATCGGCGTAAGGACTCCGAAGCTTCGTGCTCTTGCTAAAGAAATAAAAAAGAGCGAATGCTGCGAGACTTTTTTATCAGAACTGCCACATCGGTATTTTGAAGAAAATCAGCTCCATGCATTCATTATTTCAGAAAGCTCTGATTTTAATGAGGCTATAAACAAATTAGAAGCTTTCCTTCCTTATGTAGATAATTGGGCCACCTGCGATCAGATGTCTCCCAAGGCTTTTAAGAAGCACAAGGAGGAACTGTTACCTTATATTGATAAATGGCTTTCTTCAGAACACACGTATACTGTAAGATTTGCCATAGGCATGCTTATGAAGCACTTTTTGGATGAGGATTTTAAAGAAGAATATATTCAAAAAGTCATTCAGGTAAGGTCTCAGGAATATTATATCAATATGGAAATTGCGTGGTATCTGGCTACGGCACTTGCAAAACAGTGGGATTGTGTTATACCATATATAGAGTCAATGAAGCTTGATAAATGGGTCCAGAATAAAACCATACAAAAGGCTAGAGAAAGCTTTCGCATAACTGACGAGCAAAAGAGTATATTAAAGAAATACAAGTTATGACTTATTTTAATGAAGTTTTTGCCCTAAGAATTCAGAAAGATGTTGACAAACGTTATGCGTAATGGTAAACTTTATCAAGTGTGTTAACGAAATAGACGTAAATGTTGCCTGCAAAAGCAGACAATTATTGATACGGATGCTGTAAGGAGGTGTTACTGAAATGTCTATCTGTCCTAAGAATAAATCATCTAAGGGTCACAGAGATCAGAGAAGAGCAAACTGGAAAATGACTGCTCCTACACTGGTTAAATGTGCTAAGTGCGGTGCTCTTATGGAGCCACACAAGGTTTGTAAGGCTTGTGGTTATTATGCACAGAAGAAGTATGTTGAAGTAGAGGCATAATTCTAATCAGCTATACTGTATATATTGATTGAATTTTAAAGGCTTTCCAAGTAATTTGGAAAGCCTTGATTTTTGCAATTCACTCTTGTATCATAATTGTTGTGAGTTTATAGATAGGGGAGGAAATACAATGTCTAACCTGGTTAGGGTTGTTGTTGATGCTATGGGTGGAGATAATGCTCCTGGCGAGATCGTCAAGGGCGCGATCGAAGCTGTTAAAGAGTCATCAACTTTAAAGGTTTTTCTCATCGGAAAAGAGGAATTAGTAAAAAACGAGCTTTCAAAATATGAATATGATCCTGAAAGAGTTGAAGTTGTCAATGCAACTGAAGTGATTGAGATGGCAGAGCCACCGGTCATGGCTATCAGAACCAAGAAAGATTCTTCCCTTGTTAAGGGAATGTTTATGATAAAGCATGGTGATGCTGACGCTTTTGTTTCTGCAGGAAGCACAGGTGCTACTTTGGTTGGCGGTCAGGTTATCGTTGGACGTATTAAGGGTGTTGAGAGAGCTCCTCTTGCACCACTTATTCCTAATGAAAAGGGTGTTTCATTACTTATTGACTGCGGAGCCAATGTTGATGCCAGATCTTCTCATTTAGTACAGTTTGCTAAGATGGGTTCAGTATACATGGAAAATGTTATCGGTATACCTAATCCAAGAGTAGCAATACTTAATATTGGAGCAGAAGAGGAAAAAGGTAATGCTCTTGTAAAAGAGACATTCCCGCTTCTCAAGAACTGTCCTGATATCAACTTTATTGGAAGTATCGAGGCAAGGGATATCCCTTCAGGCGCAGCAGATGTAATTGTCTGTGAAGCCTTCAGCGGAAATATCGTACTTAAGATGTATGAAGGAGTAGCAAGCACACTTCTTGGACTTGTTAAAAAGACATTTATGTCTTCACTCAAGACAAAGATCGGAGCACTTCTTGTAAAGGATGATCTTAAGAAAACACTTAAGGCATTTGATGTTAAGCAGTATGGTGGTGCACCAATGCTTGGACTTAATGGCCTTGTAGTTAAGACTCACGGAAGTGCCAAGTCAGTAGAAGTTAAAAACTCTATTCTGCAGTGCGTTACATTCAATGAGCAGCATATTTCTGAAAAAATTAGTGAAAAGTTGTCTGTACAAGACTAACTTATATATTTAATTTAAGGTATGGATAGGAGAAGTTATGGAATTAGAGAAGCTTAAGGAAGTTATTGCAAATGTACTTAATGTTGATCCTGAGGAGATCAAGATGGATACAACATTTACAGATGATCTTGGTGCAGATTCTCTTGACGTATTCCAGATCATTATGGGTATTGAAGATGAATTTGATGTAAAGATCGATCCGGAAAAAGCAGAGAAGATCTCTACTGTTGGAGAAGCTGTTGAATTATTAAAGGCTGCTGTCAGCGAGAAATAATTTGCATTTTCTTGTGAATGTAATTTTACGTTGAACAATAGAGGTATGAAGCTTTAATAGTTTCATACCTTGTTTATTATATAGTAGCTATATTTCTAAGAGAAAGGCAATATATGATAACTGAAGAAAAAATGCATGAGCTTGAAAACAAGATCGGTTACAAGTTCAATGATATTAAACTACTTCGTCAGGCTCTTACACATTCATCTTTTGCAAATGAACAAAAGATAAATAAAATGCCTGATTATGAAAGATTGGAGTTCCTTGGTGATTCTGTCCTTGAGATGGTTTCAAGTACTTTTTTATTCAAGACTTATCCAAATAAAAAAGAGGGCGAAATGACCAAGATGAGGGCTTCAATGGTATGTGAGGCTGCACTGGCATATTGCGCAGCTGACATAGGACTTGCTGAATATATTATTTTGGGCAAGGGCGAAGAGGCTACTGGAGGAAGACACAGAGAGTCTATTATCTCTGATGTTATGGAGGCTGTCATAGGTGCGATCTACCTTGATGGCGGTATTGAATATGCCAAAAATCACATAGACAAATTTATTTTATCTGACCTTGAAAACAAGCAGATCTTTTATGATAGTAAATCTGTTTTACAGGAAATGGTTCAGAGCAGTCAGGTTGGAGCTGTTCGCTATGAATTGTGTGGCGAAAGTGGTCCAGAGCATGATAAAATATTTAAGACTGCCGTTTATGTTGGTGATAAGAAAATGGGAGAGGGGGCAGGAAGAACCAAGAAAGCTGCTGAACAGAAAGCTGCTTACGAGGCGATTCTTGCAATGAAGAATACTAAAAATGTACCTTAAAAGTATTGAGATACACGGATTTAAATCCTTTGCTAATAAAATCAATTTTGAGTTTCACAATGGTATTACAGCTATTGTAGGACCTAATGGTTCTGGAAAAAGTAATGTTGCGGATGCTGTTCGCTGGGTCCTCGGTGAACAGCGTATCAAACAGCTGCGTGGAGCTTCCATGCAGGATGTTATTTTTGCGGGCACAGAGCTTAGAAAGCCTCTGGGCTACGCTTTTGTTGCAATCACTCTTGATAATTCTGATCATTCCCTGCCAATTGATTATGATGAAGTAACAGTGTCCAGAAGACTATATCGTTCAGGCGAAAGCGAGTACATGATAAACGGTACTATCTGCCGACTGAAGGACGTTAATGAACTTTTTTACGATACAGGTATCGGTAAAGAGGGTTACTCTATCATTGGACAGGGTCAGATCGAACAGATCTTAAGTAGTAAGCCTGAGGATCGAAGAAATCTTTTTGATGAAGCTGCTGGTATTGTAAAGTTCAAGCTTCGTAAAGAAACTGCTATCAAAAAGCTGGAAGAAGAGAAAACAAACCTTACTCGTCTTAATGACATTCTTTCAGAGCTTGAAAAGCAGGTCGGCCCTTTGGAAAAGCAGTCTGAAAAGGCTAAAGAGTTCCTGAAATACAGGGAGGAGCTTAAGACTCTTGATGTAAATATGTTCCTTTTGGAAAATGGTAACCAGAAAACTCAGCTGGAAGAGGCTGAAAAGAACCTGGTGATCGCAGGCGAACATCTTGAAGAGACTAAGAATAAATATACTCAGACTCGTGAAGAGTATGACAAGATCCAGGCTGATATCGAAGTTCTTGATAAAGAAATTGAAGAAGCAAGAACAAGACTTACAGATACTTCTGTCAAAAGAGAAAAGCTTGAAGGCCAGATCGGTATCTTAAATGAGCAGATCAAGTCTGCAACAGAGAATGATCTTCATTTCCAGAGCAGGAAAAAGGACCAAGAGAAAAAGATTGCTGACAAGAATGCTGAAAAAGAAAAGTATCTTGCTGAAAAGGCAGAAATAGATAAGGAAGTAGAAAATCTTTCTAAGAAGCGTGACGAAGCCAGAGAAAAGCTCGCCAAGGTTCAGGCAAGGATTGAAGAAATAAATGAAGCTGTCGAGGAATGTAAGAGTAAGATCATTGAGACTCTTAATACCAGAGCTAATATCAAGTCCAAGCTCAGTAGTCTTGAGACCAGAAAAGAGCAGAATAACATTCGTAAGGCTGAACTTACTAGTAAGCTTGTTAGAGCACAGTCTGATGAATCTAAGGCTGAAGAGACTATTAAACGACTTAAAGCTGAATTTGATAAGATCAATGAAGAAATTACCAATCTCAATAATGAGCAGAAGGCCAAGGAAGAAGAACTGTCAGGCATAAAGGGCAGACTTACCGGTACTGACCAGAAGCTCAGAGAGGCTACTAATACTCTTCATCAGGAAAAGGCCAAGCTGGAAGCTCTTGCCAATCTGACTGAGAGATACGAAGGATATGGCGGTTCTGTTAAGAAGGTTATGGAGCGCAAGGATGATACACCAGGTATCATCGGTGTTGTTGCTGATATTATCAAGACAGATCCAAAATATGAGACTGCTATTGAAATAGCTCTTGGTGGTAATATCCAGAACATCGTTACAGATGATGAAGAAACAGCCAAGAAGATGATCGCCTATCTTAAAAAGTCTAAGGCAGGAAGAGCAACATTTTTACCTCTGACAAGTATTACCAATCCTCAGGAGATCAAGGCTAAAGAGGTTCTTGAGGAAGATGGTGTCCTTGGTATGGCTGATGAACTTGTTAATACGGATCCAAGATATGTAAATGTTGCCAAGGCTATGCTTGGAAGAATCGTAGTAGTTGATAATATTGATAATGCCGTTAATATCAACAGAAAGTTTAATTATACGATCCGTATGGTCACACTTGAAGGTGAACTCCTTGTTCCTGGTGGTGCTATCAGTGGTGGTGCCTTTAAGAACAATTCCAACCTTCTTGGAAGACGTCGTGAGATGGATGAACTTGAAGCGACAGTCAAAAAATGCGAAAAAGATATTGAGAAATATCAAAAAGAAATAGAAGACATTAAGAATAAGCGTAATGAACTCAGAACTGAGGTTGAGACCATTAGGACAACACTTCAGTCCAAGTTTATTGAACAGAATACAGCACGTCTTAACGTGGTAAATGAAGAAGAAAAGCAGAGGCAGCAAAAGGGTGACTATTCTGATCTCAAGGCCGAAAGTGATGACATTGAGAAGCAGATGAAGGAGATCCAGGAGGCTAAGGCTGAGGCTGAAAAAGCTCTTACTGATTCTGAAAATCTTGAAAAAGAGTGTACAGAACAGGTTTCAGAGCATCAGAAGACTCTGGATATTCTTCATGAAGAAGAAGCTGCAGAAAACGAGAATACATCACAGTGGGATATTGAATTTGAGAAGATTGCTCAGAAACAGGGATTCCAGCAGCAGAATATCGATCGTATCAATGCTGAAATTGGTCAGGAGCAGCAGTCTTTAGATGAGATTCTTGAATCTATTGAAAATAATGCTCAGAGCCTTGAAGAAAAGAAGAACAATATTGAACAGATCAAGCTTACTATTGAGGCTTCCAGCGGCGTTCAGGATACGACTAATAAAGAACTTGAAGAAAAGAGAGCCAAGAAGGAAGAATTGTCTGTTAACCAGAAGTCATTCTTTAAGACTACTGAAGAACTGTCAGAACAGATCAGCAGTCTTGATAAGGAAGTGACCCGTCTGTCAGCAAAACGTGACAGATGCCAGGAAGCTATCGAATCTCAGATCAACTATATGTGGAATGAGTATGAGATCACTTTAACAGATGCTTCAAATCTCAGAGATGAGAGCATGAATGATGTTCCGGCCATGAGAAAACAGATCTTTTCACTTAAAGATTCTATTAAAAAGCTGGGTGATGTTAACGTAAATGCTATTGAAGACTATAAAAACCTTATGGAACGATATACGTTTATGAAGACTCAGCATGATGATCTGATAATTGCTGAGAAACAGCTTCGTGTGATCATTGAAGACCTTGATAATTCAATGAGAGAGCAGTTTGCTGAACAGTTTAAAAAGATATCTGTGGAATTTGATAAGGTATTTAAAGAAATGTTTGGCGGTGGTAAAGGTAGTCTTGAACTTGTTGAAGGTGAAGATATCCTTGAAGCAGGAATCAGGATCAATTCTCAGCCACCGGGAAAGAAGCTTGTAAACATGATGCAGCTCTCTGGTGGAGAAAAGGCGCTTACAGCAATTGCACTGCTTTTTGCAATCCAGAACCTGAAGCCATCTCCATTCTGTCTGCTTGATGAGATCGAGGCTGCCCTTGATGAAAATAACGTAGTCAGATTTGCAAGATACTTACATAAGCTTAAATCAACTCAGTTTATTGTAATTACTCACCGTCGTGGTACAATGGAAAGTGCTGACAGGCTTTATGGTATTACTATGCAGGAAAAGGGTGTTTCAACGCTTGTTAGCGTAAACCTCATTGATAAGGAGTTAACTAATTAAATGGGATTTTTTTCTAAATTACAAGGCGGTCTGTCTAAAACAAGAGATAATATTGTTAGAGGCATAGACAACGTTTTTAATGGCTATTCTGATATTGATGAAGATTTCTATGATGAGCTTGAAGAGACTCTGATCATGGGAGACATCGGTGTCAATGCTACCAGCAGGATCATGGACGGTCTCAGACAACAGGTAAATGAGAAAAAAATACGTTCAACTGCTGATTGCAAGCAATTGCTGATTGATAATATTCGCGAGCAGATGAAAACAGATGAAGGTGCTTATGAATTTGAAAATCACCCTGCTGTAATTTTCATTATCGGCGTTAACGGTGTTGGTAAAACAACATCAGCCGGAAAGCTTGCTGCTATATTCAAAAATGAAGGTAAGAAAGTTCTTGTTGCTGCAGCTGATACCTATAGAGCAGCGGCAACAGAGCAGCTTCAGGAATGGACAAATAGAGCAGGAGTACCTATCATAACTGGTAAAGAGGGCGCAGATCCTGCCAGCGTTATTTATGATGCTGTCAATGCTTTCAAGTCCAGAAACTGTGATATCCTGATCGTGGATACAGCCGGAAGACTTCACAATAAAAAGAATCTTATGGAAGAGCTCAGAAAGATGAATAAGATCATTGATAGAGAACTTCCTGACTGCTACAGAGAAAACTTTATAGTTCTTGACGGAACTACAGGTCAGAATGCATTGGCTCAGGCCAGAGAGTTTGGTGACGTAGCATCACTTACCGGAATAGTTCTTACCAAGCTTGACGGAACTGCCAAGGGTGGTATTGCTGTTGCAATCGTTTCAGAACTTAATATTCCGGTTAAATATATAGGCGTTGGTGAGTCTATTGATGATCTTGAACGCTTTAATTCTGAAGATTTTGTTAATGCTTTATTTAGCTGATAACGGGGCTATATTGATCAGCTATGCTAGGGGGAATAAATTTATTATTTCTGGAGGAGTAATGTAGTATGGGTAACAATGAAGAATATCTTACATTGAAAAAGTTTGAAGAAGCATATGAAGATGTAAAAAAAGTAACACTTGAAACAAAGCTTATTTATAGTGATTACTGGAGCAATCAGACAGGCGGAAAAGTATATCTTAAGCCTGAAAATCTTCAGAGAACCGGTGCTTATAAGGTTAGGGGTGCATATTATAAGATCACTACTATGTCTGAAGAAGAAAGACAAAAGGGACTTATTACAGCATCAGCCGGCAACCATGCCCAGGGTGTTGCTTATGCAGCAAAGAGTTATGGAGTAAAGGCAACAATCGTAATGCCTACAACAACTCCGCTCATCAAGGTCAACAGAACAAAGGCTCTTGGAGCAGAAGTCATCCTGCACGGTGATGTATATGATGAAGCTTGTGAATATGCATACAAGCTTGCAGATGAAAATGGCTATACATTTGTTCATCCTTTTGATGATTATGATGTTGCTACAGGACAGGGAACTATCGCAATGGAGATCTTCAAGGAACTTCCAACTGTTGATATCATCCTTGTTCCAATTGGTGGAGGCGGTCTTGCAACAGGCGTTTCAACACTTGCCAAGCTTCTTAATCCAAATATAAAAGTAATCGGTGTTGAGCCTGCAGGCGCTAATTGTATGCAGGAATCTCTCAAGGCTGGTCATGTAGTTACACTTGGTGGAGTAAATACTATTGCTGATGGTACAGCAGTAAAGACACCTGGAGAAAAGATATTCCCATATATTGCAAAGAATATCGATGAGATCATCACAGTTCCTGATGAAGATCTTGTTGTTGCTTTCCTTGATATGGTTGAAAATCATAAGATGGTAGTTGAAAACTCCGGCCTTCTGAGCGTAGCAGCTCTTAAGCAGCTTAAGGATGTACAGGATAAGAGAATTGCCTGTGTTCTTTCTGGAGGTAACATGGACGTTATCACTATGTCATCTGTAGTTCAGCAGGGACTTATCAAGAGAGACAGAATATTTACTGTATCTGTTCTTCTTCCGGATAAGCCAGGTGAACTGTCTAAGGTTTCAGGAGTTATAGCAGGTGTAAGCGGTAATGTTATTAAGCTTGAGCACAACCAGTTTGTATCTATCAATAGAAATGCAGCTGTTGAGCTGAGAATAACACTTGAAGCATTCGGAACTCAGCACAAGAACCAGATTCTGGATGCTCTGGAGAAAGAAGGCTATAAGCCAAGAGTAGTAAGGACTAATATTTAATATGTTAAAGAAGAAAATTAAAAAAGTGGTAGTAAACTATACAATAATTGCTTTTGCCGCTGTTATTTATGGTATAGGAACTGCATTGTTCAGTGATGTGAATGATCTGGCTCCCGGCGGATTTACGG
The DNA here is from genome assembly GCA_015056495.1 of Butyrivibrio sp. Taxonomy (GTDB): domain Bacteria; phylum Bacillota; class Clostridia; order Lachnospirales; family Lachnospiraceae; genus Butyrivibrio. The sequence continues at coordinate 69,214 of SVGC01000004.1, forward strand.
GCATAGCTATAGGACTTAATCGTATCTTTGGGTTGGGCGTAGGTCTTTGGTTTTGGATACTTAACGTTCCGGTAGTGATACTTGGAATGTGGAAATTTGGTATCAGGTTTATTATTTCTACAATTTATGCTACTGCTATGATTTCTTTCTTTACGGATATTATTGCGAAGTATTTTGCAGTTTTTGCAGTACACGATATCCTTTTGGGTGTCATATTTGGAAGTGCTCTGACAGCACTTGGCATGGGACTGATCTTTAAGCATGGAGCTACTTCCGGAGGCTCTGATATCATCATCAAGATCCTCAGGATACAGTTCCCTCATTTAAAGACCGGTGTACTCTTTTTCGTGACTGATCTGGCAGTAGTAATATTTGCAGGATTTGTATTTAGAGATATCAACGCTGCATTATATTCACTTCTTGCCTGTATGATAACTTCTTTTGTACTGGATCTGGTTTTATATGGCAGAGACGGCGCTAAGCTCATATACATCATTTCTGATAAGCCTGATGTGATCACACACAGACTTCTTGTAGAGCTCGATGCCGGTGCAACTCATATATTTGGTGAAGGTGCATATAGTGGGGAAAAGAAGAAAGTAATCATGTGTGTAATTAAAAAGAGACTTTCTCCTATGGCTGAGGATATTGTAAGAGAAGAAGATCCGGATGCATTTATGATCGTAACAAGTGCAACTGAGATCTTTGGCGAAGGCTATAAAAGCTATTTTGATGAACGCATCTGATGATGGCGTTATCTGGAATTATTGAAATGATTATGTAACGGGGGATTACTTTGAACAGAAAAGCTAAAACACAAAGCATTATTTCAATTATTTTTCTAAGTCTTGTTGCTTTAATGGCACTGTCTTTTTGTATAGTACTTCTTTTGCGTAATGCCAATCTGAGAAAAGAAGAAGAGGCTATGCAAAGCGAACTTGAAGCACTTAACGAGGAAGGTTACTACACAACATCTGAAACTCAGATATTGATAGATGCAGCCAAGAACGAGGCAGAGGAAACGGGAAAAGAATCTATACTTGAACTTATGCAGTCCAAGCTGGAAAACGGGGACAGCACTATTTCTACCATCCGTTCTGTATTTACTGATCAGCTTGTAGTTGCAGACAATGGAAGATATTACTTTTTTCCGATCACGGATGAAATTGAACATCATGCTTTTGGAAGCGAAGATTTTGCCATAAATGATGATGGTTTTCTGGAATATACCGGCGATGATACTTCACTTCAGTTTTATAAAGGAATAGACGTTTCAAGGTTCCAGGGTGAGATTGACTGGGAACAGGTTGCAGATTATGGTGTTGATTTTGCAATCATAAGAGTAGGACTCAGAGGATCAACAGAAGGTAAGCTCCTTGAAGATGATACATTTGAGTACAATATAGAAAATGCTATTGCTAATGGTATAAATGTGGGAGTATATTTCTATTCTCAGGCAGTTTCAGAAGAAGAGGCACAGGAAGAAGCACAGTTTGTACTTGATCTCATTGAGCCTTATGACATCACATATCCTGTTGTTCTTGATATTGAGACTGCAGATTCTACTTCAGCCAGGACTAATGAGCTTAATCAGAGTCAGTATACAGCTATCGCTCAGACTTTTTGCAGTACTGTAGAAGGAGCTGGCTATGAAGCTGTTATATATGGTAATGTCAAATCCTTCACATTACTGTTGGATGCTAAACAGCTTTCTGATTATGACACTTGGATCGCATATTATGGTACACCATTATATTATCCATATAAATTTGGAATGTGGCAGTACTCCTCAACAGGATCGATTCCTGGAATTGATGGAGACGTGGATCTGAATATTTCCATAATTGATTATGCAAATAATTAAGGTGTAAAGAAAAAATACTTGACACTTGTAGGCACATAAGTTATTATACTTATTGTGCCTTTTTCTTTGGATTAATGGCACAAAGTCATGTAGGAAGGATATACTATGAAAGATTTAGTAGACAACGGATTGCTGTATGACTTTTATGGAGAACTGCTGACAGAGCATCAGAGAAATATATATGAGGCTGCTGTTTATGATGATCTCTCACTTAATGAGATAGCACTTGAACATGGGATCAGCAGACAGGGTGTACATGACCTGATCAAAAGATGTACTGCTACTATGGAGGGCTATGAAGATAAACTCCATATGGTAGAAAGATATAGAAAGATTTCTGCATGTGCTCAGAGACTTAAGGATATGGATAAACAGGAACTGAGTAGAGAAGAACTTATAACAGAGATTGGCAGTATTGCTGATAATATACTAGAGGAGCTTTCTTAAATGGCTTTCGAAAGTCTTACAGATAAATTACAAAATGTATTTAAGAATCTTAAGGGAAAGGGACGTCTTTCTGAGGAAGATGTTAAACTTGCTCTTAAGGAAGTTAAGATGGCGCTTCTTGAAGCTGATGTCAACTTTAAAGTTGTTAAGCAGTTTGTTAATTCGGTTCAGGAAAGAGCTGTTGGTCAGGATGTTTTAAATGGACTTAATCCTGGTCAGATGGTTATTAAGATTGTTAACGAAGAACTTATTTCTTTAATGGGTTCTGAAACAACAGAGATTAAATATCAGGATGGCGGAGAAATAACAGTCATCATGATGTGTGGTCTTCAGGGTGCAGGTAAAACAACTGCTGCAGCCAAGCTTGCTTCTAAGATGAAGCTAAAGGGTAAGAGACCACTCCTTGTTGCAGGTGATATATATAGACCTGCCGCTGTAGATCAGTTGCAGATCAATGCTCAGAAGGTTGAAGCAGATTTCTTTTCACTTGGAACAGATGTTAGTCCGGTCGAGATAGCTACAAAAGCTATGGAACAGGCCAAGGCTAACAGAAATAATGTAGTCATTCTCGATACTGCAGGTCGACTGCAGATCGATGAAGATATGATGAAAGAGCTTGAAGACATCAAAGCCGCTGTTACAGTACATCAGACAATTCTTGTTGTCGATGCCATGACAGGTCAGGCTGCTGTAGATGTTGCCAACGAATTCAATACACGAATCGGTATTGATGGAATCATTCTTTCCAAGCTTGATGGCGACACCAGAGGCGGTGCTGCTCTTTCAGCAAGAGCCGTTACTGGTAAGCCTATATTGTATGTAGGAATGGGCGAAAAGCTTACAGATCTTGAACAGTTTTATCCGGATCGTATGGCAAGCCGTATCCTTGGTATGGGTGATGTTCTCAGTCTTATTGATAAAGCTGTTGAAGCTAATCAGGAAAGAGACGAAGAAAAAGACCGTGAAATGGCTGCCCGAATGAAAAAGGGCAAATTTGACTTTGAAATGTACCTTGAGAGTATGAAGCAGATCCGTAAGATGGGCGGAATTGGCAGTATCATGAGTATGATGCCTGGTATGGGCAGCATCAGTGATGACCAGTTGCCGGATGAAAAGAAACTTGCTCATCTTGAAGCAATCGTACTTAGCATGACACCTGAGGAAAGACGTAATCCTAAGCTTATGAATCCTCAGAGAAAGCACCGTATAGCCAAGGGTGCCGGCGTGGATATTGCAGAGGTAAACAGATTTATCAAGCAGTTTGACCAGATGCAGAAGATGATGAAACAAATGCCTGGTCTTATGGGTAAAAAAGGTCGTTTTAATCCGTTTGGTGGTCTTGGTGGACTTGGCGGATTCGGCAAAAACAGATTTTTCTAATTTATGATATGTTTCTCAGCTTAGCTGGAATGATTCATATAAAAAACAAAAACTATTTTATTTCATTTAATGGAGGAAAATTAAAATGGCAGTAAAGATCAGATTAAAGAGAGTCGGTAAGAAGAAGGTTCCTTTCTACAGAATCGTAGTTTCAGATTCAAAGTTCCCTGTACAGGGTAAGGCTATCGAGGAGCTTGGAACATATGATCCTAACACAGATCCAAGCACAGTAAAGCTTAACGAAGAGCTTGCTAAGAAGTGGCTTGCTAACGGTGCTCAGCCTACAGAATCTGTAAATAAGTTATTCAAACAGGCCGGTATTGTAAAGTAAATTATAATTATTTACTGATATGAACTATACTACCGGAGGTGGATTTATGAAAGAATTAGTTGAAGTAATTGCAAAAGCTCTTGTCGATAATCCAGATCAGGTTGTAGTTACAGAGAAGGCTGATGGACGTAACATCATGATTGAGCTTCATGTAGCACCATCAGATATGGGTAAGGTTATCGGAAAACAGGGTCGTATTGCTAAGGCAATTCGCGCTGTTGTAAAGGCAGCATCCACCAGAGAAAATGTTAAGGTTGATGTAGAAATAGTTTGATTAACTATTTACGCCTTTAGCTCAATATTAAATATAAGCCGAATGAAGAAAAGAGGATTTCTGTATTCTTTGTTCGGCTTTTTTATTCCCTATTAAACGAGGAGGATATGGATGAATTTCCATATTATGACATTGTTCCCTGATATGATAAGACGGGGGCTTGAGACCAGTATACTTGGAAGAGCCAAGGAGGCTGGATATATAAGTATTGATGCTGTCAATATCAGAGATTATACTATTGATAAACATAAAAAAGTTGATGATTATACATATGGCGGTGGAGCAGGTATGCTGATGCAGGCTCAGCCTATTTATGATTGCCATAAAGCTATAGTTGAAAATATCCGTAAGGAAAAAGAGGGTGCAAACCCGAGAGTTATATACGTAACCCCTCAAGGAAAAGTTTTTGATCAGTCTATGGCTAGAGAATTTGCCAGGGAAGATGATCTTATCTTTTTATGTGGTCATTATGAAGGTGTTGATGAGAGAGTTCTTGAGGAGATAGTCACAGACTATATTTCAATTGGAGATTATGTCCTGACAGGTGGTGAGCTGCCTGCCATGGTAATGATAGATGCCATATCCAGACTGGTTCCCGGAGTACTTAACAATTCGGATTCTGCTGAAACTGAATCATTTCAGGATGGTCTTTTAGAGTATCCGCAGTATTCCAGACCTGAAGAATGGATGGGCAAAAAGGTTCCTGAGATACTTCTTTCAGGAAATCATGCAAAAGTTGATGAATGGAGACTGGAACAGTCTAAACTCCGTACAAAGGAGAGAAGACCTGACCTGTACGAAAAGTGGGTTTTAGAACACCCTGAAGTTCCTAAAAAGAAAAGGCGGAAGAAATGACAGAATATTTTCAGATTGGTATAATTTCAAAACCACATGGTTTACACGGCGAAGTTAATGTTTTTCCTACTACAGATGATCCTGCCAGATTTAAGAAATTAAAGAAGGTCATTATGGAATCCGGAAGAGATGGAAGAATAGAACTAAATGTGCAGAGCGTAAAATTCTTCAAAAAGTTTGTAATAGTTAAATTCAAAGAATTTAATACTATTGAAGATGTTGAAAAGCTCCGGGGTAAGGAACTTATCATTCCAAGAAGTGATGCGCAAAAGCTTGGTAAAAATGAATATTATGCATCTGATCTCATTGGTCTTACTATCTGTGATGAAGAAGGCAATGAGCTGGGAGTATTGAAAGAAGTCATTTCAACTGGAGCAAATGACGTTTATGAAATGCAGAGGGAAGGGGAAGAAGAAACAATTCTTATTCCTGCTATTTCTGATTGCATCAAAAATGTCGATATAGAAAATGGTTTAATAACTATTCATGTAATGGATGGTCTTTTGTAAGGAGGGTAAAATGGTAGATTATACAGAAGGCGCTGGAATACAGTACCATATTCACACAAATAAGGACATGGTTGGACGATATGTAATTTTACCAGGAGATCCGGGCAGATGCGAAAAAATCGCAAAGTACTTTGATGATCCCCAAAAAGTTGCAGAAAATAGAGAATTTGTTACATACACTGGTTTCCTTGATGGAGTAAAAGTAAGTGTTACTTCTACAGGTATCGGTGGACCATCAGCAGCTATCGCTATGGAAGAACTCTATAAGAGCGGTGCTGATACATTTATTAGAGTTGGTACATGCGGAGGAATGCAGCTTGATGTTAAAGGCGGAGATATTGTAGTTGCTACAGGTGCCATCCGTATGGAAGGTACAAGTAGAGAATATGCTCCTATTGAATATCCGGCAGTATCAGATTTTGCTGTTACCAATGCACTTGTTGATGCAGCTAAAAAAGGCGGATTTAATACTCACGTAGGTGTTGTACAGTGCAAAGACTCTTTCTATGGACAGCATGAGCCAGAGGTTATGCCTGTTGCAGCTACTCTGCAGAATAACTGGGAAGCATGGATCAGATGTGGCGCCCTTGCTTCTGAGATGGAATCAGCTGCATTGTTTATCGTAGGTGGTTTCCTTAGAGCCAGAGTAGGTTCAGTACTTCATGTTGTTGCTAATCAGGAGAGAGCTAAGAGAGGTCTCGACAATACTCAGGCTCATGATACAGATGCAGCAATCCGTACAGCTATTGAAGCTATTAGAACACTTATTAAGGAAGATGGTAAAAATGGATAAAAAAGAACTTGCAACTAAAGCTTTAAAAATGCGTTCTATGTCATACACTCCATATTCACATTTTTGTGTTGGAGCAGCACTTTTGACCAAGGACGGTAAAATATTTACAGGTTGTAATGCTGAAAATGCTTCATATTCACCTGGTATATGTGCTGAAAGAAATGCTATATATAAGGCTGTAAGTGAAGGATATAGAGAATTTACTGCTATAGCTATTGCAGGAGGCAAAGAAGGCTTTGAACCTACTGATTATTGCCCTCCATGCGGCGTGTGCAGGCAAGTCATCAGGGAATTTGGCAAGCCAGATATGAAAATCTTACTGGTTAAAACTCCTGATGATTACAAGGAATATACTTTGGAAGAACTCTTACCAGAGAGTTTCGGACCTGAAAATTTATAATATTATTGACTAAACCCTTGTAAATGTGTTATATTATAGTACGTTGTGAAAATAGACGGTCCTCTGTTACTTAAGAGTATTAAGAACGTCCAGTTTAATAATAGGAGAGATTTAGAGATGAGTACAATTATCGAAGAGCTCGAGAAAGAGCAGCTCAATGCAAACGCACCTGAATTCCATACAGGTGACACAGTTAAGGTTTATGGAAAGATCAAGGAAGGTAACCGCGAAAGAGTACAGGTTTTCGAGGGTACAGTTAAGAAGATCCAGGGCGGAAGCAACCGTGCTACATTCACTGTAAGAAAGATTTCTAACGGTGTTGGTGTTGAGAAGACTTGGCCACTTCATTCTCCACTTGTTGAGAAGGTTGAAGTAGTAAGAAGAGGTAAGGTAAGAAGAGCTAAGCTGAACTACCTTAAGGGTCTTACAGGTAAAAAGGCTAAAGTTAAGGAACTCGTTAAATAAGATTTCTACTGATAGGGCAGTTACTTTTTTAGTAATTGCCTTTTCTTTTTATTCTCGATTAAATAAGGTTTTGGGGGTATAATATTGTTATGGCTAGAAAAAGAAGAAGTCTCATATATAAAGAAAAAAAGAAAATATATTCTCCATCCCTGTTTAAGGAGATTTTTTCCTGGTGCTTTTTTACTGCTTTTGCAATATTTCTTGCACTAATGGTAGTTATCGGATTTGGTATGCGTGCCAGGGTAATAGGGGAATCTATGTCTCCTACTTTGTATAGTGGTCAGTTTGTCCTGATCAACAGAGTATCTTATGTGATATCCACTCCAAAAAGAAATGATATTGTTGCTTTTTTACCAAATGGTAATTCAAATTCCCATTACTATATCAAGAGAATTGTTGCTTTACCTGGTGAAACAGTTCAGATCATTGATGGAGTCCTCTATATCAATGGTGTAGAGCAGGAAGAAGATAAAGAACTCTATGACAAGATGGAAGATGCAGGAATTGCTGAAAATGAGATCAAGCTTGGCAGCAATCAGTATTTTGTTCTTGGGGATAACAGAAACAGTAGTGAAGACAGTAGAAGTGCTAATATAGGCGTGGTTTCTGGAGATACAATTGCGGGAAAGGTTTGGTACAAGTACGGTGGTACTGAGAAAAACATCGGATTTGTTTTAAAATGAGGTTTATATGAATTATCAATGGTATCCGGGTCATATGACCAAAGCAATCAGAATGATGAAAGAAAACATCTCTCTGGTCGATATGATCATAGAGCTTACAGATGCTCGTATTCCTTTATCAGGAAGAAACCCTGATATAGATGAACTTGGAAAAAATAAAGAGCGCCTTATTATCTTGAATAAGGCAGACCTGGCAGATCCTGGAGTTACAGCGGCCTGGACAAAATATTTTGAAGAACAGGGTCTCCATGTTATGCAGCTCAATTCTAAGCAGGGCAAGGATAACAAGAAAGTCCTTGATATGATCAGGGAATCCTGCGCTGAGAAGATTGAGAAAGACAGAAAAAGAGGCATCAAGAACAGACCTATCAGAGCTATGGTTGCCGGTATTCCTAATGTAGGTAAGTCTACATTCATAAACAGAATATCCGGTAAGAGCGCTGCTAAGACTGGAAATAAGCCTGGTGTGACTAAGGGAAAACAGTGGATCATGCTGGGAAAGGATCTGCAACTTCTGGACACTCCTGGTATCCTGTGGCCTAAATTTGATGATGAGACTGTTGGTCTTAATCTGGCTCTTATTGGTTCAATGAATGATGTTAATCTGGATATTGGTGAGATGGCTGCATCACTTATTAAATACATGGATATGTATTATAAGGGGGTTATCGAAGAAAAATATCAGATCACTGATGAGCAGATCGAAGGCCTTGATGATATGGATAGGATCACAAGAGCTTGTGAGATCCTTACATGTATTGCTTTTAACAGAAAATGCTATGTTCAGGGAGCTAGACCTGATATGGATAGAGCCAGCAATATGCTCTTGGATGATTTTAGAAGCGGCAGACTTGGGCTGATATCTCTTGAAAGACCTTGATATTATCTTACTTTAATAGGAGGCTTTTATTATGAACAAAGTTTTACGCGAGATTTTGGACACAGTTATTTATTTGGCAGTAGTATTTATATTGCTTATTTTGTTCATAACCTTTGTGGCACAGAGAACTGACGTGAGCGGTCAGTCCATGGAGAATACTCTTCAGGATGGCGATTCACTCATAGTTGATAAAATATCATATAGATTTAAAGATCCTGAGAGATTTGACATTGTCATTTTTGAATATCAATACGGTGATGAACCATGCTTCATCAAAAGAGTCATTGGACTTCCTGGTGAGACAGTTCAGATCGATACTGATGGAAAAATATATATTAACGGAAGTGTACTTGAAGAAGGCTATGGAGCAGAAGTCATTCTTGATCCGGGAAGGGCTATAGATCCCATCACTTTAGGAGAGGATGAGTACTTTGTTCTGGGCGATAATAGAAATCATAGTATGGACAGCAGAGATTACTCTGTGGGCAATGTCAAAAAAGATACTATTGTTGGCAAGGCCTTTATAAGAATCTTCCCATTCGATAAATTTGGAGCACTAGACTGATGCAGACAGCTACTGAGATTAAAGACATATTAAAAAATACACCGGAAAAAGAACTTGATTCATTTATCAGGCAATATAGTGATGATGATAGAGCTGCAGTAAAGAAGATAGTTGAATCTGCAGTAAAGAAGAAAGATAAATACCTTGCAGAGCTTGATAGGATTGAACAGATGAAAAAGTATGAAAAAGAATACGGTCATCTGGGCTATCTATGCGGCATTGATGAGGTTGGAAGAGGCCCTCTTGCAGGCCCTGTCTATACAGCTGCAGTTATATTACCTGCTGATAATGACCTCCTCTATATTAACGATTCAAAGAAATTGTCCGAAAAAAAGAGAGAAGAGTTATATGATAAGATCATGGATACTGCCATTGCAGTAGGTATTGGTTGTAACTCTCCTGAGAGGATTGATGAGATCAATATTTTACAGGCTACTTATGAAGCAATGACAATGGCTGTAAATAATCTTCCTGTCAAGCCGGATGCTCTTTTGATCGATGCTGTACATATCCCTCAGCTTGAAGAATATAAGCAGGTATCCATCATTAAAGGCGATGCCAAGAGTATCTCAATCGCTGCTGCAAGTATCATTGCCAAGGTTACAAGGGACAGACTTATGCAGGAATATGCCAAACAGTATCCTGAATATGGTTTTGACAGCAACAAAGGCTATGGTAGCGCAGAGCATATAGCAGCACTTAAGAAATATGGACCTTGTCCAATACATAGAAGAAGCTTTATAGGTAACTTTGTAGAGTTATAATTTAAGGAAACAGCTAAATGAGCGGGATTAGCAATGTATTAAATACTAAAACTAATATCGTAACTCTTAGTAATGAGCAGTTAAAGCAACTTAATGCACAAACCGGCAAGCAGAGTCTGTCTCTGTCTGCTGGTGATACTGTTTCCGGTAAGATTGTTTCAATAACTAATTCTGAAGATGGTTCAAGAACTGCCGTGATCGATCTTGGCAATAATTCATCAATATCTGCAAAACTAAATGATGGAATGACTTTGTCTAATGGTCAAAATGTCGCTTTTCTGGTAAGAAGTACGGCTTCTAATACGCTTACCCTTAGCCCTCTTTTTGAAAATACAGCAATTGATCCAACAACGATCAAAGCTCTTACAGCTGCAGGTGTTGAAGTAAATAATGCTTCTATCTACATGGTATCCAAGATGATGGAAAATGGAATGTCTATTGATAAAGATTCCATCACTGATATGTTAAATACCATAAATAAATTTCCTGGAGCTGATATAGGAAATATAGTTGAGATGAAAAATCTTGGTATTGAAGTTGATGAGAATAATATCAAGAGCTATGAAGCCTATAAAAACTATGAACATCAGGTAGTTGACGGCATGAACTCTGTTATGGATGAGCTTCCGGGAGCATTTGACTCACTGGTGGCCTCAGGCAAGATGCAGACAGCTAACGATCTGTATGGTGATGTTCTAAAGACTATAACAGGGGATGGACAAAATGTTCAAAGTCAGGAAAATGTTGCGCAGTCTGAGAATGCTTTGAATCCGGAAAATATTGAAAATGCTGCTAATGGTTCACAGCTTATGGCAGAGGGTGAACTGTCTAGTTCTGCAACCGGAGAAGCAGGTAGTGAAGTTCAGACAATTTTGAATAATATTTCTGATGATAAAAACGCCACTGTTAAAGGTCAGAATATTACTTTTGATCAGGATTTTATAAATAAATTAAACGATATAAGTCCTAAGGCTGCTATGGAACTTCAGAGCAGGCTTAATGAAGGTAAAAATACACTTTCAGAGAATGAGCTGAAAAATCTTCTCCGTCATGTTTCTGATGAATACGCACTTGCAAAAGAAGACGAATCAAAGACTGAGGCTTTTAACAAGCTTTTTTCAACAGATGATTTTAAGAACATGGTCAAGAGCCAGATGTCAACTCAATGGCTTATAAGACCTGAGGATGTTAGGGAAAAAGAAAATATTGAAAAGCTCTATAACAGACTTAACGAGCAGACCAAGCAAATGGCGCATGTGCTTGAAAAGGCGCTTGGACAGGACAATCCGTTGACTAAAAATGTTCAGAATCTTCAGAAAAACATTGATTTTATAAATGAACTGAATCAGATGTTTTCCTATGTCCAGTTACCTCTTAAGATGGCTAATCAAAATGCTCATGGAGATCTCTATGTGTATGCCAACAAAAAGCAGAAAAGGGCTGAGGATGGTAGCGTCAGTGCTATACTGCACCTTGATATGGATCACCTTGGACCCCTGGACGTATATGTAAAACTAACCGGTAATAATGTCAAAACCAATTTCTACGTGGCAGATGATTCTGTCCTGGACCTTATTGCTGCCAATATTGAAACATTGAATGAGCGTTTAAATAAGCGCGGTTACAATATGGAAGCCAAGATGATGCTGCATACTGACAAGGATAGTGATTCTCCAGATCCGGCTGTGCAGGAGATGCTTGATATTAAAAAGATGCCTGTTGTTTCGTTTACTGCTTTTGATGCAAGAGCGTAGGGGGAAGATTTATGGCTGAAGAAAAAAAGAAAGTAAAAACTGCCGTGGCTCTTTCTTATGATCCTAATGAGGACGGTGCTCCTAAGGTTATTGCTTCCGGTAAAGGAGCTATAGCAGAAAGGATCATAGAAAAGGCAAAAGAATCCAACGTCCCGATCCATGAAGATGATAAACTGGCGGATACTCTGTCAAAGCTTGAAATTGGTGAGATGATACCACCAGAGCTCTATGAAGTTGTTGCAGAGATCCTTGTATTTGTGGACGCCATGGACAAGATAAAAGCAAAGCAACGTTAACTTAATAGATTGGACTTTAAATGAACAAAAGAAATACTGGAAATTCCTATGAAGATCTGGCCTGTGAATATCTTGAAGGCGCGGGCTGCAGACTTATCAAAAGAAATTTTTCCTGCAGAATCGGAGAAATAGATATTATATTTAAAGATAAGGATTATCTTGTCTTTGCAGAGGTAAAATACAGATCTTCTGAAGATTATGGAAGAGCAGAGGAAGCTGTAAATTATACCAAACAGAAGAAAATCTGCAGAGTTAGTGATTTTTATAGATATATTAATAAAATTGGTGAATATGATCCTGTAAGATTTGATGTGATCGCGGTTGAGAATATGGGGGAGAAAACAACCGTACATTGGTATCAGAATGCTTTTGATTATATTCCCGGGAGGAAGAAGTAATTATGTATGAAATAAAAAGAAAGGCTACAGAGCCTGTTCTTATTCAAAAAAAATCCATGGGGATGGAGTATCTTACTTTCCCTGGGCTTTCTGCCACAGGTGTTGTTTCCAACGTTTTTTCCACAAGAATTGGCGGTGTCAGCACCGGTAAATATGCCCAGGCTAATTTTAGCCATACCAGAGGTGATGATCCGGAACATGTTGATGAGAATTACCGTATGATCTCAGATATCATGGGGCACGGTCATAAACTGGATGATTTTGTATGTACTTTTCAGACACATACTACCAATGTAAGAGTCGTAACAGAAGAAGACAGAGGTAAGGGAGTATGCCGCGACAGAGAGTATGTAGATGTTGACGGGCTTGTGACTAACGTCCCGGGGATCATATTATCTACTTTTCATGCGGATTGTCCGCCTGTATATCTTGTAGATCCTGTTAAAAAAGCTATTGGCCTGTGTCACTCCGGCTGGAAGGGGACTCTTGGTGAAATATCTAAAGAAGCTATCAGTATTATGTTCAGGGAATACGGTACGGATCCTGCTGATATCCATGCTGCTGTAGGGCCTTCTGTATGTATTGACTGTTACGAGGTCAGCAGTGATGTGGCTGAGAGATTTATTGATAAGTTCGGAATTGATGAACTAATGGAAAACGAAGCCATTATTGATAAAGGAAATGGTAAGTATCAGCTGGGACTTTGGAATATCATCAGGCTTTCCCTTGTAAATGCAGGGGTAAAGGCGTCAAATATAGAGATCACAGATATTTGCACCTGCTGTAATCCTGATTATCTCTTCTCACATAGAGTACAACATGAAGAAAGAGGCAATCTCGCAGCGTTTTTATGTCTGAATGAGTAAATTAAGAGTTTGGAATGAAGTTACAAAAATATATGTAATATTAAGAATGTTCTTAGTTTTTTCTTAAGAATTGTCTGTTTAAATAAATTATAGGATGGAGGAAAAGAATGTCTAATATTTTAGTTTGTGACGATGATAAAGAAATCGTTGATGCTATAGAGATTTATTTACAGCAGGAAGGTTTTAAGGTATTTAAAGCCTATGATGGAGTGATGGCGCTCAAGGTCCTTGCTGAAAATGATATACAGCTTGCAATCATTGATATCATGATGCCCAAGATGGACGGAATACATTGTACCATGAAGATCAGAGAGACCAGTAGTATTCCGATCATTATATTGTCTGCAAAATCAGAAGATTCTGATAAGATACTGGGACTTAATATCGGTGCGGATGATTATGTTTCCAAGCCATTTAATCCTTTGGAGCTGGTGGCCCGGGTTAAATCCAACATGAGGCGTTATACCCAGCTGGGTAACCTTGATACCACTTCAGATGATGCTTTATATAAAGTCTTTGGTCTTGTGATCAATGATGAGACCAAGGAAGTAACTGTTGATGGTGAACCGGTAAAGCTTACGCCTATTGAATATAATATCCTTCTTTTCCTTGTGAAAAATAAGGGTAAGGTATTTTCCATTAATCAGATATATGAAAATATATGGAATGAAAATGCTATCGGCGCTGATAATACAGTAGCCGTACATATCAGACATATAAGGGAGAAAGTCGAGATCAATCCAAAGGAACCAAAATATCTCAAGGTTGTTTGGGGTGTAGGTTACAAGATTGAGGACGACAAAAAAATAAATAATTAAAGGGTGTTTTATATGAAAAAGTCTATCACTTCTAAACAGAGGCATTTTTTGCAGTTGATCCAGCATTTTATGGCTGGGATTATGGCATTTATCATTATTTTTGCCATTACAGGAACTAATATCATAATAGATGGTTTAAATGGAGAATATTCCTTTAATCTGAAAGAAGCTGATAGAGATAAAGAATATGAAGAATCCTATTTATTTAATAATATTCTCGGCAACAATATTGAGAATATCATAAGGCTGACAGCTATACGTTCCCAGATGGAGACCAATGGTGAATATGATAGTGAAAAAGAGGTTGATGTCACTGCTTTTGTTAACAGAGGAACAACACTTCCTGGAGACTATATCTCAGCTACATACACACTTTCCAACCTGTTGAAGTGGGCTCAGGCTGGTTTTGAATATCAAACAGTAGAATTTACAACTCAGGAGAGTAATGAGTTTTTAAATCCATATACTATTTATACTCATTTGCAGAACAACTCAGTATCAGGTGGTATGAACAGCTATCTTAATTCTCAGATCGAGAATAATAAGATACTTACAACCATTTCCGGCAACAGTATGTCTGATGGTGCAGGTACACACACAGTACTCATCAACAGATATCAGACTGTGGATGCCAGAAATATAGAAGATTATGTGTCCTCCTGGTCAGAGTACAGCGAGCTGTGCTCTAATATCGTAGAAGCAGCAAGAGATTTAAATACTAATTACAACGAATATTTAAAGGCTCTTGAATATTACAACTATGGAAATACCAATATCAGATATTACATTACCAGATCAATAGGCGGTAAGACTGAGGTTTATACCAATGTAGATTCGCTGATGGGTGAGACTACAGGTATTGATATTTACTCGGTTTTTCAGGAATATGGCAAATACATATATTATTGCCCATACGAGCTTAAATACGAATCCAACACATTAATATCTGAGACCAATCTGCAGAACATGATCAAGAATTATGATTATGCTTATCCTGATCAGATCAAGATATATATTGGCGTAGATACAGTTAATTATCCATGTAAGGATGAACTGACACAGGGTAAAACAGGATTTACACAGTATGTTCCGTATTATAAAGAGCTTTACGGCATCTGTATAATTGCAGCCTTCATTTATCTTGCAATTGCGGCTCTTCTTATCTATTGCGAGGGCTATATCAAATATCCTTCAGGCAAAAAAGATGAAAAAGGCAAGGCAACTTCTTGTATTAAGGGCTTGTGGTATTCAAATGGCGTTACCCTTGAGTTTAAAGATAAGCTGTTTACAGAGCTAACAGTGGCGTTGTTCTTCATTGCTCTGTGTGCACCGTTTGCAGGCTTGTATGGATTGACATTTGTTTTTGGCTCTGATATATATAACAGTAATCTGTTCCTGCTTCTGGCATTTATATTCATGTTCATAGCAGATAATTTTATCTGTTACAGCTTATATAGCTACACAAGACGTAGAAAAGCCCATGAATTATGGAACAGAAGTCTGTTAAGATGGCTTATCATCAATACAAGAGCACTGTTTATCAATATTATTGATAATAGCAACGTTTTTGTAAGGACTATCATCCCATATATCTTATTCCTTGCGGTTAACCTTGGACTATTGATGTTAGGTATCCCCGGACTTGTGCTGGCTCTTATCATTGATTCAATTGTAGGAGTAAATTTATATAGCATAAATAAGGAACGTCAGGACATCATAAACGGAATAAATACCATTAAAAATGGTGATGTCAGATATAAAGTCAGCTCAGTCAATATCCATGGAGATAACGTGATACTTGCAGATGCTGTTAACTCCATAGGTGATGGTATTGAAAAAGCTGTAAATACAAGCATGAAAGATGAGAAACTTAAGGCAGACCTTATTACTAATGTTTCTCATGATATCAAGACACCTCTGACATCCATCATCAATTACGTGGATCTTCTTAAGAGGGAAAATATTGATGATCTTAAAGTAAGAGAGTATATCAATGTTCTTGATGAAAAGTCCCAGAGACTCAAACAGCTTACTGAGGATCTGGTGGAAGCTTCCAAGATATCCTCAGGCAATATCACAATGGAATTTGCAAGGATCAATTATGTTGAGATGATCAATCAGACTATTGGTGAGTTCTATGAAAAATTTGATCAGAAGGGCCTTAAACCAATATTTAATTCTGAAAAGCCGGATATCTTTATAATGGCTGATAGCAGATATTTGTGGAGAGTACTGGAGAACCTATTAAATAATGTATTTAAATATGCGTTAGAAAATACCAGAGTATATTTGGATCTTTCCACCTATGTCAATGAAGACGGGCACACTAGAGCCACTCTTTTGATCAAAAATATTTCAGCTTCTGAGCTCAACCAGATCAATGCTGACGATCTTACAGAAAGATTTATCAGAGGAGATGTATCTAGAAGTACTGAGGGAAGCGGACTTGGACTTTCAATAGCCAAGAATCTGACAATTGCTCAAAATGGACATTTCGATATACAGCTGGATGGTGATCTGTTCAAAGTAACAGTTGAATTTGATGAAGTCCTTTAATTCTAATGAAAAAGCCTTTACCATTGCGGTAAAGGCTTTTTCATATCATAGGAAATTGCTTTCCTATGATATAAAAAACGCTCCGCTAAGGATGCGCACTCGCGCGATAGGTAAATGTTGCATAAATGCAACCGCGCTCGGCGCGAGAATGTCGCAAGCGACATTCTTTGTTCGAGCTTTATTCAAAAAGATGATCTGCTGTATCGAGATTATTGTTGTAAAGCTCAAGTGCTTTGTGGATCTTTTCTGTTGGAACTGTTACGTTGGCGATAGAAGCATCATGGTTAACGAAATCAATGATAGTAGCCATGAATTTACTCATATCAGCAGTAATGATATATGGCTTATCTGTGATCTCTTTATCCTGATATGTAAGGTTAGTAGTGATAACAGCATCAAAGTAGCCATTTTCATAACCCATATCAAATTTATCCATACCATCTGTAAACAGACCAAATGTTGTGCAGATGAATACACGCTTAGCATTTTTGAGTTTTAACTGCTTGGCTGTATCAATCATACTTGAACCGGATGAGATCATATCATCGATAATGATAGCATCCTTACCCTTAAGATCTGAACCAAGGAATTCGTGAGCAACAATAGGGTTAGTTCCGTTCACTACATGAGCATAATCACGTCTCTTATAGAACATACCTGTATCAGCGCCGAGAACGCCTGCAAAATAAACAGCTCTGTCAAGAGCACCTTCGTCAGGACTGATAACTACAAGGTGATCCTTGTCTACGATAATATCTTCAACATGTGATAAAAGTGCCTTCATAAACTGATATGAAGCCAGGAAATTATCAAAGCCGCCAAGTGGAGCAGCATTAGAAATTCTTGGGTCGTGAGCATCAAAAGTGATAAAGTTTGAAATGCCCATATCATGAAGTTCTTTAAACATAAGAGCTGCATCAAGTGACTCAAGGCCATTTCTCTTATGCTGACGGCCTTCATATAAGAAAGGCATAATAACATTTACTCTTTTTGCTTTTCCATTAATTGCAGCAATTACACGCTTAAGATCCTGATAATGATCATCAGGAGACATATAATTGGTCTGTCCATACATCTTGTAGCTGATGGAATGGTTACATACATCAGTTAAGATATATACATCTTTACCTCTTACTGATTCTCTGATCTCACCCTTGGCTTCACCAGAACCAAATCTTGGGCATCCTGCATTGATCATATAACTGTCTTGAATATATTCGCGGAAAGCAGGATCGTTATTTGGAAGTTTGTGAAGATTGTGACGAAATTCAGATAAATACTTATCTACATTTGAACCGAGTTCTTTTGCAGATTCCATTACAATGAGCTTAAGAGGTGCAACGGGTATACTTGCTTCTAACTGTTGAAAATCAGGCATTTTGTTTACATCCTTTTATTCTTTATTTGTATTATTTGATAAAAAAACAAAAATACTACATCTATTGTTTTAACATCCGGATACTGACACGTCAAGAAAATTCATGTATAATAAGAGTCGTATGTTCAAAATTAATGAGGTTTTTTATGAATAAAGACAAAGGACATCTGATCAGTAGAGTATTGGATGGAAGCATCGCTCAGGAACTTGAAATTCAGCCTGGTGACGTGCTTTTAAAGATCAATGGTCAGGATGTTATTGATATTTTTGATTATCAATTTATGATCCAGGAAGAAGAGCTGACACTTATCATCAGGAAGCCAAATGGTGAAGAGTGGGAGCTTGATATCGAAAAAGATGAAGAAGATGACCTGGGAATTGAATTTGCCAATGGCCTTATGGATGACTATAAGTCCTGCCATAATAAATGTATTTTCTGTTTTATAGATCAGATGCCAAAGGGAATGAGAGAAACCCTGTATTTTAAGGATGATGATTCAAGACTTTCATTTCTTCAGGGCAATTACGTTACACTGACTAATATGAGTGATAGTGATGTGGACAGGATCATTAAATATCATTTATCACCTATAAATGTATCTTTTCAGACCACTAATCCGGAGTTGCGCTGCAAGATGCTCAATAACCGTTTTGCCGGCGAAGCTCTTGAAAAGGTCAAAAGGCTCTGTGTTCCGGGTAATGGAATAGAGCTTAACGGACAGATAGTTCTGTGTAAAGGTGTTAATGACAAGGAAGAGCTTCACAGATCTCTTACAGATCTTTACAACTTAAGACCTAATCTTCAGAGTGTCTCCATAGTGCCTGTTGGTCTGTCAAAATACAGAGATGGCCTGTACCCATTGGAGCCATTTACTAAAGAAGATGCGAGAGAAGTTATAAAAGAAATAAGCTACTGGCAGGATAAAGCCTTCGCTGAAGGCGGTACCCATTTTGTACATGCCAGTGATGAATGGTATCTTCTGGCTGAGCTTCCAATCCCGGAGGCTGACCTCTATGATGGATATGGCCAGTATGAAAATGGTGTTGGTATGCTAAGGCTTCTCATGGACGAGTTCCATGAAGGAATGGAGATTTTAAAAAGAGACCATGGTGCTCAGGTGGCTGATTATAAAGCTGAGATGTCTCTTGCTACAGGAAGGCTTGCGTATCCAACTATCAAGAGCCTTGTAGATGAAGCTATGGAATATTGTCCCGGACTTACAGTTTACACTTATCCTATAAGAAATGATTTCTTTGGTGAGAGGATAACTGTGTCAGGACTTTTGACCGGTGGTGATATAATAAAACAGTTGAAAGGCCAAAAGCTAGGAAATAAGCTGCTTTTACCACAGAATGTGCTCAGAGCCGGTGAAAATTACCTTCTTGACGACGTGACAGTACCGCAGATCGAGGAGGAGCTTGGTGTTCAAATTGACATAATCAAGCAGGCGGGGTATCATTTGGTGTCTGAACTTTTTGGAATAGATGTTTTTCCTAAAAAGAACAGTTATGATGAGTTTGAATAATCATATATAAGAAATTGAGGTATTTATGAAAAGAAAAAATATTGTTGCAGTAGTTGGACGTCCTAATGTAGGAAAGTCTTCCCTCTTCAACGCTCTGGCTGGTAAGCAGATATCCATCGTTAAGGATACACCTGGTGTTACCAGAGACAGAATATATCAGGATGTAGAGTGGCTTGATAATTCTTTTACACTTGTTGATACAGGTGGTATTGAGCCGGAATCTAAGGATATCATCCTGTCACAGATGAGAGAGCAGGCTCAGATCGCTATTGAGACAGCCGACGTTATTTTATTCATGTGTGATGCCAAGAGCGGTGTTACTGATGCGGATTATGCTGTTGCTGATATCCTTCGTAAGTCAGGAAAGCCGGTAGTGCTCACAGTAAATAAGGTGGACAGCTATAAACGTGATATGATGGACGTTTACGAGTTTTATAATCTCGGTATTGGCGAGCCTTATCCTATCAGTGCTACTAATAAGACAGGTCTTGGTGATCTTCTTGAAGAGGTGGTTTCTCATTTTGTTGTTACATCAAATGATGAGGAAGAGGATGACAGAGTAAAGGTTGCCATTATCGGTAAGCCAAATGTTGGTAAGTCATCTATCATCAACAGACTTATCGGCGAGAACAGGCTTATTGTATCTGATATTGCAGGTACAACCCGTGATGCTATCGATACCGATGTTAAATATAACGGCAAGGAATATACATTTATTGATACAGCTGGTCTTCGTAGAAAGAGCAAGGTAAAAGAGGAACTTGAGCAGTTCATGATCCTCAGAACCGTCAGTGCGGTTGAGAGAGCTGATATTGCAGTCCTTGTCATCAATGCTGATGAAGGCGTAACAGAGCAGGATGCCAAGATTGCCGGAATTGCCCATGACAGAGGTAAAGCTATAATCATCGCTGTAAATAAATGGGATCTTATTGAAAAAGATAATAACTCAGTAAAAGAGTTTACAAAGAAGATTCGTTCAACACTTTCATTCATGGCTTATGCAGAGATCATATTTATCTCAGCAGTTACAGGTCAGAGACTTGTTAAGCTCTATGAGATGATCGATATTGTAAATGAAAACCACTCAATGCGTGTTGCGACTGGTGTTCTTAATGAGATCATGATGCAGGCCGTTGTAATGCAGCAGCCACCTTCAGATAAAGGTAAGATGCTCAAGCTCTATTACATTACACAGGTTGCTGTTAAGCCACCGACATTTGTTATTTTTGTAAATGACAAAAAGCTTATGCATTTTTCATATACAAGATATATTGAAAATCAGATCAGAGAGACATTTGGATTTAAAGGAACTCCTCTTAAATTTATTATAAGAGAGAGGAAGGAGAACGAATAAAGTTGGATATATTAGTCAGACTGGTTAGTTTACTTATTGGTTATGTATTTGGAACATTTCAGACAGCTGTTTTATATGGTAAGCTCAAGGGTGTAGATATCAGAAAGATGGGTAGCGGCAATGCCGGAACAACCAATACACTCAGGGTTCTTGGAACAAAAGCTGGATTTATTGTTTTATTTGGTGACATGCTTAAGTGCATCATAGCTGTAGTACTTGTATCTGTTATTTTTGGTAAATCACATCCGGATATGGTTTATCTGCTGAAAATATATGCAGCTCTGGGATGCGTACTGGGACATGATTTCCCTGTTATGCTGAAGTTCAAGGGTGGAAAGGGAATTGCCTGCACAGCCGGATATATGTGTGCAATGCATCCTTCATTCATACCTATGTTTGTAATTCTTTTCTTGATCGTATTTAACATTACACATTATGTATCTCTTGGTTCTCTGGCTATTTATGTAGGTTTTGTAGTTCAGCTCATCATTGAGGGTCAGATGGGTATGTATCATATGAGCCAGGCACATCTTATTGAGATGTATATCATTGCTGTATTTATGACTGTTCTTGCTTTCTATCAGCACAGAACTAATATAGTTAAGCTTGTAAATCATAACGAGCGTAAAACTTATATATTTAAGAAAAATACATTGTGATCTATAGGGGGATATTTTGAGCGAAAGTATAGGTATTATTGGCGCGGGTAGCTGGGGCATAGCACTTGCTTATCTGCTCTCAGTAAATGGTGAAGATGTTACAGTCTGGTCCAGAAGTGAAGAGAATGTCAGAAAATTACAACAGGATCATGAGAATAAGGACAAACTTCCTGGTGTTATTCTAAATGAAAGTGTTAAATTCACTTCTGATATTGAAAAAGCAGTATGGGATAAGGATATTATTGTAATAGTAGTTCCTTCTGCCCATATGAGATCAGTTTGTAAACAGATTAAACCATATTTATCAAATGACCCAAATAAAAAACAGGTTATCGTAAATTGTTCTAAGGGTATTGAGGAAGATACACTCATGATCATGACTGATGTCATATTGGATGAGCTTCCTGGAACAGATGTTGCAGTATTGTCTGGTCCTTCCCATGCAGAAGAAGTTGGAAAAGGCATGCCTACAACAATTGTAGTGGGAGCCTTTGATAAAGATACAGCTCTGTATGTTCAGAAAGTATTTATGAATGACGTTTTCAGAGTATATATCAGTCCTGATATGCTTGGCATCGAAATAGGTGCTGCCCTTAAAAATGTCATTGCACTTGCTGCAGGTATTGCAGATGGACTTGGCTATGGTGATAACACCAAGGCTGCGCTGGTTACAAGAGGAATCACAGAGATCGCAAGACTTGGAATAGCCATGGGCGGCAATTTTGAAACATTTTGCGGACTTAGCGGTATTGGCGACCTTGTTGTTACTTGTGCATCCATGCATTCAAGAAACAGAAGAGCCGGTATACTCATTGGACAGGGCAAGTCAGCCAAGGAAGCCATGGATGAAGTGCACATGGTTGTTGAAGGTGTCTACAGTGCCAAAGCTGCTCTTAAGCTTGCACAGAAGTACAACGTTGATATGCCGATAGTTGAGCAGATCAATGCGGTATTATTTGACAATAAGTCAGCCAAAGATGCAGTAGCAGAACTGATGGTGAGAGACCCAAAGATTGAAACGCATAATCTTGATTGGTAATAAATGCGCGTACACTAATAAGTAGTGTACGCGTTTTTTATTTTGACCCTAGGGGACGGGGTTAAGGGGTCATAATTCATATATCAGCGTATCGTCGTTGATTGTTATTACATTTCCGTTTACGCGGATAAGACCTTCGTCTTGCATTTTTCCCAGTTCCCTGCAAACAGAAGAACGCTCTGAACAGACATATTGAGCCAACTGTTCTCTGGTAAATGCCAATACAAAGCTTTTTCCTCCATCTTTTTTGGCCTGATAAGTAAAATAGGCTAAAAGCTTTTCTCGAAGTGACTTTCTGGTCAGGAGTCTGATCTTACGGTTCAGTATTATATTATTTGTTGCCAGAATATTAGTGAGATTCCTTATAAATATTGAATAGTACTCATCAGTTTTGGGATTTTCCAATATCCTGTTTATGTTAAAAAACAGCATTTTTACATCATTTCTGACTCTAAAATGTGACAGGTCGTTTAGCATGCCTGTAATGCAAAAGGCAGGACCAATTATGTCTCCAACAGTATCTCTTCCGATGATCTCTTCATCTCCATGAATGGAAGTATGCAGGACATCGATGTCTCCTTTTAATATGATCCCGGCATGGGTTATGTGACTATCAGATGGATAGACGTCACTTCCTTTTTGATATTCTTTGATATAACAATCCGCATGATCAATGAGTCTTTCAATGTCATTCGGTTTTAGTGATTCAAATAATTTATTTTTTTGTAATTCTGCGATATTTTCCATTTTTGTAAAAGTGTTGCATGCGCAACATCTTCTTTTCCCCATTCTATGATAATCTCTTTGTGGTTAGCGGCAGCTAACATGATGATAACAATTTTAATACACTTTTCCTTATAAAACAAGGAAAAAACAAGGAGAAAAGCTTATGGTTAAAATAGCTGTTTATGGAAAAGGTGGTATAGGTAAATCTACTACTACATCCAATCTCTCAGCAGCTCTGGCAGAGGCTGGCTATAAAGTGATGCAGATTGGTTGTGATCCAAAATCAGATTCTACAAAATGCCTTATGGGTGGCGTTAAGATCCCTACAGTACTTGATCAGATCAGAGACAAGGGACCCACAGGAGTAGAGATTGAGGACATCGTTTTTGAAGGTTTTCATGGAGTCCTGTGCGTTGAAGCAGGAGGTCCTACACCTGGTATTGGCTGCGCTGGAAGAGGAATCATAACTGCTTTTGACAAACTTGAAGAGCTGGGAGCTTATGACATCTACAAGCCAGATATTGTTCTATATGACGTACTTGGTGATGTAGTATGTGGAGGATTTGCAATGCCTATAAGAGAAGGCTATGCAGATCATGTCCTGGTTGTTACATCCGGTGAGATGATGGCCCTGTATGCAGCATCCAATATTGTCAGTGCTGTTCATAATTTTGGCAAAAGAGGTTATGCAAAGCTGGGAGGCATAATTCTTAACAGCAGAAATGTTGAGAATGAAGTTGAAACAGTTGAAAAGGCAGCAAAGGAAATGGGCGAGAAAGTCTTATGCGTTATTCCTAGAGATGGCGCAGTACAACAGGCGGAAGACCTTGGAAAGACTGTTATAGAAGCTCTTCCTGACACAGACATGGCTGCATGTTACAGAAATCTTGCTGAGAAAGTATTGGAGGTAAGTAGTTATGAGCTGCAGCTTGATAGACAATGTGTTTGAGGTGAGCCTTCATTATTCATCACCTGCACATGGAGGCTGGGGAGTATTAAAGGCAGCACAGCTTATTCCTGACAGCTATTTCCTCTTTGCCTCTCCGGCAGCTTGTGGAAGACATGGAGCTCTGGGAGCCAGGATGGAAGGGAGAAAAGAGCGGGTTTCTTATCTCTTTTTGACTGAACAGTCCATCGTATCAGGTGACTATGAGCAGATGTTAAAAGATGCTTTGGAACAGCTTTTTTCCTACCTGAAAAAAAGAAACAGAGTTCCAAAAGTCATGGGAATATTTGTCAGCTGCATAGATGACCTTTTGGGTACTGACCACGAATCACTTATGGCAGAGCTCGAAAGCATGTATCCGGGAGTAAGGTTCATTGATTGCCATATGAATCCTACATCAACAGATACTGGCGTTCCACCGATCGTCAATATCCAGAACAAACTATATTCTGTCCTTGAAGAAAATGAAGTAAGGGATACGGGCGTCAATATCATCGGCAATCTTCAGGCAATCAATCCTGATAGTGAGTTGTTTGAGGTCCTGTCACAGATGGGTGCTGAGAAAGTACGCCATATTTCTGATTTCAAGAGCTTTGATGAGTATCAGGATATGGCAAAAAGCCAGCTTAATATTGTAATTGCGCCATCTGGTGAATATGCCTGCAAAAATATGAATAGAAAAATAGGAGTCTCTTATGAAAAGGTCCTTACATCATTTAGACCTGAAAACATAAGAGAAGGCTATGAAAGAATTGCCAAAAGGCTTGGTTCTGAATGCCCTGATCTTGAACCATACGAAAATGAGGCCAGAAAAGCACTTGAAGAAACAAGAGATTATCTTGATGGAGCTCCTGTTATTTTGGATCAGGAAGCTATCACCAGACCTTTTGAACTTGCAAGATGTCTTTTGAAAGCAGGAATAAATGTTAAGAGAGTGTATTCTCAGCTACTGATCCCTTCCGATAAAGAAGACTATAAGTGGGTGATGGAGCATTATCCTGATATAGAAGTCAGACAGCCGCAGAATCCTAAAGTTACCATTGAAGAAAAAGTAGATGAAGAGTGCATAGCTGTAGGCTATAGCGCCGGATACATCACAGGTGCTTTACATGTAGTTGATATAGGCGGACAGAATGGCCTATATGGATACAAGGGTCTTACAGATCTTTTGCAGAAAATAAGAGATGCCAGGGATACGGTCTCAGATCTGAAGCAGATCCTTGATGATGCTGTTATAATCGTATAAATTTTCGTAAAAGGAGTATTGTTTTGGAACAATTATGGATTACTTTGCCTGCTATAGCTCCGGATTATTCAGGAGTTTGCTCAGCTATGTTTGATCTTGGCGGTATGAGCATAATACATGATGCATCAGGCTGCACAGGCAATTACACAGGATATGATGAACCTCGATGGTACGGATCGGATTCCATGGTCTATTGTTCGGGCCTTCGAGAAATCGATGCAGTTCTTGGAAGAGATGACAAGCTTATAGACAACGTACTAAAGACAGCTGAATATAAGGATCCTACCTGTATCAGTGTTATAGGAAGCCCGGTGCCTATGGTGATCGGTTCTGACATGAGAGGTATAGCTCATGAGATTGAGTGCCTGACAGGACTTCCAGCCTTTGGCTTTTCTACTAATGGACTTGGATTATACAACAAGGGAGTTTCTGATGCGATCATCGCTGTGATAAAGAGATTTATCAAGCCTTGCGCAGAAAAACTGGATAAAGGAATAAATGTAATAGGCACCACACCTATTGATTTTTCTGCCAATTCCAATGCAGAGGATATATATGATCTGTTAAAAAATGCTGGCTATAAAGTCCTTGGAAAATTAATGATGGGATGCAGTATCAGCCAGATCGAAAATCTGTCAATGGCACAGGTCAATCTCGTTGTATCTGAGTCAGGATTAAATGCAGCCAGATATCTCTATGAAAAGTATAAGATACCTTACGTTGCAGGTATGTTTACAGGAACTGATAATAGTGAACTGTTGGAACTTATTGAGCTATCAAGGAAAGATGGCCAAAATAGAGTCCTGGGACAAAATCTTGGAAATGATGCAAGTGAGCCTGCAGTTGATAAGGATGAGAAAAAGGTATTGATCATAGGTGAACAGATCCTTGGAAATAGTATTAGAAGAGCTGTCGCTAAAAAAGATACAAAGATCAAAATTGTAGTTGGCACTATGACAGGACTTAGAAAGGAACTTGCTAATGAAGGAGACCTTGATATCACAAGTGAAGAAAAGCTTATTGAAATCATGGATTCAGGCCATTTTTCAAAAATTGTAGGAGATCCTTTATTTGGGGACTTGTTAGATATTGCTAACAATATTAAAATAGTTGAGGTTC
Source organism: Butyrivibrio sp. (assembly GCA_015056495.1). Lineage (GTDB taxonomy): Bacteria > Bacillota > Clostridia > Lachnospirales > Lachnospiraceae > Butyrivibrio. Next base: position 96,105 of record SVGC01000004.1, read on the forward strand.
CGCATGTAGCCTTATCAAGTAAATTGTATTGGAATCAGTATATCCATTACATGCAAAAGGAAATGGATGATATCATAGGTCAAATTTTGGCCTAGGTTAATCAAATAAATAGTAGAAAAGGTATATAACCTTTTCGGGAAGAGGAGAGAATGAAAAATAAAGTATTCAAAAGGCTCGCTGCGTTAGTATGTTCAGCGATGCTTTTGGGAACTACAGCTTGTGGAAGCACAACTGCGGATACAGCTGCTGATACTGCTTCAAGTGAAGTGGTAGCTTCAACAGAAGCAACTGAAGAATCTACTTCAGGATCAAGTGAGGAAGAAACAGCCTCAACTGAAAATGCAAGCAGAGTCAACGAAGATGGAACTATCACTATTGTTGATCAGCTTGGAAAGACTATTGAACTTGATGGAGTGCCTGAAAGAGTTGTAACAACTATCATGCCATTCCCATATATTTTCTATGCAGTAGTAGGAAATAATGACAATCTTGTAGGATGCAATCCTTCATCAATCGTTGCTTATAACGATAGTGCTCTTAAATACATGTACCCTGAGCTTGCTGATGCATCAACAGATTTTGTTGATACAAGCTTTGTAGTAAATGTAGAGGAACTCATTAAGCTACAGCCAGATGTAGTATTCCAGTGGAACTACATGGATGATGAGATTAAAAAGATGGAAGATGCCGGAATTAAGGTCATTGCTCTTCAGTATGGCTCTATCGAAGATCTTGAGACATGGATCCAGATCATTGCTACTATGATGGGCAAAGAAGAAAGAGGACAGGAACTGATCCAGTATTTCCATGAAAGCGTTGATGAAGTTGACGCAGCTCTTGCAGACCTTTCTGAAGAGGATTATTCAAATGTACTTATCTTATCAGATGATATGAAAGTTACAGGAACAGGCTTTTCATCATACTGGCTTGAACACAGTGGAGCTGTAAACCCTGCAGGAGATCTGTCAGGTGAAGCTCTGAACATCAATATGGAGCAGGTATATGAATGGAACCCTAGCATCATCTATATTGGTAATTTTACAGACCTTCAGCCATCTGACCTGTTGGAAAACAAGCTGGAAGGTGAAGACTGGTCAGTAGTCGATGCCGTGCAAAATGGCCAGGTATATAAGATACCTATTGGTGGCTACAGATGGGATCCACCGGGAGTTGAAACACCTCTAATGATCAAGTGGCTTGCCAAGATACAGCATCCTGAAGCATTTGAAGATATGGATATGTATGAAGAAGTCAGAGAATTTTATGAGACAGTTTATGATTTTGAGCTGACTGATGAAATGCTTGATGAGATTTTGGGCGATACACAAAATTAAGCTAACAGATAGGTATTGGACATCAATGAAGAATGAAACTGCGAAAAATATAGATCTGATAAAAAGAATCCGATTAAAGCTTCTTGCATTATTACTTATCCTTATAGCTCTGTTTTTTATAGCGCTATGCGTTGGAAGGTATGGCATATCTTTGTCAGAAGTATTTAGAGCTTTAATATCAGACGATTCTTTGGATCCACTTGTAAAAAATGTTGTTACGCAGGTACGACTTCCAAGAATACTTATGAGTATGATAGTCGGAGCAGGTCTTGCCTGCTCTGGCGCTTCATATCAGTGTATATTTGGAAATCCACTTGTCAGCCCTGATATTCTTGGTGTATCTGCAGGTGCTGGTTTTGGAGCAGCACTGGGAATCCTTATATCAGGTAATAGCGTTCTTGTTCAGGGACAGGCATTGTTTTTTGGACTGCTTGCAGTAGCTATTGTACTTGTAATTTCAAGGGTAAATAAAAAGACAGAGCTATTTATGCTCGTATTATCCGGAGTTATAGTTGGAGCCTTTTTTGAAGCCCTTATATCTCTTATTAAATATGTGGCAGACCCACAGGATACACTTCCTGCAATAACCGTATGGCTTATGGGATCGCTGGCGTCAGTATCTTACAGTAAAGTTCTGATCGCAGCTTGTACGATCCTTCCTTGCACCATCATTTTGATGACTCTGAGATGGAAGATGAATCTTTTATCACTTGATGAAGAAGAGGCAATATCCATGGGCGTCAATGTTGAGCTTTTGCGTATTATCATAATCGTAGTATCTACACTGATGACTGCTGTATCTGTATCTCTATGCGGTATCATCGGATGGATTGGACTGGTAATACCTCATATTGGCAGATTTATAGTCGGTGATGATCATAGAGGACTTATTCCGGCCTGTGTCATTGTAGGAGCCGGCTATCTGCTTATAATTGACAGCATAGCTCGTAGCCTTACTGCTGCAGAGCTGCCACTTTCAATTCTTACAGCAATGATCGGTGCACCATTTTTTGGATTTATGCTTAGAAAGACCCTTGGAGCATCTGCAAAATGATTTAACTTGAAAACACCTTATTGCAAGCCATATACCACTAGCTGGCCTTATGACTTGCAATAATCAGCATATATTTAGAGGAACTTAACATGAAGCTTGAAGTTGTAAATGGTAATTTTGGATATAACAATAAGATGATCCTTAAAGATATCAACATTGAAATAGGTGAAGATACTATCATGACTGTACTTGGCCCCAACGGCGTTGGTAAGACTACCATGCTGAAATGTATCATGGGCTTTTTAAAGTGGAATAGTGGAGAGAACTATCTGGATGGCAGAAAGCTAAGTTCATACACAGACAAGGAGTTCTGGAAAAAGACCGGGTATGTGCCTCAGGCCAAGAGAGGCGTTTTTTCATACAGATGCATTGATGCAATAGTCATGGGACTTAACTCAAGGCAGAACTTTTTTGATATTCCTTCAAAAGAAGATTATGAAAAAGCAGAATCAATAATGGAAATGTTGGGAATCCAGGCTCTGGCAGGTAAGTTCTGCAATGCCATAAGCGGCGGCGAACTTCAGATGGTCATGATTGCAAGGGCTCTTATTTCTGAGCCTGAGCTCATCATCCTCGATGAGCCTGAATCAAACCTTGATATGAAAAATCAGCTCAGGGTAATTAACACTATCGAAAAAATATCAAAAGAGTATCATACCAGTTGCCTGATAAATACTCATTTTCCAGATCATGCCCTGGCCATATCTGATACTACATTGATGCTTGGCTATAATAATTTGCAGCTTATGGGAAAAACAGAAGAGATAGTTACAGAAGAGAACATCCAGAAATTCTTTAACGTATGCTCCAAGATTGTTTCATTCAACATTAGTTCACAGGAGTACAAAACAATCTTTCCATATAAGGTTGCGAAGTAAAGTAGATAAGAAAATGAGACACTGGGGACGTATCAAATTGACTCTTTTTGAAACAAAAACGAGTCTGTTTGCTATGTCCCCAGTGTCTCGTTTTTCATATGCAACATTTCTTTTTATATTAATGACTTGCCTTAAATAAGCAATGTGCTACAATCATATTGTGAGCGAAAAATGTGATTTTATCCATAAAATATGATAGGCTAGCTGCATTTAGCTTATCTTTAGGGATAGAAGGGAAAAGTGTTATGAGTAAAAAGAAAATGATTATCGGCTCTATTATCGGAGTATTGGCGCTTGTATATGTGGGATGCGCGAACACTGCTACTGAAGAACAGGCTGATATTGATACTACAGTAGCCATAGCTGACGCTAATGTAGTCCATAAATCTGCTAAGCCACAAAAGGGTAATGTGGGCTGGCCAAATTCTGAAGGCGGATATATTCCAAATAATACACACGGTTGGCCTGTTATCAGTGGTTATGTGGGAACCGGCGAGGGGCCTGGCGAAGCTTGGGTCGGCAGTTTCAATTATCGTGATAATACAGAAGCTGCTAATCACGCAGATGCTGATGATCCTGATAGTAATCAATGGGATTGGGTCGTAATTGTAACAGCTTCGAACGGTGTCAAAGTTAAATGCTTTGAGTTAACTAATGCAAATGAATATTTAGTCATTAATGATGGATCAGGTAAAGACCTTGAACCAAATAGTCCCTGGATGCAAGCTCTTAGGGAAATTGAGGCTGGCGGTGATGCTGAAACAATAAACTATTGGAATAGTGGATCAGGGGCAAAACTTCCTGCAACATCAGTTAAAAGAACTTCAATTGATCCAAATGAGGCCAGTATCGTAGCTTTCAAACAGACATTTGAGACCCATGCAAAGAAGATTACTGCCGATGCACAGCTTATTACTACTGCAAGTGGTTTTCAGTTCATTGATGCAAATTACAATACATTTTGGTCAATCACCTATGATGGTTCGGAATGGGTTGTTAGACTTAATTCAAGACCGGCAACAAGGAGCTGGGAAGCTATGAAGGAAATCCTTCACTATATCAGTCCTGATGGAGATGCTCTATATGAGGCAATCTATGATGATTTTTATGTTGCCAGTTATGATAATCCGATTGAGGCATATGACTCTTGGTGGCCTTGCGGAAACTCTCAGATTTATACTCCTGATCTTGGAGAAGCAGGTTATTGTGAGTACTTAATTAAGTAGTGAATGCTTAACATGGAAATAGTGATTACTAAAATCTAAATAAATAGCTGATATGTATAAAAAAGCATTCTAATTAGTCTTTATGCGATTGATTGGAATGCTTTTTCTAATAATGACTTGTCTTAACAAAGTCATGTGTTACAATCATTTTGTGAGTAAAAAACGAAATTGCGTCCATGATATATGATAGGTAAAGTGACCTTTGCCGAATCATAAGAATGGAGAGGGAAATTTGTTATGAGTAAAAAGAAAAAGATCATTAGCTCTATTATCGGAGTTATGGCGCTTGTATATGTAGGATGTGGAACTGTTGCTACATCTGAAGAACAGGCTGATATTGATACTATAGTAACAGTTGCTACAGAAGATACAATTGACGATTCTATTGAGGCAAATGAAGAAGCTACAGATTCTGTTTTGGAGGCTTCAAGTTCCGCATCAACAGAAACAAGCTCTGGAGAAGCAGTTGATGCTGTTGCAGAAACTTCAGTTTTAACAGATAGTAGTGAATCGAATACAGACAGTAATGTTGCAGGTGCATCAAGAGATTCGGAAGCAGTTAATACATCTAATTCTACTTCTGGAACTCTTACTGGTAAGACTGGACCTAACGGCTGGCCGATAATCAGCGGCTATACAGGCGCTGACGGGAATGGTCCTGGTCTTGCATGGCGAGATGATTATGATTATGCAAATGACGTAAATATCCAAGGCAATTTCAACGATATTATAGCTTTTACAGCTTCAAATGGTGTAACTATTAAAGTTGTTGTTACTTATAATGGAGATACTCCTATTTACTGGCCAATTTCGGATGGTGTAGGGAAAGATCTAGAACCAAATTCAGGTTGGATGAAGGCAAATACTGAAGCCTTATATGGAGCGAATGGTGCATATAATGAAATAGACTTTTCTGCCAATATAACCGCAACACTTCCAAATACAACATCTAAGAGAACTTCAATTGACCCTAATGATCCACAAGTAGTAACTTATAAGCAGGCATACGATTTCAAGAGAAGTACTTGTGATGGTGGAACTTATTATCCTCGCCCTGCAGGCACAATTAACGACTCTCTTTTCTTCTTTACTGATGGTGTTGGTGAGTATGATAAGAAAGCTGTTGCTCTTTGGGAATTCAGATACACAGGTTCTTACTGGTCACTTACTCTTTATCTGAATCCAGCAGAATATCAGTGGAGCGGTATCAGAGAAATACTTGAATATTTGAGTCCTGATGGTGCAGAACTTTATAATGTTATTTATACTGATTGTTATACAGGTAGCGAAGTTATTCAGGAATGGGATACCTGGTGGCAAGTAGGTAGTTCTCAGATTTATCAGCCAAATCCTGATGCGGTTAATCGTATTGTAACTTATTATTTTAAATAAAGATTGATGGGGTATAATATAGTTATATGGACTTAAGTAGTTTAAGGCTATAACAGGGGAGGAAATATATATGAATATAGATAGTATCCCATCCATGAATACTAAAGCAGAAGCAATTTTTATTAACAATGCTGATGCAGAAATTGCGGAGCAATGTCGTATAAGAGAAGACGCAATAATACATGAGAGAGTTACTAATGAAAGGCTTGCAGCTCAGGAAGCTAGGATTGATTGCTTGACAAAAGAAAACAATTCACTTGAAGAAGAAAATTCTCGTTTAAAAGATCTATTAGCTAAAAATGGAATAAAAGCAGAAGATTAACAGATTCTAAAAGAACCACCGGAAAACCGGTGGTTCTGATTTCATGCGTCAAAATCTACATGATATACTTTGTCGCCATCATGGATATCAATAAAGTGAAGATCAAATTCTTTATCCATAACATCCATTTGACCTTCGTAGTAGACGGAGTCCGTCTTCTTGATCATGAAGACGTAGGAGCCGTTTTCTTTTGAATCTGCCTGATCACTTACCTCATTGTAGAATTCATTACCGTCTATTTCTCCGGGATAACCGGATGCCTTGATTTTTTCTTCAATTAACTGATATAACTCTTCCATGAAAAATTTAACCTTCCATTATCTTTTTTAAAGGATGCTGTATTGCAAGCAGTATCATATATGTGATGATAGTATCCACAGGGAGCATGATAGCGTTAGATAATAATCTTGAAGGAAGAAGAGCAATGAATCCTTTTCCATACAGAAGATTAAGCCAGAATGTATTTAATAATACATTGATGAATAACTTAACTATCAGCTCGGCAACGAACAATCTTACAATACTTAACTTTTTCTTATAAAGTGCAACGCCATATACAATTCCACCCAGAAAAGCACTAATGGTAAAACCAGGGAAAAATGGACCATCTGGAGCAATCAGATATTTAATAACATCAAGAGCAGCTCCAAAGATACTGCCAACAGCAGGCCCAAACATAAAATCAACTATCTTATTTGGAATAGCTGAAAATCCAATCTTAATGTACGGACCAATCCTGATTGTTGTGACATAGCTTAGGATAATAGCAGCGGCACACAACATACCACATAATACGATTACTTTTAGCTTCTGGAATTCGTGTAAGGAACTGATCCAGAGGCTTTTTTGTTTTTCTACTTTTAACATAAAAAGCACCTCCTTCGCAGCAGTTTCCTTGACTACATAAAGAGGTGCTCTAAAAGCAACTACAAACTTGCACACTAAATATGTAGCAGCGGGATGCGAATCCGATATCGCGGTAATTACCTTCGTCTGGCTGTCAACTCCCTGTTCAGTCAGCACTTAACGCATCGGTTTCTACTCTGCATAAATTTTCTGAAAGCATTATATACACAAGTCTGGAGAAATAGCAATATATTATTTTAAATATTTTGTGGCGTTTCCAGTTTTTTCCTAACATCCTTGATCACAAATATATAGCAGATGCCCGTAAATATTCCAGCTGCAAGCCATGCTGCAGGATCGCAGGCGGCTGCGAGGATATATATTTTGGAAACCATAGCAGCGGCAGCCATACCAAGACGAGCAAAAAGCTCTATGACACCGCCCATCATAGGCAGAAATCCATAGCCACAGCCCTGCATGGCATTTCTGAATATGAATATAAAACCAAGTGGTATGTAAAACATGATACACAAGTATATGTACGGTCTCGCATAAGGCATCATTGCTGATATATCAACTGATGCGTCGAAGAAAAGTCCCAAAATATGCGGCAGTAGGAGCAGTGCTATGCCTGCAGCTACGATAGCATAAGAGGAGCTGGCTATAAGCGCAGACTTAACGCCCTGTCTGATTCGCTTGTAGTCACCTTTACCATAATTTTGTCCGCAATAAGTAGACATTGTCTGACCCATAGCTGGGAAACCTTGTGTTAACAAGCTACTTAGCTTGGATGCAGCTGTATAAGCAGCAACGGCCTCGGATCCAAAGAGATTGATTGCAGCCTGCATGATCATAGTACCGGAAGCGGTAATACCGAACTGGAGAGCCATTGGGAGACCGACACGCATCTGATGAGCAGTATCCTTAGAATTGATCCTCCAGTCTTTTTTATCCGGCCACAGAATTGTAGCCTTTTTGATAATATAGATCAGACATGCAATAGCTGAAATGCCCTGAGATATATCTGTAGCAAGGGCTGCGCCCATTACACCTAGGCGCAGTCCGATGATAAAGATCAGATCAAATATGACATTAAGTCCTGCAGAGAGCATCAGGAAATAGAGCGGTACCTTACTGTTTCCTATTGATCTTAAAAAAGCAGAGAACAGGTTGTAAGATACACTGGCTACTATTCCATAGCAAATGGTTATGATATATGTTTTTGCATCATTAAAAATATCATCCGGTGTATTCATAAGTCTGAGAATTGAGTCCATACTCATAACGCTGATGATGGTCATTGAGATGATAACAATGATGGACAGTAGTATTCCATTGGCAACGCTTCGTTTTACACGTTTCATATCACCGGCGCCATAGCACTGGGACGTTAGTACAGTAAAGCCTGTGGTCAGTCCCTGGCTAAATCCAAGTACCAGAAACATAATAGTACCAGTTGATCCTACGGCAGCCAGTGCATTTTGACTGACATAGCGGCCAACGATAATGGTATCAACCATGTTGTAGAGCTGCTGAAAAAGGTTTCCTAAAAACAGAGGAAACATGAATTTGATTATTATAGGGAATGGCTTCCCTTTAGTCATATCGAGTTCCATAACTATTTCCTTTAATTTAATGATTTCTATAAGGTTATTATATCTTATGACTCTATGAATATGAAATACAAGATAATTTATAGAAATCCATGAATGAGTCGTTACTTGGACGAGCTTTTAGCGAGTGAACAGTAGCAATAAGGTAAGTTCTAAATCTACATTGTCATTATAGGGGCAGTCTGATATATTTGGAAAAATTTATACCGATGCATTATTGACTTTTTTTTAATCAAAAAATAAAATAGATAAAAGTAAAGACATTGATCAGAATAAGTAGTATCCAGAACCTGTTTTCAGAGAAGGGCCGGTTGGTGCGAGGCTTCAAACAGACTAGATATGAATACCTCTGTGAGTCGCGTTGCAGAATTATCATAGATATAGTAGGCAACGACGGGATCCAGCCGTTAAAATGGAAGAGTATTGAAATCCGGGATTTTTGTTAGGACTTTTTTACAAGAATCTGAGTTTTCTGTACTTACTGAGGTGTATGAAGTGATTCATACATAAACAAAGGTGGTAACACGTGATTTCACGTCCTTTGCATTCTATAAATGAGTGCAAGGGACTTTTTTATTATAAAAAGTCCCGCACTTCTACAAACAAGGAGGATAGCAATGACAATTTATGACGAGTTAAAACAGAGAGGCTTGATCGCCCAGGTTACTGATGAAGAAGAGATCAAAAACCTGATCAACAATGGTAAGGCTACATTTTATATTGGTTTTGACTGTACAGCAGACAGCTTGACAGCAGGACATTTTATGGCACTTACACTTATGAAGAGACTTCAGATGGCTGGAAATAAGCCAATCGCTCTTATTGGCGGTGGTACAACAATGATTGGTGATCCATCAGGACGTACAGATATGCGTAAGATGCTCACTAGAGAAGATATTGATCACAATGCAGAGTGCTTTAAGAGACAGATGGAGAAATTTATTGATTTCTCTGATGGTAAGGCTCTTATGGTAAATAACGCTGACTGGCTTCTCAAACTGAACTATGTTGACCTGCTTCGTGAGGTTGGAGCATGCTTTTCCGTTAATAACATGCTTCGTGCTGAGTGCTACAAGCAGCGTATGGAAAAGGGATTGAGCTTCCTTGAATTTAACTACATGATCATGCAGTCATACGATTTCTATCACATGTTCCAGGAATACAATTGTAATCTTGAATTTGGTGGTGACGATCAGTGGTCTAATATGCTTGGTGGTACAGAGCTTATCCGTCGTAAGCTTGGTAAGGATGCTCACGCTATGACTATCACACTTCTTACAGATTCACAGGGCAAGAAGATGGGTAAGACAGCAGGTAATGCTGTATGGCTTGATCCAGCTAAGACATCTCCATATGATTTCTATCAGTACTGGAGAAATGTTGGTGATGCTGATGTAATCAAGTGCATCAGAATGTTGACATTCCTTCCTCTTGAGCAGATTGAAGAGATGGCTACATGGCAGGATAGCAAGCTTAATGAAGCAAAAGAGATCCTTGCATTTGAGCTTACAAAGATGGTACATGGCGAGGAAGAGGCACAGAAGGCACAGAACGCTGCTAAATCTCTTTTTGCAGGCGGAGCTGATATGTCCAATGTTCCTACAGCAGAGCTTAAGGAAGAAGACTTCAGAGATGGTGTTGTTGATATTCTTCAGGTACTTGTATCTGCAGGTCTGTGCAATACAAGAAGTGAAGCCAGAAGAGCTGTTGAGCAGGGTGGCGTAACATTTGGTGATGAAAAGGTTACTGATGTTAAGGCTTCATACGATAAGTCAGTATTTGCTGAAGGCGTTCTTGTTAAGAAGGGTAAGAAAGCATTCAAGAAAGTTACTTGCTAAAAAAGTTTATAGATTGTTTATAAAAAATATTATCTATAAGACTAAAGTACTGGATTTTTATGCCGATAAGTATCTTGAAAGAGATACTTATCGGCTTTTTGCTATGCAAAAGGATTTGTATAGTTTAGATGCTAAGGACAGCGAATGATACTTAAAAACATCTATTCATACATTTTTTTCAATGCATAGCCTCCGGATTTTGGAAGGCTTTTTTGTTGTGTTAATATTATTATAAATACTAAAGCATGAACATTAATTTACTATTTGATGAAATAGTTTCATTATTTTTTAAGGAGGAATGACTATGGCTATTGATTTTAATCCTGATGTAACCAATGTTTACTCTAATGCATCTGCTGTAAATAATGTTCCAAAAGTTGATACTGATAAAAAGGCAGCTGACAAAGCTTCTGAAACTAAAGTTTCTGAAAAAGATGCAGCAGCTGCTGGAGCTGTATTTGAAAAGTCTGATGAAAAGAAGGCTGCTACTTATTCCATCAATAAGATGAGTGAAGAAGACAGAGCTAATCTTATATCTCAGATGAAAGCAGATCAGGAGTCCAGAGTTAAACAGCTTACTGACATGGTAGCCAAGATGATGTCAGATCAGGGCAAGGCTTATGGAATTGCTACTGGAGATGATAGTGTCTGGAAGCTGTTTGCAGATGGCAAAGTAACTGTGACAGAAGCAGCCAAGAAACAGGCTCAGGAAGATATTTCTGAGGATGGTTATTGGGGCGTAAAGCAGACATCTCAGAGACTATTTGATTTTGCAAGTGCTCTTGCAGGTGATGATGTTGAAAAGATGAAGAAGATGCAGGGCGCAATGGAAGAGGGCTACAAAGCTGCAACAAAGGCTTGGGGCAAGGAACTTCCAGATATCAGCAAACAGACAATTGATGCTGCTAATAAATTATTTGAAGATTATTATGCAAGCAAAGCTGATGTAGAGGCATGATCAAATAAATGCGCATATGATGCATTTTCTTGAATTATTCGTTTTATAAATAATGAAATCAATATACTTTTAACTGGTATTTGACACAAATAATAAGACATTGCAATTACTGGGAATGGTACGCCCGGATAAATAATTGCCATGTCTTATTATTTTTTTATAGGTAATGCATCTACCCTAGGATTGAGAGTGCTTTAAGGGATACTCTTTATTCTGAAATATTTTATAAAAAGCATATTGACTAATCAGAGGTCTTGTTTTAATATGAACATATGAACAGTTATTCATATGTTCAAAAAATAATTATTTGAAAGTGAGGACAATATGGCTATACGTGATGTGGATCAATGTGATGAATATTGTGTTCATAATGATAAGGTACATGAAGTAGCTTCGCATATGCCTGATGAAGATGAATTATATGACCTGGCTGAACTTTTCAAGGTCTTTGGTGATTCTACAAGGATCAAGATCCTTTTTGCATTATATCAATCAGAGATATGTGTATGCGACTTGGCCGAGACTCTTACCATGACTCAGTCAGCTGTATCTCATCAGCTTAAGATCTTGAAACAGGCCAAGCTTGTTAACAGCAGAAGAGATGGCAAGCAGGTCTACTATTTTCTGGCAGATGATCATGTAAAGACCATCATTGCTCAAGGCAGAGACCATATAGAAGAGTAAACAATATTATAAACATGTTACTTAGTAATGAAACAAATAAAAAAAGGTGAGCCGTAAGGCTATAAATATACCTTTATGGAGGGAATGAATATGAAGAAAAAATTTAAATGTGAAATTGATTGTGCAGATTGTGCTTCAAAAGTTGAAGCTGCTATCAAGAAAGTAGATGGCGTTAAAGACGCAAGTGTTAATTTTCTTACACAGAAGTTCATGCTTGAAGCTGATGAAGACAGATACGATGAAGTATTAAAGGCAGCTATTGCTGCTGGTAAAAAGGCTGAAGACGAATTTGAAGTTGAAGTCTGAGGTATAGGTAAGTGAGTCACTGGGGACGTATCAGATTGACTCATTGTGCACAATGAGTCAATCTGATACGTCCCCGGTGACTTACTTACCCTAATACAGCATACGAAAATACGAGGACTATATTATGAATAAAAAACAAAAGAAGGTTTTATACAGAATCATAGTTTCAGGCATTTTATTCTTTTTATTTTTGATATTGGAAAAAACAGGAGTACTTGAACCAGTACCTATTGTAGTTCAGGGACTTCTTTTTCTTGTACCATATCTGATCATTGGATATGACGTACTTTATAGAGCTTTTAGAAATATTAGGAACGGACATGTTTTTGATGAACATTTCCTTATGATGATTGCCACATTTGCAGCATTTGCAACAGGTGAGTTTTCGGAAGGCTGTGCTGTTATGCTCTTTTACCAGGTAGGTGAGCTGTTCCAGAGCGTTGCTGTAGGTAAGTCAAGACAGTCTATTACTGAAATGATGAGTATTGCTCCTGATTTTGCCAATATTTTAAAGGACAATGGTGAGATCGAAGAGGTTGATCCTGAAGATGTTAATATTGGTGATACTATCGTTGTTAAAGCAGGTGAAAAGATACCTCTTGACGGAACTGTTATTGAGGGCGAGTCTTTCCTTGATACTGCTGCACTTACCGGTGAGTCAGTGCCTAGAAAGGTCAAGACCGGTGAAGAAGTATACAGCGGATGCGTTAACGGCGAAGGAACACTTAAGATCAAAGTCAGCAAGATATATGAGGATTCTACAGTTGCCAAGATCCTGGAAATGGTTGAAAATGCCAGTTCCAAGAAAGCAAGACTGGAGAATTTCATTACAAGATTTGCAAGAGTATACACACCTATTGTTACAATCGGTGCTGTGCTACTAGCGCTCCTATTGCCGCTTTTTACTGACCTTACCTTCGTTAATAGTATTCAAAGAGCTTGTATATTCCTGATCGTGTCCTGCCCATGCGCTCTGGTTATTTCTGTTCCGCTGGGATTTTTTGGTGGGATTGGAGCAGCTTCTAAAGTGGGTGTTCTTGTTAAAGGCAGTAATTACCTCGAAGCGATCGCTGATGTAAATACAATTGTTTTTGATAAGACAGGAACACTTACCAAGGGTGAGTTTAAGGTATCACAGATACTGCCATCCAAGGCTTTTTCAGAGCAGAATGCCAATGCAAAAGAAGATCTTATCAAACTGGCAGCATTTGGCGAAGCTCTGTCCAATCATCCAATTGCTATGTCAATCAAGGAGGCATTTGGAGGCCAGCTTGATACTTCACTTATCAAAGATAATACAGAAGTAGCAGGTCAGGGAATCTGTGCATTATATAAGGGCAAAAAACTTCTTGTAGGTAACGCCAAGCTTATGGCGGCTCAGAATATCTCATATGAGGAATGTCATGAATATGGAACAATAATATATGTTGCTTATGACGGTACATTTGCTGGTACAGTCATTATCGCTGATACTATAAAAGAAGGTGCAGCAGAAGCAATCTCAGCCATGAAGAGTGTTGGCATAAGAAAAACTGTTATGTTGACCGGTGATAGAGCTGAGACAGCCCAGGCTGTTGCTGGCAAGATCGGTATAGATGAAGTTCACTCAGATCTTCTTCCTGGAGATAAGGTTGATCAGGTTGAAGCTATCATGTCACAAACATCTGGTAAAGACAAAGTATCATTTGTTGGTGATGGAATAAATGATGCCCCTGTCCTTATGCGAGCTGATGTAGGTATTGCTATGGGATCCCTTGGAAGTGATGCTGCTATTGAAGCGGCTGACATTGTTCTGATGGATGATGATATCAGCAAGATTGCATTCGTTGTTAAAATAGCAAGAAAAACTATGGGAATAGTAAAACAGAACATAACTTTTGCTATTGGTGTAAAGGTACTTGTCCTTATCCTTGGTGCATTCGGATTAGCTTCAATGTGGGCTGCAGTCTTTGCAGATGTTGGTGTTGCAGTAATTGCCATTCTTAATTCTATGAGAACATTGAATATAAAAAAGTGATCGTGAATCGCCCTTCATAGTTTTCTGTACTATTTATGGTTAAAAATATTTTTAAAATGTACAAATTGTAGAGATTTTTATATTTACGATATGTTATAATCAAGTAGTACGTAAATGTGCACCTATTTATTTTTTTATGAAGGAGAAAAGATATGACAATTGAAAAGAAGAAAGATGGCAGTAAAGTAACATTTGCTCTTGAAGGAAGACTTGATACTACAACTTCTCCTGAACTCGAGGCTCAACTTAAGGATGATCTTAATGATGTAACAGAGCTTATATTTGATATGGATAAGCTTGAGTATATTTCATCAGCGGGTTTAAGAGTACTCTTATCTGCACAGAAGGTTATGAACAAGCAGGGCAGTATGAAGGTCGTTAAAGTTAATGAGGACATTATGGAAATCTTCGATGTTACAGGCTTTTCTGATATTCTTACTATCGAAAAATAAATAGCTGATCGGAGGGGGAAATGATCAAATCACGTGAATTAACTTTTACTACTGACGCATCAGATATGCCTGATATCTTGAAAGAAGCTGAGAGTTTTGCATCTCGACTTGGCTTATCCGGAAAAGAGGAGAGACGTTTCAGACTGCTTGTAGAAGAGACAACTGAGATGCTTAAGACTATTACAGGTGATCACAATATTCAGATTTCATTTATTGAAGATGAAAAAGATATTGCCATTCATCTTGAAACAGATACTCTTATGAACCTTGAGATGCATGATAAACTTATATCTGTATCAAAATCAGGTAAAAACGAGTCTGCAAAAGGAATTTTAGGTAAGATCAGAGAAGCATTTGAACTTGCCGCTATGTTACCTAATTCTAATACAACAGATTCATGGGTACTTTATGGTTCACCTGCCATGATAATGGGTGTTCCTGCTGATTCCAGTTCAATCAGCATGACAGAAACTATGTGCTGGTCACTTTCATGTTACCGTGAAAATCTTCAGGGTGATGATTCACCTAAGAAGGAAGAAGCATGGGACGAACTTGAGAAATCAGTTGTTGCTAATCTGGCTGATGATGTTCGTATTGGAATCGTTGATAGCCATGTAGTAATGGATGTTATAAGAAATAAAGCTTAAAAATAATGATAATCTCTGCATTTTATTTTATAATAAATTGCAGAGGTTTTTCTTTATACTAAACTTTTTAAACTGAAGAGAGAAAAAAATGGCAAAAAACGATAAATATGTTGCTGATCTGATCTTAAAGATCGTCGGCAAGCAGACAGGCGAAATCAGTAAGGTAGATTATAAACCGCAAAAGCCTGTCTTTGATCATAACAAGCAAGAGGGCGAAACTGTTCTTGAAAGAAAAAGCCCTGAATCCCAAGGGATAAGTTCTGCTGATATTACCTGGTTATTTAATGAGCTTACACATACCAATAAGTGTGAGATGCACAAGATCATGGTCTTGAGAAATGGATATGTGATAGGTGAGTGTGCTTATAAGCCATATGATATGGATATGTGGCATGTAACTCATTCAATGTGTAAGAGTATAACCGGCATGGCAATTGGTTTTATGATCAGTGAAGGCAAACTGACCTTAGAAACCAAGATCAGCGATGTATTCAATAGTAAGAAGAGTATTTTTAGCTTTTTTAAACAGTCTGATATTACTGTTTATCATCTTTTGACTATGACAAGTGGCGTTGATTACAATGAAACCGGAGCTATCAGTGGTAATGACTGGGTAAAAAGGTTCATGGAATCAAGTTCAAAATTTATACCGGGACTGCAGTTTGATTATAACAGCATGAATTCTTACATTTTATCTGCGCTGGTTTCAGAGATTACAGGAGAAAATCTGGTAGAGTACCTTAAACCACGTCTTTTCGATCCTCTTGGTATCAAAAGGATATTCTGGGAAGTATGTCCTTCTAATATCATAAAAGGTGGATGGGGACTCTTTATGCGTATAGAAGATATGGCAAAACTGGGCCAGCTCTACCTTAATAACGGAATGTGGGACGGAAAGCAGATACTGCCGGAAAATTGGGTCGCTGAATCAACCACACCAAGGGTAGCTACTCAAAAATCCGGAACACCTTATTATGGCTATCAGTTATGGCTTAGTGATTCAAGAAATGGTGCCTACACCTTTAACGGAATGCTTGGCCAGAATGTATTTTGTTTTCCTGATGTCAATATGGTCATATGTACCAATGCCGGCAATTCTGATATATTTCAGGCAGGCTGCATGAATGATGTGATCGGTGATTTCATGCATAATATTGTAATATCAGATGACCTTTTAGCTGATAAGGCATTTAATAGTGACGTTGTTCTTTTAAAGGCTGCCTGCAAGCATTTTAACGGAAGAACAACGGATTTTCCTTCTATCATGCATGGTGGATGGAATAGGGGGATGACCAGTTTTAATACAGGTTCTTCCTGCAGGAAAAATAAGGCTGTGATCAATCGTCCAAGCAGGAATAGATCTTCAATCTATCTGGAAGAAAAGAGCAGACTATCATCCAGAGCTAAAAGGCTTATATTCAATGCGTTGGATGATAAGATATATGACCTGGATATTACCAGTGTTGGTGTTTTTCCGCTTTTAATGCAAGTGTTCCACAATAACTTCACAGATGGCATAAGGTCCATAGGTTTTAAGAAAACTCCTAACGGACAGCTGTACATGGATCTATATGAAGGTGATCAGGTCTACCATCTGTTGTGTAATTTTGATCAGGGAAAACAGACATCTTTTGTAAATGTACATGGTGAAGTTTATGAGGTTTGTGTTTCATCGGTCTGTAAGACTGATGAATATGACAGGCTTGTTTTGAGAAATGAGTTATATTTCCTTGAAGAAGCAGTAGGCAGGATAATAAATGTTTATTTAGATATGGCTACCAATGCAAAGGAAATAGAGGTTTGTTTTGATGAAACACCTGGAAAGAGTCTGATAATCGACTGTCTTGATATGGTTACAGGGGACAATGACAGTTTTAGCATAAGTTCTTTTGTTATGAATAAGATCACGGAGTATGGAGCTATGGATGTGGTCAAGCAGACTATAATGGATACTATATCACCTGTAGCACATGGTTATGAACATGTGGATGTTTCGCAGGTAGTTGATAATAGTGAGAGTCCATATTTACTGAAAGGAGAAACAGAATAATGACAATTACTGAAAAGATAGATGGTTGCGTGAAGGCAATAAGAGAAAAGACAGATTTCGTACCTAAGGTAGCGCTTGTACTTGGCTCTGGACTGGGTAACTACGCACAGAACATAAAGATAGAAAAAGAGATCTCCTATAGAGAAATTCCGGGATTTCCTGTATCTACAGTTCCTGGCCATGATGGAAAGTTTATTTTTGGTTATGTGGGTGAGACTCCTGTTGTATGTATGAAAGGCAGAGTTCATTATTATGAAGGCTATCCGATCAGCGACGTAGTATTACCTGCAAGGACTATGTTAAAGCTTGGCGCAAAGATACTGTTTCTTACCAATGCTGCAGGTGGCATCAATTATGATTTTGCTGCCGGGGATCTTATGCTTATAACAGACCATATTTCCTGCTTTGCACCTAATCCCCTTATTGGCCCAAATGAAGACAGTCTGGGTCTGAGATTCCCTGATATGTCAGAAGTTTATAAAAAGGATCTGCAGGAGGTCATCAGGACTACTGCAAAAGAAAATGATATTGACCTTAAAGAAGGCGTATACTGCCAGCTTACAGGACCTTCTTTTGAATCACCTGCTGAGATCAAAATGCTCAGAAGCATGGGTGTAAGTGCAGTTGGCATGAGTACAGTAGTTGAAGCTATTGCTGCTAATCATATGGGAGCCAGAGTCTGTGGAGTATCCTGCATCAGTAATCTGGCTGCAGGCATGTCAGAAAATCCACTTACTCACGAAGAAGTACAGGAGGCAGCTGATAAAGCAGCGATCAAATTTGAATTATTAGTTACAGAATCAGTTAAAAAATTTGGTAACCTTTAAGGAGAAACGATATGAACTACAGATTTTATAATGCCAGGATCCTTACAATGGAAGAAGGCAGAGACATTTTTGAGGGCGAGCTTTGGATCAGACAGGAAAAAATAATATTTGTAGGAACTGCTGAGGAAGGAAGAAACTATTTTAAGACACACAATTCTGAGCTGATAGTTTGGGATGAAGAGATAGATTGTCATAAGAATCTTCTTATGCCTACATTTAAGAATGCTCATACACATTCGGCAATGACTCTGCTCCGTTCCAGAGCAGATGATATGCCTCTTGGAGACTGGCTTAATAAGCAGATTTTTCCTGTTGAAGCCAAGATGACTGGTGAGGACATATATTATCTGACTAAGCTGGCTATCCTGGAATATGTTGCAGGTGGTACATCAGCTTGTTTTGACATGTATCTGACTCCTTTGACTATTGCAGATGCGTGCAGAGAAGCCGGATTTAGATGCGTTCAGGTATCTGCCATCAACAATTTCAGCCAGACTCCTGAACTTATAGAAGAGTGGTACAACAAGATAAATGGCAAAGATCCTTTCAATTCATATATCTTTGGATGTCATGCAGAATATACATGCTCTGAAGAGCTTTTGAAGAAAATAAGTGATCTTATCCATAAATATAATTCACCATTTTATACTCATATCTCTGAGACTAAAGATGAGCACCAGGGCTGCTATGAAAGACATGGTATGTCTCCGATACAATATCTTGACAGTCTTGGATTGTTTGATAATGGTGGAGGCGGCTACCACCTTGTATGGGCAGAAGACAAGGATATTGATATCATGGCCAAAAGAGGTCTCTATGCTGTATCCAACCCTGGCTCTAATGTTAAGCTGGCTAGTGGCATAGCTCCAATTTCTGATTTTATGAAAAAAGGTGTTCCTGTAGCTCTTGGTACAGATGGACCTGCCAGCAACAACAGCCTTGATATGTTTAAAGAGATGTTCCTTGTTACAGGCCTTGCAAAGCTGCGTGACATGGATGCTTCAAGCGTTGATGCTGCAGAAGTCCTCAAGATGGCTACTGTTAATGGTGCCAAGGCTATGGGACTTAATGACTGCGATGTTCTTGCCGAAGGCAAGCTTGCAGATATCGTGATGCTTGATATGTCCAGACCGGAGATGAATCCTGTTAATAATATCGTTAAAAATATTGTTTATGCAGGCTCAAAGGCTCATGTTAAGATGACAATGATCCATGGTAATATCAAATATCGTGATGGTCAATTTGATATTGGTGTTGCTCCTGAAGAGCTTTATAACAAGGCTGAGGAGATCAAAGCCAGGATTGATAAAGAATTTGCCCTATAATCAATGCTAGAGGAGATTTACTGAATATGGAAATGCTTGTGTTTCTGGGAGTGGTAGTTGTAGTACTTGTCATTGCTCAGATTTCAGGAGTTATCAATTCCAGAAAAATGGAACAGAACCTGAAAATTAGATTTAAGAATAATTATGGTAAGTTGTCTGGAAAAAAATACGATGGAAGTCAGATGGATCATGTTTCAGGTTATTACGACAACCATAAGGACGAAGATTCATTAGATGACATTACCTGGAATGATCTCGAAATGGATGAGATCTTTAAAAGAGTCAACTACTGTAACAGTGCAGCTGGTGAAGAGTATCTCTATTACAGTTTGAGAAATCCTAAGGGTGATCCACAGGAATTGCAGAAGCTGGAAGAAAAGATACAGTACATGACTGATGATCAGGAAAAAAGAGTTGATCTGCAGCTTGTTTTTAGTAAAATAGGAAATCCATCCAAATATTCCATTTATGAGTATCTTAAGTTTTTGGATAATCTTGGAAATAGAAGCAATGCCGCTCATTTTGTAATGCTTGCACTGCTGGTATTCTCGATTGTTGAGATGTTTGTAGTCACTGAAATTGGAATTGTCCTGTTTTCCTTTGTAGTTATATTCAATATAATCAGCTATTACAAGAGTAAGAATGAGACAGATCCTTATCTGGCCACTTTTTCTTACATTATACGCATAGTATCTTATGCTGATATGTTTGAAGCTCTTAAGGGTTCACCTTTTGACAGTGAAATAGATCAGTTAAAAGAAGACGCTCGTAAAATGAAGCCGTTTTTGAGAGGCTCAAGTCTGCTGATGTCGCCTACAAGAAATCAGGCAACGGGAAATCCTACTGATATGATCATGGATTATTTCAGGATCATAACACATCTGGACCTGATCAAATTCAATCAGATGTATGCTGAAGTAGTAAAAAATTATGATGTTATCGACAGAATGATCACTAATGTGGGCAAGATAGAAACAGCACTTTCTATATGCCTGTTCAGGGCTTCTCTGAATAATGGATACTGCTTGCCGGAGTTTGTTGAAGAGAAGAGTTTTGATATGCAGGAAGGATATCATCCTCTTATTGATGATCCTGTAAAAAACAGTTTCTCATCAACTAAAGGTCTCTTGCTTACAGGTTCCAATGCTTCAGGTAAGTCAACATTTCTAAAGACCTGCGCTATTAATGCTATATTGGGACAGGCAATAAATACGTGCCTGGCAACTTCCTATAAGTCTTCAAGCTTTAGAATATACAGTTCTATGGCGCTTAGAGATGACCTTGAAGGACAGGACAGTTATTACATAGTTGAGATCAAATCTCTTAAGAGAGTACTTGATGCAGCTGCCTGCGAGGGCAAGCCGGTACTGTGTTTTATTGATGAAGTTCTCCGAGGAACCAATACTGTTGAGCGTATTGCAGCTTCAACGCAGATCTTAAAGCATTTCTCTGAAATGAATGTACTGTGTTTTGCTGCAACTCATGATATTGAATTAAATGAGTTGTTAGAGCATAACTATGATATCTATCATTTTGCAGGTGAAGTGACAGATAATGATGTTCATTTTGATTATCTGCTTCATAAGGGACCTGCTACAACACGTAACGCGATCAAACTTCTGGATATCATTGGATATGATAAGAATATTACCAAAGATGCAGAGCAGCTCGCTCAGAAATTTATTACAACTGGAGCTTGGACATAATTGTCCAAGCTCTTTTAACGTTTTTTATCCTAACACATTAATTTTGCAATGTGTCAATTGAGTAAATTTGTCATCTTGACTATGCTTTAACACTTCAATATAATAAAGCCTAAAAGTGTTTTAGATTCTAAAAGAAATTCTATCTTTAAAACACTGGGAGGCTTTGGGTGAAATTATATAAAAAAATCATGACTATTGTCACAGCCGTTGAAAATGCTGTTCTGGCAGCGTCTTTTGTTTTTGTTTTGGCTCTGACATTTGGCAATGTTGTTGCCAGAAAAATCTTTAATCATTCCTGGGGATTTACCGAAGAACTTGTTGTTGCATGGTTTGTGCTCATTTCACTTCTTGCGGCTGGAGTAGCTGCCAGAGGAGGAGAGCTGGTTAACCTTGCTCTGGTACCTGATATGGTCAGTATCAAGGTCAAAAAAATTCTTACTGTCATTTCATCTATCATTTGTGTTTTATATGCACTGCTTCTGTCTTACGAAGCCTTTGATCGTATTTTGAATGATCATACCTTCAGTCCGATCCTGCATATTTCCAAATCAGTATTTTGGGCTTTTGTGCTTATTGGAGGCATTTCATTAGCCTTACATGCAATTGAGCATTGCATATTATTTGTTACTGACAGGGAGGACAATCAGAAATGATCACAGCAGTTTTATTTATAACCTTTTTTGCAATGCTCCTTATTGGAGTTCCAATTGCAGTTTGTCTTGCAATGAGCTCAGTTTGCGCATTGCTCTATGCCATCAATTATGTTCCACAGTATAGCAGTCTGACATTGACAATTATTGCTACCAATACCTATACAGGTATTGCAAAATTCCTTTTGCTGGCAATTCCGTTTTTTGTATTATCAGGAAATATCATGGCCAAGGCTGGTATCAGTACCAGACTTGTAAGATTTATAGATGCCTGCGTAGGTCATAAGAAAGGCGGCATGGCCATCACTTGCGTAATTGTTGCATGCTTTTTTGGTGCTATTTCAGGATCTGGTCCTGCTACAGTAGCAGCTCTTGGAGCCGTTCTTATTCCTGCAATGATCGCATCAGGATTTAAGCCTGCCTTTTCAGAAGCTCTTATGGCTACATCAAGCTCTATAGCAATTGTAATTCCGCCATCTATTGCATTTGTTGTTTATGCATCTATTGCAGGCTGCAATGTAGGTGACATGTTCATGGCAGGTATCATTCCCGGAATCCTTATGGGTGTAGCTCTTGCCATCGTGGTTCTGATCGATGCCAAGAAAAATAATATTCAGGCCGCCCATGAGAGACGCAGTGCAAAAGAGAGATGGGATAGCTTTAAAGATGCATTCTGGGGTCTTTTGATGCCGGTTATCATTCTTGGTGGTATCTATGGAGGTATCTTTACTCCTACAGAAGCAGCCGCAGTATCAGTAGTATATGGCCTTTTCGTTGGTATGTTTATCTATAAAGAGGTTAAGCTCAAAGATCTGTTCAATATACTTGTTGATTCAGCCAAGACTTCAGGTGGTATCATGCTGATCGTTGCTTCAGCATCACTGTTTTCATATTGTTGCACTCTTTTTGGTATATCTCAGGGAGCACAGGCGCTTCTTTCAAGCGTGTCAGGTAATCAGTTTGTATTCCTGCTTATTGTAAACGTTATATTCCTGATTGCAGGATGCTTCATTGATGCCAACTCAGCAATGTATATCTTTATACCTATCATGC
This sequence comes from Butyrivibrio sp., assembly GCA_015056495.1. Classification (GTDB taxonomy): domain Bacteria; phylum Bacillota; class Clostridia; order Lachnospirales; family Lachnospiraceae; genus Butyrivibrio. The sequence continues at coordinate 119,283 of SVGC01000004.1, forward strand.
TTCCAGTAGCACAGGCACTTGGTTACAACACAGTTGCATTTGGAGTACTTGCAACAGTTAACCTTGCAATCGGTCAGGTTACACCTCCTGTTGGAGTTAACCTCTTTGTTGCTATCGGACTTAAGGTCAAGGATGAGGCAGCTTCTATAAAGGCTGGCAAAGAGCAGTACCTAAATGTTACGCTTCCTCAGATTGCAAAGGCTGTAATGCCTATGATCATTGCATGCCTTATTGTACTGGCACTTATTACATACATACCTCAGATCAGTCTTCTTTTGATCGGTGGATGAGCAGAGGATCACAGCGATTGCTGTATCTATAGATAATAAAGGTGGAGGATTAGTTTTATGAAAAAGAGAATTGCGTTATTTTTATGCGCAGTAATGGTTCTTGGAACAACAGCATGCGCAGGTTCAAATGCGCAGACAGCTGACGCTAATAGTGCTGATACTGAGCAGAATGTTTCAGAGTCAGGTCTTAGCTATGCTGATTATGAGGATTCAGACATATATGTAGCTTCAACAGAAGCAGCTACATATGAGGGAACAGATGAATGGCCAGAGGTAGTACTTAATTTTGACTGCTCAACAGGCGATGCATCTACATGGGCACAGGCTGGATATTACTTCAATGCACTTATGCAGGAGTCATCTGGCGGTAAGGTATCAATTGCAGTATATGCAGGAGAACAGCTTACAAACGGTGATCAGGTTGCTGGTATCCAGGCTCTGATCGATGGCAACCCTATTCAGGTATCACTTCATTCCAACCTGATCTATGCCAACTTTGATCCAAGATTTAATGTAGTATCACTTCCTTTTGCATTTGAAGATTATGATGAAGTAGATAAGGTCCTTGGCGGAGAAGCAGGAGAGGCTCTTAAGGATGTTCTTGCTGAGTATGGCCTTGTTTGCGAAGGCATTGCAGAGAATGGCTTCAGACAGATCACAAACTCCAAGCAGCCTATCACATCTCTTGAAGACCTTTCATCTCTTAAGCTCAGAATCTGTTCTAACGATCTGTGTGCTGAGATCTATAAGGAATGGGGCTGTGATGCTTCTGTTATGAACTGGTCTGAGACATATACAGCTCTTCAGCAGGGAACAGTTGATGGACAGGAAAACCCTGTTACAGCTATTGATTCAGCTTCAGTACAGGATGTTCAGGACTACATCTCTTTGTGGAATGCTTATTATGATTGCCTCTTCTTCTGCATTAACCAGACAGCATATGATCAGTTTACTGATGAACAGAAGGCTGTTATTGATGCCAATGCAGCTAAGGCAGTTGAATATCAGAAGGCTATTAATAGAAAAAATGTTGATGCTGTTGTTGAGAAATATAAAACATCCGGCGAAATGGCAGTTACTGATTATGAGGATATCGATATTGATTCATTTAAGCAGGCAAGTGCCGGAGTTGAAGACTGGTTTATTCAGCAGCTTGTATCATCTAAGGGTATGAGTGAAGAAGATGCAAAGGCTTTTGTTGCATTGTTTGAATAAAGATTGTTTGAACTATATTAGTTAAGGGCAAAATAAGACCAGATAGCTATGTCGGGCTATCTGGTCATTATTTTTCATTTCTATTTTTGACTGATCTGAGTTTTGATTCAAGTAATTTTTTGCTTTTTTTATTGTAAATATTGCTCAATTTTAATTTTTGCAAAATTATTTTAAAACTATTTAAAATAAAAAGAGGATGTGTTATTATAGTAGCGTTAAATATGATTACTTGAGTTATATTTTGGAGGGAAAAGGTATGAAGTTTTTTTTAGACACAGCTAACGTTGATGACATTAGAAAAGCTAATGATATGGGTGTTATTTGTGGAGTTACAACAAATCCATCTCTTATAGCTAAAGAAGGTAGAGATTTTAAGCAGGTTGTTGCTGAGATAGCTTCAATCGTTGACGGACCTATCAGTGGTGAAGTTAAGGCTACTACTACAGATGCAGAAGGCATGATCGCAGAAGGCAGAGAGATTGCCAAGATCCACCCTAACATGGTTGTTAAGATCCCTATGACAGCAGAAGGACTTAAGGCTTGCCATACACTTGCTGCAGAAGGCATCAAGGTCAATATGACACTTATTTTCTCAGCTAACCAGGCTCTTCTTGCTGCCAGAAGTGGAGCTGCTTTTGTAAGCCCATTCCTTGGCAGACTTGATGATATCTCAACAAGAGGAACAGATCTTATCAGAGAAGTTGCTGATATTTTTGCTCTTCATGGCATTGAGACTGAGATCATTGCAGCCAGCGTACGTCACCCTATGCACGTAACAGACTGCGCTCTTGCAGGTGCTGATATTGCAACTGTTCCTTACAAGGTAATTGAGCAGATGATCCATCATCCGCTTACAGACGAAGGAATCGTTAAGTTCCAGAAGGATTACATCGCTGTATTTGGTGAATAATTAAGGTATTACATTAGTTTTATGTCTTTTTTCTTTTAATTTAATAGAAATATGTTAATATAAAGAGCGGAGATTTTCTCCGCTCTTTTATTTTTTCTATTTTTTAAGCGAGGTTAATTATGCAAAAGGAAGATTTGTACAATATTAAAGAAGCTTTGACACATGCCGGTCAGTTCCATGCCGATGATGTCTTTTCAACAGCTTTTTTACAGATAGTTAATCCTGATATCAAGGTTAAACGTGTATTTGCCGTACCTGAAGACTACAATGGTCTTGTATATGATATCGGTTGGGGTGAATATGATCACCACCAGAAAGATAGAAAGGTTAGAGAAAACGGTATTCCATACGCTGCTTTTGGTCTTCTGTGGAATGCATTTGGTTCTCTTATCCTTGATGAAGAGGATGTAAAAGAATTTGATGAGAATTTTGTAATGGGACTGGATCTTTCTGATAATACAGGATCATTTAATCCTGTTTCTGAGGCTATTGGTGATTTCAATCCAACATGGATAGACAATGCTGATCCTGATGAATGTTTCTGGAAGGCTGTTGCAGTTGCCAAGGCAATCCTTACTGAGAAATTTAAACAGATCAAAGCCAACAGAGAAGCATATTATATCGTGCTTGAGCAGGTAAAAGCCTGTAATGGACCTATCCTTCAGCTTAAGGAATGTATTCCTTGGAAAGCTGCCGTAAAAAATACTGATATCATTTATGTTATATATGAATCCAACCGTGGCGGCTACAATATCCAGTGCGTCCGCAAAGACGGTGAAGAGGATGAAAAGAAGAGATTCCCTGAAGCATGGAGAGGCAAGTCTGCTGAAGAACTTGCAAGGATCACAGGAATACAGGGACTTAGATTCTGCCATAACTCAGGATTTTTATGTGCTGCAGAGACACTTGAAGATGCATGGAAAGTAGCACAGCTTGCTGTAGAGATTTGATTTATTTTTGGGGAAATGTATTGGGAAACATTTTAATTTAATCGGGCTTATTTAGCCCTCTTTAAAGGAGAACTCATGAGTAAACAAGTATTTAATTGCCTGGTTGCACAGTCAGGTGGACCTACAACAGCTATCAACGCTTCTCTTGCCGGAGTTATCAAGGCTGCAAGAGATTGCGAGGAAATTGGTACTATTTATGGTGCTATCAATGGTATACAGGGTGTTTTATCAAGAAATATAGTTGATATTGAAACACTTCTTGGAACTGATGATAAGAGCATTGAAATGCTTAAAATTTCACCATCCATGTATCTTGGTTCATGCAGATACAAGCTTGAGGATGTTGAAACGGCAATTAATACTTTGATCCCTGAGTACGAAAGAATAGACGACTATACATGTATCTTTAACATACTTCATGAGTATGATATTAAGTATTTCTTTTATATTGGCGGTAATGATTCTATGGATACCGTCAAAAAACTCGGTGCTTATGGAAAGAGCATCGATTCTGATGTTAGATTTATTGGAATTCCAAAAACAATCGATAATGATCTCCCTATAACTGATCACACACCCGGATATGGAAGTGCAGCAAGATATATCGCAACTTCTATGCTTGAAATGGCTTATGATACTTCAATTTATAGTACCAAGAGTGTTCTGATCGTAGAGATAATGGGTAGAGATGCAGGATGGCTTACAGCAGCCAGCAGTCTTGCAAGAACTGAATTTTCAGATGCACCTCACCTTATCTATCTTCCTGAACGTAATTTCTCAGATGCACAGTTTTTAAGTGATCTTAGAGAAAAGATGAAGGATAGAGATCATGTTATAATAGCAGTGTCAGAAGGTATCCATTATCAGGATGGTACTTATGTAAGTGCAGCTGGCGCTGTAAAGGATCAGTTTGGTCATGCTATGCTTAGCGGTGCAGGCAAGTACCTGGCTAATCTTGTTCATAAAAAGATTGGTTGTAAAGTTCGTGCTGTTGAGCTTAATGTACTTCAGCGTTGTGCAGCTCATATGTCATCACTTACAGATCTTGATGAGTCCTTCCAGCTTGGAAGTAAGGCGGTAGAAGTGGCTCTGTCAGGAAAGAGTGAGCTCATGACTACAGTTATCAGAGAAAAGACTAAGGATGGCTCATATGCTGTTTCCTATGGTACTTGTGATGTTAAAAAAGTTGCTAATCAGGAAAAGAAGGTTCCTGATAAGTGGATCAATGATGCAGGAAATGATGTTGAGAAAGAGTTTCTTGAGTATGCAAGACCTCTTATTCAGGGCGAGCCTGTCATCAGCTATAAGGATGGACTTCCAACCTATCTGTCAGTAAGACACCTGGGTGTTTAAGCCATCACTTTGTTAATATTTTTGATTTTTTCTTATTATGAAAGGTTGTTATATATGGGAATTGTTGTTATAGGTGCTATTTTCGTTGATATTAAAGGATATCCTCTTATGCAATACATGCCAAATGGCCGTAATGTAGGAAGAGTCCTGCAGGTCCATGGCGGTGTCAGCAGAAATATTGCTGAGGATATTGCTAATGTTGAGCTCAGACCTACATTTGTAAGCCTTGTAGATGAGAGTGGAATAGGTACTGACGTTGTAGAGAAATTAAAAAATCATAAGGTAAATACTGATTATATCAGGGTTACCAAGGATGGCCTTGGCTCATGGCTTGCTATTTTTGATAATTCCGGCGACGTAGTAGCATCAATTTCCAAAAGACCTGATCTGAGCGAGATTGCCGATATCCTTGACGAGCATGGTGACGAGATCTTTAAGGATGCTGATAGTATAATCATAGAATTTGACCTTGAAAAAGAAATCCTCAAAAGAGTATTTGCATATGCTCAGAAATATAATAAAAAGGTTTATTCTGCCGTTTCCAATATGACTATTGCAGTTGAGAGACGAGATCTTTTAAAGAATACAGACTGTTTTGTATGTAATCAGCAGGAAGCCGGAATCTTTTTCTCAGACATCTATGATGACAAGACTCCTGAAGAAATGAGAGAGATCCTTGTCAATAAGATCAAGCTCGCTCAGATTCCAAAGATGGTTGTGACCATGGGCGATAAAGGATCAGTCTATGCGACTATGGATGGCGATTCCGGTTATGTAGAATCCAAGCGCGTTACAGTAATTGATACAACCGGAGCAGGTGATTCATTTTTTGCAGGTGTGGCTATGGGACTCACTTATGGCAAGACTCTAAGGGAGTCCTGCGAAATAGGAACAAGACTTGCTGCTTCTGTTATTGCTACAAAAGAAAATGTATGTCCTAGATTCTTGCCAGAGGAATTTGAACTGGAAGTTCCTACAAAGGAATAAACTAGGGAGGGATTTTTATGAGATTAAAAAAGTTGGATGACAATTTTACTGTATGTAAGGTCAAAGATATTTCAGAAGTAAATTTCGAACAGGATAACGTATTTCTGTCCAAAACTGCAGAAGAGCTGTCTCTCGTATGTCCTTCAGATACTGTTCCTTCCAATGTGATTGAAAGGGAAGATGGTTTTAAGGCCTTTAAGATTGATGGAAAACTTGATTTTTCACTTATAGGGATCCTTGCTCCTATTGCCAAGATACTGGCAGATAATACTATTGGAATATTTGTTGTATCTACATTTGATACAGACTATATTCTTGTTAAGGAAGATAAGTTTGAGAGGGCATTATCGCTATTAAATAATGCTGGATATCAGATAGTTTAATATAGTGAGTCAGAGTGGACGTATCAAAATGAGTCATTTTGATACGTCCACTCTGACTCCTTTAGCATTCACATCCGATTATGATCCCGCCGCGTTCGCCGTAGTAACTGCATAGACCACGGGCAGGGTAGATACAGAGATCTGTTTCAGGATACAGGTCTTTTATTTTTTGTCCTAATTTTTCAGCCAGTTCCTTGTTTTCTATATGACATATACGGAGTTTTCCGCCATGGAAGCCGGCTTTGGTCAATTCCTCTGTGAGCCTTGTGAGCACGTTGTTTATGCCACGACATTTGATCTGAGGCTCGATATCGCCTTTTTCGCTGGCTGTTCCTATTATGCTGATGTTTAATTTGGCTATCATTGAAGCAAGAACTTTGTTTACTCGGCCGTTTTGTGCAAAGTTATGGAGAGATTTAAAGGCAAAAAAGAGGCGGGTAGTTTTCTTATAATCCTCTACATATTTTGAAATCTCTTCAAAAGTCTTTCCTTCTTTTTTCCATTCAATTATTTTTTCCAGGATAAGTCTCATTTCTGGACCTGTTGAAAGAGTATCAACTACAAGGATCCTTGCTTGTGGGTGATCCTTTATATATTCCTCTTTTGCTGCGCAGGCGCTGTTGTAAGTACCGGAGATATTACTTGTAAGGGTTATTACATATATCTCATCACCGCCTTCGTAAGCTTGTAACCAGCTCTCTGTTGAAGGGCAGGAGGTGTAAGATCTGTCTTTGTAGGATAGAAGATATTCTATCATTTCGTGAACATCAAGTTCTTCATTATCTACAAAATCTCTTTCGGATGTGTATATTCTTAATGGAGCCACAGCTACATCTATTCCGTCATAGTTTATAGTGTCGCATGACGAATCGGTTACATATTTGATCATTGTATCATCCCCTTTTTCATACTTATTGTTCCGTTTGAAGCTCTGGAACAGTAATAGCTCCTCGTTTGGAAACTATAAACTATTGTAATTATGTGATATGGATTGTACAATTTACAAAATAGGCCTTTTTGTAAAGGTTGCGACTGATTTAAGGAAACTAATCACCAGATGAAGCGCGGAGGAGCATGATGAAGATAAAAGACGTAAAGGTTAATCAGAAGTCTGAATTTACCAGAAGGTGCATTGGGGAAGCTGTTCTTAAGCTATTGGATAGTAATGATTTTTCTAAATTAAAGGTTTCTGAAATTGCAAAGAGGGCAGGGGTATCCAGAACTACCTTTTATCAGTATTACTCATCACCTTATTCAGTTCTGACGGATTATTTGAATATTATATTATCTGAGTATATTCTGTGTAGTGAGAATTTCTCAAATAACAGATATTTTGATCATTCTCATATTATTTTTTCTTTTAATTTTTTTGACAAATACGCGGATTACTTTTTGACATTATCCAGACATAAGCTCCACGCTATTATGTTTGAGGAAATAAATGCTTTTGTTTTAAATCATATTTTTCCTGAAAAAGAAATAGCCAAATATAAGCTTTATGCCTATGCTGGAGCTCTGTTGAACACCTTTCTTAAGTGGGAAGAGGATGGTAAAAAAGAAGATCTGGAACAGATTGCCATTACTCTGGAATCTATCATAAAGAAATAAAAAGACTCATGGAATAGAACCCATGAGTCTGGTGATTTATAATACTTCAAAAAAGCTTATAAATTCAAGTTGTTATTAAACAACCTTAAGATTTGATTTGAAATCATCAGTTTTAGCTTTTTCAACTTTCTTAGAAAAATCAGGTTTTGCAATCTTTTTTTCGTTTGCTTCTCTGATCTGTGCTGCTAAAACTTTCATTCCATAAGCCATCGCTGTCATAATCTCTTTTCCCCCTCGATTCTGACTAATATGTCGTATTTTTATGCTACTTAAGCGAACATGTAAACTATAACACTTTATCATTAGAAAGTAAATATGAATTTTTTGTGAAAGCGATTTCATTTAGCCTTTTTTCATGCGGGTTTCACGCCTTTTTTAATTGTTCATATTTGGAAACTAAAAATTGAAAATTGTTACATTGATTGAAAATTAAGCATTTTTCGTTCTAAAAATTCATGTTGACATATACCCCTAGGGGGTATATTATGACATTGAAAATTGATAAAAATTTTTTTTAAAAAAATGGAGAAATTATGGCTAAAGAAAAATGTTGTCACTGTCATGATACTGATGAAAATGTTTCTGACCTTATGTCCGGCAGACATAAGGTGCGCTCAGATAAGGAGTACAAGGATCTGATCAACAGACTTAGTCGTATTGAAGGGCAGATCCGTGGCATTAAGGGAATGCTTGAAAAGGATGCATATTGCCCTGATGTGCTTACTCAGGTTGCGGCTACAAAGTGCGCTCTTAACAGTTTTTCCAAGGTGCTTTTGGCTAGTCATATTAAGTCTTGCGTAAAAGAGGATATCAAGGAAGGCAATGACGAGACTCTTGATGAACTGGTGGAAACTATTCAGAAGTTGATGAAATGATTTTGATCAAAAAGGAGGAATCAGATGGCAACAGCAATTGTTGTGGTGATCCTGATAGTGATCGCCTGTTTTTCGTTAAAAGGATTTTTAAGTCATATGAAGGGTGAAGGAGGCTGCTGTGGCGGCGGCACAGACCCGGTTGAGGAAGAGCCTGATAAGGAGCTGGATGGCGACATATTAGGAACAAAAGAAATCAATATAGAGGGAATGCATTGTAAACACTGCTACAATAGTGTTAAGCGTTCTCTAAATAAGCTTGATGGTGTTTCAGCTAAAGTGGATTTGTCTAAAAACAAAGCTATTGTATCTTTTACGAGGCAGGTAGAAGATGACGAACTGCGAATGGCTGTAGAAAGACTTGATTATAAAGTCGTTTCAATTAAATAACAGATAGGAAGGGCTTGAAATGGAAAAATATGCAGTTACAGGAATGAGCTGCGCAGCTTGTCAGGCTAAAGTCGAGAAGGCTGTAAATAGTATAGATGGCGTAACTTCCTGCTCGGTTAGTTTACTTACTAATTCTATGGGTGTGGAAGGTAATGCTGCTCCTGATAAAATAATCAAAGCCATTGAAGATGCCGGGTATGGTGCATCTTTACTGGATGGAAAAAATAAAAGTTCAAGTAATAGCGTATCTGCACAGGAAGAGTTGCTGAAGGATAAGACTACACCTGTATTAAAGAAACGTTTACTTTCTTCTTTAGTATTTCTCATTGTACTTATGTATTTTTCAATGGGACATATGATGTTTGGATGGCCGCTGCCTGCGTTTTTTGAAGGCAATCATGTGGCAATGGGACTTGTTCAGCTGATATTGTCCGCAATTGTCATGATCATAAATCAGAAATTCTTTATCAGCGGCTTCAAGAGTCTTTTTCACAAAGCTCCGAATATGGATACCCTTGTTGCGCTGGGTGCTACTGCATCATTTGTATATAGTACGGTATCTTTGTTTTTGATGACTGATGCAGTTGTAAAAGGTGATGAAGCTCTAGCTGCCAGCTACATGGATGAGTTTTATTTTGAATCTGCAGCTATGATACTTACGCTGATCACAGTTGGGAAGCTCTTAGAGTCGATATCAAAAGGCAGGACCACCAATGCTCTTAAGAGTCTGATGAAGCTATCTCCAAAGACTGCTACAGTAATACGTGATGACAGGGAAATAGAGGTTGCCATTGAAGATGTGAGCGTAGGCGATATCTTTGTTGTCAGACCGGGAGAAAATATACCCGTAGACGGTATTGTTGTAGATGGTAACAGTGCAGTTAACGAAGCTGCTCTTACGGGAGAAAGCATCCCTGTTGATAAAGAGGTTGGAAGTACTGTAAGTGCAGCCACTTTGAATCAGTCAGGCTTTATCAAATGCAGGGCTACCCGCGTTGGTGAAGATACTACCTTGTCTCAGATCATACAGATGGTAAGTGACGCTGCAGCAACCAAGGCGCCTATTGCCAAGATTGCAGATACTGTATCAGGAATTTTTGTTCCTACTGTAATTGTCATTGCATTTATAACATTTATAATATGGCTGCTTGTGGGACAGACCTTTGGTTATGCCCTTGCCAGAGCTATTTCCGTTCTGGTCATCAGCTGTCCATGTGCTCTTGGACTTGCTACACCTGTTGCTATTATGGTTGGCAATGGTATGGGAGCAAAAAATGGAATCATGTTTAAGACAGCGGTATCTTTGGAAGAAACCGGAAAGATGCAGATTGTTGCACTTGATAAAACCGGAACTATTACCGAAGGAAAACCAAAGGTAAGAAATATTATTCCATACGGAAATCTTTCAGAAAGAGAGCTCCTTGAGTATGCTGCAAGTCTTGAAAGTAAGAGTGAGCATCCACTGGCTTCTGCCATTATGGAGCTTGCTGTTTCAGAGAATATACAGCTACTGGAAACAAGTCAATTTGAGGCTCTTCCAGGTAACGGCCTAAAAGCTCGCCTGTCAGATGATCCTGAAAGCTATATTTTTGGCGGAAATGCAGATTATATCTCTAAGATAATTCCTCTAACTGAGGACGTGAGAAGTCTTTCTGAAAAGCTTGCTCTTGATGGTAAGACACCGTTATTTTTTGCAAAAAAGGTCACGGATTCAGCAGAGCTATTAGGAATAATTGCAGTTGCTGATGTGATAAAAGCAGATAGTGCCAAGGCTATCAGTGAGATGAAAAAAATGGGTATCCATGTGGTAATGCTCACCGGTGATAATGAGAAAACTGCGAAAGCAATAGGTAAACAGGCTGGCGTGTCAGAAGTTATAGCTTCTGTAAGGCCTGAGGGAAAAGAAGAAATCATCAAAAAGTTGAAAAGCTATGGTAAGGTTGCCATGGTGGGTGATGGAATAAACGATGCTCCTGCTCTTACAAGAGCTGATATGGGCATAGCAATTGGAGCTGGAACAGATGTGGCTATTGATGCTGCAGATGTTGTTCTGATGAAGAGTTCATTATTGGATGCGGCTGCTGCCATAAGGCTTAGCAGAGCAACTTTAAGAAATATACATGAGAATCTGTTTTGGGCATTCTTTTACAATGTAATAGGAATCCCGCTTGCAGCAGGTGTTTATGTTCATTTATTTGGATGGACATTAAATCCAATGTTTGGCGCTGCTGCTATGAGTCTGAGTAGCTTTTGCGTTGTTTCAAATGCTCTGAGGCTCAACCTTTTCAAAATGTATGATCCTACAAGGGATAAAAGATTAAAGAAAGCTGTTGCATTAAATAATGAGAAGCTACTTGATGAGCATCAAGAAAGTGAAAATTTAAACATGGAGGAAATAAAGATGAACAAAACTATTTCAATTGAAGGTATGATGTGTGAACACTGCGAGGCTAGTGTTAAGAAGGCTCTTGAAGCTATCGATGGAGTTAGCCAGGCAACAGTAAGCCACAAGGAAGGTACTGCAGTAGTAGCTCTTACTGGTGATGTAAGTGATGACGTATTAAAAAATGCTGTAGAAGCAAAGGATTATAAGGTTACAGGAATCCAGTAAAATAAATTAGCAGATTCCTAATGTTTAGAATTGTGAGTCTTTCGCAGAAACAGAGCAATTAGTACCATTCATCAGTCAGGGTCAACATATACGTTTGACTCTGACTTTATTTTTTTATAAAAAAATGTGTTTTTCCTCTAAAGTAATATTTTTTTAATCCGATAATAAAAATAGATAACTATAAATCTAATATGTCCTTACTTCAAAAAAGGAAATTATAGGTTATTTTTACAAATAGAAAAGGATTTCGGATTATTTCAAGGAGGAAGAATCTATGAGCAGTATTAATTTTAATGGATTTAATGCTTATCAAAACCAGAACATGGTCAACTCTCTTCAAAACAGAGAATTCAAAGACAAACTCCGTAATGTAAAAAATGAAAATGAAGCAAAAGAACTTGCTAAAACAAAGCAGGATGTTTATGTTGCTTCAAAAGATAATAAAGCAGTTTCTAGTATTGCAGAAGGCGTTGAACTGAGTGAAGCCGCTAAAAATCTTTTAGAGGAACTTAAAGAGAAATATTCTAATATGGATTTCTTTGTAGCTAACTATTCTACAGAGGAAGAGGCTCAGCAATACCTGAATCGTGGTACAAAAGAATACAGTGTTCTTCTTGATCCTGATACATTAGAAGCAATGGCTGCTGATGATGCTACCAAGGAAAAATATATGAACATGATAGATGAATCAACAGGCAAGCTTGATGAACTTAAGGAAAAACTTGCTGAAGAAAATCCTGGTTCTGAAGTGACCAATATTGGAATGAGCTTTGATTCTGAAGGCAATGTTAAATTCTTTGCACAGCTTAAGCAGATCAGCGAAAAGAATGCTGAATATGCTGAAAAGGTAAAGGAAGAGAAGGCTGCAAAGGCAGAGGAAGAGGCAAAGGCTGAGAAGAAAGAAAAACAGGATAAGTTGGAAGAGGCTCGGGCTGAAAAAGGAAAAGATATTAAAGGCTCTGGCACAGAAAAAACAACTACTGTTAAGGCAGATACAATCGAAGATCTGATAAATGCCATTAAGAACGTTGACTGGAGCCAGATTCCTGCCAAGGACGTTACAGTTCCAGGTCAAAAGTTTGATTTTAGCATCTGATCTGTCAATTTTCATTTTCAAATAATCAGTATAAGGTAACAAGTGGTTCGACCATATTATTCCATCTATAGTGCAGCAAAAAGTGTTAATGAAGAAATATCATTAACACTTTTTGCATTTGATAATCCATATTACATTGGCTTAAGTATCATAGATGTCATAGCAGGTATATTTAATCCGCCGCCAAAATCTATTTCATTACCGGTCAAAAGATCCAGTGCTTTGCCTGCTCTGTAATCGGCATGAGCAGTAAAGTCATTATCATCTGCATTTATGCAGATAAGTAGTCTTTCTGATTCGGTTTCTCTTTCTATAACACATTGTCTGTTTGTAAGGACCAGAGATTTAAATCCGCCATAGGAGAGAGCATTACTGCTATTTCTTATTTCCATGAGTTTTGCTACATGGTCTGTAATGTCATTCCACTCGGGCTTTTCAGGACAAGGCCTCAGGGCCGGGTCGCCATCTGATTTATTTCCCTCTATACCCCATTCACTTCCGTAATAAACGCAAGGAATACCAGGCATTCCAAACATCAGCGTATATAGAGGTTTGATATGATTTTTATTGGTAAGGACGCTGGCAAGCCTTGTTACATCATGATTGTCGGCAAAGGAAAGCAGGTGCTCGCCTTTATACAATGTCCACTGCTCTGGTCCAAACTGTCGCAAAAGAGAATGGACTATTTCAAACATATTCAGACTGTTAAAGCTTGAAAACAGGCCTTTATAGCACTCATAGTTAGTGGAACTGTCACATAGATCAGGCCCCATGACCTTGTGGTAATCACCGCCTATCATTTCTCCCACAAGATAGAAATCAGGCTTAATTTCCTTACAGAAATTCCTGAGACGCCTGATAAAATTAGGGTCAAGGCAATAAGCAACGTCAAGGCGCAGACCATCTATATCATAGTCTTCAATCCATTTTTTGACATTGTCCAAAAGGTAATTCACAACAGCTTCGTTCTGAAGATTCAATTTTACAAGGTCATAATTACCTTCCCAGCCCTCATACCACAGACCGTCATTATAGCCGTCGTTTCCGTCAAAATTGATATGGAACCAGTCTTTGTACTCTGAATCCCATCTTTTTTCAAGAACGTCCTGAAAACCAAAAAATCCACGTCCTACATGATTAAAAACACCGTCCAGTACAATCTTTATGCCTTTTTTATGAAGAGCTGATGCAACCTTCTTGAAATCAGCATTAGTACCAAGTCTTACATCAATTTTACTGTAATCCCTGGTGTTATAGCCGTGTGTATCTGACTCAAAGATTGGATTAAAGATTATAGCGCCAACCCCCAGTTTGGTAAAATGGGGTATCCAATCCTTTACTTTTAAAATACGATGTTCCAATTTGCCATCATTTTCAAACGGCGCACCGCAAAAACCTAATGTATATATCTGATAGAAGCTTGTTTCATAAGCCCACATAGTTTCCCTCCTTCTTTCAAACAAACACATTACTCTATTATTATATGACAAATGTAGTTATCGTAAAAATGATAATTGTCTAAACTTTGGTTTTATAGGCCAAAAAGGTGCATTTGCCTTCAAGAGTATAACTAAGGTGGGTGCTATGTTTTTTCCAAGAAGAGAAATGGTTGAGGCGTTACGCAGGGAATACTCAGCTGGGACTAGAGTGGAGCTTGTGAAGATGGATGATTTGCAGGCTCCTCCGGCGGGGACTTTAGGGACAGTTATTGGAGTTGATGATATCGGAAGTATCATGGTGAATTGGGATAATGGCAGCGGGCTCAATGTGGTGTATGGGGAGGATGTGGTGATGAATGTGTAAAGTGATCAGTTGAAATAACGGGGCTTCTACAGAGATGTAGAGGCTCTTTTTATATGAGCGTTTTTAAGCACATTACTTTTGCTATATGTAAATCATCTGCTAATGAATCGTGGATTTAGGAGGATTTTGCATGGCGAATTACTATGAAGAAGACGAGGAGCCAGTCAAGAAAAAGACAAAACATAGTTATGAAACAAAACTGGCCAAATTAAAGGAATTACGTGATAAACACAAAGGAGAGTGGTTAACTATTGAGACCTGTAATGATTATTACAACAGGGCTAAAGCAGCATCTCCTAATGACTGTCAGGACATAGGAGAAAGACGGAAAATACGTATGGAGTTACAGGAAAAATATGGAATAGCTGAGATAGAGGCAATAAATATAGTAAACGGTTTTCGGTTTTCTGAATATGTTCAGAAGTATGACAATATCAAGAACCTGAGAATTCCCAGTGAGCCATCACTTGCTGATAGGCAGTATATAACTGTAGTTCAAAATGAGGGATATTCCTTTGAAGAAAAAGACTAAAAAAGGATGTGCCAAAAAAGGTACATTGTTTTTTGTTGTAATGATGAAAGAACCATAAACAATATATTAAAAAGCGTTAATAAATGGTGATATATCGAATTGAGAGATGTAAAATGGACATGAAAAATATTTTAATTGATAGTAACGATAAAGACTTGGAGGATTATTCTATGTACGGAACCAGTACGAAGAAAATGCTTAACATGCTCATTTTAGATATCCTCAAGGAACATTCTGATAGTGAACATAGGCTTATACAGCAGGACATCATTGGTTTACTTGATTCTGAATACGGCGCTACCTGTGAGCGAAGAGCAGTAAAGAACAATATTACTAGCCTTCAAGAGATGGGGTATGACATTGTAGCTGATAAAGGCTATTACCTAAGAAAACGTGAGTTTTCAGATGCAGAGCTGCGTTTGATGATAGACAGTATTTTTACTTCTGGAGCTATTACTGATAAAGAGGCTCACCAACTTGTAAAAAAGTTAGAGAAGTTCTCAAATAAGTATTTTAAAGCCCATGTATCTCATATCCATAGTGCTTCTAGTGGAAAGAATGCGGAGAATCAGAACGTTATGGAATCTATAGCAGCAATTGACACTGCTATATCAAAAGGGAAGAAGATAAGCTTTTCATATCTTCAGTTCGCGCCAGATAAAAAGCTTCATCCAAAGAGAAATATCAGGTATGTCGTAAGCCCTTATCAGATGATTTGCAGCAAGGGAAAGTATTACTTGATAGGTAATTATGACGCCTATGATGATGTATCGCATTACAGATTAGATAGAATAACTGATGTAGAAATCCTAAAGGATGCTAGAAAGCCTTTGAAAACCATTAAAGGAATGGAAAATGGTCTTAATATAGCTGAGCATATCGCAGAGCATGTTTATATGTTCTCAGGAGAGAGCCAACATTTCAAATTCCGAGCAAACGAAAATCTTATGGATACTATCGTAGATAATTTTGGAAAAGACATAAGAGTGAATTACGGTGAAGATAATGATATCGTTGTAGACCTTAAATGCAATTCAGATGCGTTCTTCTATTGGATAATGCAATACGGTAAGTATACAGAGGTGCTAGAGCCGAAGAGTATGAGGGAACGTATAAAGAAAGCTGCTTTGGATGTTTTAAATAAATACAAGTAAATTTAAGGAGGTAAAGTTAGCTGTGAATATAATGGGAAAAGAATATAAAAGCTGTAAGTATTCGATGGAGCAGATAATCAGGAAATGCGAGCAAGAAGATGCATCCCAACTGTATAACTTGGACGTGATCAATTATCTCAGTGCTGTTAAAGGGGAGGGTAGACTTTGCAATGAAGTTGTGGCTGAGTGGATTTTGAATAATGCCCAGAAAATAACTGAAATTGAAATGTATACGCGAAATAAATCTTATTTTGTAGCCGGACATAACGGGATTCTGACAGAAAAAGAAAAATCCAACCCCAGTAACAGAGTGGAAGAAATTCTTGCAAAAAAAATGTATGGCAGACATTACGAACAGATTGGTGAAATGATTGATTATCAAATACCACTCAAAGATTATATAAAAAGCAATGAGGATAGGCATCTGGGAAAGATAGATTTATTATCGGTTAATGAGGTTAGGAAGAAAATCCACATAATAGAGTTAAAAAAATATGGTAGTAATGAGACTATGCTTCGTTGCATATTAGAGGGTCTGACATATTATCAGTCTTTGAATAAATCAAAACTGAAGACGGATTATGTATGGAAGTTTAGAAAAGACATTAAAGAGGGAAAAAGGGAAGATATTTCAGATTATGAGTATGTTGTTTCACCGATGGTATTCAAAAATAGTCAGCCGTATATAGAAATGATGGAAATGGCTAATGGGCATAGGAACAATCTGCAGAAACTAATGGATTCTCTAGGAAATATAATTGAGCCATATTATTTAGATGGGAAAGATGAAAAAGCTGTATGCTGTCGCTTTTCTGAAATATGGGATTATGTATAGGGGGAATAGAATGGCTATAGAAAAAGTAACTAGTGCAATGAGAAAGATGGATGCAAAGGTGAGGGTAACTCCATATAGAGGAATGAGACAGATTGGTGGTGTTTGTACTGAAATTGCAACTGATGAAGCCAGAATATTATTTGATTTTGGTTCTCCATTAGAAGATGAAGGTGATCAGAATCCTTTAAACATCGAAGGCGTTACTAATGGCGAAGTGGACTGTGACGCAGTTTTCTTGACACATTACCATGGTGATCACGTTGGGGAAATACCACATATTAAAGCAGGTATACCGGTGTATATGCAAAAGACAGCTAGGAGGATTCTTCAAGCTCAGCAGGAGCATATGCAATGCCATGGACAGGAAGTCTGGGCTGATTCTGCAAAGGAGTTGGATTATGGAGTTCCAGTTATCATAAAGGATTTGAAGATAACATCTATTGAATCAGATCATTCTGCAATTGATTCACTTATGTTCCTAGTTGAAGGTCATGGTAAAAGGATCCTACTTACTGGGGATTACAGAATGCATGGATTTCGCGCTGAAAAGATGGAAAAGACCTTCAGTGAGATGGGGCATATTGATCTTATGATTACAGAAGGAACCAATCTTACCAAGGAATACAAAGGAGAATACCATAACGAAAGAGATATCGAGCAGAGATTTAAAGAAATAAAAGAGAAGTATAAATATGTTTTTCTTTTTACATCATCATCAAATATTGATAGGATTGCTGCCTTTTCTAGACAGGTTCCAAAAGGACAATATGTCGTTGTTGACGAATACCAAAAGGAATTGTTAGAAATAGCTGATAAAGATCGAGAACCAGAATTAAAGTCGAATAAGCCGCTGTTTTATAGCAGTTTCCTTAAACCAAGGATGGAAGGAGCAGGCTTTGGAATGGTTGTTAGGTCAGGTGAAACATTCTATAGGATTGTTCAGTATTTCTTTGAAAAACATCCAAATGATACGATTCTACTTTATTCCATGTGGAGTGGCTATAAATCACTACCAGGAGTTAAGCAGATCCTTGATATAGCTAAGGCACAAGAGAATGTCCATGTTTCCGGGCATATTACTAAAGAAGATCTTGAACATGTTATAGAGATTGTTGCACCGGATAAACTTATTATTCATCACACTTCTGGTAATAAGGATGTAGCGAGTTCATTGATTATTCCAGAGATAACTAAATTGGAGAAGCTTATAGATGGTCAAGCGATGGTGATATAAAGAAAGGAGTTGGCATTGTCACATTCAAAACATTTAAAAGATAGGGACATAATGACTCAAAAGACCCAAATAAATGATGGGTTAAATTGTTTAAAAGAAATATGTGAAAAAGGTTATAACAAAGATGGAACTAAAAACGTAGATTATCTTAGTGAAAAACTTCGTGTAAATGGATATTCGGATAAGAAAACAAATCCCAAACATGAAAAATGCGCGGCATACTATAAGGAATGCGATACCGAAAAAAGAGAAAAGAGCATTTGCCGTTGCATGTTTTACTATGATGAAAATAGCAGAAAGTGTAAAACATCATGTAAGTTCAAAAGGAAATGGCACTATATTGGAACTGACATAGTTATTACCGATTATGAAACTCCTATGGAATATAAGATAGATGGAATTGGTAATATAGATCTACGAATAAAACATAAAAGTGTCGAGTATGGAGTGGAAGTAAAACCACCAGAGAATAATGAGGAAACCATTTGCAGAATGGTGTCCGAGGCGATGACTTATACGATAGATTATCCGTCTTACAGACCTGCTATTGCGGTATTTGGTCCAAGTTCTGATGGCAAATACAAAGGAAGCTATCAGTATGATAGCGTAATGGAACTAATAAATGAAAATAATGAGGCTTTTTCTGTAATACGTAATTATGTTAATGTTTTTATTATAACAATGGGAAACACAAATGCTAAGGTGGTTGATTTTACGATTGACCCCCTTAGAATAATGGTAAAGATTATTAGTGTGGCGATGTGCTAAAAAAAGCACATCGCTTTTTATATTATGTGACCATAAAAGCACACGACGTCTTAATTAAGGAAAGGGACACGAGATATGAAAGATTATTTTGAAGAAATAAAGGGTTATGAAGAAGTAAAAAGAGAGTTAACTATCATAATAGACATGCTCAATAATCCGGATTTATACAAGAAATTTGGCGTGGATATGGATAATGGAGTAATTATCGTTGGGGCGCCTGGAACAGGGAAGACCACCATGGTAAATGCTTTGATTAGGGCAACCGGTAGAAAAGCTTTTGTGTGTAGGAAGAAAATTTCAGATGGCAAGTTTATTGATGAGATGGTGGAGACATTTAGCAACGCTGTCGAAAATTCTCCTTCCATTGTGTTCATGGATGATTTGGATAAGTTTTCGGATAATGATGATAGTGAAGATGCTGAAGAATTCGTTGCTGTGCAGTCCTGCATAGATGAAGTAAAGGGAAAAGATGTTTTTGTCATTGCAACAGCAAACGGAACCAGAAAGATTCCTGATTCCCTCTTAAGGCCTGGAAGACTTGGTAGAAGAATAAATACTCGAGAACCAAAGGCTTATGAGGCTGCAGAGATAGTTAGATTCTACCTCGACAAAATAGGAATGAAGGGTAGATTGGATGAGATATCGATTGCTAAGCTCCTTTCGGGAGAATCTTGCGCGACTCTTGAATGTGTTATAAAAAATGCGGCGATGAATGCTGCTTTTAACAGGCAAAAAGAGATTGATATGAATAACATAGTTGAGGCCTTTCTTACACAGGAGTTTGGAGCTGAATTATTTGATTCACACATGAGTCAGGAGACATTGACTAGAGCTGCATATCATGAAGCAGGTCATGCCTTAGTAGCTGAGATTCTAGATCCTGGTAGTGTGAGCATAGCTTCGATAAGACAAGCGGACGACGATAAAGTTGGATTTGTGAGGTATTACAGAAGAGAGCCAAAGGAAAGGACTTGTGAGTATATTGAAAACATGATAAAGACCTCTCTTGCAGGAAGAGCAGTTACAGAGCTGGTGTATGGAGAAGTTGATGATGGGGCCAATAGTGATTTGCATAATGCTTTTGATAATGCAAAAGGGCTAGTAGATAACCTTTGTGCCTATGGTTTCCAAAATTGGATTGAAGATCGCGATAATGACTTTTCAGCAGAAAATCGTAATAGAACAATGGCAATGATACTTGAAAGAAATTATATAGAGGTTAAAAAGATAATCGTTGAGAATAGGCAGCTACTCGAGAAAATTGTAGATGAACTTTTGACTAAGACAACGCTTATTCATGCTGATATACAGAGAATTATTGATGAAATGAGGGGCTAATCAGAAGGGGAGAATAAATGACTCAAGAACTGACATGTACCGAACAGGCATATATAAAGCTGGAACATCTATGTATTACAAGGATATACGATAGGTATGACGACGATGATTTGTCAGAAGCGTACAGACGAATGGAAAAAGAACTTGCTGCGATAAAGAAGAAAGAGACAGCGCCTTTATTTATTGTTGTATATGAGGCACTTTGTGGAGTTGTGGCGAAACGTGAGAAATTCAGCCTTAGAGGAGATACTGGATCATCAGTAGTTGCCTACCTTCTTGATATTTCAGAGATAGACCCTGTTAGGATTAGACCTAGGCTTTATTCTGAATTTTGCTTTGGCCTTAATGGGGAAGAAAACTTGTCCATTGAAATCAATGTGACGCGTAAATTATACAGAAAACTAGTTAAGTACTTTGAACATTATAATGGCGACGCAAGAATAAGATATAAACATTTTACGAGTGGAATAGTTCACGGCGTTGGCATCAGTGATCCACAGGTCTTGTTACGTGATTATTACGACGATAACGAATTATTCTTTAGCTTTTTAGAGATATCTGGGCAAGTATTTGAGCTATTTAAGCCATTGACATTTGAAGATCAAGTGAAGTGCAGAGGGTTAAGTGTAGAAGGCAACGGAGTCTGGGAAGGAAATGCGGAAGAACTTGCTAAATCGGGTGAGATTGCGCTAGGGGACCTGATTGCTCATAGAGAAGATGTGTTTGAGTTTATGCTTAATCATGGTATTGAGAGAGAAAAAGCATATCAGATTTCTGAAGACATTCGAAGGGGAAGGATAAAAAGAAATGGATGGGATGCGGAGACTATAGTTCTCCTTTATAATGCAGGAATCCCTGAGTGGTACTTAAAATCATGCGAAAAGATCAGTTATGTGTTCCCAAGAGCGCATAGCATGATAGAAATACAACATTATGGTGGCTTAGTAGCTGAAAATAGTTCGGATAGGATAGCCATTAGCTGAGTAGGTAGCGCAAATAGTATATGAAAAGAGCAAAAAGAGGTGTATTTTGGCTTATCGACGATATGATCCTTGCAATCCCGTTTGAGGAAAATTCTACTATCGGTGTTGCAAAGGCAGGAAATAACTATAATCACAGGATTCTATGGGAATATGTTAGACCGCGTAAGTGTAATAAGCCATTTGATTATTACCCTCGTGGCAGGGTGGAACTTAGCAGAAAAGGAGATCCAATCATATATATGAACAGTAATATTGATGCAAAATATATCCCCCAAATTATGAGATGCTTCGGAATAACCAAAACTCCAAGAATTCATATTGATGGTAGTAATCATTACAAATGTCATTTTGATCGTTAAATGAAAGAGGTGAAAAATAATGCTAGGGCTTATACCTGACACATACGAATTAAGGAAAAATAAACAGGGAAAAGCGAATCCGAATTTTTATATACTATTTATTCTTGCAAATCTATCGCTTCCTCGAAAGAGTAAAATAATCAAAAATGAAAAGAATGCTATCCTTGAAAATCCAAGTGTTGGTAAGTATCCGCCACGCCTACTATGTGTAGATGGAGATGAGTATAGATTGGATTTAAGCAAGAGCGTTGCTTTGCAGGATTTCAATTATGCTGAGTTCTATGACGAAAAACATCGCTAAAACCTTGACTATTTCTTCCTTATAAGTGATGTATGGTATACCGCTTCGGCGGACAAATACTATATGTCCAAATAAGGAGGTATTGCAATGAATGCAGAAATGGCACGTCAGATTACAGAATTGCGGCATAAGGGACTTGGTTACAAGTCTATAGCCATAGTAGTAGGAACTTCTCGTGAGAATGTCAGGTACTATTGTAAGACGCATGGCCTTGATGGATATGCAGAGCAGGTAAAGGCAACCTTCAAAGATGAGAATGTCCCTAGCAGATGTAAATTCTGTGGTGGCAGAATCGTGAGAAATTCTAAATCCGGGAAGAAGCTCCTTTGCTCGGATGAGTTCCGAAGAGCATGGTGGAAGCAACACCCGGAGAAAAGTATACATTCCCAAGAGGCAACTTGCACTTTTGAGTGTGCCTACTGCAAGCGGTACTTTTCAGCATATGGGAATAAATTTAGAAAGTACTGCAGCCACGATTGCTATGTCATGGACCGGTTTTGGAAGAATGGTAATTTGAATCAAGTGATGCCTAAGTCGAAGATTAGGGCAGGAATCAAGGATATTGTTATCGAAGCGTAAACTAAAATGGTTTACAAGTTAAATATGCATGCTGAGATTAGTGGTTGTTGCATTTTTTGCAACAACAATTTTATGAAAACGCTGTTGAAAAACTAACTGTATTCGCTATAATAAGCTTAACAGGAGCTCCCACACCTCTCATTGAAGTGTCCAATGGGAGCACATTTTATTTGTTTTGATATATGTTTGATAATACACGTTGTGTAAATAAGAGCGATATGTTATTCTTATACACAACGTGTGTTTTGTTTGAAGGAGCATTCTTATGGATGATAAAGCTAAAAAAATAAAAGAACTACGTGAAAGTACTGGCATGAACCGCAAGGAGTTTTGTGAGTATTTTGATATCCCTTATAGAACTGTCACTGAATGGGAACGTGATATGCGCCATGCTCCGGACTATGTAGTAAGGCTTTTGGAGTACTACATAAGAATGGAAAAGCTGTTTAAAAAGGATGAGGACGATAAAACATGCTAAGAATTATCTTTGGTGAAACAGAAGGAGCTATGCATGTACCATCATGGTTCAGATTTAATTACGAAGAGGAATGGTTTGAGGATCCTCTTGTAGCTGAAATAATGGCAGATGTAGATAAGTCGTATTATAAGGGAAATCAGCTTATCATAAATGATGAGATGGGGCCTATTCCGCCAGAAAGGCTTTCAGAAGGAGTACAAACACTCATTTGTATTTATAAGATGCCTGATCTTATGTATAACGCTACAAAGTGCGGAGAGAATTGTGCCAAGTGGCTTGTTGAGATTGGACGTAGAGAAGATGTTACTGTTAATTTGAGATACTATTTGCCCTTTGATGATTGTGGGGATATAGAAATTGAAATTCTCAATGAGCATAAGAAGGTTCATTCTGCTGAGGAATATATGCATATTGCGCTGAAATATGTTTGATGGCATAAAATGCAACTTAAAAAGTCTAAGACTTATAAGGAGCAGGTTGAGATATTAAGAAATAAGGGACTTAAGATTTGGGAAGAAATATAGAAATTATCATTAATGACGATGGACTGAGAGTCGTTCGGATTAATGATGTTCGTTTTAAAGGAAAAAATAAAGAGGATTGGAAAAAGGTTGAAAACTATCTGAAAGAATATGTTGGAGAATACTATGAGATAGAAGAATCCTCAGAAAAAGTATATATATCGAGTGATTTTCCTGATGAATATGCAAACTCAGAAAGTAGATTGGCTCTAAAAGGAGCTGTAGCAAAGGCTAAAGCAAACGCATCTCAGGGAATACCAGAACTTATTAGAATAGCAACGAATGAAATTTACTCTGAAAATACTAAAACAAAGCACAATGAAGATGCTAAGCAAGGCTGGTATCGTTATGACGTGAGATTTGAATTGCCAGTGTTTAATGATAAAACAGGAGAGATTGATAGATACAATAGATACTATGGCAGGATGCTTGTAAGACATGCCGAGGATGGGAAAAGATATCTTTATGATATTTTGGGCATAAAAAAAGAAACGAGCAGCCCGCTTGAGCCATAAGGCTGTACGGTGAGAACCCATTTCCTCTTTGATTAGTATAATATAAGCGTTGCAGTTGATTGTCAAGTGGAAAAAATTGGGATATTTTGCAAAATAAACTTCTTGTCCATGTTCCTCTTTGTCCATTATAATGAAATCTTGATGGCTTTTGAGACATTTAACTCCGCGAAGAAGTATCAAGAAGAGAAATAGATATTGGCGGACAATGAATAGCGTTAAAGGAAGGCTGTGTACATGCAGGCTTCCTTTTTTAAAAGTAAGATTTATATTATTGGAGAACACAATGATAAAGTGCAATGAAAAATATGGATGCTTGACAGTTCTTGATGAAGGCGAAGAATACTTTCACACAGAGCTATATAAAGATTTGCAGGAAAAAGCAAGGCTCTTGCAAGATAAGATAAAGCCTTATAAGGATGAACTGAAAGAAATTAAAGAGAAATATCCAGAGCAGTTTGAAGCATATGTTAATCATAATTATTCTGCTTGTGAACCTGGGTTTATTCCAAGGATGAGAAGGATACAGTGGGCTACTGTTTCCGAGGCAAAAGAATTAAAAACTGTATCAAATAAACTAAAAAAGCATTATAAGTGTCAATGCAAATGTGGCATGTTACATTTCTATAATGAGGAAACAATAGAATCAAAGCCTAGATTTTGTTATTATCCGGTTCCGATTTCAACAAGGAATACATACAGCATCAAAGCACAAAATGCTACGTATCGCAAACAGCAAAAATATGAGAATCAAGAAAATGTCGTATTGAAGGATAAGGAGGAATGTCTTCCGGCGGATGACTATTGTGGCAAATATAATGATTACAAAACAAAGCAACTTTTAGATAAGGAGAAAAAGTTTCAAGGTATTATAGCTGATCTCCCTAGGGTATATGCAGAGAATTATGATGAGGATTTTACAGGATTGCAGTATGAATCATTATTTGTAGAAAGTTGCGTTAATGATCATCTTGAAAGTCAGCCACGTTATCATTTCACGCAACGCCACAATAAAATATGGTCAGCTATTATCGTTTATAAACAGTATAAGTGTAAATGCAAATGTTGTGGAAAGGAACAGCTTGTTACTTGCGATAAATTTGGGATTTATCCTCCAACAGAATATGGATATCATGCGTATTTTGGGTATTGGAGTGATATGTTTTGTGATTGCCACGAAATATCTTCTTTTCAATGGATTGTTTGCAAACTCCTTATAGAAAACAAGATTAATTATGAAGTAGAGTATAGTTTTCCTGATCTGTATGGTGCTGCTGGCAAAAACTTATTAAGATTTGATTTTGCCATTAAAGATGATGAAGGGAATTTAAAGACTTTAATAGAGTGTCAAGGTGAACAACATTACATGCCAGTTGCCGAATTCGGAGGAAAGGCAGGCTTTGAAAGGCAGAAAAAGAATGATGAACTAAAACGTGAATATGTTAATGCTCGCGATATTCCTTATTTAGAAATATCATATAAAGCAAAAACATATGAATCTATAAAGGAATTGCTTATATTGAATAATATCATAATGGAAAAAGAATGAAGACGTTAGTTAGTGTCTGTAGTGGGTAAATGAATGTATTTGAGAGGTGAAACAGATTCTTGAATTCTTTGAAATGTCATGATAATCATGTAGTAATCGTGACAATACGTCTGATAAATTATATAATCTATCTGACGAAAGGGATTCATGATGAGAGGTAAATATCAGACTGAAATAGAAAAAAGAATAGAAAGCTTTGATCCAAGATATGCTTTTTCTGCAATAGACTTTAGTGATATGGCTGGAACTGATCCGATAAATAAGGCATTATCAAGGCTTTGCGAAGCTGGAACAATACGAAGAGTACTTAAGGGGATATATGATAAGCCTTCATACAGCGAGTTTTTAGGAGAGTACTTTCCACCAAATATTGAGAAGGTTGTAGAGGCTATTGCTCGGAAGTATAATTGGACGGTTGCGCCTTCAGGAGAAATTGCACTTAATAAATTGCATTTATCAACACAGGTACCTGTTAATTATAGCTATGTCAGCGATGGCCCATATCGAAAGTACAAGATTGGAAATTATCTGGTTGAGTTTAAGCATTGCGCCAATAAGGAAATATCCGGCAAAAGTTACATTACGATTATAGTTATTCAAGCAATTAAGAGTATTGGAAAAGATAGAATTCAGCCTAAAGACATAAGTATATTATCAGATTTGCTACCGGAAGAGGAAAAGAAAAAAATACTTCGTGAGGCAATGACTACTACACCGTGGATATATGGAGTTATAAAAGAGGTATGTAAAAAGTGACAACTATTGCTGATTTTTTTATGAAATAAATATAAGGTTAATTGAAATAACAAAGAAAGTGAGATGCAATGAAACCAAGAAACAAAGAAATTTGTTTTTGGACTGTTTCGGTTAGGAGGTTCGAAATGATAGCTGAAATGAATAAAAAGATTATAAGCATTTCGTCAAAAAGACAGCTAACTATCCCAGAAGCTTTTTATGCAAAACTTGGGTTTAAAGATAAAGCAGAATGTATCATAAGGGATAATGAGTTGGTTATACGCGCGGCTAGAATTGATTCTAATGGTGAATTTGCAGAAGAGATTCTTTCTGATCTTATAAAGGAAGGATATTCTGGACAAGCTCTACTTAAGGAATTCAAGAATAGACAGGCAAAAGTAAGACCCGCAGTTAAGAAAATGCTTGATTACGCTCATAAGATGGCAACCGGAGAGCTTGAGTCAATGTCATATGATGATGTCTTCGGTGAGGAGGAATAACAATCTTTCAATTTTGTTAGATTATCGATATTTTATTGTTATTTGTTATAAATCATTTTATAATTTCACTATGAAAAAATGAAAATGGATGATATAAAATCCATTTTAATAGGGGGTATATAATGAAGACTTTTGAAGCACCACAGTTAATGGAACTTGGTATCAATCTTACGGCTGAAGGTGTTTTTGGCGGAAGTGGAACTCCTGTTCCGAATCCACCCAGCGCATGGCTTAATGACGATAACAACAATGGCGGATCTCATACAGACGTCAGAGTACACTTCCAGAATCCATTAAATGAGGCTTGGGAGAGATTCAGTATCTATATTGATTCAACAATACCAATTAAGAGCTTTGGAAGTGCTGAGTATCCAATAACAAAAGAATCTGATACATCTTATCGTATTGATGTTAATAGACATCTTAATGCTAACGAATGGACAGATTTCATTTTCCAAGTTGTTGTTGAAGGCGGTTCTATTCGTGAATCAGGTACAAGTGGTACAATGACTGAACTTAAAATAAGAGATGTACAGCCTCTTAACTAATTATTAAAGATTTTTATTGGAGCACCACATATGAACGTGGTGCTTCTTTTTTACGATATGGGGAAGATAAGTTATTATTTCAACAAAATTAAAGAAGGAAAGCTAAAAGACAAGCTATTGATATTCAAGTGGATATATGGATATGCAATAAACCATATACCCGCTATTGTAATATACACTTTACTTGGCATGACCGGAATAATACTTGGTCTTTTTACAAGCCTTAATTCACGAGACCTGGTAGATATAATCACAGGACATCGCACAGGGGAACTTTTGCGCACATTTATAATCATGATTGTACTTACGGTAGTGAATACTTGTGTTTCGCAGATATCAAGTTACCTTTCCACCAAAATCAGTCTTAAGGTTAATAATGAGATAAAGGCGCAGATCTTTGAAGGAATATTACAAACGGATTGGCAATCCCTGTCTAAATATCATTCCGGTGACCTTGTTATGAGATGCGGAAGTGACGCTTCCAATATTGCATCAGGAATTTTGACACTCGTACCAAACCTTATAATCTATATTTTCAGATTTGCATCCGCTTTATATATGGTTTGCATATACGATTGGACATTTGCTATTTTTGCGCTTGCCAGCATCCCGATAACACTGATCAGTTCGCGCTATTCTATGAAGATGATGAGAAAGAGCGGAATGGGAACTATGTCAGCATCCGCTAGAATGAACGGTTTTCATCAGGAGACCTTCTCGAATATTCAGACAATAAAAGCTTTTGATATGCTGGCATATCACATAGACAGGCTAAAAGAAATACAAAAAGGATATACAGAAGCTACGCTTAAGTACCAGAAGATATCAATGCTCAATACTTTTATACTGACATTTGTATCTATGCTTGTATCCTACTCTGCACAGGCATGGGGCGTATACAAGGTTTGGAGCGGAGCTATCACATACGGAACAATGACCATGTTTATAGGCCTTTCAAGTTCTCTTACAGGCTCAGTTTCTAATCTTATCAGTTTTGTACCAACATCTCTTAGCTTGTTTAACTCAGCTGACCGAGTTAAAAGCATACTGGACCTTCCAAGAGATGATTATTCCAATGCCGAAGAGGTTGAAAGATTTGGACAGGAGCATGCAGGTAAGGGAATAGGAGTAGAAGCCAGGAACGTGTCATTTGCTTACGAAGGTGCAGAAAATGTCTTTTCCAAGGCTGAATTTAATGCTAATCCTCATGAGACAGTTGCATTTGTCGGACCTTCAGGCGAAGGAAAGACAACTATGCTAAGACTTCTTCTTGCTATAATAAGACCCGGTGAGGGACAGGTGCGTATAACGACAGGTGATGGGGAACTTGAAGATAGTCTCTATGCAACAGCTGCAACGAGAAGTCTTTTTGCGTATGTTCCACAAGGAAATACAATGTTCTCGGGAACTATAGCTCAAAATATGAGAAATGTAAAAAAGGATGCAACGGATGACGAAATCATCAAAGCCCTGAAAATGGCTTGCGCGTGGGACTTTGTCAAGAAACTTCCTGAAGGCATAAACAGTGAGATGGGAGAGCACGGCAGTGGCTTTTCAGAGGGACAGGCCCAGAGGTTGTCTATTGCCAGAGCAATCCTTAGACAGTCGCCTATACTTCTTCTGGATGAAGCAACCTCTGCTCTTGATGTATGGACAGAAAAAGAGGTCCTTAAGAATATCATGGCAGATGAATATCCTAGGACCACTATTATTACTACACATAGACCTTCAGTATTAAAACAATGCGATAGAGTATATGCTATCAGAAACGGCAACTGTTGTAAGTTATCTGATGAGGAAATCAGCGAGATGGAAAGCATCGCCTGAATACTTAAGCTGTTGTACTATCGATTTGGGACTTTATGAATGCAGCTGCATCATCTGAGGTGTTGCAGCTGTAATTCCATACAGGATAGTCAGCGCTAACTTCCTGCGCGAAGCGAATAACGCTTAAGGTCATCTCACTATTCCACATCGGAGAGATGATTCGGTTCATAATAGCCAGAGCTTTAGCTTCCGGCTGCAAATGACTTACAAAATTCTTAGGATCCTGACGAAGCAGTACTATTCCTTTAAGCTCATAGTCTTTAGCATCATAGATTCCTGAAGTTCCACACCATGGCATGCCATACGCATATATTTTGCCATCATCACATTTTCCCAATAGATTCAAATCGCCATTGATCTGTCTTACGCCGTACAACCTATTCCAAAGCGCTGCATGTGTACTTTTGCCGATCCCGGATCCGGCAGAAAAGAGAAGAGCCTTGTGATCATACTCTACGGAAACAGAATGTATGGCAAATAAGTTATGGATTCTTGCCATATAAAGGAAAGCGTGACGAATAGCCCAGAATACTTCTTCCTTGGCATTATCAGTATCTTTAACAAAAATAGATACCTTCTGTCCGTCCGGTGATATATGAAGCTCGTCAACATGCTCCCATAACGGGAAAATGAGAATATATTCATCACATGTTTTTATGATGGATACCTCTTTATCACGAATGATCAGTTCACCGGATTTATGTATTACAGGTGCAATATGATAGACATAAATATTCTGGGTTTTATCAGCTGAGCAAGTGTATTCATCATCGGCAAAAGACATAAAGCTATCATCAAACAGTTCTTCCTTGCCGAACAGATTTACGCAGATACCGGCAATATTCATGCTGACATATTTTTTGAGTTTAAGCTTTTTATAAAAATCAGTATCTATAACCATTCCTGAATAACAAAGGGAATCCATAAAGCTTTGAATTGAACACTTTGCGTCAGGGCGATCTGCCTCGTCTATCTCAAAGTGTTCATATCAACTATCAAAGATTTCTTCAATTGTCAGATCTTTGGAGAGTAAATTCCAGATAAAAACACCGGTATCATTTAGAAATAAGCTTTTCTTCCTATCTGCTGCGCTTTGACCATGCGTTAGCAGACAAGGAGTGTCGCCGATATATTCAAGAGTAAAATCGTTATTTCTTATCATAGTTCCTCACTCTTAAGAAAATAAGGTTTAATATTAGTAATACCAGTTTATTATAGCATATTAAGAATCGATAATTCTTTCTGTTGTTATCGTAGTCTTTCGTTGTCCTTATGTAAGAGTTTTTAATGTTGCAGATGATGTGAGGTACATTGGTGCGCAGATTCTTTTTGCATTTGCTGTTCTTATGATTCAGATGTGAGATTTACAGTAAGTGCTGTGAGGGTAGATGAGCATGAGTGGAGCCCTTGAAAACACATTAGGGTAAATATAGATTCGGAAAAATAAAAAAGGAAAAGCACCTACTTTCATGTTAGGATTAGATTTGCGAGAAA